>NZ_JBEYSG010000005.1:0-420898 GCF_040642635.1 Micromonospora sp. NPDC047793 | reverse complement strand
GTGGGTGGGGTGGGGTGGGTGGGGTGGGGTGGGTGGGGTGGGGTGGGTGGGGTGGGGTGGGTGGGGGACGTGAGGAGCCCCGGACGCGTGTGCGTCCGGGGCTCCTCGGTGCTCGTCGTCAGCTGCAGCCGCTGGTGGAGCCGCAGCCCTCGCAGACGTAGCAGCTACCGGCCGGGCGCATCTTCGTACCGCAGGTGAAGCAGAGCGGTGCGTCGGCGGCCTTGCCGATCACGGCCTCCAGCAACTCGGTGCTGGAACCGACCGACGGTGCCGGCTTGATCGCGGCGGCGTCGGCGAGTTCCTGAGCCGGCTGGGCGACCGGGCCGCTCTTCGGCTCCTCCGGCTTGGCCTCGACCGGGGCGGACGCGGCCATGGCCGTGAGGTCCGTGCCGTTGGCCTCCGCCTCCGCCTCGGCGACGAGCTGGGCGGCCCGCTCCTTGGCGGTGAAGATGCCGATCTCGGCACGGCGCTCGTAGGGCAGGAAGTCCAGCGCCAGGCGACGGAAGATGTAGTCCATCACCGAGGCGGCCATCCGCACGTCCGGGTCGTCGGTCATGCCGGCCGGCTCGAAGCGCATGTTGGTGAACTTGCTGACGTACGTCTCCAGCGGGACGCCGTACTGCAGGCCGATCGAGATGGCCACCGAGAAGGCGTCCATCACCCCGGCCAGGGTGGAACCCTGCTTCGACATCTTGAGGAAGACCTCGCCGAGGCCGTCGTCCGGGTAGGACGAGGCGGTGAGGTAACCCTCGGCGCCACCGACCGAGAAGGAGATGGTCTCCGAGGGGCGCTTCTTCGGCAGCCGCTTGCGCACCGGGCGGTACTCGACGACCTTCTCCACCACCGGCTCGACCGCGGTGACGGTCGCCTCCGGCTCAGCGGTCTTCTTCTTCGCCACCGACAGCGGCTGACCGACCTTGCAGTTGTCCCGGTAGATCGCCAGCGCCTTGAGGCCGAGCTTCCAGCCCTCGAAGTAGATCTTCTCGACGTCGGCGACGGTGGCCTGCTCCGGCATGTTGACCGTCTTGGAGATGGCGCCGGAGATGAACGGCTGGACCGCCGCCATCATCCGGACGTGGCCCATCGGGGCGATGGACCGCTCGCCCATGGCGCAGTCGAAGACCGGGTAGTGCTCCGGCTTCAGGCCGGGGGCGTCCACCACGTGCCCCTGGTCGGAGATGTGCTCGACGATCGCCTCGACCTGCTCCTCGGGGTAGCCGAGGCTGCGCAGGGCACGGGGCACGGTCTGGTTGACGATCTGCATCGAGCCGCCGCCGACCAGCTTCTTGAACTTCACCAGCGCCAGGTCCGGCTCGACGCCGGTGGTGTCGCAGTCCATCATCAGGCCGATGGTGCCGGTCGGCGCGAGCACGCTGGCCTGCGAGTTCCGCCAGCCGTTCCGGTCGCCGATCTTGTTGCCCTGGGTCCACTGCTTGGTGGCCTCGCGGACCACCGCGGTGGCCACCGTGCCGGCCGGCTTGATCTGGTCGTTGGCGGCGGCGTGCTTGCGCATGACCCGCTTGTGCGGCTCGGCGTTGCGGGCGTACCCGTCGTATGCGCCGACGATGCCGGCCAGCTCGGCCGAGCGGCGGTACGCCGTGCCGGTCATCAGCGAGGTGATCGCGGCGGACAGCGAACGACCCTGGTCCGAGTCGTACGGCAGGCCGGACGCCATCAGCAGGGCGCCCAGGTTGGCGTACCCGATGCCGAGCTGCCGGTAGGCCCGGGTGGTCTCGCCGATCTTCTCGGTCGGGAAGTCGGCGAAGCAGATCGAGATGTCCATCGCGGTGATGACCATCTCGACGCTGCGGACGAACTTCTCCACCTCGAAGCCACCGTCGGCGCGGAGGAACTTCATCAGGTTCAGCGAGGCCAGGTTGCACGAGGAGTTGTCCAGGTGCAGGTACTCCGAGCACGGGTTCGACGCGGTGATCCGGCCGGTCTCCGGGCAGGTGTGCCAGTCGTTGATGGTGTCGTCGTACTGCAGGCCGGGGTCGGCGCACTCCCAGGCGGCCTGGGAGATGGTGCGGAACAGCTTCTGCGCGTCGATGGTGTCGATCACCGCGCCGTCGAGCCGGCCGCGCAGGTCGAAGCCGCCGCCCTGCTCGACCGCACCCATGAACTCGTCCGAGACGCGGACCGAGTTGTTGGCGTTCTGGTACTGCACGCTGACGATGTCGGCGCCGCCCAGGTCCATGTCGAACCCGGCGTCGCGCAGCGCGCGGATCTTGTCCTCCTCGCGCGCCTTGGTGACCACGAACTCCTCGATGTCCGGGTGGTCGACGTCGAGGATGACCATCTTGGCCGCTCGCCGGGTGGCGCCGCCGGACTTGATGGTGCCGGCGCTCGCGTCGGCGCCGCGCATGAAGCTGACCGGGCCGGAGGCGGTGCCGCCGGAGGAGAGCAGTTCCCGGGAGGAGCGGATCCGGGACAGGTTGACGCCGGAGCCGGAGCCGCCCTTGAAGATCAGCCCCTCCTCCTTGTACCAGTCGAGGATGGAGTCCATCGAGTCGTCGACGGCGAGGATGAAACAGGCGCTGACCTGCTGCGGCGACGGCGTGCCGACGTTGAACCAGACCGGCGAGTTGAAGCTGAACACCTGGTGCAGCAGCATCCAGGTCAGCTCGTGGGCGAAGATCTCGGCGTCGGCCGGGGAGGCGAAGTAGCCGTACTCCTCACCCGCGGTGCGGTAGGTGGTGACCACCCGGTCGATCAGCTGCTTGAGCGACCACTCCCGCTCCGGGGTGCCCACCGCGCCCCGGAAGTACTTGGTGGTCACGATGTTGGCCGCGTTGACGCTCCAACTCTCCGGGTACTCGACACCGCGCTGCTCGAAGTTGATCGAGCCGTCCCGCCAGTTGGTCATCACGACGTCGCGGCGCTCCCAGGCGACCTCGTCGTACGGGTGCACGCCCTCGGTGGTCCAGACCCGCTCCACCTTGAGGCCCGCGTTCGTCTTGTTCCGTGACCTGCTTGTTGTCACACCGTCCCCCGACATCTCATCCGCCCCCTCGCTCACGCGGGCACCCCGCGTGATCCGACTGTCACTGCTACTGCTGCTGCTCAGACATTCACTGCGCGTGGGCCGTCTCGGCCCCGTCGCCCTCCCGGGCGCGCGCGGCGGCCCGCAGCGTCTCGATCTCCCGCTCGAAGTCGGCGAGCGAGTCGAACGACCGGTAGACGCTGGCGAACCGTAGGTAGGCGACCTCGTCCAGGTCCCGCAGGGGACCCAGGATGACCAGCCCGACCTCGTGGCTCGGGATCTCGGCGGCCCCCTTGGCGCGAATGGTCTCCTCGACCCGCTGCGCCAGGATCGCGATCGAGTCCTCCTCGACCGGTCGCCCCTGGCACGCCTTGCGCACTCCGCCGATGATCTTCGTACGGCTGAACGGCTCGGTCACCCCGCTGCGCTTGACCACCGCCAGCACCGCCTCCTCGACAGTGGTGAACCGTTTGCCGCACTCCGGGCAGGAGCGCCGCCGACGGATCAACTGACCGTCGTCCGCCTCCCGCGAGTCGACCACCCGGGAGTCGGCGTGCCGGCAGTACGGACACCGCATCGCCCGACCTCCTTGATCGACTTCGGGTACGCCTCCCACCCACCTCCGGGCGCACGCAGGGACGGCGGGGCCGCCCGCAGGACGGCCGCCGGCTCGGCGGTGCGGAAAGTGCGGTGGGTAGTCGAACCCAACCTGTAGGCGACTTACGCCAATGTGACTACTACATCTAGGGGTCGACCGTATGTCGCTGGCGATCCGCGGTCAAGTTGACCGGCGTGTCCGGCGCGTCACCCGACAACCCATCCGCCACCCCCTCTCCACCCAGCCGGAGAGCCCAACGCGGACCGGTGGCGAGGGTTACCGCCCGACCGGACAGGATCACCGACAATCCGTACCGGGTCGAACACACGTTCGACTACGCGTACCATTTATCAGAACGGACGTACGACTGTCGCGCTTTTCCGCCCCGACACGCGGAGACAGGTCGTACAGATGTTTGAAAATGACCGATCTCACCGATACGGTCATGAACAGCCGGAGGTGACCATGGTCGCCGCACCGGCCGACAGATCACCGTGCGCACCACGAGCCGCCAAGGCACCCCAGCGCCGACCAGGGAGGACGGACGTGACCGAGGACCGGGCCAACCGGCCGCAGAGCCCGCAGCAGAGCATCGAGGCGGCTCCGCCGGCCGCCCGTCGCCGCAGCGTCACCCGTGCCCGCTCCGGGCAGCCCGCCGTACGCCCGGTGACGCCGGTGGTCAGCGGTTTCCCCGACCCGGCGACGGTCGACCTGACCGCCCGCCAGCGACGCATCCTCGACTTCATCCGCACCTGGGTGGAGCGGCACGGTTACCCGCCGAGCGTGCGGGAGATCGGCGAGGCGGTCGGGCTCGTCTCCCCGTCCAGCGTCGCCTACCAGCTCAAGGAGCTGGAGAAGAAGGGCTTCCTGCGGCGCGACCCGAATCGCCCCCGCGCGGTCGACGTCCGGTCCTCCAGCGACGTCGACGACGAGTTGGCCCGCTCGCAGCGCCCCACCCCCGCGTACGTGCCGATGCTCGGCCGGATCGCCGCCGGTGGGCCGATCCTCGCCGAACAGTCGATGGAGGACGTCTTCCCGCTCCCCCGTGAGCTGGTCGGCGAGGGCGAGGTCTTCATGCTCCAGGTCAAGGGCGACTCGATGCTCGACGCGGCGATCTGCGACGGCGACTGGGTGGTCGTCCGGCAGCAGCCGACCGCTGACTCCGGCGAGATCGTCGCCGCCATGCTGGACGGCGAGGCGACCGTGAAGACCTACCGACGGCGCGACGGCCACGTCTGGCTGATGCCGCAGAATCCGGCCTTCGACCCGATCCCCGGTGACGACGCCACGATCATGGGGCGAGTGGTCGCGGTGCTGCGCCGGATCTAGACCGTAACCCGACCGGTACTGGCCCCCAGGGTCAGTACCGGTCGCCCCGGTAGCCGTAGTTGCCGCCCGGCATCTGGCCGTACGGCTCGTTGCCGTCCTCGCGGTAGCGGCCGGAACGCCGGCCCCGATGGTCCGGCTCGCCGCCCGGCCCACCCCGTCGAGGGGGCTCCGCACGGCCTCCACCACCAGACTGTCCGCCCCGCCCACCGCCGGGCATGCCGCCCGCGCGGCCACCGCCGCCACCGGGCGCGCCACCGGCCCGGCCACCACCACCCGGGGCACCGCCACCGCCACGGCCGCCGCCACCGGGCGGTCCACCGGCCCGACCACCGCCGCCCCCGTAGACCCCACCGCCGCCGGAGCGTCCACCGCCGCCCTGAGCCGGGCGGCCACCGCCACCGGGACGGCCGCCACCGTAGACCGGTCCGCCCTCGCCACCCGACCGGCCACCCTCGCCGCCGGAGCGGCCACCGCCACCACCGCCGTAGACGCCACCGCCCTGAGCCGGGCGAGAGCCGTTGGCGCCCGCCGGACGGGCACCGCCGTAGACCGCTCCCGACCGCGAGCCCTCCGGCCGTCCACCCTTCGCCGGGCCGCCGTAGACGGCACCGGACTGGGCGCCGCCGTACACCGCGCCCCGACCACGGTCCTTCGGGCCGAAAGCGTCGTCCTTGCGGCTCGGGTCGTCGTCGTCATCGTCGCCGTCGCGGCTCTTGGCGGCCGGCGTCGGGCGCTTGCGGGCCCGCAGGATGCCGAAGATGCCGGCGCCCACCAGCAGCGCACCGAGTACACCGACAGTGGCGATCAGGTAGGTGATGTCGTCCAGGGTCAGCCCGTCGAACCACGACCGGCCGGCCGCGTTCTTCACCGCGTCCGGGTCGTTGGCCAGGTCCTTCGGGCCCTCCGTGGACGGGGTGTAGCTGAGGATGTCGACCGGCTCGTTGTCGTCGAGATGCCCCGCGTCGGAGACGGTCAGGAAGGTCTTGCCGTCGGTCGAGTACGCGATCGCCTCGCCGAACGGGTCGGCCAGCGGGGTCACCCGGGGCGTGGTGGTGGTCAGCGCGGCGACGAGGTCGCCGTTCTGCACGTCGTACTCGAAGGCGTCGGCGTACGTGCGCAGCACCACCCGGGCACCGTCCGGGGACCGGGCCGCACCGGTGATCGCCACCCGCCCGAACGTGCTCAGCGGGTTCTCGGTGTCGGTCTTGGGCAGCTCGATGTCGCCGAGCTTCTTCATCGGCACCGGCTCGGTGTCGCCGCTCTTGAGCGCACCGTCGGCGGTGAAGATCTCCGCCTTGCCGGAGGTCACCTTCGTGATGATCAGCGGCAGGTTGTCGTTGCCGATCAGCAGCGCCTCGGCGTCACGGGGCTTGCCGTCCGGGTACGCCAGCCGGTGCAGGACCGGCGACTTGTTCCCGCTGATCGGCATGCTCCAGACCGCCACCCGCTCGCGGCGCTGCCGGCTGGTGATGTTGTCGCCGGTGTCGGCGATCCACAACGTCCTGCCGTCCGGCGAGACGGCGAGGTCCTCGGTGTCGAACGGCCCCGCGCCGGAGTACGGGACCGCGCGGGTGACCTGGCAGTCCTTGTTCAGGTAGAAGACCTGCTTGCGGCTGTCCTGGTCGGTGCTGTCGTTGATCACGATGTACCCGTTACGGGTGACCACCAGACCGGACAGCTCCCGCAGCCTCGGGTCGGTGACCGCACACTGCTTCTTGGGCGCCGCCGCGAGCGGCACGACGGCCGCCGGCACCGCCGCCGGCGCGGCGGCGAGCACCGGCCCCACGTCGGTCGATGCGGCCGGCGGGGCGACATCGGTCACCGGCGATGCCGCGTACGCGGGTGGCGACGACCCGGGTGCGGCGAGAGTGACGCCGGTGACCGCCACGGTGGCCCCGAACAGGCCGAGCGCAACCGTGACCGAGGAAACAGTGCGGTGCATGGAAGGAAGTGTCGCACGGCGCACGTTTCCTTCGGGTGACGCTCCTGGGCGGTCACCGCGCGGCACGAACCGCCTGCGAGGCGTCGACGTACGCGGTCAGTTCGGCAGCGAGCGCCTCGTTGACGCGTACGTGCAGCATGGTTCCCTCGGGCAGGTGCGCGGTGCTGAGTACCTCGCCCTGTCGGTGCAGGCGGGCCACCAGGTCACCCCGCTCGTACGGCAGCACCACCCGCAGCTCCACCGCCGGGCGTGGCAGCCGCTGCTCGATCGCCGTCCGCAGGTCGTCGATGCCGCGACCACGGTGCGCGGACACGAAGATCGCCTCGGGCCAGAGCCGCTTGAGGTGCAGCAGGGTCTCCTCGTCGGCGGCGTCGATCTTGTTGACCACCAACAGCTCGGGCAGCCGGTCGGCGCCGACCTCGCCGAGCACCTCGCGCACGGCCCGGACCTGCTCCTGCGGGTCGGGGTGGGCACCGTCGACCACGTGCACCACCAGGTCGGCCTCGGCGACCTCCTCCAGCGTCGAGCGGAACGCCTCGACGATCTGGTGCGGCAGGTGCCGGACGAAACCGACCGTGTCCGAGAGCGTGTAGACCCGCCCGTCTGCGGTGGTAGAGCGGCGGGTGGTCGGGTCGAGCGTGGCGAAGAGCGCGTCCTCGACCAGTACGCCGGCACCGGTCAGCCGGTTGAGCAGGCTCGACTTGCCGGCGTTGGTGTAACCGGCGATGGCCACGGCCGGCACCGCGTTGCGGGAACGGCGGGCGCGCTTGGTCTCGCGTACCGTCCGCATGGCCTTGATCTCGCGGCGGAGCCGGGCGATGCGGTGGCGGATGCGCCGACGGTCGGTCTCCAGCTTGGTCTCACCGGGACCACGCACACCGACGCCGCCACCGGCACCACCGCCACGGCCGGAGCCACCGGTCTGCCGGGACAGCGTCTCGCCCCAACCCCGCAGGCGGGGCAGGAGGTATTCGAGCTGGGCCAGCTCGACCTGGGCCCGGCCCTCCTTGCTCTTGGCGTGCTGGGCGAAGATGTCGAGGATCAGCGCCGTCCGGTCGACCACCTTGACCTTGGTGCGCTGCTCCAGGTTGCGCAGCTGGGACGGGGACAGCTCACCGTCGCAGATGACCGTGTCGGCGCCCGCCGACAGCACCACCGAGCCCAGGTCGTCGACCTTGCCCCGCCCGATGTAGGTGGCCGGGTCCGGCCGGGTGCGTCGCTGGATCAGCCCTTCGAGCACCTGCGAGCCGGCGGTCTCGGCCAGCGCGGCCAGCTCGGTCAGGGAGTTCTCCGCGTCGGTCTGGCTGCCTTCGGTCCAGACGCCGACCAGGACCACCCGCTCCAGCCGGAGCTGGCGGTACTCGACCTCGGTGACGTCGGTCAGCTCGGTGGAGAGGCCGGGGACCCGTCGCAATGCCTGCCGTTCGGAGAGCTCGTACTGGCCGGTGGTGGCGTCGAGCTCGTCGTCGGGAAATGGAACCTGGGTCTCCTGGTCGCGCAAGCGTCTCTCCTGTCCGTTCTGTGCATGTACCGAGCAATCCTGACATGTGTCAACGCCCGGTGCACCTGCTATATGCCCACCGCGGGAACGGGCAGACACGGGGGCGGCTGCCGGACTCCCGAGCAGGGCGAGTAGAAATGGGCGAGCCGTTCAGCGCCGACGGAGGGGATCCGCGTGCCCACCACCCGACTGCCCAGTGCCGGATTCTCGATCACGATCCGGATCGCCGTACCCGCCGATGCGTCCTCGATCGGCCGGTTGACCACCTCCGTGGGCGAGGCCGGGGCCATCGTCACCGCACTTGACGTGGTCGACTCCGACCCGACCCACGTGATCGTCGACCTCACCTGCGACACCGCCGACGCCGGGCACGCCGACCAGGTCGTCGACGCGCTGACCGCACTCGACGGCGTGGACGTGCGCAAGGTCTCCGACCGCACCTTCCTGCTGCACCTGGGCGGCAAGATCGAGGTCAGCTCGAAGGTGGCGCTGCGGACCCGCGACGAGCTGTCCCGGGCGTACACCCCGGGGGTGGCGCGGGTCTGCCAGGCGATCGCGGAGAACCCGGCCGACGCCCGGCGGTTGACCATCAAGCGCAACACGGTCGCCGTGGTCAGCGACGGTTCGGCCGTGCTCGGGCTGGGCAACCTCGGGCCGGCCGCCTCCCTGCCGGTGATGGAGGGCAAGGCGGCGCTGTTCAAGCGGTTCGGTGGCGTGGACGCCTGGCCGGTGGTGCTGGACACCCAGGACACCGACGAGATCGTCGCCATCGTGAAGGCGATCGCGCCCGCGTACGGCGGGATCAACCTGGAGGACATCGCCGCGCCGCGCTGCTTCGAGATCGAGGCGCGACTGCGCGAGGCGCTGGACATCCCGGTCTTCCACGACGACCAGCACGGCACCGCGATCTGCGTACTCGCCGCGTTGACCAACGCGTTGCGTGTGGTGGGCAAGCAGCTCGCCGACGTGCGGGTGGTGGTCTCCGGAGCCGGTGCGGCCGGCACCGCGATCATGAAGCTGCTGCTGCGTCGGGGCGTCGGCGACATCATCGCGTGCGACCGGCAGGGCGCTCTGCACCGCGGCCAGACCGGCCTCAACTCGGCCTGGCAGTGGCTGGCCGAGAACACCAACCGGGACGGCTACTCCGGCGATCTCGCCGGGGCGCTGAACGGCGCGGACGTCTTCATCGGGGTGAGCGCGCCGAACCTGCTCACCGGCGACGACGTCGCCACCATGGCCAAGGACTCGATCGTCTTCGCGCTGGCCAACCCGGACCCGGAGGTCGACCCCCGGGAGGCGCGCAAGCACGCCGCCGTCGTCGCCACCGGTCGCTCCGACCAGCCGAACCAGATCAACAACGTGCTCGCCTTCCCGGGCGTGTTCCGGGGCATGCTCGACGCGCACGCCGAGGAGTTCACCGAGGAGATGGCGCTGGCCGCCGCCCGGGCCATCGCCGACGTGGTCGGCGAGGAGAAGATCAACCCCACGGTCATCGTGCCCAGCGTCTTCGACTCCCGGGTGGCCCCGGCGGTGGCCGCCGCCGTCCGCGCCGCCGCCCAGAACCCGGCGGCCACCCCGCCCCCCGTCGCCGACCCGGGCCCGGCCGACCTCCCCGAGATCGCCGCCAGCGCCTCCGCCACCCCCTGACACCCGGCGTTGCCCGGCCCTGACACCCCGCGCTAGCCGGCCCTGCACACCGCCGGGTTGCCCGGAGACCGCCGGCTCGCGTCGATCATGGACTTGTGGCGCGGACAAAGCCCACGTGAAGAGGGCATACCGTCAGCCACAACTCCATGATCGGCGCGGCCCCACGGGTGCGGCGTGGGCGGGGTGCCGAGGGTGGTCAGGTGAGGGTGAGGGTGCCGGTGGCCACCAGGACGGCGGGGCCGGAGAGCCAGCAGGAGTCCTCGTCGACGGTCACCGTGAGACGGCCGCCGGGTACGTCGACCACGACGGTGCCGGTCTCCCGGCCGGCGTCGTGCAGCGCGACGGCGGCAACCGCGCACGCGCCGGTGCCGCAGGACAGCGTCTCGGCCGAGCCGCGCTCGTAGACCCGCATCAGCACGTGCGGGTCACCGCCGTCGACGGCGTCAGCGGCGGCGGTGAACTCGACGTTCACGCCGTGCGGGAAGAGGTCTTCGTCGACGTGGGGTGCCCGGGTCAGGTCCAGGGCGGCGAGGTCCAGACCGGCCGGCAGCGGGCAGACCAGGTGCGGGTTGCCGACGTCCACCGCCGTGCCGGGCAGGGCCAGACCGCCCAGGGCGGCGGTCGAGGCGGCGTACAACCGGGGACGCCGCATCTGGACGGCGATGGTGTCGCCGTCGATCCGGGCGTGCACGACGCCGGCGCGGGTGGCCACCGGCAGGTCGCCGTCGCCGGGGACGGCCAGCCCGGTCTCCAGCAGGTACCGGACGAAGACCCGGGTGCCGTTGCCGCACATCTCGGCGAAGGAGCCGTCGGAGTTCCAGTAGTCCATGAACCACTCGGCCTCGCCGGCCAGGGCGGCGCCGTCCGGGTGCTTGGCGGCGCGGACCACCCGCAGCACACCGTCCCCGCCGAGGCCGCGTCGCCGGTCGCAGATCGTCGCGACCAGCTCGGGCGTGAGGTCGAACGCGCCGTCCGGGTCGGGCAGGATCACGAAGTCGTTGGCGGTGCCGTGTCCCTTGGTGAACTCCACGCCTTCCATCATGGCGCAGCGGCGCGGACCGTCCCGACGGCGGCCTCGATCAGTCCCGGATCGGTCGAGTCGAGCCAGCGGACGCGCGGGTCGCGCCGGAACCAGGACCGCTGGCGGCGGACGAAGCGACGGGTGGCCCGGATCGTCTCGTCGTGCGCCTCGGTCTCGGTCAGCTCACCGGCGAGGAAGCGCAGCACCTGCTGGTACCCGAGCGCCCGGCTGGCCGTACGCCCCTGCGCCAGGCCGTGGCCGACCAGCTCGCGGGTCTCGGCGACCAGGCCGTCGGCCCACATCCGGTCCACCCGGAGCGCGATGCGCTCGTCCAGCCGGGCGGTGTCCAGGTCGACGCCGACCTGGAGGGCGGGATAATACGGCGTCGGCTCCGGCAACGCGGCGGTGAAGGGCCGGCCGGTCAGCTCGATCACCTCCAGCGCCCGGACGATCCGCCGGCCGTTGCCGGGCAGGATGCCGGCCGCCGCCGCCGGGTCGACGGCGCGCAGCCGCGCGTACAGCGGTGCCGGGCCGACGGCGGCCAGTTCGCCCTCCAGGCGTTCGCGCAGCGCCGGGTCGGTGCCGGGGAACTCGAACCGCTCCAACACCGCCCGCACGTACAACCCGGAGCCGCCGACCAGCAGCGGTACGCGCCCTCGGGCCAGGATGTCGTCGATCGCCGCGCGGGCCAGTCGTTGGTACTCGGCGACGCTGGCCGGCTCGGTCACCGCCCAGAGATCCAGCAGATGGTGCGGCACGCCCTCCCGTTCGGCGACGGTGATCTTGGCGGTGCCGATGTCCAGGCCCCGGTAGAGCTGCATCGAGTCGGCGTTGACCACCTCGCCGCCGAGCGCGTGCGCCAGCGCGATACTCAACGCCGACTTGCCCGCCGCGGTCGGCCCGACCACCGCGACCACCGTGCCCAGGGAACTCATGCCCGCTCCCAGTTCGCCACCAGGTAGGCCACGCCGTAGGGCGCGCTGTGGTGACGCAGCTCGCCGCGCCAGTCGCCGCCGGTCGCCCGCGCCGCGCCGGCGAGCACCTGCCAGGGCGCCCGTCCGGCGACCCTGAGCTGCGTGGACCGGACGGGGTCCAGGCCGAGCAGCGCCTCGGCGTCCACGGCGGCGAGGGCTCTTCCGACCGTCTCGTCGTACGCCTCGGCGCGCGGATCGGCGTAACCAGGGGACTTCTCACCCCGGCAGGCCGACCCGTCCCCCATCACCAGCAGCGCCCACGGTCGGTCCGACACGAGACGGGCACCGAGGTCGGCACAGGTCCCGGCCGGCGCGTCGGCGGCGACGGTCGACATCCGCCAGCCCGTACCGCCCGACGCCGCCACCGGCTGCCGGTTCAGTAGCCAGGCGCCGACGAGCAGGCCGAGCGGCAGGCGGTCGGTGCCGGCCCGGTCACCGTCGCCGAGGCGTACCTCCCATGGCAGGCCCCAGGGTGCGAAGCTGCCCCGGAACGGGGGGTCGAGATCGGCGGTGCGGTCGGCGGCACCGATCACCAGCACGTCGCGGGCACCCGAGTCGAGCAATCGGGCGACGGCGGCGTCACACGCGACGCGGAGATCGTCCAGTTCGGGCGCGGCGGCACCGGCCACCTCGGGAACCAACAGCGGCGGATGGGGGCAGACGGCGGCGGCGACCAGTGGCACCCGGCAACCGTATCGGGCGGCCGGTCCGGGACCGTCGCGCACCGGCCGCCCCGGCCTGCCGGCGGGTCCCTCGGCCGTACGCCGTTCGGCGAAAAGCGGCACGCCGGTTCGGACGGTGATGACAGAGGGCTAGGACACCGTATGGTCACGGTCGGCGATAGGCGCTCGACGCGGACCGGGGCGGACCTGTGACAATGCCCGGAGAACTTTGACTGCGCCGTGGCGGGCCCGGGAGGCGACTCCCTGGGCACCGGGAGATCGAGGATGGGCACATGAGCGACTGGACTGCCTTCGGACGGGTGGACGCGGACGGCACCGTCTATGTCAAGACCGCCGAGGGCGAGCGGGTGGTCGGATCCTGGCAGGCAGGGGCACCGGAGGAGGGGTTGGCGCACTTCGCGCGCCGCTTCGCCGACCTGGTGACCGAGGTGGATCTGACCGAGGCGCGGCTCAACTCCGGGGCAGCGGACGCCAACCATTCGCTGAGCACGATCCGGCGCATCCGCGCGTCGCTGGCCGAGGCGCACGTGGTCGGCGACATCGACGCCCTCGCCGCCCGGCTCGACAAGCTCGCCACGGTGGCCGAGGAGAAGGCCGGTGAGGCGCGGGCCGCCAAGGAGGCCGCCCGCACCGAGGCACTGGCGCGCAAGACCACGCTCGTCGAGGAGGCCGAGAAGCTGGCCGCCGAGTCGACCGGTTGGAAGACCGCCGGCGACCGGCTCAAGGAGATCCTCGACGAGTGGAAGACCATCCGGGGGGTCGACAAGAAGACCGACGGCGAGCTGTGGAAGCGGTTCGCCGCCGCCCGCGACGGCTTCACCCGCCGCCGGGGCGCCCACTTCGCCTCCCTGGACTCGCAGCGCAAGCAGGCGCAGACGGTCAAGGAGGAGCTGGTCGCCGAGGCCGAGAAGATCTCCGACTCCACCGACTGGGCGTCCACGGCCAACCAGCTCAAGGAGCTGATGAACCAGTGGAAGGCCGCACCGCGCGCCTCCAAGGAGGCCGAGCAGCGGCTGTGGGAGAGGTTCCGGGCCGCGCAGGACGCCTTCTTCACCCGGCGCAGTGAGGTCTTCTCGGCGCGTGACAACGAACAGCGCGCCAACCTGGAGCGCAAGCAGGCGCTGCTCGCCGAGGCCGAGGCACTCGACGTCGAGGGCGACCCGAAGGGCGCGCAGGCCCGGCTGCGGGACATCCAGGCACAGTGGCACGAGGCCGGCCGGGTCCCCCGGGAGGCGGCGGCCGGGCTGGAGCGCCGACTGCGGACCATCGACGAGAAGGTCCGCGAGGTGATGGACTCGGCCTGGCGCCGGACCACCCGCGAGGACAACCCGCTGCTGGCCCAGATGCGGTCCCAGGTGGCCGAGGCCGAGGAGCGGCTGGCCCGCGCCCAGGCCGCCGGCGACGCCCGACGGATCAAGGAGGCCGAGCAGGCGCTCGCCTCCAAGCGGCAGTTCCTCCAGTTGGCCGAACAGGCCGGCTGAACGCACCTGGCGAAGCCCCGGTCCCCGTGTGGGAGCCGGGGCTTTTCCGTTGCCGGAACTCCTGGTCAGGGCGATGTGAACGTACGACATTTACATCGAGTTGATTCTATGGTTATCTGGGGAAAGCGTTTGCCCTCCGGGGCCAGACACGCCGAGCCACTCCGACCCACTTCGTCCGACGGCAGGCCGCACTCCGCGACCGCCACGGCACCGCTGCCACTGGGCAGGGCAGTCACCGGCGCCGGGGCGTAACCCCTGCCGACCGGATGACGCATCGAGGCCAGCGCCACGGGACGCACCACCGGCACCCGAACGTGGCGGGCCGCATCGCGGACGCGTCCGGGCAGCGACAGTCGGTCCGCGAACACCACGCGTCGTCCGGCCCGTTCCGCGTACCCGAGGATGAGGAGAAATCTCCGTGCTTGCATTCGTCACGCGTCGCCTGACCCGGCGACTCGCGGCGCTGGCCGCCACGGCGGTCGCGCTGCCCACGGCGCTCGTCGCGGTGACGGCCGCCCCCGCCACGGCGGCGACCGTCGACACCAGTGCGTACTACGTGTTCGTGAACCGCAACAGCGGCAAGGCGATGGACCTGTGGAACTGGTCCACCGCCGACGGCGGCGAGATCCGGCAGTTCACCCGCGCCGACGGCAACAACCAGCAGTTCCAGTTCGTCGACGTGGGCAGCGGCTACTACCAGCTCCGGAACCGGCACTCCGGCAAGGTCGTCAGCATCCCCAACTCCAACGACGGCGCGCAGGTCACCCAGGTCACCGCCAGCAGCGACACCAAGCAGCACTTCCGCCTCGTCGACTCCGCCAACGGCGACGTCCGGTTCGTCAGCCGGCACAGCAACAAGGCCCTCGAAGTGTGGCAGTGGTCCACCGCCGACGGTGGGATCGTCTCGCAGTACGCCGACATCGACGGCGCCAACCAGCGGTGGCAACTGGTCCGGCTCGGTGGTGGCACCACTCCCCCGCCGAACCCCGGCCCGCAGACCGGACTGGTCGGCTGGGCCACCCAGAACGGCGGCACCAGCGGCGGCGGCAGCGCCGGCACCACCACGGTCACCACCGCCTCGGCGCTGACCAGCGCGCTCGGCTCCAGCAGCGCGGCGGTGATCCGGGTCTCCGGCACCATCAACTGCTCGGGGATGCTGCGGGTCCGGTCCAACAAGACCATCCTCGGCAACGCGGGCGCGACGATCGCCGGTTGTGGCTTCACCATCAACGGTGACCGCAACGTCATCATCCGGAACCTGACGTTCCGGAACTGGGGCGACGACGCGATCAACATCGAGCAGTCGGCCACGAACATCTGGGTCGACCACAACACCTTCAGCGCCGGGTACGACGGCGCCGTCGACATCAAGCGCGGCTCCGACTTCATCACCGTGTCGTGGAACCGGGTGTTCAGCCACGACAAGACGATGCTGCTCGGACACAGCGACAACAACGCCGGCCAGGACGTCGGCAAGCTGCGGGTGTCGTACCACCACAACTGGTTCGACGGCAGCAACCAGCGCAACCCCCGGGTCCGCTTCGGCAACCCGGTGCACGTCTACAACAACTTCTACAGCAACGTACGCGGCTACGGCGTGGCGTCCACGATGAACGCCGGTGTGCTGGTCGAGGGCAACTACTTCGAGAACACCCCCGACCCGTTCCACCGTGGTGAAGGCGACTCCGGCCCCGGTTCACTGGTGGCGCGCAACAACCACTTCGTGAACTCGGGCGGCGGGCAGAGCGGCGGCAGCGTGGCCGGCATCCCGTACGCGTACACCCTGGACACGCCGAGCAACGTCAAGTCGATCGTGACGGGCGGCGCGGGCGCCGGACGGATCTCGGTCTGACCGCGCGGGTCGGTCGGGGCGCGGCACGCCGGGCCCCGACCGGCTCTCAGGTCGCGACGGCGCAGCCGCTGGTCGGCGCGGGCACCACGGTCGGCGCGCCGACCGACGGCAACCCGAGCAACACCCCGGGGGTACGCGGCGCGCGTCCCGCCTCGGCCGCGTCACCGGCCCGGGTCCGCCGGTGCGACACCGGCTCCCCGTCGGCGTTGAGATGGTGCGGGGCGGCGTAGGTGATCGTGGTGTGCACGATGTCGCCCGGCCGGATCGAGCCCGCCTCGACCGTGCCCGTCGCGAAGTGCACCAGGCGGCCGTCGCGGGCCCGGCCCGACATCCGGCCGGTGCGGTCGTCCTTGCGGCCCTCCCCGACGGCGACCAGCACCTCGACGGTCTCGCCGACCAGCTTGCGGTTCTCCGCCCAGGTGATCTCCTCCACGCAGGCGATCAACCGCTCGTACCGTTCCTGCACCACCTGCTTGGGCAGTTGGCCGTCCATCGTCGCGGCGGGCGTGCCGGGGCGTTTCGAGTACTGGAACGTGAAGGCGGAGGAGAACCGCGCCTCGCGGACCACCTCCAGCGTGCGCACGAAGTCCGCCTCGGTCTCGCCGGGGAAACCGACGATGATGTCCGTGGTGATCGCCGCGTCCGGCATCGCGGTGCGGACCTTCTCGATGATCCCCAGGTATCTCTCCGACCGGTACGACCGGCGCATCGCGCGCAGCACCTCGTCGGAGCCGGACTGCAACGGCATGTGCAGCGAGTGGCAGACGTTCGGCGTCTCGGCCATCGCGGCGATCACGTCGTCGGTGAAGTCCTTCGGATGCGGGCTGGTGAACCGGACCCGCTCCAGCCCGTCGATCTCCCCACAGGCGCGCAGCAGCTTGCCGAAGGCGTACCGGTCGCCGAACTCCACGCCGTACGAGTTGACGTTCTGCCCGAGCAGCGTCACCTCCAGCACGCCCTCGTCCACGAGCGCCCGCACCTCGCTGAGGATGTCGCCGGGACGGCGGTCCTTCTCCCGGCCCCGCAACGACGGCACGATGCAGAAGGTGCAGCTGTTGTTGCACCCCACCGAGATCGACACCCACCCCGCGTACGTGGACTCGCGGCGGGTCGGCAGCGTCGACGGGAACACGTCGAGGGCTTCGAGGATCTCCACCTCGGCGGCCGAGTTGTGCCGGGCCCGCTCCAGCAGCACCGGCAGCGAACCGATGTTGTGGGTGCCGAAGACCACGTCGACCCAGGGCGCCTTGCGGACGATGTCGCCGCGGTCCTTCTGCGCCAGGCAGCCGCCGACCGCGATCTGCATCCCGGGGTGCCGGTCCTTGACCGGCCGCAGGTGCCCGAGGTTGCCGTACAGTCGGTTGTCGGCGTTCTCGCGGACCGCGCAGGTGTTGAACACCACCACGTCCGGGGTGTCGTCGGCCTCGCCCGCGCGGATGTATCCCGCCTGTTCGAGCAGGCCGGAAATGCGCTCGGAGTCGTGCACGTTCATCTGGCAGCCGTAGGTGCGCACCTGGTAGGTGCGCGGGCCGCCCGCCGCTGCGGTAGTCATGACGTGCAAAGCGTAGCCGGACCCGTGTAACGGGGCGGAACGAGGAGGAGCCGTGTGCCGAAGCATCAAGACCCTGCGTGAGCCGTACACCCCACAGGTGACCGACGCGGACGTGGAGGCCGCGGCGTTGCAGTACGTCCGGAAGATCTCCGGATTCCGCGCGCCGGCGGCGCACAACGCCGCCGCGTTCGACGCCGCGGTGGCCGCGGTCGCCGCTGCCACCCGCACGCTGCTCGACGAACTCGTGGTCCGCGGCGCCCGCCCGAGCTGACGCGCACCCTCGGTGCCGTCTCAGTGCAAGGAAGGGCACCTTGTTAACGCCTGCGGTAGAGGAAGGGACCCTTGTTAACAGCAACCCTCGTCTTGGCGGCTCGCGCCGTTAAGAGGGGGCCCGTGCTCTGCACGAGGCGTTAAGAAGGGGCCCTTCCTTACACCTCAGGCGGCGGCGAGGGCGGGGTTCACCGAGTCCGGGGTCCACCGCGAGCGGTGGCACCGGGACCAGCCCCGACAGCGCGAGTCGGCCTCGGTGCAGAGGCGGCGCTCGCTGAGCACCTCACCGTCGTCGGTCTCCCGCACGTCGAAGTGCACCGGACGGATGCTCCCGTCGGGTGCGACCAGCAGGTGCCGGGTCTCGTCGAGCGTGTCGTCGCGCAGCAGGCAGTTGCGGTCGAGCAGCCGGGCCAGCGCCGCGACGCTGGGCAGTTCGGGCAACCCGTCGGGTACGCCGTAACTGTCCACGATCGTGGCGAACTCCCCCGGCGCCTGCCACACGTCGCAGATCACCGCGTACGTTGGCAACCGGGTCGGGTCGGCCACGGCCAGGGGCATGACCACCCGACCGAGCGCCTCGGCCAGTGCCGGGTAGACCTCCACCGGTCGCACCTGGTCGATTCTCCAGTTCCACAGCTCGGTCATGCCGCCTCCTCGCTGTGCTCGTTCCACCGGCCTCCGGATCGGGCCTTACTGACGATGGTGGGGGGCATTTGCCCCAAGCCGGGGGCAAGTTACCGGTCTGTGACCATTCTGGGCAAAATTTCCCGACGTCACATCGCTCGACGTAGCGGGAAGGTGACAGTTTATCGGGTATGGTCCGCGCTCCCACGCAACGGCTCGCCGGGTCGGCGCAGCGCCATCCGGTGCCCCACGCGGGTCAGTGGTGCGGAACGATCCAGGGCTCTACCCGAGGCCCGCGCAGGACGACCGTCAGCGCAGGACGATCCGGTGTTCGCTGCGCGGTCGCAGTTCGCCGATCACCGGGGCGCCCGGCACCTCGCCGGCCACCAGCAGGCCGCCCGAGGTCTGCGCGTCGGCCAGCAGCAGCCGCTCGGCCTCACCGACGGCGCCGAAGTCGGTCCACGGGGTCACCCATTCGAGGTTGCGGCGGGAGCCGCCGCTGACATACCCGTCCCGCACCGCTTCCGAGGCGCCGGCCAGATAGGGCACCCGGGCAGTGTCGATCACCACGGTGAGTTCGCTGGCCCGGGCCAGTTTCGACGCGTGGCCGAGCAGACCGAATCCGGTCACGTCGGTGCCGCAGCGCACGCCGGCCGCGACCGCCGCCCGGGCCGCATCCCGGTTGAGCGTGGTCATCGCGGCGACCGCCTCGGGGAAGTTCTCCCCGGTGTTCTTGTGCCGGGTGTTGAGCACGCCGACACCGAGCGGTTTGGTCAGCGAGAGCGGTAGTCCGGCCCGCCCGCCGTCGAGGGTGATCAGCTCCTCCGGCCGGACCAGGCCGGTGACGGCCAGCCCGTACTTGGGACCGTCGTCGTCCACGCTGTGCCCGCCGGCCAGGTGGCAGCCGGCCTCCTGGGCCACGTCCCGGCCACCGCGCAGCACCTCGCGGGCCAGTTCCAGTGGCAGTACGTCACGGGGCCAGCAGAGCAGGTTGAGCGCCACCAACGGGGTGCCGCCCATCGCGTACACGTCGGAGAGTGCGTTGGCGGCGGCGATCCGGCCCCAGTCGTACGCGTCGTCGACCACCGGGGTGAAGAAGTCGGCGGTGGTCACCACGCCGGTCCGCTCGTCCAGCCGGACAACCGCCGCGTCGTCGCCGTGATCGAGCCCGACCAGCAGGTCGGCCGCGCCGGCGGCGGGACCGAGCCCGGCCACCATCGCCTCCAGCTCGCCGGGTGGGATCTTGCACGCACATCCGCCGCCACGGGCGTACCGCGTCAGCCGCACTGCCTCGGTCATAGCCCCATGATCTCCGTCACTCGGTGTGAGCACCAGCGCTCACAGGCAATTTCGGACTTCAGGTCAGGATCCGGGTCGGTGTTACCGCTCCGTGACCAACTGAGTTGTCTACCGACATGTCGCCCCGCCTACAGTGGCCGCTAACCGAGGGTCATCCGGCCCTCAAAGCAATGAGGGGGACGGTGGACGACGTGACGACGGGCGAACCGCTCATCGTGCTGGACTCGGTCAACAAGTGGTTCGGGCCGTTGCATGTACTGGACGACGTCTCGGTGTCGGTGAACCGGGGTGAGGTGGTCGTGGTCATCGGCCCGTCCGGCTCCGGCAAGTCGACCCTGTGCCGCACGATCAACCGACTTGAGCCGATCAACTCCGGCACCATCACGTTCGACGGCCAGACGCTGCCGGCCGAGGGCAAGGCCCTGGCGAAGCTGCGCAGCGAGGTCGGGATGGTGTTCCAGTCCTTCAACCTCTTCGCGCACAAGACGATCCTCGAGAACGTCACCCTTGGCCCGGTCAAGGTGCGCAAGGAGAAGCCGGCGGCGGCCCGCGAGCGGGGTCTGGCCCTGCTCGACCGGGTGGGCATCGCCAACCAGGCCGACAAGTACCCGGCCCAGCTCTCCGGCGGTCAGCAGCAGCGCGTCGCGATCGCCCGGGCGTTGGCCATGCAGCCCAAGGCGATGCTCTTCGACGAGCCCACCAGCGCACTCGACCCGGAGATGGTCGGCGAGGTGCTGGAGGTGATGACCTCGCTGGCCCGTGACGGCATGACCATGGTCGTGGTGACCCACGAGATGGGCTTCGCCAGGCACGCCGCCAACCGGGTCATCTTCATGGCCGACGGCAAGCTGGTCGAGGAGTCCACCCCGAACGAGTTCTTCGCCAGCCCGAAGACCGACCGGGCCAAGGACTTCCTCTCCAAGATCCTCACTCACTAGTCCGACCGAATACGAGCACGCCGTCCCCCCGGCGGCGGAGCTTTGTCGCAGAAGGAGATGAAAAATGCGTATTAAGCGCATAGCGGCCGTTGCCGCGGCAGCCACCCTCGCCCTCGGCATGACCGCCTGCGGCGGGGACGACGCCGACGACGCCGCCACCGGCGAGACCAAGGACTTCGCCGCCGGCAGCACGATGGAGCGCCTCAACAAGGCCCAGTCCATCAAGATCGGCACCAAGTTCGACCAGCCGCTGTTCGGCCTCAAGGGCCTCGACGGCGACCCGCAGGGCTTCGACGTCGAGGTCGGCAAGGTCATCGCCGCCGAGCTGGGCATCCCGGCGAGCAAGATCGAGTGGGTCGAGACCCCGTCCGCCGTCCGCGAGCAGCGGATCGAGGAGTCGGCGGTCGACCTGGTCATCGCGACCTACACGATCAACGACACCCGCAAGGAGCGGATCGACTTCGCCGGGCCGTACTACATCGCCGGCCAGACGATCCTGGTCCGGGCCGACGAGAACGAGATCACCGGCCCCGACTCGTTCAAGACGACCACCAAGAAGATCTGCTCGGTGCAGGGTTCGACCCCGGCCAAGAACATCGAGCCGTACCTGAGCAACGTCGCCGAGCAGCTCGTCGTCTTCGACGTGTACACCAAGTGCCTCGACGCCCTCAAGGGCGGCCAGGTGGACGCGATCACCACGGACAACGTGATCCTGACCGGCTACATGTCGCAGAACGAGGGCCAGTTCAAGCTCGCCGGTGAGACCTTCACCGAGGAGCCGTACGGCATCGGCCTCAAGAAGGGCGACAACGACTTCCGCACCTTCCTGAACGACACCCTCGAGGCGTCCTTCACCGACGGCCGTTACCTGGAGGCCTGGAAGAACACCGCGGGCAAGGTCGACTCGACCGACCCGAAGATCCCGACCGTCGACCGCTACTGATCCCTTAGCTGAAGGGTGATTTCGTGAACGTCCTCGTCGACAATTTCGACGTCTTTCGCAGTGGATTCTTTGTCACTCTTCAGCTCTGCATCCTGTCGGCCACGGGGGCGTTGATCCTCGGCGTTCTCGTGGCCGTCATGCGGATCTCGCCGGTGCCGCCACTGCGGTGGCTCGGCGGAACGTATGTCACGGTGCTGCGCAACTGTCCACTCACGATTGTCATGTTCTTCGCGGCGTTCGGTCTCCCGGCACTCGGGTCCAACGCCGACTTCCTCCGGATCCCGGGGCTGGACGCGATCTTCCAGCGCATGGGCACCGACCTCCCGTACTTCCGGTTCGCGTTCATCGCGCTGAGCGTCTACACGGCCGCGTTCGTGGCCGAGGCGGTCCGCAGCGGTGTGAACGGTGTGTCGAGCGGCCAGGCCGAGGCGGCTCGGGCCATCGGGCTCACCTTCACGCAGAACCTGCGCTTCGTCGTCCTGCCCCAGGCATGGAAAGGAGCGATCGTGCCGCTCGGCAGCGTGCTGATCGCCATGATCAAGAACTCGGCGCTGGCCGGCTTCTTCGGCGTCGCCGGAGACCTCTCCGCCAGTGGCCAGGCACTCACCAGTGTGGGTGGCCTGCCGATCATCCCCGTCTTCATCGGCATCAGCCTGGGCTACCTGATCCTCACGGTCCCCCTCGGCCTGATGCTGGACCGGATCGAGCGCCGGCAGGCGGTGGCCCGATGAGCAACCAGACGATGTCGGTCCTCTACGACGCCCCCGGTCCGCGCGCCCGTCGGGTCACCATCATCTCCAGCGTGCTCGCCGCCGTCGCGGCCGTCGCCGGTGCCTACTTCCTCGTGTACAAGCCGCTCGACGAGCGTGAGCAGTTCGCGATGGAGAAGTGGGGACCGCTGATCGACCCGAGCAACGAGGTCTTCGGCCAGGTGTGGACCCAGCTCGGCCAGGGCTTCCAGGCCACGCTGATCGCCGCCGCGCTGGCCATCGTCAGCTCGCTGGTCTTCGGCACCCTGCTCGCCATCCTGCGGGTGCAGCTCAAGGCGCTGATGCGCCGTCGCTTCACCACCCTGGCGCCGCCGGTGGCCCTGGCCGTACGCGGGCTGAGCTGGGTGCTCAACGGCGTGACCAAGTTCTTCGTCGAGGTGTTCCGGGGACTGCCGGTCGTCATCACGATCTTCTTCTGCGCCAGCGGCCTGCCGGTGCTCGGCGTGGACCTGGGCAGCATCCTGTGGTACCTGGTGATCGGCCTGACCATCTACAACGGTGTGGTCATCGGTGAGATCCTCCGCTCCGGCATGGAGGGCCTGCCCGGCGGCCAGCGCGAGGCGGCCGACGCGATCGGTCTGACCTCGTTCCAGGCGACCCGGATGATCCTGCTGCCGCAGGCGTTCCGGATCATGCTCCCGGCGCTGATCAGCCAGCTCGTCGTGGTCTTCAAGGACACCTCGCTGGGCTTCATCATCAGCTACGAGGAGGTGCTCCGGAAGAGCAGCTTCGTCATCCAGGTGCTGGACAACCCGATCCAGGTGTACTTCGTCGTCGGCGTCATCTACATCGCCGTCAACTACCTGCTGTCGAAGCTCGCCGAGTACGCCCAGCGCCGCCTCGCCCAGGGCCGTCGGGCGATCAAGAACACGCCGAAGGACGACGCGACCCCGAACCGCGCCGAGCCGGGTCTCGGCCAGGACGTGGCGGTCGCCGGCACCACCACCTGACCTCGATCAGGAGCACCACACGAACCGGATGGCCGGTCGGAGGCGAGAAGCCACCGACCGGCCATCGGCGTCAGCGGGCGATCTCGGTGACCCGGGACTCGCGTACCACCGTCACCCGGATCTGCCCCGGGTAGGTCAACTCTTCCTCGACCTGCTTGGCCACGTCGCGGGCCAGCACCGCCGCGCCGATGTCGTCGACGTCGTCGGGCTTGACCATCACCCGGATCTCCCGGCCCGCCTGCATGGCGAAGACCTTCTCCACACCCTGCTTGCCGGCCGCGATCTCCTCGATCCGCTCCAGCCGCTTCACGTACGCCTCAAGGCTCTCCCGCCGTGCCCCCGGCCGTCCGCCGGAACAGGCGTCGGAGGCCTGGGTGAGCACGGCCTCGACGGTCTGCGGCGGCACCTCGTTGTGGTGCGCCTCGATGGCGTGCACCACGTCCTCGCTCTCGCCGTACTTGCGGGCCACGTCGGCACCGATGATGGCGTGGCTGCCCTCCACCTCGTGGGTGAGCGCCTTGCCGATGTCGTGCAGGAACGCCGAGCGCTTGATCAACGGCACGTCCAGGCGCAGCTCGGCGGCCATCACCCCGGCGATGTGCGCGGTCTCCACCAGGTGCTTGAGCACGTTCTGCCCGTACGAGGTGCGGTAGCGCAGCCGCCCGAGCAGGGTGATCAGCTCGTCGTGGATCTCGGTGATCCCGACCTCCACGAGGGCGTCCTCGGCGGCCCGCCGGCAGAGCTGGTCCACCTCCTGGCGGGCCAGGTCGTGCACCTCCTCGATCCGGTGCGGGTGGATCCGGCCGTCGAGCACCAGCTTCTCCAGGGTCAACCGGCCCACCTCCCGGCGTACCGGGTCGAAGCAGGAGAGCAGCACCGCCTCGGGGGTGTCGTCGATGATCAGGTTGACGCCGGTGACCGACTCGAAGGCCCGGATGTTGCGGCCCTCCCGGCCGATGATCCGGCCCTTCATCTCGTCGCCCGGCAGGTGCAGCACACTGACCACGCTCTCCGCGGTCTGTTCGCTGGCCACCCGCTGGATCGCGTCGACCACGATGTGCCGGGCCCGCTGCTCGGCCGTCGACCGGGCGTCGGACTCGATGTCCCGCACCAGCAGCGCGGCCTCCCGCTTGGCCTGGGTCTCGATCGCCTCGACCAGCTCGGTCCGGGCCGCGTCGGCGGTCAGTCCGGCCACCCGTTCCAGCTCCCGACGCCGCTGGTTCTCCGCCTCGGTCAGCTCCGTCTCCCGGACCGCCAGCGCCGCCTCACGAGCCGCCAACGCCGCATTCGCGGCGGTGAGCTGGCGCTCCCGCTCGGCGAGCCGCTCCACCTCCTCGGTGTGCAGCCGCTCCCGCTCGTCCATCCGGGTCGCCCGCCGCTCGACCTCGGCGGCCTGTTCCCGGGTGGTCGCGGCGAGCACCGCCACCTCCCGCTCACCGCTGCGCCGGGCCGCCGTCCGCAACTGTTCGGCGTCCGCCTCGGCCTGCTTGTGCGCCCGTTCCAGTACGGCGTCCGCCTCGGCGCGGGCGTCGTCGAGCACCCGGCGGGCCTCCGCTCGGGCCGACTTCGCCTCCGCCTTGGCCCCCGCCGCCTCGGCGCGCGCGGCGGACGCCGCCGACTTGGCCACGTCGATGGTGCTGTTCACCTCGTCGGCGGCGGTCCGCAACGCCGCCAGCGACTGCTCCCGACGGTCCTTCTCCGCGATGTAGGCGGGATCCTCCGGCGCGGGGCGTGACTGCATGCCGCGCAGCACCCGCAACCCGAGGAAGGCCGCACCGAGCACGACCACGGTCAGCAACAGGACGGCGACCAGGAGCACCACGTCCAGGCCCCTCATCCGGCGGCCCCCCGGGCTGCGTCACCGGTCGCCGCGACGCGGGGCGTCGGCTTCCCCGGCGACCCCGGACTCTGCTCACCGTCGTCGGTGGCCCCCGCCTCGGCGGGTGCGCCCGCTCCCCCGCTCATGCCGGCCACCCGATGGACCCGTACCGCCTCGACATGGCGCGCCTCCCCTGAACGTCGCGCCGCAGCAGCATGCCGGTGGACACGCTCCTACGGCTCTGGACGCCCGACCGGAGCGCCTGGCCGTGGGATGGCTTCCTCCGCCGACGAGGTCACGGGGACCGTCGGCGGGCCGGGTGCAGTTGTCACGCCGATCCGGACCGGCCTGTCCGGTCGACGTATGCAGCCGGCGAAACCGGCCAAAGTGATGCTGTTCTGTTACGAGATCTATGTTGTGCGCTTAGCCTGCGCCGGTCGGGCAATGTGAGCCTTTATGGCGAGGCTAGGACTCCAACGCCCTCCGGTCAAGAAGTCATGATCAAACCACCCGGACGGAGAGAAGTCGCTCAGTCACCCTGAGCCACTGAAGAGTCGGACGTGAGCGGACAAACGCCACCGATGTCCGAGCGAACCTCCGGTCAGTCGCCCGGACCGCCCGGACCGCCCGCAGCGTCCCCCTCGGCGTCGATCAAGGCGTCCGCGTCGAGTCGCTCGGCGAACTCGGCCGCCTCGGCGCTCTGCGCCGCCAGGGCGTCCTTCACCGCCCGGATCGCCACGCCCGGGGGGTAACCCTTGCGGGCCAGCATGCCGACCAGTCGCCGGAACACCGCGTCCGGCTCACCTCGGGCCGTCCGCAGCTTGCGCTCCACCAGGGCCCGCGCGGTCTCCGCCTCGGTGGTCTCGTCCAACTCACCGAGCGCCTCACTGGCGGTCTCACCGTCCACGCCGTGCCGGCGCAGCTCGTTGGCGAGCGCCCGGCGGGCCAGCCCACGGCCGGCGTGCCGGCTGCTCACCCAGGCCCGGGCGAACGCGGCGTCGTCGATGATGCCGACCTCGTCGTACCGGTCGAGGACTCCGACGGCGGTCTCCTCGGAGATGCCCCGTCGGGCCAGCGCGGCGGCCAACTCGGCACGGGTGCGCGGACGCACCGCCAACTGCCGCAGGCAGATCTCCCGGGCCATCTCGGCCTCGTCCCGGGGCGGGTTCGTCCGTCGACCGCCCGCCGTTTCCTCGACCGCCGACGCGCCGGGGCCCGTCTCGTCGTCGGGCGGACCGGCGGCCGGGTCGAACTCGTCACCGGCGGCGCGGCGACCTCGACGGGGGCGAGGGGTGCCATCGGCCGCACGGGGCGGACTGGCATCCCAGCCCCGCCCCGTGCGCGCACGTCGTCCAGCCATGAGTCAGATCAGAAGTCGACCGGCGGCAGCTCCGGGCCACCGGCGGCATCGCCCGCACCGACCCCGACGCCGAGCTTCTCCAGGATCTTCTTCTCGATCTCGGCGGCCACGTCCGGGTTCTCCCGGAGGAACTCGCGGGCCTTCTCCTTGCCCTGGCCGAGCTGGTCACCGTCGTACGTGTACCAGGCGCCGGACTTGCGGATGATCGCCTGCTCGACGCCGACGTCGATCAGCGAACCCTCGCGGGAGATGCCCTTGCCGTACATGATGTCGAACTCGGCCTGCTTGAACGGCGCGGCCACCTTGTTCTTCACGACCTTGACCCGGGTGCGGTTACCGACCACGTCGGTGCCGTCCTTGAGGCTCTCGATGCGGCGCACGTCGAGCCGGACCGAGGCGTAGAACTTCAGCGCCCGACCACCCGTCGTCGTCTCGGGCGAGCCGAACATGACGCCGATCTTCTCGCGGAGCTGGTTGATGAAGATCGCGGTGGTGCCGGTGTTGTTGAGCACACCGGTGATCTTCCGCAGCGCCTGGCTCATCAGCCGGGCCTGCAGACCCACGTGGCTGTCGCCCATCTCGCCCTCGATCTCGGCGCGCGGCACCAGCGCGGCGACCGAGTCGATCACGATGATGTCGATGGCGCCGGAGCGGACCAGCATGTCCACGATCTCCAGCGCCTGCTCACCGGTGTCCGGCTGGGAGACCAGCAGGGCGTCGGTGTCGACGCCGAGGGCCTTGGCGTACTCCGGGTCGAGCGCGTGCTCGGCGTCGATGAACGCGGCGATGCCGCCGGCCCGCTGGGCGTTGGCCACCGCGTGCAGGGCGACCGTGGTCTTACCGCTGCTCTCCGGGCCGTAGACCTCGACGACCCGGCCCCGGGGCAGGCCGCCCACGCCGAGCGCGACGTCGAGGGCGATGGAGCCGGTGGTGATCACCGCGGTCTGGATGATCGGCCGCTCCCCGAGCCGCATCACCGAGCCCTTGCCGAACTGTTTATCGATCTGAGCGAGAGCAAGGTCGAGCGCCTTCTCCCGGTCCGGCCCTGCCGCCATCGTTGCCACCCCTGCCTTCGCCGGCGTCTTTCCTGAGCTTCGCGTCACGCGGGACACGCTAGGCGCTGGGTCCGACAGAAAACCAGCCGACGGGCCGTGATCTGTGGACGAGCACCCCGCTGTGGACAATAGCCGAACAGGTGTACGAGTCGGCAAGGGACACGCGGAAGTAACGAATCGGCTGCTCAGCGTAGTCGGGCGGGCACCCGGTCGGGATAGGCGGCGACCACCGCACGCCACACCACGTGCGTCTGGGCACCGGCCGCGAGCGCCTGCTCGATGGTCCGCCCGTCGAGCTGCGCCAGCACCTGGTCACGGGCGATGCTGGCCGCGTACCCGGGGCCGAACGCCTCCTCCAGCCGCGTCCAGAAGTCGGTCAGCCGCACGTCGATCAGTCCTCCTCGTCCGGTGCGCCCACCGGCACCGGCCGCAACGCTAGCGCCAGCAGGGGGGCGACCGCGACCGCCGCCAGCAGGGTCAGCACGGGATATCCCGACACCTGCACGACAAACCCGCTGATCGCGCCGGCCAGCGCACCGGCCAGCCCCATGAGCAGGTCGGACAGGCCCTGGGCGCTGGGGCGTACCGCGTCCGGCACGGACTCCGACAGCAGCGTGGAGCCGGCCACCATGGTCGCCGACCAGCCGAGCCCGAGCAGCACCAGCCCGACGACCAGCCGGGGGGTGTGGTGGCCGGCAGTGCCGGCGACCGCGCAGGCGGCCAGCAGCGTGCCGACCCCGCCGAGGATCACCGCGCGGCGGCCGAGCCGGTCGGCGAGCCAGCCGACCACCGGGGCGAGCGCGTACATGCCGGCGATGTGCAGGCTCAGCACCAGCCCCACCACCGGCAGCACCTCGTCCACCGGGTGGAACTCGCGCAGGTGCACCGGGGTCATCGCCATCACGGCCACCATCACCAGGTGGCCGACGGCCACGGCGGCCACGCCGAGTCGGGCGGCCGGGCGGGCGCGTACCACCGACCAGGCGGCACGCATCCCCGCACCGCGCCGGGCCGACGGCACCGGCACGGGCTCGGCCGTCACCGGGTCGCCGGAGGGCGGCGGCGCGGGTGTCGACCGCTCGCCGGCCGACACGGCGACATCCCCACCGGGACCGTCGGGGACCGCCGCCGCGAGACGGCGTGCGGTCAGCAGCGGGTCGGGCCGCAACCGCACCAGGAGTACGCCGGCGGCGAGCACGAACGCGACGGCGCTGAACGCGAACGGTCCGGACAGCGCCGGCAGCCCCCACCCACCGGTGACGCGGTCGGCCAGCGCGGCGAAGTTCGGGGCGGCCACCGCGCCGACGGTGGTGGCCCAGACGACCAGCGACAGGTGCCGGGCGCGGTGGGCCGGGGCGGCCAGGTCGACGGCGGCGTAGCGGGCCTGGAGGTTGGCCGCGGACCCGCCGCCGAACAGCAACATGCCGAGGAAGAGCAGCGGGATCCACCCGGTCGCCGCGGCCACCACGATCAGCGTCCCGCCCAGCGCGCCGACGCAGTACGCGACGGCCAGGCCCGGCCGGCGACCGTGCCCGGTGATGATCCGGGTGATCGGTACGGCCAGTAGCGCACCGCCGACCACGGCGGCGCTCTGCGCCAGACCGGCCGCGGCGGTGCCGGCGAGCTCGGCGACGAGCAGCGCCCCGACGGCGAAGCCGATGGTCACCCCGATCCCGCCGAGCACCTGGGTACCGCAGAGCAGGCGCAGGGTACGCCGCTGGAGCGACGCGACGTCGACGGGCGCCGGTGAGGTCACCGGGGACTCGTCGCGGTCGCGTTCGTGCAGATGCGGGCGCATGGCGGCAAGTGTGGCACCGCCGGACGGTCACCGGGTGAGTGCGCGGGCCGCCACCTTCAGGTCGGCGACGAGGCCGTCGTAGGCGACGTCCTGGTTGTCGGCGCGCAGCACCGCCGACGGGTGGATGGTGGCCAGCAGCCGGGCGGCGGGGGCGTCGGCGGTGTGCCCGGCGCTGTCCACCGGGACCCGCTGGAAGTCCTCGGGATGCTGCGCGGCGGCCGGCCAGGGCAGCAGTTCGCCACGCTGGCGGGTGACCCGGAACGTCGGGCCGAGCAGCGCCTTCGCGGCGGTCGCCCCGAGCACCACCACGATCTCCGGGTGCAGGCGGGCGAACTCGGCGACCAGCCAGGGCCGGCAGGCGGTGATGTGCACCCGGTCCGGCGTCTGGTGGATGCGCCGCTTGCCGCGCAGCTCGAAGCGGAAGTGCTTCACCGCGTTGGTGAGATAGATCTGCCGAGGGTCCAGCCCCGCGTCGTCGACCGCCCTGCGGAGCAGCCGACCCGCCGGGCCGACGAAGGGCAGTCCCTTCTGGTCCTCCAGGTCGCCGGGCTGCTCGCCGACGAAGACCACCCGGGCTCCGGCGTCGCCCCGACCGAAGACGGTCTGCGAGGCGTCGCGGTACAGCTCGCAGCCCCGGCAGCCGGCAGCGGCGGCGCGCAGGTCGTCGAGCGTGTCGGCGCGCGGCGGGATGAACCGTTGGGCGCCCGGTGCGGTGTCGGTGTCGGCCATGGCGACTGTTCTACCCGGTGTGGCGCGGGCCACGCGAACAAGGCCGGCAGTTCGGCCGTACGGGCAGGTCACGGGCAGATCGGTCAGGCACTGAACCCGGCGGGTGCGGCAGGGCGTGCCGCCCGGGCCAGCGCGTCGGCCAGCGCCGGTAGGTCCTCCTCGTCCAGCGCGCTGACGGTGATCCGCAACGCGGGCGGACCGGCGATGCGGTAGAGCGCGCCCGGGGCGGCCAGCCAGCCGGCGTCCCGCAGCACGGTTGCGGCGAGGGTCTCGTCGGCCACCGGCAGCCACACGTTGATGCCGCTGCGCCCGTGGGCGGGCAGGCCACGGGCGGCCAGGGCGGCGATCAACCCGTCGCGCCGCCGTTCGTAGCTGTCGGCGGCCCGCGCGACCGAGGCGGTCACCGCCGGGTCGTGCCAGAGCGAGAGCACCAGGCGTTGCAGCACGGTGGAGACCCAACCGGCGCCGACGCGGGCCCGTCCGGCCACCCGGGCCACCGTGGTCTCGTCCCCGGCCAGCACGGCCAGCCGCAGGTCGGGGCCGAACGGTTTGCTCACCGAGCGGAGGAAGGCCCAACTGGCGGTCGCGCCGGCCAGCGGGTGCAGCGGCACCCGGGCCAGTTCGGCGGCGTGGTCGTCCTCGATCAGCAGCAGGTCGGCGTACTCGGCGAGCAGGGCGCGCAGCGCGGCGGCCCGGTCGGCGGAGACGGCCGCGCCGGTGGGGTTCTGCGCCCGGCTGGTCACCACCAGCGCCCGTGCTCCGGCGGCCAGCGCGGCGGCCACCCCGGCGACCATCGGCCCGTCGTCGTCGACCGGTACGCCGATCGGCCGCATCCCCAACGCGGCGATCAGGTCGAGCAGGCTGGCCCAGCCCGGGTCCTCGACGGCCACCGCGTCACCGGGACGCAGGTGCGCGCCGAGCAGGCGCTCGATGCCGTCCAGCGCGCCGCCGGTGAGAGTCACCTCGGCCGGCGGGATCCCGTCGGCGGCCAGTCGTTCCCGGGCCGCCTCGGCGACCTCCGGCAGCACGCCGACGTCGGGGTAGCCGACCGGCGTACCGGCGGATTCGGCCAGCCGGGCCAGGTGCGGGCCGAGCGGGGGCAGCAGCCGGGTGTCGGGCTGCCCGGCGGAGAGATCGCGCAGCCCGGGGCCGGGAGGTGGGCGCAGGGCGGCGCGGCGGGCGGCCACCGGCGGGCGGGGGCGTACCCGGGTGCCGTGCCGGCCGGCGGTGACGACCAGGCCGCGTCGACGCAGGTCGGCGTAGGCGCGGGAGACGGTGGCCGGGCTGACCGCCAGCTCCACGGCGAGCGTGCGGACCGGCGGTAGCGGGTCACCGGGGACGAGGGCGGCGTGGCGGATGCCCGATTCGACGCTGGCCGAGATCTCGGCGGCCGTCGCACCGGTCACCTGATAGCGTGCTGACACAAATAAGAGATTGTACTAGAACAAAGGTGGCAGCATGTACACGCCGACCGCCCGTACCACCGCCAGCCGCTCCCGGGACCGGATGAGCTACGACCGCGACGCCGCGCACGCGGTGCTCGACGAGGCGTACCACTGCGCGCTCGCCTTCACCGTGGACGGTGAGCCCCGCGTCCTGCCCACCCTGCACGTCCGCGTCGGCGACACCCTCTATCTGCACGGCTCCACCGGCAGCCGGCCGTTGCTCGCCGCCCGTGGCGACGGCCTGCCGGTCTGTGTGGCGGTCACCCTGCTGGACGGCCTGGTCTATGCCCGGTCGCAGTTCCACCACAGCGCCAACTACCGCTCGGTGATCGCGCACGGCACCGCCCACCTGGTCACCGACACCGACCTGCGGGCCGAGGTCTTCACCGCCCTGATGGAGAAGACCGGCACCGGCCGTGCGGCGGAGAGCCGCCCGCCGAGCCGACGGGAACTGGCCGAGACCGCCCTGATGGCGCTGCCGCTGCGCGAGGTCTCCGTCCGCACGCGTACCGGCGGCGTCCGCGACGAACCCGCCGACCTGGCGCTGCCCCACTGGGCCGGGGTGGTGCCGCTGCGGCTGACCGCCGGGCCGCCGCAACCCGACGCCGGGGTCACCGCGCCGGTGCCGGCGTACCTGCGACCGGCCGCCACGCCGTGGCACCAGGCGACCGAACTGCACGGCACGCACGTCCGGCTGGAACCGCTGGACCTGTCGCACACCGACGAGATGTACGCGGCCACCACCGACCCGGAGGTCTGGCGGCACCTGGGCGTCCCCCAGCCGGCCGACCCCGAGGCGCTGCGCGACGAGATCGCCACGGCGCTGGCCGCCCAGCACCGTGGCGAGCGGGTCGCCTGGGCACAACGGTGTGCGGTGACCGGGGCCGTCGTCGGCTCCACCTCGTACTACGAGATCGACGAGGACCGGCGATCGCTGGCCATCGGCTACACCTACCTCGGGCGACCCTGGTGGCGTACCGGGATCAACACCGAGGCCAAGCTGCTGCTGCTCGGCCGCGCCTTCGACGACCTCGGCGCGATCCGGGTGGTCTGGCACACCGATATCCGCAACGAACGCTCGCAGCAGGCCATCGCACGGCTCGGCGCCACCCGGGAAGGCGTGCTGCGCAAACACCGGCAGCGGCCGGACGGCTCGTGGCGGGACACCGTGCAGTACTCGATGACCGCCGACGAGTGGCCGAACGCACAGGTCAGGCTGCGGGAAAGGCTTCTCTCGGGAGCCGGCGCGGCCGGATGATGTCGGGCGTGCTGGGGATCACCGACATCTGGACGTACGTGCTGGGCACCGTCGCCATCATCATGCTGCCCGGACCGAACTCGCTCTTCGTCCTCTCCACCGCCGCCCGGCGCGGGGTGGGCACCGGGTACCGGGCCGCCGGCGGGGTGCTCGTCGGCGACGCGGTGCTCATGGTCCTCTCCGCCGCCGGAGTGGCCTCGCTGCTCAAGGCGTACCCGCCGGTCTTCCTCGTGATCAAGTACGCAGGTGCCGCGTACCTGGGCTATGTGGGGGTGACCATGCTGCGTGGCGCCTGGCGGCGCTGGCGCGACCGCAACGACCCGGACACGCCTCGGCTGATCGACGCCGCGAGGCCGGCGGAGATGCGCAGCCCGTTCCGCAAGGCCATGATGATCAGCCTGCTCAACCCGAAGGCGATCCTCTTCTTCATCTCGTTCTTCATCCAGTTCGTCGACCCGACGTATGCCTGGCCGGCACTGTCCTTCCTGCTGCTCGGGCTGATCGCACAGGTGACCAGCCTGCTCTACCTGACCGCGTTGATCTTCGCGGGCACGTTCCTGGCCGCCCAGTTCAGGCAACGCCGCCGATTGTCGGCCGGGGCGACCAGCGCCGTGGGCGCGCTGTTCCTCGGCTTCGGTTTCAAGCTCGCGCAGGGTTGAGGGCGGGGCTGCGGCTCGTGTGTGTTGTTGTGTTGTTGTGTTGTTGTGTTGTTGTGTTGTTGTGTTGTTGTAAGGAGGGGTCCCCTGCTAACGCCTGAGGTATAGCAGGGGACCCCTCCTTACAACGACGGCCGCGAGGTGCCGCAAACGCGGGAACGTGCGCGGGATACTGCGGCGGGTGTCAGGTGCCGTCGCCTCCACCGCCGCCACCGACACCCCCGCCGCCGGCCGTGCCGCCCAGGCCGAAGCCGGGGGCGATCGGCCGGTCGGGCGGGCGGCTGACGTGAGCGGACTCGCTGATAGTGGCCGACCAGTCGGCCTGCGCCGCCGCTGCCGCGTGCCGGTTGATCGTCTCGCGCAGCCAGCCGTCCACGACGGAGATCCAGTCGCGCTGATCGGCGCCGACGTGCCAGATCCGGAACCGGCTGATGCTGGTGTGGGTGATCCCGGCCAGTGCCAGCCGGCGGTCGCACCAGAGGATCACCTCGAGACCGGCGGAGTTGGCCACGAAGATCACCTCAAGCTCGGTGATCGGCCCGGCATAGAGCGGCCCCACCCAGAAACCCCACCGCTGGTGCAGCGGCAGGGCCTGCTCCACCCCGGGCAGCCGCCCGTCGACCAGCCCCGACTGGCGCACGCTGAACCCGAGCGTGTCCAGCGCCGCCAGGACGTGCTGCTGGGTGGGCAGCGGGTGGACGAAGATCGGCACCATGGCGCCCTGGTCCAGCGCCGGGTCGATCGCCACCTCGGTACGCAGACCCATCCGCAGGCTGAGCAGCGGCACCCCGCCGTACGTGGTCACCGGCGTCTCCCACGGCAGCGGGAACTCGAACGGGATCGACCGCGCCCGACCGGCCCGCAGCACCAACGCGTCGGCCACCTGCGCCTGGTGGAACTGCACCAGCCGTCGAGGTGCCTCCGGGTCGTCCGGCTCGACCGAGCTGACCAGGCCGAGCCGGACATGGAGGACCGGCACGTCGACCGCACCGGCGATCAGGTTCACCCGCCCCGGCAGGCGCAGACCGGGACGGGTGCTCGGATTGGCCAACGCGGTCTGCACCGTCAGGCCCGTACCGCCCGACTCCGGTGAGATCCCCGTCAGCCGCATCCGTGTCGCTCCTACCTCAGGCGGCGTACCGCACGCGGGATCGGATCGGTCTCGTCGTCGAACTCCCCGATGACCTCCTCCAACAGGTCCTCCAGGGCGACGAAGCCGACCGGTCGGGCCGGGCCCCCACCGTTGCGGACCAGCGCGAGCTGCGAGCGGCGGGCCCGCATCACGGCCACCGCCTCGGTCACGCTGGCCGTGCCCGGCAGGGTGATCGCCTCGTTCATCAGGTCCACCGCCCGGGCCTCCGGCCGGACGGCGGTCGCGCGCACCGCCTCCCGTACGTGCACCAGGCCGCAGACGTCACCGGCGGCGTCCAGCACCGCCAGTCGGGACCGGCCACTGTCCCGGCTGACCTGCTCGATCCGGTCCACCGGGTCCTCCCGGCGTACCGTCACCATCCGGTCGAAGGGCTCCATCACCTGCGCCACGGTGGTCGCCTGCAACTGGAGCATGCTGGTCAGCAACTCGTGCTGCGCGGCACCGAGCAGCCCATGCTCGTGCGACTGCTCCAGCAGCATCCGCAACTCGTCCGGACCGTGCACCTGGGCCAACTGGTCCTGCGGATTGACCTTGAACAGACGCAGCATCGCGTTGGCCACCGCGTTGAGCACCGACAGCACCGGCCGGGACACCCGGGCGAAGGCCCGGAACGGCAGGGCCAGCAGCAGCGCGGACCGCTCCGGGTGGGTGATCGCCCAGGACTTCGGGGCCATCTCACCGACCACCAGGTGCAGGAAGGTGACCAGGCTGAGCGCGAAGATCAGCGCGATCACGTGGCTGGCGCCGTACGGCAGGCCGACGGCGTGCAGCAGCGGCCCCACCAGCCGTTCGATCGCCGGCTCGGCCAGCGCACCGAGGCCCAACGTGCACAGGGTGATGCCGAGCTGCGCGCCGGCCAGCATCAGCGACAGCTCGCGTACGCCGTCGAGAGCGGCCTTCGCCGCCCGCCCGCCGCCCGCCGCCGCCTGCTCCAGGCGGTACCGCTTGCTCGCCACCAAGGCGAACTCGGCGGCGACGAAGAACCCGTTGAGCGCCAGCAGGACCACCGAGGTGATCAGCGCGAATCCGGTACTCACGCACCCACCTCCGCAGGGCCGTCGGTGAGCTGGAGCCGTACCGAGTCGGCCACGTGCCGGTCCACCGCGAGCACCTCGACCAGGGCACGCGGCCCCGGACCGTGGTCACCGTCGGCCGGCAGGCGGATCTCCAGGCGGTCACCGACCTCGGGTACCCGGCCCAGCTCCCGCATCACCAGTCCGGAGAGGGTGTCGTACTCGGGGCCCTCGGGCAGCGCGATGCCGGTGCTGTCGGCGACCTCGTCGATGCGCCAGCGGGCCGGCACCACCCACGAGCCGTCCTCCTGGCGGGCCGGGGCCCGCTCCGGCGGGTCGTCCTCGTCGCGGATCGGGCCGACCAGTTCCTCGGCGATGTCCTCCAGCGTGATGACGCCCGCGAAGCCGCCGTACTCGTCGACCACGCAGGCGAGCTGCCGGTGTCCGGACCGGAGCCGGTCCAGGACGATGGGCAACGGCAACGTCTCGGGTACGAGCAGCGGTGCGCCGGCGACCGTACTGACCGGGGTGGTGGCACGCCGTGCCGGAGGCACCCCGAGTACGTCGGCGATGCCGATCACGCCGACCAGGTCGTCGACGCCCTCGGTGCCGCGTACCGGGAAGCGGGAACGCCCGGTGTCGAGCAGCTCGACCACCCGGCTGACCGGCTCGTGGGCCAGGACGGTGTGCACGTCGACCCGGGGCACCATGGCCTCGCCGGCGGTCAGTTGACGGAAATCGAGCCCCCGGTCCAGCAACTCGGACATCTCGGCGTCGAGATGTCCGCCCTGCCGGGACTCGGCGATGATCTGCTCCAGGTCCTCCGGCGTGGCACCGCTGGGCAGTTCCTCGATCGGTTCGATGCCGACCCGGCGCAGCAGCCGTACCGCGGCCCGGTCGAACAGTTTGATGAGCGGCCCGGCGACGGCCAGGTAGACCAGGGTGGAACGGGACAGCGCCCGGGCCACCGACTCGGGCCGGGCGATGGCCAGGTTCTTGGGGGCCAGCTCGCCGACCACCATCTGCACCACGGTCGCGATGACCAGGGCCAGGGCGACCGACAGCGGGAGGCTGACCGCGGTGGAGACGCCGGAGACGCCGAGCAGCTCGGCCAGGCCGGCGCCGAGATAGGGCTCGGCGAGGTAGCCGACCAGCAGCGTGGTGACGGTGATGCCGAGCTGCGCGCCGGAGAGCATGAACGACAGCCGTCCGGTGACCTCCAGGGCGCGGACGGACGCCTGGTCGCCCTCGTCGGCACTCTGCTTGAGCTTGCCCCGGTCGACCGCGACGTAGCCGAACTCCTGCGCGACGAAGTAGCCCGTCGCGATGGTCAGAACGATGATCAGTACGAGACCGACGGTGATCAACACGGGACGCTCAGGGCTCCCGGGGTCGTCGGGTCGTGTGGATGCCGGGGCTTACCCGGCTGGCTACTGCTGCCCTCCTGGGCAGAAGAGTCGATCATCCCCTCATTCTACCGGCGGGGACGCCCGGCTCGCGGGCTGTGGAGGCACTGTCCCGACCGCGTGGCACGCCGCCGTCGGGCCTGCTCGGTGTGCGGCGTGCGGCCGCGGGGTGTGGGGTGCTCGGGGTGCGTGGCAGTGCAGCTGCTGTGCGCACGGCGTGTCGGAGAGCTGCACTGCCACGCTCTTGCCGATCGGTCCAGCGGCGATGGTGCGGGCGGGCGGCGTAGACGTCGGCGGGATGCGGGTGGTCCAGGTGCCACAGGATGCGCATCGGGTCGAGTCGTGAACGACCATCTGACCCCGGTGGACCTCGCTCTTCGGGCATGCCGCTGTTCGGATGTTAGGAGGGGACCCCTGCTATACCGGAGGCGTTAGCAGGGGGCCCTTCCTTACACCCGGGCGGTCAGTTTTGCACGATGCGGACGTCGTCGACGGCGGCCTCGACCAGGCTGGCGGTGCTGGCGTCGGCGGCGTCGATCACGATCCGGACGGTCTGTCCGCGTAGGGCCGAGATGTCCGCGCCGCCGCTCTGCCAGGAGGCGGCCCGGTTGGTGGCCGCGCCGGTCGCGGTGAGCGCGGTGAGCGCGGTGAGCGTGCTACTGCCGACCACGCGTACCCGCAGGTAGTCGGCGCTGCTGGAGTTGTTCAGGTGGGCCAGGTACCAGGAGAACGAGAGCGTCAGCGTGCCGGTGGACGGCAGGGTGATCGTCGGGGACTGGACGGTGCTGACGCCGCCGTCGAGGTCGTGGTCCCCCGCGCTGCTGCCCGCGAGCGGTCCGGTGACCAGGTCGAAACTGCCGCTGACGGTGGTGCCGAGCTGGGTGGCGACACCGGAGCTGCTGGTGGCGGCGGGGTCCGCGCGCTCCCACCGACCGGCGGTGGCGGTGTCCGTACCTGCCGGGTTGACGGTCCAGCCGGTGGCGGTCTCGAAGGTGTCGCTGTAGACCGTGGTGACGGGCGGTGGGGTCGCCACCTGGGCCAGCGTCCAGACGGTGTACGCGATCGCGTCGGCGTTGCGGTCCAGCGCGGTGTCGTTGATGTTGGTGAGCGTGTCGCAGGACCGGTGGTAGCAGGGGTCGAACGCCTGCCCGGCGGTGCCGCCCCAGAGTGACGCCTGGGCGCTGGACTTGGTGCCCTCGGCGCCGGTGAAGGTGCCACCGGCCGGGATGCCCACGCTGATGAACGGGCCGTAGTCGCTTCGTCCGTCGAAGTCGGTGCCCCGGGTCGGTACGCCGATCGAGGTGAAGTACGCCTGGATGGTCTGCTCGATCTGGGCGGAGCCGGCCGGGCCGGGCCCGGAACCCACCCCGTCGGAGTTGTCCCCGTCGTAGACGAAGTAGCCGGCGTTGGGTGAGCCGACCATGTCGAAGTTCAGGTACTGCTTGATCCGGCTGCGCTCGGCGGTGGGCAGGTTGTTGACGTAGTACTGCGAGCCACGCAGCCCCAACTCCTCCGCGCCCCACCAGGCGAACCGCAGGTGCCGGTCGGGTGCGAACCCGGTCCGGGCGACGGCGAGCGCCACCTCCAGGATCGCGGCCGAGCCGGAGCCGTTGTCGTTGATGCCGGGCCCCGCGGTGGTGCTGTCCAGGTGCGCCCCGGTCATCACGACCGCGTTCGGGTCGCCGCCGGGCCAGTCGGCGATCAGGTTGTAGCCGGTGGCGCCGTTGTAGGTGAACGACTGGACGGCGGTGGTGTAGCCGACGGCGTCGAGCTGTGCCCGGACGTAGTTGACCGAGGCGAGGTAGCCGGGTCTGCCGTGTGCCCGGTTGCCACCGTTGGCGGTCGCGATCGACTGGAACTGGTTGAGGTGCCCCTTGACGTTGGTCAGGGAGATGTCGGGCGCGGTGACGGCGGCGGCGATGGGTGCGGCACCGGCCACGGGCGCGCCCGCGAGGGCCGACGCGGCGACCGTCGCGGTGGCGACGACCGCGGCTAGCCCGGCGGTACGGAGGGTGCGGGGTCTCATGGGTCCTCCCGGTTCGGGGGCGAGCACCGGCCGACCGTGGGTGCACGGGTGGCCGGCGGACGGCCATTTGATCGATGTCCGTCATTGCGAGAGGTTGCTGGGCCGGGCCCTGGCGGGCAAGACGCAAGGTGCCGGATTGATCGCTCCGTCCGAAATCCGGCGTGTCACCGGTCGGCGAGGTCGTCGGCCTCCAGCAGTTGCCGGTCCAGTCGTCCGCTGCGGTACGCCGCCCGACCGATCATCTGCGCGGCGACCGGCGCGGTGGCCAACTGGAAGACCCCGACCAGCGCGATCATCCCGATGTCGGAGACGGTCCGCAGCCGCAGCCCGACCCCCAGCAGCAGGAGCAGGACGCCGAGCACCTGCGGCTTGGTGGCCGCGTGCATCCGGGTCGGCGCGTCCGGGAAGCGCACCACCCCGATCGCGGCGGCCAGGCTCAGCAACGCACCGGCGATCAGGCTGGTCGCGCCCAGCCAGTCGGCGACGGTCCCGAGGGTCACCCCGTCCAGCCAGTTCGCGGCCGACAACACGGTCGACCGGACGGCCGTCACGGCTTCTCCCGGACGGCGAAGCGGACCATCGACACCGAGCCGACGAAGCCGAGCAGGCCGAGCGCCACCAGCACCGGCAGCGTGGTGGCGTGCCGGTTGATCGCCGCCTCCGCACCGACTGCGCCGATCATGGTGGCCAGCAGCATGTCGGCGGCGATCACCCGGTCCAGCAGCGACGGCCCCCGGTAGAGCCGGGCGAGGGCGAGCAGCGCGGTCACCGACAGAAGACCCGCCAGTACGACGATGAGGACGGTGTTCACGGGGACTCCTTGTCGGCCGGGTCGGCGCGCAGGCGGCGGACCTCGGCCGTCGACCCCACCGCCTCGATGATCCGCCGTTCCACGGCGCGTACCTGCTCGCGGGCGTCGATGAGGTCGCTGCGTCGGCGTACGTCCAGCACGTGCACGTAGAGCGTCGCGCTCTCCCGCTCCACGTCCACGATCAACGTCCCCGGCACCAGCGAGAGCGCCTCGGCGGTGAGGGCCAGGTTCAGGTCGGTGCGGACCCGCAGTCGCACCGCCACGATGGCCGAGCGGGGCACGTACCCGGGCTGCACCGCGATCCGGGCGACGTGCGCGCTGGCCCGGACCAGTTCGACGACGAACCGGACCCCGAACACCAGCAGTCCCCAAGGCCGCAGCCGCCCGGCGAAGGTCACCGGCGGGAGCGGGAAGAACACCAGCACCGCCGCGCCGACCAGGATTCCGCCCAGCAGGTTGCCCCAGGTGAACTCGCCCCAGAGCAGGTTCCAGACCAGCACCAGCCAACCGACGGCGATGGCCTGGTCCCGCCACCGGCCCGCCCGGCCGCGTACGTCCCGGCCTGGCTCGTCGGCCGGCCCGTCGTGGAGATCGGTCACGGTGGACCGTCCGGCAGGACGGCGTGGATGTACGGGGTCCGCTCGCGCAGGTCGACGGCCGCGCCGGTGGTCACGTCGAACAGTGGACCCGCCACCACGGTCAGGGACACCCCGAGGGCCACCAGGGCGATGGTGGCGCCGACGGTCAGCGCGGGCAGCGGAGCGGTCGGTTCGACGGTCTGGCAGGGCGTACGCCAGAAGGCCAGGTTCCACACCCGGCTGGCCACGTAGAGCGTGAGCAGGCTGGTCAACGTGCCGACCGCCACCAGCGTCCAGGGCAGCGCGCCGCCGACCGCCACGCCGGCCTGGAGCAGCCCGAGCTTGCCGAGAAACCCGGAGAACGGCGGTATGCCGGCGAGGTTCATCGCCGAGACGAAGAAGAGCACGGCGAGCAGCGGCGTCAACCGGGCCAGGCCGCCGAGCCGACGCAGGTCGGTGCTGCCGGTGCGTTGTTCGATCAGGCCGGCGACCAGGAACAGGGTGGTCTGGATGGTGATGTGGTGGACCACGTAGAAGATGGCCCCGACCAGTCCGGCGACGGTACTGAGCCCCACCCCGAAGATCATGTAGCCGATGTGGCTGACCAGTGTGAACGAGAACAGTCGTTTCAGGTCCGACTGGGCCACCGCGCCGAGGATGCCGACCAGCATGGTCAGCCCGGCCACCACCATCAGCACCCGGTCGGCCTGCTCGCCGGGGAAGAGCAGGGTCTGGGTCCGGATGATCGCGTACACGCCGACCTTGGTGAGCAGGCCGGCGAAGACCGCGGTGACCGGGGCCGGGGCGGTCGGATAGCTGTCCGGCAGCCAGGCCGAGAGCGGGAAGACCGCCGCCTTGATGCCGAAGGCCAGCAGCAGCATCAGTTGCAGACTCAGCCGTACGCCCTCGGGCAGCCCGTCGAAGCGGGCCGCGAGGTGGGCCAGGTTGAGCGTGCCGGTCGCCGCGTACACCAGGCCGACCGAGATCAGGAAGATCATCGAGGCCAGGACGTTGACCACCACGTACGTCGAGCCGGTGCGGATGCGCAGTCGCGTGCTGTTCAGCGTGATCAGCACGAAGCTGGCGGCGAGCAGCATCTCGAATCCGACGAAGAGGTTGAACAGGTCCCCGGCGAGGAAGGCGTTCGTCACGCCGGCGGTCAGCACCAGGTAGGTGGGGTGGAAGATGGCCAGCGGCGCGGACTCGCCGGTGTCCGCCTGGCCCTGGCCGATCGAGTAGAGCAGCACGCACAGGGTCACCGCCGAGGAGACCACCAGCATCAACGCCGCCAACTGGTCGGCGACCAGCACGATGCCCACCGGTGCCGGCCAGGCGCCGACCTGCACCACCGCCGGACCGTGCCGGTAGGCGTGCACCAGCAGCAGCACCGCCACCACGAGTGTGGTGGCCAGGCAACCCACGCTGACGATGCGCTGCGGCACGGGCCACTTCGCCAGCAGCAGGGTCAGTGCCGCGCCCAGCACCGGCAGCAGCACCGGCAGCGGCACGAGGGCGGTCATCGGTGCCGCCCGTGCGACGCGTACCGGCTCATCCCGGGCCCCCCTCACGGCGGCGCTGCCACGGCGCGGGCGCGTCGACCTGCTCGGGGTCGCTCTCCGGCGGTTCCCCGCCGAGGTCCGCGGTGGAGACCTCCCGGCGCGCCGCGCGGCGGACGATCTGCTGGTCCTCCAGGTCGTCGGGCACCTCGTCGTCGCCGGTCAGGTACCAGCTGCGGTAGCTGATGGCGAGCAGGAAGGCGGTGAACCCGAACGTGATGACGATGGCCGTCAGCACCATGGCCTGGGGCAGCGCGTCGCTCATCCGATCCGGCTCGGTGACCCCGGCGACCGGTGCCCGCCCGGACCGGCCACCGAAGATGATCAGCAGGTTGACGCCGTTGCCGATCAGGATGATGCCGAGCAGGATCCGACTCAGGCTGCGTTCCAGCAGCAGGGTCACCCCGCAGCCGACGAGCACCCCGATCGCCACGAACGAGACAAGGTTGGCCCCGGCGCTCATCGGGTGCCGCCCCGGCGCTCCACGGCGAGCCCGCCCTCGGGTCCGCCGGCCGCCTCGATGTGCCGGTCCACCTCGGCACCGAGACTGCGCAGCACGTCCAGCGCCAACCCGATCACCACCAGATAGACGCCGATGTCGAAGAAGAGCGAGGTGATCAGGTAGAAGTCGCCGATCACCGGCAGCCAGAGGTCGATCCGCGCGCTCTCCAGCACGGCACCGCCGGCCAGCAGGGAGGCCACCGCGCCGCACACCGTCAGGCCCAGCCCGGCGCCGAGTACGGTGCCGGCGGAGACCGGCGCGGCCTCGGCCAGTTCGTACCGGCCGCCGGCGAGGTAGCGCATGGTCAGCGCCAGGCTGGCCACCAGGCCACCGGCGAATCCCCCACCGGGCGCGTTGTGGCCGGAGAACAGCAGGTAGAAGGAGAAGAGCACGGCGGTGTGGAAGATCAGCCGGGTGACCACCTCCAGCACGATCGAGCGGTTGCGTTCGATCAGCGTGGCGCCGCCGCGCAGCCACACCGGCCGCCCGGCCAGGCTCTCGCCCCGGTCGGCGTCCAACCGTCGGGGCCGGGGGCCGGTGCGGGACTGCTGGAAGACCAGACTGGCCACCCCGGTCGCGGCGGCCACCAGCACCGCCAGCTCACCGAACGTGTCCCAGGCCCGGATGTCGACGAGCGTCACGTTCACCACGTTGCGGCCGTACCCCTGCTCGACGGCGAGCCGGGGGAAGTCCTCGGAGATGGTGCGGGTGTGCCGGGCCGCCGTCGCGGCCAGCGCGAGCCCGGCCACGGTGAGGCCGACGAGTGCGCCGATCGACCGGCGGATCCAGCGGCTGCGACGCAGCGGACGCACCGAGAACCGCTCCGGCAGGCGACGTAGCACCAGCACAAAGACCGCGATGGTCACGGTCTCCACCAGGAACTGGGTGAGCGCCAGGTCAGGTGCGCCGTGCAGCACGAAGAACATCGCGGTGCCGTAGCCGGTCACCCCGACCAGCAGCATCGCGGTGAGCCGGCGGCTGGCCCCGACGGCGAGCAGCGCCGCCATCGCGATCACCAGCAGCACCACCGGCTGCGCGGGCGAGCCCCACAGCATCAGGGATTGTTCCCACGGACGGATCACCAGCAGCACCCCGCCCGGCACGGCGGAGAGCACGATCAGGATGAGACCGAGGTACTGCGGCAGTGAACCCCGTTGGGTGACGCTGGTGACGTCCACCGCGGTCCGGTCGAAGCGGTGGATGAGCCACTCGTAGCCCTGCTGTCCGGTGGCCGGGGACCGCAGTCGGGCCAGCACCGGGGTCAACGGACCGCGGAGCAGGAACAGCACCGCGCCGCCGGCGAGGGTCAGCGCGGAGAGACCGAGCGCGAGGTGGAAGCCGGGCCAGAGGGTGAGGTGCCCGTGGACCGGTCCGAGGAGTTGCGCGTACGGGCGGAACAGGTGGTCGAGCGCGCCCGCCGCCGGCCCGGCGACGAGTCCCGCCCCGGCGAGCACGGCCGGTGGCCAGAGCATCGCCGCCGGGATCCGCTCCAGTTCGGTCGGCGCCAGGCCGGGACGGGTGCCGAACGCGCCCCAGAGGAACCGGATGCTGTAGGCGACCGTGAGCACGGTGCCGACCACCAGCACGGCCAGCGCCGCCGGCCGATCGGTGAAGGCGGCGAAGATCGCCTCCTTCGCGGCGAAACCGAACAGTGGCGGCACCCCGGCCATGGAGGCGGCGGCGAGCCCGGCCACCACCGCCAGGAGCGGGGTACGCCGCCCCAGGCCGGACAGCTTGCGCAGGTCACGGGTGTGTGCGCCGTGGTCGATGATGCCGACGACGAGGAACAGCGCCGCCTTGAACAGGGCGTGTGCCACCAACATCGCCACGCCGGCCAGCGCGGCGTCCGGGGTGCCCACCCCGATCGCCACCGCCACCAGGCCGAGCTGGCTGAGCGTGCCGTACGCCAGCAGCAGTTTCAGGTCGTTCTGCCGCAACGCGGACCAGCCGCCCAGCACCATGGTGGCCAGCCCGGCGACAAGTACCACCGGTCGCCACGGGCTCGCCTGCGCCAGCAACGGGGCGAGCAGACCGAGCAGGTAGACGCCGGCCTTCACCATCGCCGCCGCGTGCAGGTACGCGCTGACCGGCGTCGGTGCCGCCATCGCCACCGGCAGCCACGAGGTGAACGGCAGCAGGGCCGACTTGGACAGCGCCCCGAGCAGGATCAGCACCACGGCGACGACCAGGTACGCCCCGCCGGGCAGCGGGTGTTGCGACAGTTCCGACAGGCGGTAGGTGCCGGCGTGGTGGCCCAGCATGATGAACCCGACCAGCATGGCCAGGCCGCCGAACGTGGTCACGGTCAGCGCCTGGGCGGCGGCCCAGCGGGCCGAACGCCGCTCGGCGCTGTGCCCGATGAGCAGGTAAGAGAAGACCGTGGTCAGTTCCCAGCAGACGTAGAGCAGCAGCAGGTCGTCGGCGAAGACCAGGCCGAGCATGGCTCCGGCGAAGCCGACCAGCACCCCGGCGAACTGGGCCGTCCCGACGGCCGGGGGCGGGAAGTACCGTGCACTGTAGACCAGCACCAACGCGCCGACGCCGCCGATCAGCAGGGTCATCACCCAGGACAGCGTGGTCGTCCGGAAGGCCAGGTCGAGCCCGAGCTTCGGGATCCACGGGTACGTCTCGACCACCGCACCGCCGTCGGTCACGTCGGGGGTGCGGACCACCGCCCAGCCGAACGCGGCGGCCGGCGCGAGCGCCAGCGGATAGCAGGCGCGCGCACCCCACCGACGGACCAGCAGCGGTGCCGCCAGCGCCGCCACGAGGTGCAGGATCAGCAGTACGAGCACGCGCGCTCCCGGTCGAGGTGGCAGCGGCGCCCGTTTCGCGTGCATGGCGCCTACCTGCGATCAGACGACATCTCCGGGGCGCGATAGACGGTTTTACCGAAAAAAGCCCATATTCACCTTTGTCTGGCGCGTCGAGGGTGCCAGGCGGCGGGCGCGAAGCTGACCCACCCCTCGTGGCGCCTTTTGCTCTGCTTCAACCCACGCAACAGTCACCCTTCGTGTCGATCATCGAGGTCGCCATCGGCGCCGGTCGCCAGAGCAGCGCAGTTCAGAGGGCATTGCGTGGGTTGAAGCAGAGCAAAGGCGAGCGAGAGCACTCGGAGACGACCCAGGGAAGCCACGAAGAGTGACCGGCCGCAGTCGACCGCGCTCGACCGGGAGAGATTCGGTGACGCTCGGGCGCGGCGGGGCCTCGCCACAGGCGGCGCGAGGGGTTCCGTCCTATCCGGCGCGGGTCTCGACCGTCAGGTCCGGTCGGCCGAGTTGCCGTGCCGCCTTGTTGACCAGTCGCTGGGCTGCGGCGAGCGAGCGCACGGAGAGTAGCCGCCCTCGACTCTCCCGGCGGAGCACGAAATAGTGCACGGCGACCCGCACCCGCGCCCGGTCCGCGGCACTGGCCTGGGCCGTCGACGCGATCAACTCCCGCAGGCAGCCAGCGAGACGCTCGGCCAACTCAAGATCGGGCCCGTGCAGGCCGGTGCGGAGAGTGGCGACATGACTGTCGACCTTGCGAATCAGGACGTCGGTGCCGGACCCTGGACTCCGCTCCTCGACGTCCATCCGACCTCCTCGCCGTGCGCTACACCGCGAGTGAAGTTACTTTATGTTGCCGGATGCAAGCAAGCAGTTAAGTAAGACTTAACGGATTCTACGGTCATGACGCCTGCAACGCCTTAAACAGACATACCTCTCCACCGTCGAACACGAAGGATGTCGGTCCCCAGGGGCAGTATGGGGTCGTGGCGGATTCCAGCGGCGGGTCGACGGGGGTGCTCTCCCGCTTCGGTCCGGCGACCCGGGAGTGGTTCGGGGCGGCCTTCGCCGCGCCCACGGCAGCGCAGGCCGGCGCCTGGACGGCGGTCGCGGCCGGGCGGCACGCCCTGGTGGTGGCGCCGACCGGTTCCGGCAAAACCCTCGCCGCCTTCCTCTGGTCGCTCGACCGGTTGGCCCGCGAGCCGGCCCCCGACGACCCCCGACACCGGTGCCGGGTGCTCTACGTCAGCCCGCTCAAGGCGCTCGCGGTCGACGTCGAGCGGAACCTGCGCGCACCTCTGGCGGGCATCCGGCAGGCCGCCACCCGGCTCGCGCTCCCCCCGCCGGAGATCACCGTCGGCATGCGGACCGGCGACACCCCGGCGGACGAGCGGCGGGCCTTCGCACGGACTCCGCCGGACATCCTGATCACCACCCCGGAGTCGCTGTTCCTGCTGCTCACCTCCGCCGCGCGGGACGCGCTGCGGGGCGTCGAGACGGTGATCGTCGACGAGGTGCACGCGGTCGCCGGCACCAAACGCGGCGCCCACCTCGCGCTCTCCCTGGAGCGTCTCGACGAGTTGTTGCCCGCTCCGGCGCAGCGGATCGGGCTCTCCGCCACCGTCCGGCCGCTCGACGAGTGCGCCCGGTTCCTCGGCGGCGCCCGCCCGGTCGACGTGGTGGCCCCGGCCAGCGCCAAGACGATCGAGGTCAGCGTCCAGGTCCCGGTGGAGGACATGACCCGCCTCGACGAGCAGGAGCAGCCGGAGGACGACCTCGGGCGCCCCAGGTCGGCGTCGATCTGGCCCGCCGTCGAGGAACGCGTCCACTCGTTGATCCGAGCCCACCGCTCGACCATCGTCTTCACCAACTCCCGGCGCAGCGCCGAGCGGCTCTGCGCCCGCCTCAACGAACTCGCCCACGAGCAGACCACCGCGCCGACCACCGGCGGGGTGACCCCGCCGGCCGAGCGTGCCGGCCGGACACCGGCGGAGATGATGGCCCAGGCCGGGGCCGTGGCCGGCGCGCCGCCGGTGATCGCCCGCGCGCACCACGGCAGCGTCTCCCGCGAGGAGCGCCGGCACATCGAGGAGGCGCTCAAGGCCGGTCAGCTCCCGGCCGTGGTCGCCACCTCCAGCCTCGAACTCGGCATCGACATGGGCGCGGTCGACCTGGTCGTGCAGATCGAGGCGCCGCCGAGCGTGGCCGCCGGCCTGCAACGCGTCGGGCGGGCCGGGCACCAGGTCGGCGCGGTGTCCCGTGGGGTGGTGCTGCCCAAGCACCGGGGCGACCTGCTCTCCTGCGCCGTGGTCGCCGAGCGGATGGGCGACGCCGCGATCGAGGAGCTGCACCATCCGCGCAACCCGCTCGACGTGCTCGCCCAACAGATCGTCGCGATGGTCGCGCTCGACGAGTGGCCGGTGGCCGACCTGGCGACGGTGGTCCGCCGTGCGGCGCCCTTCGCCGAGCTGCCCGACTCCGCGCTGCACGCCGTGCTCGACATGCTCTCCGGCCGCTACCCGTCGACCGCCTTCGCCGAGCTGCGTCCCCGCCTGGTCTGGGACCGCGCCACCGACCTGCTGACCGGTCGGCCGGGCGCCCAACGGCTCGCGGTGACCAGCGGCGGCACCATCCCCGACCGGGGTCTGTTCGGCGTCTTCCTGGCCGGCGCCGAACGCGCCGCCCGGGTCGGCGAGCTGGACGAGGAGATGGTCTACGAGTCCCGGGTGGGCGACGTCTTCCTGCTGGGCTCGTCGTCCTGGCGGATCGAGGAGATCACACCGGACCGGGTGCTGGTCTCCCCCGCGCCCGGCCAGGCGGCGAAGATGCCGTTCTGGAAGGGCGACCAGCCGGGCCGTCCGGTCGAGTTGGGCCGGGCGATCGGTGCCCGGGTACGCGGCCTGCTGCGCCAGGGTGACGACGAGGCGACCGCCGCGTTGCGCGCCACCGGCCTGGACGACTGGGCCGCCGGCAACCTGATGGCGTACCTGCGCGAGCAGCAGGCCGCCACCCGCGCCCTGCCCGACGACCGGACGGTGGTGGTCGAGCGGTTCCGCGACGAGTTGGGCGACTGGCGACTGGCGGTGCACAGTGTGCTCGGCGCCCGGGTCAACGCGCCCTGGGCACTGGCCGTCGGCCGTCGACTCGCCGAACGGTACGGCGTGGACGCCCAGGTGCTGCCCGCCGACGACGGCATCGTGGTGCGCCTGCCGGACACCGCCGACACGCCGCCCGGTGCCGACGTGGTGGCCTTCGACCCCGAGGAGATCGTCCAGCTCGTGGAGGAGTCGGTCGGCACCTCGGCGCTGTTCGCGGCCCGGTTCCGCGAGTGCGCCGCGCGGTCGCTGCTGCTGCCCCGCCGCGACCCGCGTCGCCGCCAGCCGCTCTGGCAGCAGCGGCAACGTGCCGCCCAACTGCTCGACGTCGCCCGCGAGTACGCCGACTTCCCGGTCACCCTGGAGGCCGCCCGCGAATGTCTCCAGGACGTCTTCGACCTGCCCGCGCTGACCCAGGTGATGCGGGACCTGGCCGGTCGCCGGGTGCGGCTGGTCGAGGTGGAGACCCCGCGTCCGTCGCCGTTCGCCCGCTCGCTGCTCTTCGGGTACGTGGGCGCCTTCCTCTACGAGGGCGACTCGCCGCTGGCGGAGCGCCGGGCGGCGGCGCTGGCGCTGGACTCGGCCCTGCTCGGCGAGCTGCTCGGTCGGGTCGACCTGCGCGAGCTGCTCGACGCGGAGGTGCTCGCCGAGACCGAGCGACAGCTCAGGTGGCTCACCCCGCAGCGCCGTCCCCGCGACGCCGAGGACGCGGTGGAGCTGCTGCGCCAGGTCGGCGACCTGAGCGACGACGAGCTGGCGGCACGCGGGGTGCCGGTGGACTGGCTGACCGAGCTGGCCGCCGCCCGGCGGGTGCTGCGGGTCCGCGTCGCCGGGCAGGACCGCTGGGTCGGCGTGGAGGACGCCGGCCGGCTGCGGGACGCGTTGGGCGTGGCCCTGCCGGTGGGCGTCGCCGAGGCGTACCTCGAACCGGTCGCCGATCCGCTCGGTGACCTGGTCGCCCGGTACGCCCGCACGCACGCGCCGTTCGCGGCGAGCACCTGCGCGGCCCGGTTCGGGCTGGGCGTCTTCGTGGTGGAGCAGACCTTGCGCCGACTGGGGGCCACCGGTCGGGTGGTCTCCGGCGAGTTCACCCCGGAGTCGGTCGGCACCCAGTGGTGCGACGCCGAGGTGCTGCGCCTGTTGCGTCGCCGCTCCCTCGCCGCACTGCGTCGCGAGATCGAGCCGGTGCCGCCCCGGGCGCTGGCCAGCTTCCTGCCCCGCTGGCAGCAGGTCGGCTCGTCGGCGCGCGGGGTCGAGGCGGTGGCCGCCGCCCTGGAGCAGTTGCAGGGCGTCTCGGTGCCCGCCTCGGCCCTGGAACGGCTGGTGCTGCCGGCCCGGGTGGCCGACTACTCCCCCGCCCACCTCGACGAGCTGTGTGCCAGCGGCGAGGTGCTGTGGGCCGGCGCGGGTGCGATCTCCGGCGGCGACGGCTGGGTCGGCCTGGCGTACGCGGACGCCGCCGCGCTGCTGTTGCCGCCGACGGACGACGCGCTGGCGCGTACGCCCCTGCACGACGCGGTGCTGGACGCGCTCGGTGACGGACAGGCGATGTTCTTCCGCCCGCTGGCCGACCGGGTCCGGTCCACCGACGACGCCGAGCTGACGGCGGTGATCTGGGAGCTGGTCTGGTCCGGTCATCTCACCAACGACACGCTCGCACCGCTGCGGGCGCTGCTCGGCGGCGGTGGCGCGCACCGGTCCCGGCCGACCGCCGCTCGGGGCCGCTACCGACGGCCGGGACGGGTGGCCCTGCCGGCCCGGGGTGGCCCGCCGACGGTGGCGGGCCGCTGGTCCCGGCTGCCGGAGCGGGACACCGATCCGACCCGCCGGGCCGCCGCACTGGCCGACGTGCTGCTGGAGCGGCACGGCGTGGTGACCCGGGGCGCGGTCGTCGCCGAGCAGGTGCCGGGCGGGTTCGCCGCGGTGTATCCGGTGCTGGCGGCGATGGAGGAGCGCGGGGCGGCCCGGCGTGGATACTTCGTCGACGGTCTGGGCGCGGCACAGTTCGCGGTACCCGGCGCGGTGGACCGGATCCGGGCCCTGGCCGAGCCGCTCGACGACGGTCGGGCGACTCGGGGTGCTCCGGCGGTGGTCCTGGCCGCGACCGACCCGGCCAACCCGTACGGCGCGGCACTGCCCTGGCCGGAGCGGGTGGTCGACTCGGGTGACGCGGCGACCCCCGCGCCCACCGGGCACCGGGCCGGGCGCAAGGCCGGTGCCCTGGTCGTGGTGGTCGCCGGCGATCTGGTGCTCTACGTCGAGCGCGGCGGCCGGACGATCCTCAGCTTCACCGACGACTCCGACGCGCTGACCGCTGCCGGCAAGGCGCTGGCCGACGCGGTCCACTCCGGAGCGCTCGGCCCGATGTCGGTGGAACGCGCCGACGGTGAGGCCGTCCGCTCGTCGCCGCTGCGGGACGCCCTCACCGCCGCCGGTTTCCGCACCACCCCGCGCGGCCTGCGGCTACGCGCCTGAGCGCCTGGCTCAGTCGAGCGCGGTCAGCGCCTTCTCGTAGGCGGGGCGGTCGGCGCGGGGCGTCTTGGCCTCCAGGTAGTTGAGCACGACGGTGCCGGAGCGGAACGAGGCGCCGGCCCACACGTCGGCCATGTCGGTGGCACTGACCTCGTCGGGGAAGACGTAGACGGCCACGCCGTCGGTGACCACGATCTCCGAGCAGCCCAGGCCGAGCCCGTCCGGCCCGCAGTCCACCGAGCGGTCCTTGGACTTGCCGGCCTTCAGCCCGGCGGCCCGGAACGCGGCGACGACCTCCCGCGCGCTGGGCTCGCCGGCCTTGCGGGGCGGCAGCTCCACCGGGGGCGGGCTGGGCGGGCGGCGCTCGGTGCTGCCGGTGACGGTCGGCTCGGCGGTGGACGGCGCGCCCGACGGGGCGTCCGACGGGACCGGTGGGGTGGCTGCGGTGGCCGGCGCGCTGGCCGGGGGCGGCGCGCTCGTCGGGTCGGCGGCGGACGGCTGTTCCTTCTCCCCACCACCGCAGGCGGTGAGGGCGGCGGTGACCGCGACGAGGACGAGGGCTGGCAGGATCCGGTGGCTCACTCAGAGCAGTCTGCCGGGCGGACGTCGCGGTGTGCAGTGGCCGGTCGGTCAGGCGGCCTGTCACCTATCCGGCACCGACACCGGACCGTACGATGCGGTGCCGTGACCAGCAGCGTGGATCGGGTCGTCTCGTTCACCACCGACTACGGCCTGACCGACGGATTCGTGGCGGCCTGCCACGGGGTGATCACCCGGCTCGCCCCGACGGTGCGGGTGATCGACGTGACGCACCTGGTGCCACCGGGCGATGTCCGGCGGGGCGCGACGGTGCTCGCCCAGACGGTGCCGTACCTGCCTGGCGGCGGCGTACACCTGGCCGTCGTCGACCCGGGGGTGGGTACGGCCCGGCGGGGTGTCGCGCTGGCCACGCCCGGGGGCCTGCTGGTGGGGCCGGACAACGGCCTGTTGTGCGACGCGGCCGACGCGTTGGGTGGGGTGCGCGCCGCAGTGGAGCTGACCGATCCGACGTGGTGGGGCGCCCGGGTCTCCGCCACGTTCCACGGCCGGGACGTGTTCGCGCCGGTGGCGGCCCGGCTGGCCACGGGAGCGCCGATGGCGCAGGCCGGTCCGGCGGTCGGTCCGGAGACGCTGGTACGCCTGCCGGAGCCGGTGGTCGAGTCGACGCCGGACGGCTTCGTCGCCGAGGTGTTGACCGTGGACAACTTCGGCAACGTGCAGGTGGCGGCGTCGGCCGACCTGCTCGCCCCACTGCCGGCCCGGTTACGGGTACGCCCGCACGACGCCGAGCCGGTGCGGGAGGCGGTGCACGGACGGACGTTCGGCGACGCGCCCGTCGGCGGGCTGGTGGCGCATGCCGACTCGGCCGGCCTGGTGGCGCTCTCGGTCAACGGGGGACGCGCTGTGGACCTGCTCGGGGTGGTACCGGGTAGGCTGCTGCGGGTGTGGGCGGCCCCCACCGACGAGGTGCCCCGCGCCACACGCCCGTGACGTCTACTGTGGAAAGCTGTTCGGGTGAACGATCGCTGGGTTCCCGCCGCCTGCCCCTGCTGCGCGTACCGGACCGGCGGCGGCACCTGTCCGGTCTGCTTCTGGACCGACGACGGTCAGGCCGACGCCGACGCGGACGTGGTCCGTGGCGGCCCCAACGGCGACCTGAGCCTGTCGCACGCCCGGCTGAACTTCGCCGTCTACGGTGCCTGCCACCCCCGCTACCAGGACGCGGTCCGGGGCCCCCGTCCGGACGAGCTGCCCTGAGCCCAGGCCGGGCCGGCGTGGGAGGACACCGGCCCGGCTCCGCGCGCGGGATTCAGCAGCGCGGCACCGTGGGGCCCCAGACCGCCGAGACGTACGCGTGGCTGACGAACTGCCCGCTGGCGAGTCGGTTCCACCGGTTGGTGGTGCGGTACGGCCCGGTCACCGTCTGCCCGGTCACGTAACACTCGACGGGCACGTGGGAGTAGCGGGCGGCCAGTCCCCGGCTGGCGTAGCCGGTGCCGGCTCCGGCGCGGATGTTCAGCGGCCCGTCACCGATCACCGCCCGGCTGCCGGTGCCGGTCCAGAGGTAGGCGACGTCGACCCAGGTGTTGGTGGTCAGTTGCAGCCCGTCCCAGAAGGTGCCGTCGGCGAGGTCTATTCCGGCCGGGTTCAGCACCGTACGCCCGAACTGGTCCCGCCCGCCGTTGTAGCCGTTCTGGTAGGCGGCCTGTGCCTGCGGGCGTCCCTGCGGCAGGTCCTTCCAGTTCTCCCGCACCGCGCTGGGGTTCCAGTAGTCGTCCCGGGTGTTCCACGGTCCGACGTCCCAGACCGGCGCGTACGTGCAGCGGCTGCCGCTGGTGGTGCAGACCCGGACGGTGTAGTCGCCGCTGTTGCGCGGGGAGAGGCTCCGCCGCGACGGCAGCGCCACGAAATGGTCGCGGGGCGCGACCGTGTGCCCGTTGGCGGTCACCTCGCCGACCAGGCCGATCCGGGTGGTGTAGACCCGGTAGACGCGGCCGGGCGTGGCGGCGGCGACGGCCACCCCGCCGGTGTCGGCGGTGAACCGGACGGCGCGGACCTCGGCGGTGGCTCCGGCCGGACCACCGGTGAGCACCACCCGGGTCTGCACCCGCCCGATCGGCCGGTCGAACACCGCCGCCGGTACGGCGTCGCGCCATTCGGTCCAGCCGGTGTCGTGCCAGCCGCGCACCTGGACGCTCGCCGTGGCACCGGCCCGGGCGGTGGCGGTCACCTCGGCCCGGAACCGGGTGGCCGGGCTGCTCAGGGTACGCGGCGCAGCCACCAGCATCCCTTCGGCGACGGCGCTGCGGCGGATCGGTACGCCGGGCGGACGGGCGTCGGCCAGCCGCAGCCCGGACCGGGTGTGCCGGACGTTGACGTCGTCGGCGTCGACGGTGGACAGGGCGGCGTTCCACCGGTCGGCGCGGGCGGCCGAGGCGGGCGCGGGGGGCGCCAGGGTGACGACCAGGACAGCGGCCAGGACAGCGGCCGGCGCGATCGCCGGTCGCGATAGACGAATGCGATTCATTCGTTTTCCTCCTCAGATCTCCCCGATAATGCTCATATAGGAAGATCGAACCGAAGTGACATACAAATAGCGATACACGCGAATTCGGCTCGGGTGAGGGAGGATGGTGGGGTGCCCGAAGGTGACACCGTGTGGAACACCGCCCGCGTCCTGGACCGCGCCCTGGCCGGCACCCGGCTGACCGGCAGCGACTTCCGGGTGCCGCGACTGGCCACCACCGACCTGACCGACTTCGCGGTCCGGGAATGCGCCAGCCGGGGCAAACACCTGCTGCTCCGCCTGACCGCCCCCACCAGCGCCGCCCCGACCGGGGTCACTCGCGCCGGCCACACCCAGGAGCACTGGACGCTGCACTCGCACCTGCGGATGGACGGCACCTGGCGGACGTACGCGCCGGGGGAACGCTGGACGGCCCGCCCGGCGCACCTGATCCGGGTGGTGTTGCGGGCCTCCGCCGCGACGGCCGTCGGCTACCACCTGCACGACGTGGCGCTGGTGCCCACCGCCGAGGAGGACCACCTGGTCGGGCATCTCGGCCCCGACCTGCTCGGCGCGGACTGGGATCCGGCCGAGGCGGTACGCCGGCTCGCCGCCCATCCGGACACCGCCGTCGGAGTCGCCCTGCTCGACCAGCGCAACCTGGCCGGGGTCGGCAACCTCTACAAGTGCGAGGTGCTCTTCCTGCGCGGCGTGCATCCGCGTACGCCGGTCCGACAGGTGCCCGACCTCGACGGCCTGGTCCGGCTGGCGCAGGAGCTGTTGGCCGCGAACCGGGGGCGGTGGACACAGAGCAGCACCGGATCGTTGCGGCGGGGCCAGACCAGCTACGTCTACGGACGCCGGGCACAGCCCTGCCGCCGCTGCGGCACCGCGATCCGCAAGGAGGAGCTTGGCGAACGGGTCACCTACTGGTGTCCCGTCTGCCAGCCCGTCACCTGACGCGGGCAGGCGTGGAAGTTCCGCCGGTCCGGATGCAAGTTCCACGGGTGTCTGCGCAGGTGGCGGGCCGGGTCGGAGTGGCGCAGCCGACACGCCGGGTGGCCACCAGATAGGGACGATTGGGTACTTCCTAACCGGCCCCGGATGGTCGCATGCTGCGATTGAGCGCTCACGGAACGTCAAAGTCGCGCGCCGGGCCCGCCACATCGCGGTGGGGGCCGCCGCGCCCCGACCCCGGGGAGAGCCATGGCCGTGTTCCGCAGATTCCGGTCGACCTGGCGGGATCGCGCCACCCGCAACGGCGAGTCGAGCCCGGGGGCCGTCCCCGAAGCCCGCACCGGCCCGGAGCAGACGGACCCCGGTTCCACCCCGACCTCACCGACCCCGCAGAGTGCACCGCACTACCAGGCGCAGAGCGCGCCGCCGGCCCCGGCGGAGAAGTCACCCACCGTGCCGGGCCGGACGGCACCGCCCGCACCGACCCGGCGCGCGCCGGGCGGACGCCCGTCGGTACCGGCCAGCCTGGACCCGGCGGCGGTGCCCCGGATGTTCGGCGCGGTGCCGAACCACGCGTACAGTCCGCTGCCGGTGGTGGACGCCGACGGCGCGGTGGTCGGTGGCACCGGCATCCGCAAGTTCGTCGACCCGCTGCCCGGCCTCGGCCCGCTGGGGCGTACGCCGCTCGGCGCGCACCTGCCGGTCGCGGTGCCGGACACCATCAGCTACCCCGGCTGCGACTACTACGAGATCGGTCTCGCCGAGTACGCCCAGCGCCTGCACACCGATCTGCCGGCCACCCGGTTGCGCGGCTACCGGCAACTGAACCTCGGCACCGACGTCGACGGGCACAACACGGTCGCACCGCCCCGACAGCCCTGGCACCTCGGGCCGGTGGTGCTGGCCCGACGCGGCCGACCCGTGCGGATCAAGTTCATCAACCAGCTTCCCGCCGGGCCGGCCGGTGACCTCTTCCTGCCGGTCGACCCGACCGTGCCGGGGGCCGGGACCGGGCCGCTCGGCGGACCGGCACCGTACCCGCAGAACCGGGCGGTGCTGCACCTCAGCGGCGCGTCGACCGGTTGGGCCAGCGCCGGCAACCCGTGGCAGTGGATCACCCCGGCCGGGGAGATCACCCCGTACCCGACCGGTGTCGGGCTGACGAACGTCCCCGACATGCCGCACCCGGGACAGGGCGCCACCACGCTCTACTTCCCGAACGAGCAGAGCGGTCGCCTGCTCTGGTTCCACGACAACACCGCCGGAATGTCCCGACTGACCGTCTACTCCGGACAGGTGGCGCTCTGTCTGCTCACCGACGAGGCGCAGGAGCGGCTGGTCGACGACGGGGTGCTGCCCTGCGAGCAGCTCCCGCTGGTCTTCGAGGACAAGACCTTCGTGCCGGACGACGCGCAGCTCGCCGCCCAGGACCCCACCTGGGATCGCAGCCGCTGGGGCGCGCGCGGCAGCCTCTGGCACCCGCACGTCTATCAACCCCGGCAGGACCCGCACCGCCCGGACGGCGTCAACCCCACCGGCCGCTGGGACTACGGCCCGTGGGCGCGTACCGCCGTGTCGGTCGGACCGGAGGTCACCGCCGCCACCGTGCCCAACCCGCACCACGACCCGGTCACCGACCCGGACGAGCCGCCGGAGGCGCCGGGGGTGCCGCACCCGAGCGCGGTGCCCGCCGCGTACGGGGACACCGTGCTGGTCAACGGCACCGCGTACCCGTACCTGGCGGTGGAGCCGAAGGTCTACCGGTGGCGGATCCTGAACGCCTGCACCGACCGGTGGCTCAACCTCCAGCTCTACCGGGCCGCCTCGGACGCCCCGATGTGGACACCGGAGGGCCGGCTGGCCGACGCCGACGCCGGCGAGGTGCCGATGGTCGACGCGGTCCGGTCACCCGACCGGCCGACGGGCTGGCCGGCGGACGGCCGCCCCGGTGGCGTACCGGACCCGGACGCCGCCGGACCGGAGCTGATCCGGATCGGCAACGAGTGCGGCCTGCTGCCCGAGCCGGTGGTGATCCCGAACCGCCCGATCGGTTTCCGGTACGACCGGCGCGAGGCGACCGTGCTCAACGTCGACGGCCACGCCCTGCTGCTGGCACCCGGCGAACGCGCCGACGTGCTGGTGGACTTCGCCGCCGTCGCGCCGGGCAGCACCCTGATCCTCTACAACGACGCCCCGGCCCCGCTGCCCGCCCTCGACCACCGGCACGACCACCACACCGGAGACTCGGACCGCACCGGCGAGGGCGGCGCCCCACCGACCCTCCCCGGGTACGGCCCGAACACTCGCACCCTGATGCAGTTCCGGGTCTCCGGCACGCCCGCGTCCCCGTACGACCTGGACCGGCTGCGCGAGCGTTTGCCCGGCGCGTACGCGGCCAGCCAGCGCCCGCCGATCGTGCCGCAACCCGCCTACGACGCCTGCTTCGGCACGGTCTCCGCGCCGACCCGGATCCCGGTGCACGCCGCCGCCGTCACGTTCACGCCGACCGGCGGCACCACACCGGTGACGCTGCCGCTGGCGGTCAAGGCCGTCCGGCAGGTCTTCGACCCCGAGCACGGTCGTGCCACCGGCCGCCTCGGCGTCGGCCACCCACACGCCGGCCCGCTCGACGAACCCACCCTGCCACTCGGGCCCGCCGACCCGGCCACCGAGAACCTGCACGTCAGCGACCCGGCCGTGCCGGTCGGCGCACCCGGTGACGGCACCCAGCTCTGGCGGGTACGCGGCACCGGACGGCACACCCACCCGGTCCGATTCGACGGGCTGGACGTGCAGGTGATCAGCCGGGTCGGCCGCGACGGTCGGATCCGGCCGCCGCACCCCGGTGAACTCGGCTGGAAGCAGGTCGTCCGGGTCGACCCGGGCGAGGACGTGCTGATCGCGCTCCGCCCCGAGGCCCCACCGCTGCCGTTCAAGCTCGGCGACAGCATCCGGCTGCTCGACCCGACCCGACCGGCCGGCGTACCCACCGGTTCCACCGAGGTCAGCCCGCTCGACGGACGTCCCGCCTCGGTGGTCAACCGCCTGGTCAACCTCGGCTGGGAGTACCGCTGGGGCAGCGCCTCGGCGGGCCTGCGCGACCAGGGCATGAGCCGCCCGCTGGTGGTGCGCGTCGCGCCCCGCTCCCCCACCGGCCTGAACGCCACCCCGGCCCCCGGCTCGGCCACCGCCCTGCCGGCGATCAACCTGACCTGGACCGGCAACGGCAGTCTGCCCGCCGCCACCAGCCACCTGCTGCACCGGGCCACCGACTGCGCCTTCGCCGGTGGCCTCACCGAGATCACCGTGGCCGGCACCGCGACCCGCTACACCGACGCCACCATCACCCCCGGCGTGACCTACCACTACCGCCTGCGCGCGGAGAACACGGTGAGCTGCTCCGCCTGGTCGAACAGCGTTCCGGCGGCGGTGCAGCTCGCCGCCCCCACCGGCCTGACCGCCACCATCCCACCGGCCGCCCCGCTGCGAGCGGCGCTGCGCTGGGCCAACCGCTCCTTCGCCACCGGCATCGACGTCCAGCGGGCCACCAACCCGACCTTCACCAGCGGCCCCGGCACCACCGCCATCGGCGTCGGCGACCACCACCTGGACACCGCGCTGGCCCCCGACACCACCTACTACTACCGGGTACGCACCACCTATCTGGGAGTCGCCTCGCCCTGGTCCACGGTGGCCACCGTGATCACCCCGCCGGTGCCCGGCGTACCCACCGCGGTCAGCGTCGCCACCAGCACGCCCGGCCCGGACACCGCGACCGTCGTGCTCGGCTGGGCGGCGAGCACCCCCACCGGCGCGGGCGCCGGCTTCACCGTGGAACGCGCCCTGGACGCCGCGTTCACCCGCGAGCTGGCGACCTTCACCGTGACCGGGCGCGGTTTCACCAACACCGGGCTGGCCCGAGGCGTCACCTATCACTACCGGATCCGCTCGTTCAACGTGGTGGCCGCGTCCCCGTACACCGGCACCATCCCGGTCACCACCCCGGAGTGACCGGCGGGTCACCGTCGGCGGCGAAGCCTGCGCTCGTGGCGATCCGGATCATCCGCCTGGGCGGGGTCGAGTCGCTGTCCGCTTCGGCCGGATGCGCCCGGCGGCAATACGTTTGACGCCCTCTCCTGGTCGAGGAAACCTCGCTCTACCAGGAAGAAATTGCAGCTTCACCCTTGACGGCGGTTGTCGGCGCTGCTGATAGTGAGCGCCAAGGCAAAACGTTACGCCGTGGAGGTGCGATGACATCCGACGCGATTCCCGTCGCCGAGCTCATCGACATCTCCAAGAGTTATCCCGGTGGTCACGCCTCGGCCGTCCGGGGCGTCAACCTCGAACTCCGGGAGGGGGAGTTCTTCTCACTGCTCGGACCGAGCGGCTGCGGCAAGAGCACCACGTTGCGCATCGTCGCCGGCCTGGAGACCCAGACCACCGGCACGGTCAGGATCAAGGGCGAGGACATGGGACGGCGGCCGGCCAACCGCCGACCGACCAACATGGTCTTCCAACACCTCGGCCTCTTCCCCCACCTCGACGTCGCGCAGAACATCGCCTTCGGGCCGAAACTGCGGCGGGTGCCCCGCGAACGACGCGCCGCCGACGTCGACCGGGTCCTCGAACTGGTCGAACTCTCCGGATACCAGCGCCGCTACCCGGAGCAGCTCTCCGGCGGCCAACAGCAACGGGTGGCGATCGCGCGGGCGTTGATCAATCGGCCCGCCGTCCTGCTGCTCGACGAACCGCTGGCCGCGCTCGACCTCAACCTGCGGCACCAGATGCAGCAGGTGCTCCGCGAGGTGCAGCGCAACTCGGGCACCACCTTCCTCTTCGTCACCCACGACCAGACCGAGGCGATGACACTCTCGGACCGCATCGGGGTGATGCGGGACGGGGAACTGTGCCAGGTCGGTGGCGCGGAGGATCTCTACCGTCGTCCGGCCGACCGTTTCGTCGCCCGCTTCATCGGCGACGCCAACGTCCTGGAGATCCCGGTCGAGCAGGGCAGTGCCCGGATCGGCGAGAGCGCGGTGCGGGTGGCCGCCGAGGGCACCGGCGTGGCCCTGTCGGTCCGCCCGGAGGACGTCCGGATCCGGCCGGACACCACGACGGCCGGAACCACCGCCGACGACCCGGACACACCGGCCGGCACCGACACCCCACCGGGACTCGCCGCCCGCATCACCGGCGCCACCTATCTCGGCCCACAGATCCGCTACGACCTGGAGACCGTGGACGGATTCGCGCTCCGCGCGGTCCGCCCGGCGAACGCCGACCGCCTGCCGGTGGGTGACCTGGTCACCGTCCGCTGGCGTCCGGAGGACGCCGTCGTCCTGAGCGCCTGACCCACCGCACCGTCCCGCCGCCGACGTTCGGCCCCGGCCTGCGCCGAACGTGCCACCCCTCCCACCCCCGACACAGCGAGCGACGGGCGACCCGTGACGGCCGCCCGCGGAAGGAGTTCCGCGATGAGACAAGGTCGGATCAGCCGGAGAAGTTTCCTCGCCGCGGCGGCAGCGGCCGCCACCGTGCCGGCGCTGGGCGCGTGCGGACGCGAACTCGACCCCGCCGACCAGCGGTCGGACGGCGGCGGCACGCCGGGCAAGGAGACCGTCACGATCTTCGCCTTCCTCGGCAACCGGCTCGCCGACATGCCGAAGGCGTTCGCCGAGGACTACATGAGCCGGCACCGGAACGTCGAGATCAAGATCTACGAGGACAGCAACGCCGTCGGCTACCCGAAGATCCTCGCCGCGCGACAGGCCACGCCGGACAGCCCGCTGGTCAACATGGGCTTCTTCAACTCGCAGATCTCCGCCCAGGGCGACCTCGACGGCGTCTGGAACACCCTCGACTACCCGAGCCTCAGCAACGCCGCCGACGTCAGCGACACGTTCCGCCGTCCCAACTCCAACGGCATCGGCATCGGTGCCGACCAGATCGGCATCGTCTACAACACCACGGCGATCACCACCGCCCCGACGAGTTGGGCCGACCTCTGGGACGACCGGCACCGCGGCAAGGTCACCCTCTTCGACTACTGGTGGCAGGTGGTGATGATGGCCGCGCGGCTCAACGGCGGGTCGGTGGAGAACATGGAACCCGGTTGGGCGCTGTGGAAGGAGAAGGCCCGCAACATCCGCACCCTGGTCACCGCCAATCCGGAGTGGCAGCAGGTGCTCAGCAACGGCACCGCCGACATCACGAGCTGCTGGAACGGCACCGGACTCCAGTTCAAGGCCGACGGCGCGCCGGTCGACTACGTGGTGCCGGAGGAAGGTGCCATCGCGGTCCCGGTCTATCTGCAGACCGTGGCCGGCAACAGCGACAACCAGCAGGAGATCTGTCTCGACATCCTCAACGAGATGCTCTCCCCCCGCTGGTGCCAGATGTGGGCGGAGACAGCGGTGCAGACACCCGCGAACGGCACCGTCACCCTTCCGGCCGAACTCGCCGGACTGCCCGGATTCCAGCCGGCGAACGTCGAGAAGCTGATCTCCGTCGACTGGGGTCTGGTCGCCGAGAACATGACCGCCTGGCGGTCCCGCTGGGACGCCGACATCAAGGCGAACATCTGACCGGCATGGTCCAGACCACCCCGACCGCGCCGGACCGGGCCGCCGCACCGGCCAGGAGGCAGCGGATGCGCCGCGCCGCACCCCGCTACCTCCTGGTCCTGCCCGCTCTCGTCCCGCTCACCGTCATCTTCCTGGGCAGCCTTGCCCAGCTCGCCGAACTCGGCCTGCGTCCGTACTCCGCCGGGCGCATCGGCACCGGGGTCACCCTGGACAACGTCCGCCGGTTCGCCGACGACCCGTACACCTGGCGGGTCCTGGGTGACACGGTCACCCTCGGCGTGGTCTGCGCGGTGCTGGCGGTGGCGCTCGCCTATCCGATGGCGTTGGCACTGCACCGGATGCGCAGCGCGGCACTGCGTGCCGTCGCCGTCTTCCTCATCTTCTCGCCGCTGCTGACCAGCGTGGTGGTGCGGGCGTACGGCTGGAACGTGCTGCTCGGCGACGGCGGGGTGGTCAACCGCTTCCTGATCGACATCGGGCTGATCGAGGCACCGCTGCGGATGATGTACGGCTTCCCCGCAGTGGTGATCGCCATGGTCCACGTCCTGCTGCCCTTCGCCGTCTTCCCACTGCTCGGCGTCGTCGCCCAGGTCCCGGCCTCGGCCATCGCGGCCGCCCACGATCTTGGCGCCAACCGGCACCAGGTCTTCTGGCGGGTCACCTTCCCGCTGACCCGGTACGGGGTGGTGCTCAGCCTCCAGCTCTGCTTCGCGTTGACCATCAGCGCGTTCGCCACCCCGGCCCTGCTCGGTGGCGGCCGGGTGCAGGTGCTCAGTGGGCTGGTCTACACCAACGTCGGTGCGGTCGACTGGCCGATGGCGGCCGTGCAGTCGTACGCGCTGCTGTTCATCGCCCTCGCGCTGGTCGGTGTCGTCAGCCTCGCCGCCCGACTGACCGGACGGAGGCGGGGATGAACCGCAACCGGGCCTTCACCCTCACCGCGCTCCTGCTCGGGCTGGCCTTCCTGGTCACCCCGCTGGTCTTCGTCGTGGTCAACTCCTTCAACGACTCCGGCTACGGTGCCTGGCCGCCGCCGGGCTGGTCGTTGCGCTGGTACGAACGCCTCGCCGAGCAGGACGGCTTCGGGCGGGCCGCGCTGCGCAGCCTCGGCATCGCCGCCGTCGCCGCCCTGGCGGCGGTGGCCGCCGGCACCGCCGCCGCGGTCTCGCTGACCCGGTTCCGTTACCCCGGCCGGGGTCTGGTCGAGTCGCTGCTGCTCGCTCCCCTGATCGTGCCGAAGGTCGCGATCGGGCTCGGCGCGTTCATCCTCTTCCTGCAGGCCGGCTTCTACGGCAGCGACGGCGCGTTGGTCGGCCTGCACCTGGTGCTCCTGCTCCCCTTCACCGTCAACATCGTCGGCGGGGCCCTGGTGCGGATTCCCCTGGTCTACGAGCAGGCGGCCCGGGACCTGGGCGCCGGGCCGGTGCGGGCCTTCGTCTCGGCGACCCTGCCCCAGCTACGCCGATCGCTGCTCGCCGCGTACGTGCTCTGTTTCATGATCAGCTTCGACGAGGTGGACGCCACGGTCTTCGTGGTCTCCCCCGACCAGCTCACCCTGCCCGTGTCGATGTACCAGTACCTGCAGCGCTATCAGGACCCCACGCTCGCCGCGCTCTCCACGATCCTGATCGGCGCGACGTTCGCCCTGGTCGCCGTCGTGATGGCGACGGCCGGCACCTCGGCGGTCTCGGGCCTGCACTCAGGGAGGGAACGCCGCCGATGAGCACACGAGACCGGACGGAACCCACCGTCACCGTGATCACCGGTGCGGCCGGCGGCATCGGTGCCGCCGTCGCCCGCCGGCTGGCCCGCGACGGCCACCACCTCGCCCTGGTCGACCGCTCCGGTCCGGCCCTGGAGGCACTCGCCGCCGAGTTGCGGGACGCCGACCATCCGGTGCTCACCCTCGACGCCGACGTCCGCGACCCGGCCGCCACCGAGCGGGCGGCGGCGGCCGTCGAGGACCGCTTCGGCGGCTTCGACACCCTGGTCACCTGCGCCGGCATCGGTCGGATCGACCCGATCGACCAGACCACCGACGAGATCTGGGCCGACACCCTGGCGACCAACCTCACCGGAACCTTCTGGTGGTGCCGGGCCGCCGTACCCCGACTGCGCCGCCGGGGCGGCGGGGTGATCGTGCCGGTCTCCTCCACCACCGCGCTGGTCGGGCTTCCCGGCCGGAGCGCGTACGCGGCGGCCAAGGCCGGGGTGCTCGGACTGGCCCGCACCCTCGCCGTGGAGTGCGCCGCCGACGGCATCCGGGTCGTCCCGGTCTGCCCCGGCGCCACCCGCACCGACCTGGTCCGCCAGGGGTACGCCCGAGCCGCCGACCCGGCCGCCGCCGAACGGGCGCACGCCGCCCTCCAGCCGATCGGGCGTCTCTCCGAACCGGAGGAGATCGCCGAGACCATCGCCTTCGTCTGCTCGTCCCGGGCGGCGACCATCACCGGCGCGACGCTCGTCGTCGACGGCGGATACACCGCGGGAGGACCCTCTTGGAACACGTGAACCGCCGCCGCGCCGCGCTGCGGGAGATGGCCGCACGCGGTGTCGACACGCTGCTGGTCTCGAAGATCACCCACGTGCGGTACCTCACCGGCTTCACCGGCACCGCCGGAGTGCTGCTGCTCGGCCCCGAGCCGGTGCTGGTGGTCGACTTCCGCTACGCGGCCCAGGCGGCGCAGCAGGCCGAGGGCATCACGGTCGACGGCGGCTGCGCCCCACCCCGGCTCTGGGCCACGATGCTCGACCGGTTGCGCGCCGACCAGGGCCGGATCGGCATCGACCCCCGCAACCTCACCGCCGAGCAGTACCTCTCCCTCCCCGAGCCGGGCGCGACGGTCGACTGCGCGGGGCTCGTCGAGCGGCTGCGCGCGGTCAAGGACACCGACGAGTTGCGCGCCCTCCGCGACGCGGCGGAACTCGCCGAGACGCTCGTCGCCCGGCTACCGGAGTGGCTGCGGCCCGGCCGCGCGGAGAACGAGATCGCCGGTGAGATCGAGTACGCCCAGCGCCACCTCGGCGCCGAGCGCAGCGCCGCCCCGATCCTGGTCTCCTCGGGAGAGCGCTCGACCCTGCCGCACGGTGCCGCCTCCGACCGGGTGATGCGGGCCGGCGAACCCGTGGTGGTGGACCTCTCGCCGGTGGTGCGCGGGTACCGGGCCGACATCACCCGCACCTTCCACCTCGGACCGGCACCGGCCGCGTTCCACCGGCTGCACTCGGCCGTCCGGGAGGCACACGGCAGGGCGATGGCGACCGTCCGGGCCGGGGTCCGGGCCAGCGCCGTCGACGCGGTGGCCCGGGAGGTGCTGGCCGGATACGGCCTGGACGGCTATTTCAAGCACTCGCTGGGCCACGGCATCGGCCTGGACCAGCACGAGCCCCCGCTGCTCTCGCCGCACGACGACACCGTGCTCGAAGCCGGCATGGTCGTGATGATCGAGCCGGGGGTCTACGTACCCGGTGTGGGCGGCACCCGGATCGAGGACGCGGTGCTGGTCACCGAGACCGGCTGCACGCCGCTGACCACGTCGGATCCGGGATTGCGCGAGCTGTGAGCGGCGTCGACCCGCGGGCCGGCGTGGAGGTCCCCCACGCCGGCCCGCACCCCACCCCGTCGACCGGGGAACACCGGGTCGCGTTCCGAGGCGTGATCCACACCGGCACGCTCACCCTCGGCCCCGGCGACCTCGCCCTGCTCGATCCGGCCGGCGGGGACGTCGCCGCGACGGCGGGCACCCCCGGCGACGTGGTCCGGGTCGCATACCCGCCCCGGCTCGCCGACGCCGAGGCGCTCGCCGTCCGACTCGACCGGAACCGCCCCGAACGGCTGGTGGCGGTCGGCGACGGCTCGACCCTGGACGTCGCCAAGCAGGCGTGGCGACTCGGCACCGCCGGGCCGGAGCTGCTGCTGGCACCGGTCGGCGGTGAGCCCTGGCGAGCCTTCGCCCCCTTCACCAGCCTCTACGGCCGGGACGGCAGCCGGGTGAGCCGACCGGACCCGGCCCTCGGTGACGCCGGGGTGCTCCTCGACGCCGCCGCGCTCTCCCGCCGACCGCAACGGGTACGCCACCTGCACCGCGCCGACTCCATCGTGCACGCCGTCGAGGTGCTGCTGAGCCGGCGCACCCAGGAGTGGGGGCGGGCACTCGCCGCCGCCGGCCTGTCCGCGCTGTGCCGGGACGCGCCGAACGACGACCTGGCCGGAGTGGTCGGCGCCGGGCTGGTGACCGAGGCGTTCGCCGCCACCGGACTCGGACTGGCCCACGCCGCCGCATCCCCGCTCGGCGCCCACGCCGGCCGCACCCACGACGCGGTCAACGTGCTGCTCGCGCCACACGTCGTCGCGTACTGGGGGGACCGGGTCGACTGGCGGGCGGTGGCCGGTCCCCTCGGCACCTCGCCCCGCGCGGACGCCGTCGCCGCGCGGCTGACCGACCTCGCCGACCTCGCCGGAGTCCCCCGGACCCTGTGCGCCGCCGGCTTCTCGTGGGAGCAGGTCCGCGCCGCGGTCCCCGCAGCGATGCGCAGCTCCGGGATGCCGTGGCTGCCCGGGCCGGTCGACGAGGCGACGCTGACCGAGCTGCTGCGCCGCGCCTGGGCGGGGCCGTGAACGGCTCAGACGAGGCTCAGCCCGCCGTCGACCGTCAGCGTCTGACCGGTGAGGTAGTCGCAGCCGCCGGTGACCAGCAGGTGCACCAGACCGGCCAGCTCCGCCGGCTCGCCGACCCGGCGCAACGGCACCCGGGCGGTCAACTCGGCCTCCACGGCCGGCTCCCGGTCGAGCCGGGCGGCGAGCAGCGGGGTACGGATCGCTCCCGGGCAGACGGTGTTGGCGGTGACGCCGTACGGGCCGTACTCCAGCGCGAGCTGCCGGGTGAACGCGATGACCGCCCCCTTCGCGGCGGCGTAGCCGGCGCGCTGCGGGATGGGGCGCAGCGCGGTCAGCGAGGCGACGGTGACCACGGCGCCGCCGCCGCGCGCCACCAGGTGCGGCAGCACCGCGCGGCAGACGTGGAAGGCGGTCGACACGTTGGTGTCCAGGTTCCACCGCCAGTCCTCGTCGGTGGTGTCCACCACCGAGCCGGCGCGGACCGCACCGGCGGCGTTGACCACACCGGAGAGGTCGCCGTGGGCGGCGAGCGCCTCGGCGACGACCGCCGTCACCCGGGCCGGATCGGTCAGGTCGGCCTGGTGGACGCTCACGCCCCGCGTACCGCAGGCCCGCGACGCGGCAGCGAGTCCGTCGCCGTCCCGGTCCACGAGCGCCACCCGGTGGCCCTCGGCGGTGAGGCGACGGGCACAGGCCAGTCCGATACCGGAGGCGGCGCCGGTGACCAGCACGGTGGCCGGGACGCGCCCCCCACCGAAATCGGAAGGATTCTCGGATGACGTCATTCGGCGACGCTATCAACGCAGGTCACCGTGGTGAAGTGCGGGAACTCACCGTGCTGCGGGGCGGACGGCTGCTCACCGCCGACGCCACGCCGACCGTGGTCGACCTGGTGGTCGCCGGTGAGCGGGTCCGGGCGGTCGAGCCGGTCGGCACCGTCGACGCCGGCACGATCGTCGACGTCGACGGCCTCGACGTCCTGCCGGGCGCCATCGACCTGCACGTGCACCTGCGTGATCCGGGACAGACCCACAAGGAGACGGTGGAGACCGGCACGGCCGCCGCAGCGGCCGGCGGCACCACCCTGGTCTGCGACATGCCGAGCACCCAGCCGCAGGTCACCTCGGTCGCGCGCTACCGGGAGAAGATCACCTCCTGGAGTGGACGCGCCACGGTGGACTTCGCGCTCTGGGCCGGCGGCACCGACCCGGCCGCGCTCGCCGCGATGGCGGACGCCGGGGCGATCGGCGTCAAGATCTACATGGCCACCGCCCCCGGCTTCGAGGAGCTCTACTCCGCCGACGCGGCCGCCGTCGCACGGGTGCTGGAGGTCTCCGGCCGGCTCGGCTGGGCGGTCGCGGTGCACGTCGGCGACCAGCAGGCCAGCGACGCCCACCGGGACCGGCTCATCGCCGCCGGGCGGCGCGACCCGGCCGCCGTCCTCGAGGTCACCCGGGGACCCGGCAACCTGTCCGGCCTGCGGACCGTCCTCGACCTCGCCACCGCCACCGGACAGCGGGTGCACCTGGCCCACCTCAGCGCGTACGGGCTCGACGCCCTGGACCTCTTCGCCCGCGCACGGGCCGGGCATCCCGGACTGACGGCGGAGACCTGCTTCCCGGCCCTGAGCGAGGAGGAGGACCTGGTGACGCAGGGGGTCTACGTGCTGCCGACGGTCTTCTCGGCGACGGCCCGGCGGCGGTGGCTCAGCGCCCTCGCCGACGGGGTGGTCGACGCCGTCGCCACCGACCACGCGCCGCACACCCGGGCCGAGAAGGACCGGGGCCGCGACGACGCCTGGGCGGCATCGCCGGGATACCCGGCGCTGGAGACGTCCCTGCCGCTCGCCTACGCGGCGATGCTCGACGGTGACCTCACTCCGCAGCGGCTGGTCGACGCGGTGGCCGGCGCCCCGGCCCGCATCCTCGGGCTGCCCCACAAGGGCCGGCTGACGCCGGGGTCCGACGCCGATCTGGTCCTCTTCGACCCGGCCGGTAGCTGGCGGGTGGACCAGGCGACAATGCGGTCGAAGGTCGGGTGGAGCCCGCTGCACGGACGAACCCTGCGGGGCCGGCTGCACGCCACCTGGTTGCGGGGACGACCGATCGTCCACGATGGTGAGATCCTGGAGCCCGGTGGCGGACATTTCGTCCGTCGGCCGGGTGCCGGCGACACGAATCCGGGACGGGGTTGAGACGACTGTGACGGGTACCCACGGCACCCAGCCGACGTTGCGGGACGTGGCTCGGGTCGCCGGCGTGCACCTGGCCACCGCCTCGCGCGCACTGAGTGGCTCCAAGAGCCGGCCGGTGAACTCCCGCACCGAGGCGCTGGTCCGGCAGGCCGCCGCCGAACTCGGCTACGTACCCGACCAGATGGCCCGGAGCCTGCGCACCCACCGCAGCGCGGCGATCGGCGTGCTGATCCCCGACATGTCCAACCCGGTCATGCCACCGCTGGTGCGCGGCGCCGAGCAGGTGCTCGCCCGGCACGGTTACACCACGCTCTTCGCCGACACCGACAACGACCCGGTGGCCGAGGCCAAACGCCTCGGCATGCTGCTCTCCTGGCGGGTCGCCGGCATCATCCTGGCCACCGCCCGCCGGGACCAGCCGCTGCCGGTGGAGCTGACCGCGTCCGGAGTGCCGGTGGTGATGATGTCCCGCAAGGTCGACGCCACCACCGTCCCGTCGGCGACGGTCGACGAATCGGTCGGCGTCGCACAGGCGCTGGACCACCTGATCGGCCTCGGGCATCGACGGATCGCCTACCTCGGCGTACCCCTCTGGACCTCGGCCGGGCACGAACGGTACGTCGCCTTCCAGCACATCATGCGCGACCGGGGCCTGCCGGTGCCCGAGGGCTACGTCGTCGCCCGGGAGGGCTACTCGGAACGGGACGGCGAGAGCGCACTGGCCGCCCTGCTCGCCGACGACGAGCCACCCACCGCGGTCCTGGCCGGCAACGACATGATGGCGCTCGGCTGCTACGCCGCGATCCGCGCCGCCGGCCTGAGCTGCCCCGGGGACATCAGCGTGGTCGGCTACAACGACATGCCGCTGACCGACCGCGTCGACCCGGCGCTGACCACGGTACGGGTCCCCTACTTCGACGTCGGCCGTCGGGCGGCGACCCTGCTGGTCGAGGCACTCACCGACGGCGACGCGCTGGACCACTCGGTCCGGCTCACCCCACGGCTGGTGGTACGCGCCTCGACCGCACCCGTCCGCCCTTGCCCGTCACAGGACACCGGGCGTGGGCAGAGTGGGTAGACAACGTCCCGAGCACGTCGATCCGGGGGTCCGGCGGTCAGGTGGTGGTGGCGGGGCGGCCGACGGCCCGTAGCTCCGAGAGCGCCGACGCGAAACCGTGCAGCATGTCCGTGGCCTCGGTCAGCCGCGCCGCGGAAGGGTGCTCGCTGTTCGGCCGGTACTCCTCGGCCAGATACCCGGCGGCGGCCACCACCAGCCGCTCGTACGCCCCCACACCGGCGTCCAACTGCCCGGTCAGCGCCTCGTGCGCCTCGGCCAGCGCGGGACGCGCGTCGGGTGGCGCGAGGCGTACCGCACGTTCCACGCTCGCCACCCGGGTCGCCAGCTCGCGCAGCGACTGCTCGGCCGCGGTGGCCTCGGCGACGGCGGGTTCGGCGAAGCCGGTCAGCCGGCCGCCCATGGACGCCAGGGTCGACGCCGCCCGGTCCAGTCGTTCCCACGGCTGGGCCGCGCTGGTGCCCCGGAGGGCGCCACGGGACCGGGCGCGGCGTACCTCGGCCACCACGCCGGCACCGACCGGGAGTCGTTCCACGGCCGCGACCAGGCGGGCCCGACTGCGGGCGGCGGCCTGGGCGGGGTCGAGCGCGGGCGGGGCGGGCTGGGCGGCCAGTGCCCGCAGGTCCACCCAACGCCAGGCGGCCAGGGCGGTGGAGGCGCCTGCGGCGGCGGCCCAGGCGGCGTCGGCGAGGCCGATACCGGCGTACGGGGTCAGGATGACGGTGGCACCGCCGAGCCCACCGGCCAGTACGCTCCACCGGCGGGCGGAGCGGCGAAGCTTGCCCAGCCGGCGGAAGTAGCGGGTGCGCTCGTCTGTTGCCACCGTCGCCTCCTTGACGCCTCGGTTCAGCCGGCGGCGCTGGCGTCGCCGGGGTTGCGATCCCGGTTCATGCTGGCGCGCAGCTCGTCGAGGCGGGCCACACCGGGGTCGTTGGTCTGCGCGGCGGGCTGCTGGCCACCGACGGCGTCCCGGTCGGCGGTGCCGCCGAGCTGCTCACCGGCCATGCTGGCGCGGATCTGGTCGAGTCGGGCCGACCCGGCCACGTCCAGCGTAGCCTTCTGGATCTCCAGCATCCGGCCCTCGGCCGAGTTGCCGGCCAGCTCGGCGCGGCCCATCGCGGTGGAGTAGCGGCGTTCGATGCGGTCGCGGACCTCGTCCAGGCTGGGCGTGCTGCCGGGAGCGGTGAGCGCCGACATGGACTCCAGCGAGGAGGCCACCGTCTCCTGCATCTTGGCCTGTTCGAGCTGGCTGAGCAGCTTGGCCCGCTCGGCGAGCTTCTGCTGGAGGATCATCGAGTTGTTCTCGACCGCCCGGCGGGCCTGGCCGGCGGCGGCGAGCGCCTGGTCGTGCAGGGTCTTGAGGTCCTCGGCGGCCTGCTCCGAGGAGACGAGCTGGCTGGCGAGCGTCTGCGCGGACTGCTCGTAGCGTCCGGCCTCGGTCTCGTCGCCCTTCGCCCGGGCCTGGTCGGCGAGGACCAGCGCCTGCCGGGCGTTGCTCTGCAACCGCTCGACGTCCGACATCTGCCGGGAGAGCTTCATCTCCAGTTGCCGCTGGTTGCCGATCACCGCGGCGGCCTGCTGCACGAGCGCCTGGTGTTGCCGGTGCGCCTCGTCGATCGCCTGCTGGAGCTGCACCTTGGGATCGGCGTGCTCGTCGATTCGGGCGCCGAAGAGCGCCATCAGGTACTTCCACCCCTTGACGAACGGGTTCGCCATCTCCGCCGTATCCCCTCAGTCACGTTCGCTGCGCCAACCGCCATGTCCGGCCGGCCCAGCTCGGCCACCGGCGATGGTGGGTCCATCGTCCCCGCCGAGCGCCAGCACGGCATCCGTACCGGCGCGAGGGGGACGCTGCGATCAACCCTACGCGGCGGTCGCCACCTCGACCATCGGCCGGCGGCTCACGCGGTGTGGAACACGCTCAGGCGGCGCAGACCACGTCCCGCTCGGTGCGCTCGGCGGAGCGGACCCGGGTGCTGCGCAGGGTCGCCTTGAGCGGGGACTCCTGGCGCACCGCGACCGCGACGGAGCCGTCCGAGCTGACCTGGCGGACCGGTCGACCGGTGGACTTGTGCACCGCCGTCGCGCCGACCGGAGTCGCCTCGGCCGGCTCGTCCTGCACCGGCACCAGCACGCCCGGCAGCTGCTCGGCGAGGGCGACGGTGTCGCTGACCTCGCGCAACAGCTCGGACAGACGGGCGCCGAGGGCGTCGCAGATCGCGGCGAGCAGTTCGCTTGAGGGTTCCTTCTGGCCGCGTTCGATCTCGGACAGGTAGCCCAGGCTGACGTTGGCGGCGGAAGAGACCTCGCGCAGCGTGCGGTGCTGCCCCTGCCGGCGCGCCCGTAGTGCGTCACCGATCACCCGGCGTAGCAGGACCATCGCACCTCCCCTGAGGGACACAGTTCGCCCGGCCGCCGGCCCGGTGGTGCGCACCGGCTCCGACTGTCGGAGCTTTCCCGCAACCGTACCCGTTGTGGGCCGCCGCGACATCCCGCCCCGCCCTCCTAGCTTGCGGCAGCGGCGTCCTTCTGCACGTGGGCGGTGACCATCCGCAGCGCCTCGGTGACGGTTTCGCCCCGAATGTGGTCCCGGCTGCCGTCCAGGTGGAGTTCGCGGACCTCGCTGCCGTGCGGGCCGGCGACCGCGACGTAGACCAACCCGACCGGCTTGCCGTCCTGCGGCTCCGGGCCGGCGACGCCGGTGGTGGCCAGGCCCCAGTCGGCGCCGCAGCGCCGCCGTCCGCCCTCGGCCAGGGCGGCGGCCACGTCGCCGTCCACCGGGCCGCGCGCCGCCAGCAGATCCGCCGGTACGTCGGCGAGCTGTTCCTTCAGCTCGGTCGCGTACACCACCAGCCCGCCCCGGTAGACCGCGCTCGCCCCGGCGACCTCCACGATCGTGGCGGCCAGCAGTCCACCGGTCAGCGACTCGACGGTGGCGAGGGTCTCCCGCCGCTCGGTGAGGCGGTGCACCACACCGGCCGCCGCGCTGCCCATCTGTCCTTCGCCCTCTGTGACACCCACGCCCTGCATCCTTCCCGACGAGCGGGCGGTCTACCCGCCGCACCGCCGGGCGACCGATCAGCGGATACGGCGCAGCCGCAGAGCCTGGGCGACGTAGTCGAACCCGGTGACCACCGTCACCGCGACCGCCGCCGCCATGATCCACGGGCCGACCACGGCCAGACCGTCGGGCATCGGCCAGAGATACCAGGTGATGGCGAGGATCTGGAGCGCCGTCTTGACCTTGCCGCCCCGGCTCGCCGCGATCACCCCGCGCCGGATCACCCAGAAGCGCAGCGCGGTGATGCCCAGTTCGCGGGCGAGGATGACCGCCGTCACCCACCAGGGCAGTTGGCCGTACCAGGAGAGCAGCAGCAGGGCGGCACCGGTGAGCGCCTTGTCCGCGATCGGGTCGGCCACCTTGCCGAACGCGGTGACCAGCGAGAACCGGCGGGCGATCCAGCCGTCGACCAGGTCCGTCGCCGAGGCCACCACGAAGATCACGCAGGCGATGGTCTGCCACCCGGCGTGCGTCATGCCGGAGACCGCCACGCAGGCGGCGAAGACCGGCACGAGCAGCAGCCGCAGCGCGGTCAGCGCGTTGGCGGCGTTGACCACCGGGACCACCCGGGCCACCACGGGAAGCGGCGTGGACTCCGTCGCCTCGGTCATCGGCCCGCTCTCCGGCAGCACACCTGGTCGCTCCCCCGCTTCCTCCTGGCCGGCGGTCACCGTGTCGCGCCGGGCGCCGCCGAGATCATCTCATCGGGTACGGCGACCAGGTCGACGCCCTCGGTGTCGGTGACGGTGGCCCGGACCAGGTCACCGGGGCGCAGCGCGGCCAGGTCGACCCCGCCGCCGTCCGGGGCGACCAGGGTGGTGGAGCCGTCCACCTCGGGAGCCTGGTGCGCGGCCCGCCCCTCGACCACGCCGCCGTCGACCGAGTCCACGAGCACCTCGACCGTGGCGCCGAGGCGGTCCTCGGCGCGCTGCGAGCACAGCTCGTCGGCGAGGGCGCTGAGCTTGTCGTACCGGCGCTTGATGGTGGCGGCGGAGACCTTGCCGGGCAGTCCGGCGGCCTCGGTGCCGTCCTCGTCGCTGTAGTCGAAGACCCCGATCGCGTCGAGCCGGGCCTCGGTGAGGAAACGGACCAGTTCCTCGTAGTCGGCGCGGGTCTCGCCGGGGAAGCCGACGATGAAGTTGCTCCGCGCCCCGGCCTCCGGCGCCAGGGCACGGGCCGAGGCCAGCAGGTCCAGGAAGCGGTCGGTGGAGCCGAAACGCCGCATCCGGCGCAACACGGGCTCGCTGGAGTGCTGGAACGACAGGTCGAAGTAGGGTGCCACGCCGGGGGTGGTGGCGATCGCCTCGACCAGGCCGGGCCGGGTCTCGGCCGGCTGGAGGTAGCTGACGCGTACCCGGACGATGCCGTCGATCACCGCGAGCTGCGGCAGCAGCTTCTCCAACGCGCGGGGGTCGCCCAGGTCCTTGCCGTACGAGGTGGAGTTCTCGCTGACCAGCACCAGCTCCCGGACACCGCTCTTGGCCAGCCACTCGGCCTCGGCGAGCAGCTCGTCCGGCGTACGCGAGACGAACGCGCCCCGGAACGCCGGGATCGCGCAGAACGTGCACCGCCGGTCGCAGCCGCTGGCCAGCTTGAGCGAGGCCACCGGACCGCTGTCCAGGCGGCGACGCAGCACCGGACGCAGGTGCGCCGGGGTGTGCTCGTCCACCTCGGCCACCGTGCCGTGGCCGGGCAGCGACACCGCGCTGTCCCGCCGGGCGACCGGGGTCAGCGGCAGCAGCTCCCGCCGGTCGCGGGGGGTGTGCGCGGCGAACTCCCGCCCGGCCACGACCGCGTCCAGCCGGGACGCGATGTCCGGGTAGTCGTCGAAGCTGAGCACCGCCTGCGCCTCGGGGAGGCTGTCGGCCAGCTCCCGGCCGTACCGCTCGGCCATGCAGCCGGCCGCGACCACCTTGGCGCCGGTGTCGGCGGCGGCCAGCAGCGTCTGGATCGAGTCCTGCTTGGCCTTCTCCACGAAACCGCAGGTGTTGACCACCACCACGTCGGCACCCTCGCCGTCGGTGGTCACCTGCCAGCCGTCGGCGTGCAGGCGGGCGGCCAGCTCCTCCGAGTCGACCTCGTTACGGGCACAGCCGAGGGTCAGCAGGGCGACCCGGCGGCCGTCGGCGGGCGACTGCCCCGGGTCGCGGGGCGACGCCGGACGCACCGCCTGGGAGTCGTCGACAGGAGAGGTGGCAGACACCATCCGAGGGTACCGGGCCACCGGGCACCGGCCGACAGCCCGGCCGGGCCCCGACCGACCGGAGGCGGACGGGTCGTGCGAGCCCGGGCCGGCGGGGCCGGGCCGGACGGCTGGACCCGCCGGTGGTCGGGCCGGTCAGGCGGCCGGGGCGAGGACCGAGACCAGGCGGTCGAGCAGGAACACCTCGGTGCCGGCCAGGCCGACCGCGCAGAAGACCGAGATCTGGTCCGCGTCGGTGCGGCCGGGTGCCGCGCCGGCCAGCACCGCGCCCAGGTCGCGCAGGTGGTCGGCGTACGGCGGCTGGGCGGCGAGCATCGGCGGGACGTACGCGCCCGCCTGCTCCGGGGAGTCGCTGGCCAGCACGGCTGCGGCGTCGAGGAGGTCGGTGCCGAACTCGGCCCGGTCGGACTGCTTGAAGCCGACCGCGTTGACGTGCGCACCCGGGGAGACGTCGGCGGCGGTCAGCACCGGCGTCGTGCTGGTGGTGGCCAGCACCACCACGTCCCGGTCCCGGGTGGCGCCGGGCACGGTGTCCACCGCGCGGGCCGGGATGCCGAGGTCGGCGCGGACCCGGGCGGCGAACGCCTCCCGGCGGGACACCGAGCGGCTGTGCACGGTCACCTCCCGCAGCGGTCGTACCGCGGCGGCGGCCCACACCTGGGCCCAGGCCATCCGACCGGCACCGATCACGCCCAGCGTGGCGGCGTCCGGGCGGGCCAGGGTGTCCACCGCCACCCCGCCGGTCGCGCCGGTACGCCGCGAGCCCAGTTCCGCGCCCACCGCCACCGCCCGCACCGCCCCGGTACGACCGTCGTGCAGCACCACCACCTGCTCGGCGCCCGGGTGCCCGAAGGTGTCGTACGAGCGGTAGCCGTACCACTGGCCGCGCAGGTGCCCGGCGGTCAACACCATCCGGCCCCCGCCCAGCGACGCGGCGGCCCGGGGCGGGGCCACCAGCCGTCCCTCGTACGCGGCGAGCAGGGCGTGGCGCATCGCGTCCACGGTGGTCGCGGCGTCCAGCGCGGCGGCGACCTCCGGATCGGTGATGAGGACCGTCATGCCTGCCATCGTGCAAGGTGAAGTCAGGTTCAGGTCCACTCCCGGTGAGCGTTCTCACCCGTACCCTCCGCCGCGTCCGGTGCTACGGTCGGTCGCGACGGCCCGCGTGGCCGTCCCGGACGAGTCGTGGGCGTACCCGGTGAGCCAAGACGCCCCGCGTGATGGACCCGACTCGTCCCGGCGCCCCGGTGGCCCGGGCGGCCCCGAAGAGGTGACCCGATGGCCTGGATCGCACTGGTGATCTCCGGACTTCTCGAGACGGCGTGGGCGATCGCCCTGGACCGCAGTGCCGGCTTCACCCGACCCGTCCCCTCCGCGGTCTTCGCGGTGACGCTGGTGCTCAGCATGGGCGGCCTGGCGTACGCGCTGCGCGAGATCCCGGTCGGGACCGGCTACGCGGTGTGGGTCGGCATCGGCGCGACCGGCACCGCCCTGGTCGGCATGCTCGTCCTGGGCGAGTCGGCCAGCCTGCCCCGACTGCTCTGTCTGCTGCTGATCGTGGCCGGTGTGGTGGGGCTCAAGATCTATCACTGATCCGTGTCCGGGGTGCTGTTTGGACGGCACGCCGGTATGGGTACTGGCCGATCAACGACGAGTTGACCACCGGAGGAGATCATGGCCAACATACACGCAGGCACCCGCCCGCGCACCAACGCCGCCCGCATCTGCACGATCGCGGGCTTCGTCTTCGCCGGCCTCGCGCTGTTCCTGTTCCCGCTGCTGTTCGGCCTGGTCGCCGTCGGGCTCGGGGTCGCCGGCGCGGTGCAGGGCGACAAGCCGCTCGGCTGGTACGCCGCCGGGGCCGGCGTGGCCGCGATCCTGCTCAACCTGGTCCTCGCGGCAGCCCTCGCGAGCTGACCCGCGACACCGCAGACGAGGAAGGGCCCGCCGGACGTCCGGCGGGCCCTTCCTCGTGTACGGGTCGGTCCGGTGTGACGGCGCCGACCGATCGGCCAGGAGCCACCGAGGTCAGCCCTCCGTGCCCCGCAGGCCGTCCAGGACCTCGTCCAGCTCGTCCGGCTTGATCAGCACCTCGCGGGCCTTGGAACCCTCGGAGGGGCCGACCACGCCCCGGGTCTCCATCAGGTCCATCAGGCGACCCGCCTTGGCGAACCCGACCCGCAGCTTGCGCTGGAGCATCGAGGTCGAGCCGAACTGCGACGTGACCACCAGCTCGACCGCCTGCACCAGCAGGTCCAGGTCGTCGCCGATGTCCTCGTCGATCTTTTTCTTGTTCTCCTGGGCGGGGGCCAGCACGTCGGAACGGAACTCCGGCTCGCGCTGGTCCTTGCAGAACTTGACCACGTCGCCGATCTCGCGCTCGGTGACCCAGGCGCCCTGGATCCGCACCGGCTTCGACGCGCCCATCGGCAGGAACAGGCCGTCGCCGCGCCCGAGCAGCTTCTCCGCGCCGGGCTGGTCCAGGATGACCCGCGAGTCGGCCAGCGACGAGGTGGCGAACGCCAGCCGGGACGGCACGTTGGCCTTGATCAGACCGGTCACCACGTCGACCGAGGGCCGTTGGGTGGCCAGCACCAGGTGGATCCCGGCGGCCCGGGCGAGCTGCGTGATCCGGACGACCGAGTCCTCCACGTCACGCGGTGCGACCATCATCAGGTCGGCCAACTCGTCCACGATTACCAGTAGGTACGGGTACGGGCGCATCTCCCGTTCACTGCCCGGCGGCGCCTTGATCTCGCCGTTGCGGACCTTGCGGTTGAAGTCGTCGATGTGCCGGACCCCGTTGGCCGCCAGGTCGTCGTAGCGCATGTCCATCTCGCGGACCACCCACTCCAGCGAGTCGGCGGCCTTCTTCGCGTTGGTCACGATCGGGGTGACCAGGTGCGGGATGCCCTCGTAGCCGGTCAGCTCGACCCGCTTCGGGTCGATCAGCAGCAGCCGCACCTCGTCCGGCGTGGCCCGGGTCAGGATGGACATCAGCAGGGAGTTGAGGCAACTGGACTTCCCGGCGCCGGTGGCGCCTGCGATCAGGATGTGCGGCATCTTGGCCAGGTTGGCCACCACGAACCCGCCCTCGATGTCCTTGCCGAGGGCCACCACCATCGGGTGGTGGTCGCTGGTGGCCGCCCGCGACCGCAGCACGTCACCGAGCGCCACGTTCTCCGGGTCGGTGTTCGGGATCTCCACACCGACCGCGCTCTTGCCCGGGATCGGGCTGAGGATCCGCACGTCCGGCGACTTCACCGCGTACGCGATGTTGCGGGAGAGCTGGGTGATCCGTTCGACCTTGACGCCGTGGCCCAGCTCGACCTCGTACCGGGTCACCGTCGGGCCCCGGGTGAATCCGGTGACCGCCGCGTCCACGTCGAACTGGTCGAAGACCCCGGTCAGCGCCGCGATCACCTCGTCGTTGGCCTTGCTGCGGCTCTTCGGCGCGGCTCCGGTGCTCAGCATGTTCGCCGGCGGCAGCGTGTAGTCCCCGGCCATCCCGGTCAACGCGAGCTGCTCGGCCCGGGTCGGCGCGGGCGAGTGCTCCGGCGGCTCGGCCGGCTTGCGGCTGGCCGGCACCCGGGACGGTGCCTTGCGCGGCAGGACCACGGTCTCCTGGAGGTCCACCCCGTCCAGGTCCTCGAAGTCGTCCGGATCGATCGGCGAAGGAGTCCGCTTCGCCGGCCGTCGCCGGGACGGCGCGGCGGGCGTCTCCGCCTCGGCCTCGTCCTCCTCCTCGGTGCGGCCGATCACCGCCCCGGCCAGCAGGCCGAGCCGCTCGGGCACCTTGTTGATCGGCGTCGCGGTCACCACCAACAGCCCGAACACCAGCAGCAGGAGCAGCAGCGGCACCGCCACCCAGGCGGTGACCGCGCGCTCCAGCACGCTGCCGACGCCCGCGCCGACCAGGCCACCGGCGAAGTCCCGCTCGGTCGGGTCGGACGGCTGCTGACCGATGTGCAGCATCGCGGCGGTGGCGACCAGCATGGAGCCCCAGCCGATCACGCCGCGTCCCCGGTGCTCGGGATCGCCGGGTTGCCGCATCAGCCGCCAGGCGCCGATGCCGAGCAGCACCGGCACCACGATGGAGATGGCACCGAGGAACAATCGGATCGTGTCGGCGAGTTGGGCACCCAGCGGGCCGGCCCCGGAGAACCACAGTGCACCGGCGGTGAGCAGGGCGAGGCCGATCACCAGCAGGCCGGCGCCGTCGCGGCGGTGCTCCGGGTCGATGTCGGCGGCGGAGGCGGCCTGACGGCCGGTGGCGCGTACCGCCCACCCGACGCTGTGCGCCAGGCCCATCCACACCGCACGGACCGCCCGGCCGACGTACGCCGCCGGGCCCGGCCCCCGGGCCGTGGTGCGACGCCGGACCGGCGCCCGGGTCTTCTTCGCCGGTTGGCGCGCACGACTGTTGTTCGTGCCACCGCGCGGCGACGCGCCGCGTCGGCGACTCGCCTGAGAGGTACGGCCCGCCATAGCATCACCGTAACGGCGGGCCCCGGGATACGCCGGTCTTACTGGTCGCGTCCGCGTGTCGCAGCGCGGCCACCGCCGCGTGCCGTGATATTCGCCCCACGGAAGGGTGCCCGATGGCGTCGCCGGAGTTCGAGGACGGACCGTTGGCCGGCCATCCGTCGGCACTGCGGCCGTTGACGCACGACCTCGTCACGGCCGTGTTGGCGCACCGGGGCCACCCCGTCACCGCCGACGGGGGTGCGCTGGTCGGCCGGTGGGCCGAGGGCCACGTCTGGTTCCTGCGCGCCGGGGACGACGGCGAGATCCTCCAGGTACGCATCGTGGCCACGCCCGCCTTCGGCCTCGACGAGGTGCCCCGGTTGCACGAGTTCTGCAACACCTGGAACCACGACCTGTTCTGGCCCAAGGCGTTCGTCCACGTCGACGACGCCGGACGGGCCCGGGTCTGCGGCGAGGTGATCACCGACCTGGAACGCGGCGTCACCCCGCACCAGCTCGACCGGCTGCTCGACCGGGGCATCTCCACCGGCCGCCGGCTGGCCGCCGAGGTGGGCCGGCTCGTCGGGTCGGAGCGGCCGTGACCGGCTGGCCGACCGGTCCCGGACGTGGCCGCCAGCGCAGCCGGACCACCGCGCCGGTCCCCGGCGAACGGCCCGCCGACGCGTTGCACGTCGCCCGGGACATGCCGGACGGCGAAGCGCGCATCGCCGAGGTGGAACGCGTCGCCGTCCGCGCCGAGGCGGCCGGTGACCCGGCCACCGCCCGGGCCGCCTGGTCCGAACTGGTCGAGACGCACCTGCGCGGCGGCGAGCGGTGGCGCCTCTTCGAGCCCGTCCGGCGCTGCCTCGACGCCGCCGCCCGCGCCCGGTCCACCCCCGGCGGCCCCGACGACGAGACGCTGCGCCGCTACCGCCGGTACGCCGCCGAAGCCCTGCTCGGCACCCCGCGCATCGGCCTCGACCAGGCCGCCCACCTCCTCGACACCGACACGGGCCTGGGGGTGACGGCGGACCGGGACGACGCGGTGGTGGCGCAGGTGCGCTGCCGGATCGCCGACCATCTCGGCGACGAGCCCGCCGCCCGGCACTGGCTGCGCCGGTGGCAGGCCGCGCCCGCCGACCCGGCCGCCGGATGTCCCGACTGCCTGCCGGTACGCCAGGCCGAACTGCTCGCCGGCTGGGGCGACTGGACGGAGGCGCTCACCGCCGTCGCGTCCGTGCTGGACGGTCCGGACGGCTGCACCGCCCAGCCCGAAGCGGCCCTGACCGGGGCACTGCTGCCCTGGCTGCGGGCCGGCGAGACGCACCGGGCGGCCCGCGCCCACGTCCGGGCGTACCGGCGGCACCGGGTCGAGCCCGACGGGTTCGGCCACCTCGCCACGCACCTGCGCTTCTGTGCCCTCGGCGGGCACCTCGGGCAGGGGCTGGCGATCCTGGTCGCGCAGTTGCCCCGGCTGGACCAGCCGCACGACGACCGGTCGGTGATGGAGTTCACCGCCGCCGGTGCGCTGGTCTGCGCCCGCGCCGCCGCCGACGGCGACCGCGCGGTGCACCGGCCGGCATACCGGGGACGGCCGGCGGCGCAGGTCACGGTGAGCGCGCTCGGCACCGAGCTGCTCGCTGTCGCCACCGCGCTCGCCGGCAGTTTCGACGCCCGCAACGGCACCGGCCACCAGTCCGGCCGGATCGCCGCCTGGCTGGCCGAACGCCCGCTGGCCGAGCCGGTGCCGCTGCCGGGTGAGGACGAGATCGAGCCGGACGACGAGCCCTGGCCCGGCGACCCGACGCCGACCGGCAGCGGGACCGGGGCCGAGGTCAGGACGGACGACTCCGCCGGTCAGACGGCGGACGAGGTCGGTGCACTGACCGTACGGATGATCACCGAGGCGTTGGACCGGCGGGGCGACGGGTACGCCCTGGACCCGACCGGCACCGTGCTCGGGCGCTGGGGCGACGCGGTGATCCAGTTCCGGCGGGCCGGGGAGCGCGGCGAGATCCTGCACGCCCGGGTGGTCGCCGGTCGTCGGCTGCCGGCCGCCCGTCGGGCCGAGGCGTACGCGTTCTGCAACGGGTGGAACCGGGACCGGCTGCTGCCCAGCGCGTACGTGCACGATCCGGGCGAGGGTGAACTGGTGCTGGCCGGCGAGGTGACCACCGACCTGGCGTACGGGGTGGCCCCGGCACAGGTCACGGTCCTCGTCGACGCGGCGGTCCGCACGGGCGTCGCGTACGCGGAGGCGGTCGCCGCGCTGCCCTGAGCGGACATGCGCCGGCCCGGCCGGACGGGACGCGTCCGACCGGGCCGGCGGGGAATCAGCGTCGGCTGCCCAACGTGGCGAAGTTCTGCGTGGTGAGCAACGTCAGGTTGTTGCGTTGCAGGATCTCGTTGACCGGCTGGTAGAACGTCGTGCCACCGCGTACGCAGTCGCCCGAGCCGCCGGAGGTGACGCCCTGCGCCTGGCTGCCCGAGATCCACGAACCGCCGGAGTCACCGGGCTCGGCGCAGACGTTCGTCCGGACCAGCCCGCTGACCAGTCCCTCCGGGTAGCGGACGGTGGCGTTGCGGGCCTGCACGGTGCCGCAGCGTACGCCGGTGGTGGAGCCGGACCGGCAGATCGACGACCCTGCGGGCACCTCCTGCGAGCCGGCGACCCGGGCGATGCCGCCCCGGAAGTCGGTCACCTCGGGCAGCACCCGGGTGTTCTGGTTGACCTGCACGAAGGCCCAGTCGTCGCCGGGGAAGGAGGAGGCCCGGAACACACCCTGCAACTCGCCGTCCGGCCCCGAGGTCCGGGCACCGACCCGGCCGCAGTGCCCGGCGGTCACGTAGCCGCCGACCACCGCGAACCCGACCGAGCAGCGGCCGGCGCCGACGAAGAAGGGCTCGCCGCCACGGACGTCGGCGAAGAGTCGCGGCTGCTCCTCGGTGGCCATCCGGACCGCCTGCCGGGATACGCCCGCACGGGCCACGAAACGCCAGCCGGCCGCTTCGGCACCCGGTGCGGCGAGCACCACCACCGTGTTGGTGGCGACGTCGACGTACCAACCGGAGACGTTCTCGGCCCGCCCGGCGGTCCGGTCCATCCGGGTCTTGATCGCGTCGAGCTGACCGACGCCACGCTCCACCACCTTCGGCACCGCGCCGGTGGCGCGTACCCGCTGTGCCTGGGCCTCGTCGGCGACCGCGACGTTGAGCTGGGCGCCGTCGGCGCTCAGCCAGCTACCGGCGTAGTCCCCGCCGAGGTCCGACCGGAGCTGCTCGACGACCCCGCTGGCCCAGCGTTCGGTCTTCAGCCGCGCCGCGACCTGCGCCTGGTCCAGCCCCAGGTCGCGACGCATGGCCTCGACCACCTCCGCGTCGGCGCCCGCCACGGCCTGACCGGTCGGCGCGGTGCTCGGCGCGCCGCCGTCACCGGCGAAGGACGGCAGGGCCACCGCCGCCGCCGCGCCCAGCGCCGCCACCACGACACCGATGGCTGTCAATCGTCTGCGGTCCATCCGCCATGCTCCTCCCGGCCGGCGCGGGGCACGCCTGCCGGATCGGAGTACGGGCGGATGGACCGAACGGTTCAGACTTCGACGACAGTGGGCACGATCATCGGCCGGCGTCGGTAGGCGTCGTTGACCCACCGACCCACCGTGCGACGGACGATCTGCTGGAGCTGGTGCGGGTCGGTGATGCCGTCCGCAGCGGCCCTGTTCAGGGCCTCGGTCACCAACGGGATCACCGCGTTGAACGCCTGCTGGTCCTCGGAGAAACCCTTGGCGGAGACGGTCGGCCCGGCGACCACCTTGCCGGTCACCGAGTCCACCACCACCGTCGCGGCGATGAACCCACCGTCACCGAGGATGCGACGCTCGGTGAGCAGCGATTCGCTGACGTCACCGACGGCCAGTCCGTCGACGTAGACGTACCGGCTCTTGACCCGGCCCACCAGGCTGGCCCGGCCCTCCACGAGGTCGACCACGTCGCCGTCCTCGCAGAGCACCACCCGGTCGGCCGCCACCCCGGACTCGATGCCGAGCCGGGCGTGCGCCCGCAGGTGCCGCCACTCGCCGTGCACCGGCATCAGGTTGCTGGGCCGCACCACGTTGAGCAGGTAGAGCAGTTCACCGGCGGGCGCGTGGCCGGAGACGTGCACCTTGGCCACGTCCTTGTGCACCACCACGGCACCGGCCCGGGCCAACCGGTTGATCACCCGGTAGACCGAGGTCTCGTTGCCCGGCACCAACGACGAGGCGAGCACCACCGTGTCGCCCGGGGCGATGGTGATGTGCCGGTGGTCGCCGCTGGCCATCCGGCCCAGGGCGCTCATCGGCTCGCCCTGCGACCCGGTGGACATCAGCACGATCTGCTCGGGCGGCATCGACGTGGCCTCGTCCAGGCCGACCACCAGGCCCGCCGGGATGTTGAGCAGCCCCAGGTCGCGGGCGATGCCCATGTTGCGCACCATGGACCGGCCGATCAGCGCGACCTTGCGGCCGTGCTCCAGCGCCGAGTCGAACACCTGCTGCACCCGGTGCACATGCGAGGCGAACGAGGCGACGATGATCCGGCCGCGCGCCTTAGCGAAGATCGAGTCGAGGACCGGGCCGATCTCCCGCTCCGGGGTGACGAAGCCGGGGATCTCCGCGTTGGTGGAGTCCGAGAGCAGCAGGTCCACGCCCTCGGCGCCGAGCCGGGCGAACCCGGCCAGGTCGGTGATCCGGCCGTCCAGCGGGAGCTGGTCCATCTTGAAGTCGCCGGTGTGCAGCACCAGGCCGGCCGGCGTACGGATGGCCACCGCCAACGCGTCCGGGATCGAGTGGTTGACGGCGAAGAACTCGCACTCGAACGGACCGAGTCGCTCCCGGCCGCCCTCCCGCACCGTCAACGTGTACGGCTGGATCCGCCGCTCCGCCAGCTTCGCCTCGACCAGCGCCAGGGTGAACTGGGAACCCACCAGCGGGATGTCCGGCTTGTGGGCGAGCAGGTACGGCACCGCGCCGATGTGGTCCTCGTGCCCGTGGGTCAGCACGATCGCCTGGACGTCGTCGAGCCGGTCGAGGATGGGACCGAAATCCGGCAGGATCAGGTCGACACCGGGCTGCTCCACATCGGGGAAGAGCACGCCGCAGTCGACGACCAGCAGTTTGCCGTCGTACTCGAAGACGGTCATGTTCCGGCCGATGGCGCCGAGCCCGCCGAGCGGGGTTATCCGCAGTCCGCCCTCCGGCAGCGGCGGGGGAAGTTGGGCCTCCTCGTTGTGCGCCTCGGTCACGCGTTCACCTCATTCTGCGACGCCGTCACCCGGCGTCCGTCGTGTCGTTTGATCATTCGGGTAGCGGTAGCCCCGCCGCCGCGCAGTCGGCGCGCAGCTGGGCGAACTCGTCTTCGGTGGCTTCCACGAGCGGCGACCGGACCGGCCCGGCCGGCAGCTTCGACGCGTTCAGACCCGCCTTCACCAGGATCGTGCCCTGGGTCCGGAAGATCCCGGTGAACAACGGCAGCAGCCGGCGGTGCAGAGCGAGCGCGGACGCGGTGTCCCCCGCGTCGTACGCCTCGATCATCCGCTTGGTGTCGGCCCCGGTGAAGTGCGTCGAGGTGCCGACCACGCCCACGCACCCGACCGCGAGCGCGGGCAGCGTGGAGGCGTCGTCGCCGCTGTAGAACGCCAGGTCCGTGCGGCTGGTCACCCAGCTCGTCGCGGTCAGGTCGTTCTTGGCGTCCTTGACCGCGACGATGCGGCCGTGCTCGGCGAGCCGGACCAGCGTCTCGGTCTCGATCGGCACCCCGGCGCGGTGCGGGATGTCGTAGACCATCACCGGCAGGCCGGTGGAGTCGGCCACCTCGATGAAGTGACGCAGCAACCCGGCCTGCGGCGGCTTGTTGTAGTAAGGGGTCACCACCAGCAACCCGTGCGCACCGGCCTTCTCCGCGGCGGCGGCCAGCTCGATGGTGTGCCGGGTGTCGTTGGTGCCGACCCCTGCCACCACCCGGGCCCGCTCACCGACGGTCTCCACCACGGTCCGGATCAGGCGTTCCTTCTCCGCGTCCGTGGTGGTCGGCGACTCGCCGGTGGTGCCGTTGACCACCAGCGCGTCGTTGCCCTGCTCGGTCACGAGGTGGTCCGCGAGCCGCGCGGCGCCGTCGAGGTCGAGCGCACCGTCGGCGGTGAACGGGGTCACCATCGCGGTGAGCACTCGTCCGAAGGGGCGGGAGGCCGCCCGGACCGGTGTGTCAAGGTGGTCGTGCGTCATGGTGACAACCTAGCGGACGGCCGGCGGTCGGCCGCCGGGGAAGGCCTCAGGACCCCTCGGTGAGCGGAGTGCTCTCCCGCTCAGGATGCCGCGATGTGCGGGCTCGCCGCCACCTCGGTGCCATCGGCGAGAGTCGAGACGGCGAAGTCGGCGAAGACGTTCGGCGCCACCCTCTGCAACTGCCGCAGGCACTCCACCGCCAGCTCGCGGATCTCCACGTCGGCGTGCTCGGTGGCCCGCATCCCGATGAAGTGCCGCCAGGCACGGTAGTTGCCGGTCACCACGATCCGCGTCTCGGTGGCGTTCGGCAGCACCGCCCGCGCCGCCTGCCGGGCCTGCTTGCGCCGCAACGTCGGGTTGGGCTCGTCGGCGAAGTGCCGCTCCAACCCCTCCAACAACTCGGTGTACGCCCGCACGCTCGCCTCGGCCGCCTCGACGAACCGCTTGTGCAGCTCCGGGTCCTCGGCGATCACCCTCGGCTCCACCATCGCCGCGTCCCGCTCCGGCACGTACCGCTGCGACAACTGGGAGTACGAGAAGTGCCGGTGCCGGATCAGTTCGTGCGTGAACGACCGGGAGACCCCGCTGAAGTAGAAACTCACCGACCCGTGCTCCAGCACCGAGAGGTGCCCGACCTCCAGGATGTGCGCGAGGTATCCGGCGTTGGTGGCGGTCGCCGGATTCGGCTTCTTCCAGCTCTGGTAGCAGGCCCGGCCGGCGAACTCCGCGAGCGCCTGTCCCCCGTCCGCGTCGGTCGACCACGGCACGTCCTCCGGCGGGTCGAAGTGGGTCCACGCGATCAGCTTGACCTGGGGCTGCACCATCTCCGGCATTCCTGCGACTGTAGTGGCCCCATCCACCCGACCCCACCGCACCCCCCCACCCCCACCAGCCACGTTGATCAAGAAGTTTTGGTCACGGACGACGGCGTGAACGATGAGAACTTCTTGATCACCCGGGGTGGGTGGGGGTTAGACGTAGAGGGCGGTGAAGGGGGGCCAGGGGAGGTTCCGGACCACCGTGAAGGCCAGCCAGGCGGCGAGGAAGCCGCCGACCAGCTTCGGGCCGACGCGCAACTCGGGCAGTCGCCAGCCGAACGCCTGCTTGCCGGCCCAGGCGACGAAGAAGTACGCCAGGAAGGGCAACGCGAAGACGAAGAGGAAGTGGTGCCGGGCGGCGGCCGGCAGATCGGCGTGCAGGACGTACCAGAGGGCGCGGGTGCCACCGCAGCCCGGGCAGTCCAGCCCGGTGGTGAGTTTGAGCAGGCAGCTGGGGATCGCGTCCGGCGCGGAGCGGGTGGGATCGCTGACCAGTGCGTACCCGATGCCGGCGGCGACGCAGCCGACGGCGGCCAGCGGCACCACCCAGCGCGGGGTGCGCTCGTGCAGGCGCGTGACGAAGCGGGTCAGGCGGTCGGGCTCGGCGATCGGCGGGTAGTAGCCCGCCGGATAGCCACCGGGGTAGCCCTCCGGGTGAGCGGGGATGGCGGGCGCGTGGGGATCGGGGGCGCCCGGTCGGTCAACGCTCGTCACGCTGCTCACCGTACACCCGCCACGCTCAGCAGCGCGGCGGCCAGCGGGCCGGCCAGATCACCGGCGGACGGCGGAGCGACCGCGTCCAGGCCGAGCCAGCCGGCGAGTCGGTACAGCTCGGCGGCGAGGGCCACGGCGGTCTCCCCCGGGTCGGCGCCCGGCTCGACCCAGGCGGCCGGCACCAGCAGCACCCCGGCCCTGCGATCGGCCTTGAGGTCGACGCGGGCGGTGAACCGCTCCCCCTGCCGGAACGGCAGCACGTAGTAGCCGTACACCCGCTGGGGCGCGGGCACGTAGATCTCGATGCGGTAGGTGAAGCCGAACAGCCGCTCGGTGCGGGCGCGTTCCCAGATCAGCGGGTCGAAGGGGCTGACCAGCGTGTTGCCGCGTACCCACCGGGGCAGCCGGGCCTGCGCGTGCAGCCAGGCCGGCTGCCGCCAGCCCGGCACCGTCACCGGGCGCAACTCCCCGGCCTCGACCAGCTCGGCGACGGCCTGCCGGGCACCGGCCACCGGCAGCCGGAAGTAGTCGCGCAGCTCCACCTCCGCGGCCACGCCGAGCGCCCGGGCGGCGATGCCGACGAGCGTGCGGTACGCCTCGGCGTCGGTCGGCGTGGGTGCGTTCAGCACCTCGGCGGGAAGCACCCGTTCGGGCAGGTCGTAGCGGCGGGCGAAGGAGGTGGTGCGGGCCGCCGCGCACACCTCGCCGGCCCAGAACAGGTATTCCAGCGCCTGCTTGACCGCCGACCAGTTCCACCCCCAGTTACCGGTCTCCCGGGGTGCGTCGTGCTCGATCTCGGCCACGGTCAGCGGTCCCCGCGCGGCCACCTCGTCGCGTACCCAGGCCACCAGGGCGGGCTGCTCCTGGGCGATGCGGCGCATCCCGCCCCAGGCGTCGGTGTGCGCCCGCGCCATCCGCCAGCGCAGCGCCGGATGCAGACCGACCGGCACCAGCGACGCCTCGTGCCCCCAGTACTCGAAGAGGTCACGGGGCCGACGGTAGGCGGCGGTGTCGAGCAACGTGGTCGGGTACGGCCCGAGCCGGCTGTAGAGCGGCAGGTAGTGCGCGCGTTGCAGGACGTTCACCGAGTCCATCTGGATCAGCCCGACCCGGTCGAGCACCCGCCGCAGGTGACGGCGGGTGGGCGCCCCGGTGGGCGGTGGGTCGGCGAAGCCCTGTGCGGCCAGCGCCACGCGGCGGGCCTGGGCGAGCGAGAGTGATTCCGGTGCGACCATCGCAGCGCAGGCTACGTCACCCGTACGACACCGGTGCGGAGACTGGACCTGACGCCCCGGGCCGCCTAGAACTGGAGCCATGCCCACCATCCGTCGGGAGGAACCCGAGGACGCCGAGGCGATCGCCCGGGTGCACGTGAGCGGCTGGCAGGCCGGGTACGCCGGGATCATGCCGGACGAGGTGCTGGGCCGACTCAACCCGGTGGCCTGGGCGCAGCGTCGCCGGGCCCTCGGCACGGCCGACCCGGAGCACCCGTTCACCACGCTGCTCGCCGAGGTCGACGGGGCGTTGGCCGGGTTCACCACGTTCGGGCCGTACCGCAACAACCAGGACCGGGGCGACCTCGACCCGGCGTACGGCGAGGTGGTGGCGCTCTACGTGGCGCCCGCCCACTGGGGCGACGGCACCGCTCCGGCGCTCTTCACGGCCGCCCACGACGGCCTGCGGGAACACGGCTGGTCGGAGTACCGGGTGTGGGTGTTGGCGGACAACCACCGGGCCCGCCGGTTCTACCAGCGGGCCGGGTTGTCACCGGATGGTGAGGAGTCGACCTATCCGGTGCCGCTCTCCGGCGGGCGTCCGCCGATCGGGCTGGTCGAGTTGCGGTACACCGGCCGCCTCGACGGCTGACCGTCCGGCCGGTACCGGCGGTTCGCCCCGGTCCAGCGGTTCGCCCCGGCGGCCCAGCGGCAGGAAGGCCAGCAGCGCCAGGCTGATCCAGACGTACGTGTTGCCGAAGAGGAAGCCGTCGATCCCGCTGAAGTCCTGCTCCCACGCCCAGACGATCCGGCTGGTCAGGAAGCCGTACCCGACGGTGGCGGCGGCCAGCAGCAGGTGCCGGCGACGGCTACGCGGTGGCGCGGCCATGCCGTGGTCCACCAGGAGCAACAGCCCCGGCAGCAGCCAGACCAGGTGGTGCACCCAGGTGACCGGGCTGACCAGGCACATCACCGCGCCGGTCAGCGCCAGACCGGCGGCCTCGTCGCCGGCCGCCACGGCGGCCCGCGACCGTCGGATCCACAGCGCGACGGTCGCGGCCACCAGCGCCAGCCAGGCCAGCGTGCTGGGGCTCTGCGGGTCGAGCCGGGCCACCACGCCGCGCAGCGACTGGTTGGAGACGAAGGCCAGCTCACCGACGCGGCCGGTGTTCCACAACGCCGAGGTCCAGAACTCGCGGGCCGCGTCCGGGAACAGCGCGGCGGCCAGCACGGTCGCCCCGGCGGCGGTGCCGGTGGCGGTGAGCGCCGCCCGCCAGCGACCGGTGGCCAGCAGATAGATCAGGAAGATGCCGGGCGTGAGCTTGATCGCGGTGGCCAGGCCGATGCCGACGCCGGCCCACCTGCTGTCGCGTGGCAGCAACCGCAGCAGGTCCACCGCGACCAGGAACAGCAGCAGCGTGTTGACCTGGCCGAAGTTGATGGTCTCGCGCATCGGCTCGAACGCGGCGGCCAGGCAGAGCGCCACCGCGAACGCGAACCACCGGGTCCAGCCCGCGCGGCGGGACACCGGGTCCAGCAGCCACCAGATCAGCACCGCGGCGGTGGCCACCCCGGCGGCCACGCTCACCACGATCGCCCCGTGCCAGGAGAGGTAGGCCATCGGCAGCATCACCAGCGCGGCGAACGGCGGGTAGGTGAAGCCGTACTGGGTGCCCGGCTTGAGGTAGTCGTAGATCTCGCCGCCGTCGTGCACCCACCAGACCAGCGCGCCGCGATAGACGTGCAGGTCGAAGAAGCCGTGCCGGACCGCCGCCACGGAGAGGAACGCGGTCACCGCGACGGCGAGTACGACCACTGCGACGACCTGTCCGACCGTCCGCCTGGCACCCTGCGCCACCGTCGCCTCCCTCACCCTGCGTAGGCTGTCGTCCCATGGCTCTGGGGTTTGTCCGCCCGGCGCGTCCGGAGGACGTCGCCGAGATCGCCCGCATCCAGCTCGCGACCTGGCGGGTCGCCTACCGGCGGCTGCTGCCCCGGCACGTGCTGGAGAACCTCGACGAGGCGTGGCTCGCGCGGCGGTGGGACGCCGCAGTGCGCCAGCCGCCCGGTGAGACCCATCGGGTGCTGGTCGCCGTCGAACAGGCCGAGCAATCGTATCTGGTGGGCTTCGCCGCCTCCGGGCCGGTCGACGCGGAGGCGCTGGCCCCGAACGAGCCCGCCGACGCGCTCGGCGCCGACGTGGTGGCGGTGACCGACCTGCTGGTGGAGCCGCGCTGGGGCCGGCGCGGACACGGCAGCCGGCTGCTCGCCGCCAGTGTGGACCTGTGGCGGGAGTCCGGCTTCACCCGGGCCGTCTCCTGGGTCTTCGAGGGCGACGAGGCGTCCCGGAAGTTCCTCGGCGCGGCCGGCTGGGAGCCCGACGGGGCGGGGCGGGCGCTGGACGTGGACGACATGCTGGTGCCGCAGCTGCGCCTGCACGTGGCGGTGCCCGCCGAGGCGGACTGAGCGGCCGTCGGACGGCCGGTGCTGCGGCAGCACCACGACGGAGATGTACTGCCACCCCGGTGCCTGTCGAGCTGAGAGCAGAGACGGATCACCGACGGCCGACTCGGCAGCGAGCAGCCAGCGACGGCTCGTCCGGCAGCGACGGATCACACGTAGCCGACCGACGGTGACGGGCGGCCGACCGGGCCGCGATAGCGCAGACGGTTCAGCTCGACAGTGCCCGAAGCAGGGGTAGGACACCGCCTCGGTCCGTCACGGCAACCCCCGTCCGTCACGGCAGCCCCGGTCCGGGAGAGGTCCGCGTCGGGCGTGGCGGCCGCCCGGGTCGGGCTCAGTCGAGCAGCGGGTCCAGGCCGAGGGTCAGACCGGGTCGGCCGGGCACCGCGCGGACGGCCAGCAGCACGCCGGGCATGAACGAGACCCGGTCGTACGAGTCGTGCCGGATGGTCAGCGTCTCGCCGGTGGTGCCGAAGAGCACCTCCTGGTGGGCGAGCAGGCCGGTGGCCCGGACCGCGTGCACGCGCACCCCCTCGACGTCGGCGCCCCGGGCACCGGGGACCTCGTCGGCGGTGGCGTCCGGCACCGGGCCCAGCCCGGCCTCGGCGCGGGCCGCCGCGACCAGGCGGGCGGTGTGCGTGGCGGTGCCGCTGGGCGCGTCGAGCTTGCGCGGGTGGTGCTGCTCGATGATCTCGACGGACTCGAAGTGCCGGGCCGCGCGGGTGGCGAACTGCATCATCAGCACCGCGCCGATGCCGAAGTTCGGGGCGATCACCACACCCAGCTCCGGCCTGCCGCCGAGCCAGTCCCGCACCTGGTCCAGCCGCTGCCCGGTGAAGCCGGTGGTGCCGACGACCGCGTGCACGCCCTGGTCGACGCACCAGCGCAGGTTGTCCATCACCACGTCCGGGGTGGTGAAGTCGACGACCACCTGCGCACCGGCGTCCGCCACGGCGGTCAACGGGTCGCCCTGGTCGACCGAGGCCACCAGTTCCATGTCGGCGGCGCCGTCGACGGCCCTGCACACCTCGAGGCCCATCCGGCCCCGGGCACCCAGCACACCGACCCGGATCGGCCCGGTCGCGCCCTTCTCCTGCTCGTCAGTCACGCGGCACAACCTATCCCAATCGGGACGCCGGCACCCCGGCGGTACGACGGCCGCACCCGGGCGGCCGGGTCAGGCGACGAAGTCCGAGTCTCCGAACGGGCCGACCACGGCCAGCGACATGGGTCGGCTGAGCAGGTCGGCGGCGAGTGCGTTGACGTCGCCGAGCGTGACCGCGTCGACCCGGTGCAGCAGTTCGTCGACGGGGACCAGGTCACCGTAGAGCAGCTCGCCCTTGGCCAGCCGGCTCATCCGTGAGCCGGTGTCCTCCAGGCCGAGCACGAAGGAGCCCTTGCTCATCCCCTTGCCCCGGGCCAGTTCGGCCTCGGTGACGCCCTGCGCGGCGGTACGCGCCAACTCGGCCCGGGTCAGCTCCAGCACCTCCTGCACCCGCCCCGGGGCGCACCCGGCGTACACGCCGAACAGGCCGGTGTCGGCGTACTGGCTGGCGTAGGAGTAGACCGAGTACGCCAGGCCACGCCGCTCGCGGATCTCCTGGAACAGGCGGCTGGACATGCCGCCGCCGAGCACGTTGTTGAGCACGCCGAGGGCGAAGCGTCGCTCGTCGAGCCGGTCGATGCCGGGGCAGCCGAGCACGACGTGCGCCTGCTCGGTCTCCTTCGCGTGGACGACCACGGTGGCGGTCTGGGTGCGTACCGCCGGGGTGATCGGCCGGTGCGACGCGGGCGTCGCCGGGTCGGTGTCGAGCGGACTGCCCTTGAGCGCCGACCGGACCAGCCGGACCACGGTCGCGTGGTCGAGGTTCCCGGCGGCGGCGATGACGATCTGCGGCGCGACGTAGCGGCGGCGGTAGAAGCTCTGGATCTGCCGGCGGGTCATCGGGGTGACCGTCTCGGCGGTGCCGGAGATCAGCCGGCCCAGCGGGTGGTCACCGTAGACGGCCCGGGTGAGCAGGTCGTGCACCTCGTCGCCGGGTTCGTCGTCGTGCATGGCGATCTCTTCGAGGATGACGCTCCGCTCGGTCTCCACGTCGGCCGGGTCGAGCACCGAGTCGGCGACCAGGTCGCACATCACGTCGATGGCCAGGGGCAGGTCCGCGTCCAGCACCCGGGCGTAGTAGCAGGTGTACTCCTTCGTGGTGAAGGCGTTGGTCTCGCCGCCGACCGCCTCGATCGACGAAGAGATCTCCAGGGCGTCCCGCTTGTGGGTGCCCTTGAAGAGCAGGTGCTCCAGGAAGTGGGCGGCGCCGGCCTGCGTGCCGGTCTCGTCCCGGGAGCCGACCGCCACCCAGATGCCGAACGAGACGCTGCGCATCGCCGGGATCGCCTCGGTGAGTACCCGCAGCCCGCTGGGGAGGACCGTGCGGCGCACCGTACCGCCCAGCGGGTCGTCACTCAACGTCCTGGTCACCGCGCGGGTGGCCGCTCCGGCGGACCGGGTGGTCGTGGCGGCCTGCCGGCCGCCCGAGGGCATCCCTCCCGGTCGCGCCGTGGGCAAGGACGAACGGCGGGTCCGACTCACGGCAACCTGCTTCCCAGTACGACGAGGGGTGGTGGATCACGAACCGGCCGGGCGACGGTGTCGCCCGGCCGGTCAGCGGTGCGGTACTAGCTACTGTCGGCGATCAGCTGTGCCGGGTGCGGCGCCGCGGACGGGAGTCCCCGTCGCCGCCGCCCTCGCCACCCTCCGGGCCACGGCCGCCCCGGTCGCCACCGCGCTCGCGGTCGCCCCGGTCACGCGGGCCACGGTCGCCCCGGTCACGGCTGGCCGGCCGCTCGCCACCGGCCTCGGCGGCCGGCGCCTCGGCGCCCTCCGGCCGGACCTTGTCCAGGTAGATCTTGCCGCGCTGGTCGACGTCGGCGATCTCGACCTCGACGCGGTCGCCGACGTTGAGGAAGTCCTCGACCTTGTCGACCCGCTTGCCGTCGCCCACCTTGGAGATGTGCAGCAGGCCGTCGCGGCCCGGCAGCAGCGAGACGAACGCGCCGAACGGCGCGGTCTTGACCACCGTGCCCAGGAAGCGGTCGCCCGTCTTGGGCAGGGTCGGGTTGGCGATCGCGTTGATCCGCTCGACCGCGGCCTGCGCCGACGGGCCGTTGGTGGCGCCGACGTAGATGGTGCCGTCGTCCTCGATGGAGATCTCGGCGCCGGTCTCGTCCTGGATGGCGTTGATGGTCTGGCCCTTCGGGCCGATCACCATGCCGATCTTGTCGACCGGGATCTTCACCGTGGTGACCCGCGGCGCGTAGTCGGACATCTCGGCCGGAGCCTCGATCGCCCGCTGCATCACGTCGAGGATGGTCTGCCGGGCCTCGTACGCCTGCTGGAGCGCGGCGGCCAGCACGTCCGACGGGATGCCGTCGAGCTTGGTGTCGAGCTGCAGGGCGGTGACGAAGTCCCGGGTGCCGGCGACCTTGAAGTCCATGTCACCGAAGGCGTCCTCGGCACCGAGGATGTCGGTCAGCGTCACGTACTGGGTCTTGCCGTCGACCTCGTCGGAGATGAGGCCCATGGCGATGCCGGCCACCGGCGCCCGCAGCGGCACACCGGCGGAGAGCAGACCCAGCGACGAGGCGCAGACCGAACCCATCGAGGTGGAACCGTTGGAGCTGAGCGCCTCGGAGACCTGCCGGATCGCGTACGGGAACTCCTCCCGCGACGGCAGCACCGGGATCAGCGCCCGCTCCGCCAGCGCGCCGTGCCCGATCTCGCGGCGCTTCGGCGAGCCCACCCGGCCGGTCTCACCGGTCGAGTACGGCGGGAAGTTGTAGTTGTGCATGTAGCGCTTGGACTTCTCCGGGGAGAGGGTGTCCAACGACTGCTCCATGCGCAGCATGTTCAGCGTGGTGACGCCGAGGATCTGGGTCTCGCCACGCTCGAACAGCGCCGAGCCGTGCACCCGGGGCAGCACGCCGACCTCGGCGCTCAACGGACGGATCTCGCGCGGGCCACGGCCGTCGATCCGGACCTGCTCCCGCAGCACCCGGCCGCGCACCTCGGACTTGGTCAGCGAGCGGAAGGCAGCCGACAGCTCCTTCTCCCGACCCTCGAAGCGCGGGCCGAGCTCCTCCTGCAGGCGGGCCTTGATCGCGTCGAGGGCCTCCTCGCGGTCCGCCTTGCCGGCGATCTGCAGGGCCTCGGCGACGTCGGCGCGAGCGAACTCGGCGACCGCGTCGTACGCGTCGTCCTGGTAGTCCAGGAAGACCGGGAAGTCGGCGACGGGCTTGGCGGCCACCTCGGCCAGCTCGCTCTGCGCGCGGCACAGCTCACGGATGGCCGGCTTGGCGGCCTCCAGACCGCTGGCCACGACCTCCTCGGTGGGCGCCGGGGCACCGTCGGCGACCAGCTTGACGGTGTGCTCGGTGGCCTCGGCCTCGACCATCATGATCGCGACGTCGCCGTCGGCCAGGGCGCGACCGGCCACCACCATGTCGAAGGTGGCGCGGCTCAGCTCCTCGTGGGTCGGGAAGGCGACCCACTGGCCGTCGACGTGGGCCATCCGGGTGGCCCCGATCGGGCCGGAGAACGGCAGGCCGGAGAGCTTCGTCGACATCGAGGCGGCGTTGATCGCCACCACGTCGTACGGGTGCTGCGGGTCGAGCGCGAGGATGGTCTCGACGACCTGCACCTCGTTGCGCAGGCCCTTGACGAACGAGGGGCGCAGCGGCCGGTCGATCAGGCGGCAGGTGAGGATGGCGTCCTCGCTGGGGCGACCCTCACGGCGGAAGAACGAGCCGGGGATCCGGCCCGCGGCGTACATCCGCTCCTCGACGTCGACGGTCAGCGGGAAGAAGTCGAAGTGCTCCTTCGGCTGCTTGCCGGCGGTGGTGGCGGAGAGGACGACCGTCTCGCCGAGCTGGGCGATGACGGAGCCGGCGGCCTGACGGGCCAGCCGACCGGTGGAGAAGGTGATCTCACGGGTGCCGAACGAGCCGTTGTCGATCACGGCGGTGCGGACTTCGGTGCCGAGTTTGGTCTCGGTCATGGTGCGGCAGTACTCCTTCGCATCGGGGGCCACGACGCGGGAGCTGTACGGACGGCCGGTCTTCGATCGAAGCGCCCGGTACCACCGGCGAGATGCCGGGGCCTCCGGAGGCCACTACCGGAGACCGGTACGCCGACGGCTCCCCTTGTCTCAGGTGCGCGCGGCCCGTGTCTCGGGTGGGACGCGGACGGGGGGAGCAGCCCATCGGGCTGCTCCCCCCGTCACGTCACCGACGCAGACCGAGTCGCTCGATGAGCGACCGGTAGCGGTTGATGTCCTTCTTCTGCACGTAGTTGAGCAGCCGACGGCGACGGCCGACCAGCAGCAGCAGCCCACGGCGGCTGTGGTGGTCGTGCTTGTGCACCTTCAGGTGCTCGGTGAGCTCGGCGATCCGCTTGGTGAGGACCGCGACCTGCACCTCGGGCGACCCGGTGTCACCCTCGGCGGTCGCGTACTCTTCGCGGATCTTGGCCTTGGCCTGCTGGTCGAGCGCCATGTTCTCCCTGTTCTGGTGGGTTGTCGATACGGTTCGTCGGGCCGGGCTAGGGCACCGGCGACGAACGGCCTACGCGCCCGCGGCGTCGAGCAGGCAGCGAGGCCCCACGTCGGTCAGCCGACGTCCATGCCAGCCTACCAGCACCTGGTCGGGATCGCCCTGACGAGCCCTCAGCCCAGCGCCCGGCGCGTCTGCGCGACGTCCTCGGTGATCTGGGCGACCAACGGTTCGATCGCGTCGTACCGGACCTGCCCGCGCAGGCGGGACACGAAGTCCAGGGCGAGCCGCTCGCCGTAGAGGTCACCGTCGAAGTCCAGCGCGTACGCCTCGACCCGCCGCTCGCGGCCGGAGAAGGTGGGATTGGTGCCGATCGAGACCGCGGCGGCCAGCGGGTGCCGCTGCCCCCGACGGATCATCCGGGCCGCGTAGATGCCGTCCGCCGGGACCGCCGCGTACCGGTGGCAGAGCAGGTTCGCGGTGGGGAAGCCCAGTTCCCGGCCGCGCTGGTCACCCCGGACGACGACCCCCTCCAGCCGGTGCGGGCGTCCCAGCGCGACCGCCGCGGCGGCCACGTCCCCCGCGTCGACGCAGGAGCGGATGTACGTGGACGAGAAGACGGTGCCCGCCTCGGAGATCAGCGGGGCGTCCTCCACGGCGAAGCCGAACGTACGGCCGAGCCGGTCGAGCAGGGCGACGTCCCCGGCCGCCCGGTGCCCGAACCGGAAGTTGTCCCCCACCACCACCAGCGCGGCGTGCAGGTGCGCGACCAGGACGTCGTGCACGAACGCCTCGGCGGGCAGCCGGGAGAACTCGGCGGTGAACGGCACCACGCAGAGCACGTCCACGCCGAGCGACTCGATCAGCTCGGCCTTGCGGGCCGGTTCGGTGAGCACCGCCGGGTGGGAGCCGGGCCGGACCACCTCGGCCGGGTGCGGGTCGAAGGTGACCACCACCGACTGCACGCCCAGCTCGCGGGCCCGGGCGACGGTGTGGCCGATGGTCGCCTGGTGCCCCTTGTGCACGCCGTCGAAGACGCCGATGGTGACGACGGACCGCCCCCACCCGCCGGGCACCGCGTCGAAGCCCCGCCACCGTTGCATGCTGTTCCTCCGCTAGTCCGCCCGCCCGCACCGTCCGGGCCGGCACCCGCCGTCAGGCCGGGGCGAGCACGATCTCCGCGCGGGCCCGGCCACCCCGCTCGCTGACGATAGCGATCAACCCGCCGGCCGGATCGAAGACCGCGTACGGCCCGGCCAGCCCGACCGGCTCCAACGGCCCACCGTGGGAGAGCACCTTCGCCTCGTCCGCGTCGGCGTCCCGACGGGGGAAGAACCGGTCGGCGGCGGCCGCGAGCGGCACCCCGACCACCTCGGGCGCACGCTGCTCCAGCTCGTCGAGCGTGGCGGCCTCGGCCAGGGTGAAGCCACCCACCGCGGTCCGCCGCAGCGCGGTCAGGTGCCCACCGACCCCGAGCGCCCGGCCCGCGTCGCGGGCGATGGCCCGGATGTACGTCCCGGTGGAGCAGGACACGTCGACGTCCACGTCGACGACGTCCGGCTGCTCGCGGCGGATCGCCAGCACGTCGAGGCGGGACACGGTGACCCGCCGGGCCGGCAGGTCGACGCTCTCCCCCGACCGCACCCGCTTGTACGCCCGCTGTCCGTCGATCTTGATGGCGCTCACCGCGCTCGGCACCTGGTCGATCTCGCCGGTCAGGTCCGCCAGCGCGGCGTGGATCGCCTCGTCGGTGACGGTGCCGGCGGGCGTGGTGGCGATCACGTCACCCTCCGCGTCGTCGGTGACCGTGGACTGGCCGAGGCGGACGGTGGCGGTGTAGCTCTTGTCCGCCCCGATCACGTAGGTCAGCAGCCGGGTGGCCCGGTTCACGCCGATCACCAGGACCCCGGTGGCCATCGGGTCGAGCGTGCCGCCGTGCCCGACCCGCCGGGTACGCGCGAATCGGCGGATCCTCGCCACCACGTCGTGCGACGTCATGCCGCCGGGCTTGTCCACCACGATCAGACCGTCAGTGCTCACGACGTGCAAGCCTGCCAGACCGCCCGAGCGCGACCGACACCGGACGACCGGCCGGAAATCGGCTGTACGCGCCGGTCGCGGCCCTGCCAGGATGGTGCGCCGATGGCGGCGAGGTGCCACCGGCGGATCGCGAGGAGACGAGATGGCCACGAGCGACGGCACCGTCCGCAAGCGAGATCCCGAGCGCCCGGTGAGCCTGCGGACTCCCGACCAGCCGAGCATGTTGCCCGACTGGATGCGCGACCCGCCCCCGCCTCGACGCACCCTGGGGGCCCGCGTCGGCGACCGCCTCGCCGCGCTGCCCGGAGCGCGGTGGCTGCGGGGCCGATGGTGGGCCTGGCAGCGGCGACAACGGCTGTACCAGCGCTTTCCGGTCACCACCAAGATAGTCATGATGGTCGTCGCCTGGACGCTGGCGCTGATCCTGGTGCTGGCGGCCTACGGGATCTTCAGCCTGATCTGAGCCGCCGTCACGCGACGGCGTCGGGCGTCCGTGCCTCGTCCCGGACCGCGCCGGTCACCGCCCAGGCACCGCTGCGCAGCCGCAGCACCAGGCCGACCAGCCGGATCACGACGAACAGCATCAGGCCCGCCCAGATCCCGCCGAGGCCGAGGTCGAAGGCGTAGGCGAGCCAGATCGCCGGCAGGAAGCCGCCCAGCGCACCGGCCACGGTCAGATTGCGCAGGTAGCGGATGTCACCGGCACCGATCAGCACCCCGTCCAGGGCGAACACCACACCGGCCAGGGGAAGCATCGCGACGAACCACGGCCACGCCACCATCGCCTGCGCGTGCACGGCGGTGTCCGGGGTGAACAGGGCCGGCACCACGCCGGCACCGGCCGCCACCAGCGCCCCGAACGCGGTGCCGCAGACCGCGCCCAACCAGGCGACCCGACGGGCCAGGGCCCGCGCCACCGCCGCGTCACCACCACCGAGAGCCGCACCGACCAGCGCCTGCGCGGCGATGGCCAACGCGTCGAGCACCAGCGCGGCGAAGAACCAGAGCTGCACGGCGATCTGGTGGGCACCGACCACGGCAGCCCCGAACCGGGCCGCCACGGCGGTGGCCGACAGGAAGCTGACCTGGAACGCCACGCCCCGGACCAGCAGGTCACGGCTGAGCACGAGTTGCTGGCGGATGACCGGGAGGTTCGGGCGCAGCGGCGCCCGCTCGGAGATCAGCGCGCCGACGAAGAGCACGCCGCCGATGGTCTGCGCGATCACGTTGGCCACCGCCGAGCCGATCAGCCCCATCCCCACCGGATAGACCAGCACCGGGCAGAGCACCGCGGAGAGCAGGTTCGGACCGACCACGAAGTACAGCGGCCGGCGGGTGTCCTGCACACCCCGCATCCAGCCGTTGCCGGCGGCGGCGAGCAGCAGACCGGGCGCACCGAAGGCGGCGACCCGCAGCCACTGCCCGGCGGCCTCGCCCACCTCGCCGCCGCCCGCGAGGGCACCGGCCAGCGCGCCGCCACCGAACTGCATCGCGACCACGACCAGCAACCCCACGCCGAAGGCCAGCCAGGAGGACTGCACGCCCTCGGCCACCGCGGCGCCCCGGTCACCGGAGCCGAAACGGCGGGCGGCGCGCCCGGTGGTGCCGTAGGCGACCACGGTGCCCAGCCAGGCGGTCAGGGTCATCACGGTGCCGCCGACCGCCACCGCGGCGAGCGGCACGCGGCCCAGGTGGCCGACGACGGCGGTGTCGACGAGGACGTAGATCGGCTCGGCGGCCAGCACCACGAGGGCCGGCAGGGCGAGCGCGGCGAACCGGCGCGGTGAGGCGACACGGCTGGCAACGGAGGTCTGGCTCATCGCCGCCGATCCTGGCACGCGATGTGTAAGGAGAGCAAGCTCCTGCGCCACTTACCCGTCGGGGACGTCCGCCAGGGCGGCGGGAGGACAGGCGATGAGCGGTACGCGGCCGGTGGCACGGGCCGCGTCGGGACCGTCAGGCGATCCGGGGCGGTGACGCCGTACGCGTGGTGCGGCTCGGCGTCACCGCCGGTCGCGTACGGTCACTGACGGGTGTCCATGGAGGTCTGCAGGGCGCGGCGGGCCTGCTCGCGGGCCTCGTCGGTGGTCTCGGGCTTGGGCTTGGCGGGCATGGCGGACCCCTTCCAGGGCGCGCGCCGACTGGCGCGACGGCATCACGGGCGGTGTACGACAGGCACCCGAAACCGGCCCCAGGATCACCGGAGCTATGGACGGGTGGTGTGGTGGCGGCCCGGGTCGGTCGACCCTGGAGGGGAAGCGACGCCGGGTAGGGCTCCGCTCCCGTGACCCGCGCCACAGCAGCACAGGTCTATTCCCAAGTTATCGTTCAGGTCCACATGGTGCGTGCTGTTCCCGCCATCTGGACCGGTCGGATCCCGGTCACCTGGCCAGGAAGTGCCAGCCCACCCACCACCAGAAGCCGAACATCCCGATCCGACCCACCGGAACCGGACCGACCTCGTAGCGCATCACGTACGCGCACATCTCGCCGAGCGTCGGGATGCGCGAGCCCTCCCGCCGCGCCATCCACTCGACCATCGCGAACAGCGCCAGACCGACCAGGAACCCGCCGATCGCCAGATACCGCATCATCGGCGAACCAACCCCCAGAACGCCGAGAGCCAGACCAGCCACGCGGCGGACCGGACCAGCCTGTCCTCCAGCAACGGGTCGGCCAGCAGCGAGAAGGTGGGGAAGTCGTCACCGGCCGCCGCGACGAACGTGGCCCCCTCGAACACCCCGAACACCACCACCGGCAGCGTCCACCAGACCGCGCCGGAACCCAGGCGCTCGGGTGCCGGACGGGCCTGCACCCGTTTGGTCAGGCCCAGCCAGATCAGCAGCCCGCCGGTGCCGAACACGTAGAGGTTGGCCTCCGTGGAGAACGACGGGAACCGTCCGCCGACCAGCGAGAGGGCCACCAGCACCGGTACGCAGACGACCGGTCTCTCCCACGTACGGGGAGCGTCGATCGTGAGGTCGTGGGGCTGCTCCATCACTCGATTCTCCCCGTCATCTCCCGGCGGCGGTACGGCAACACTCCCCCGAGCCGCCCCTGAAATCACCCCTCGGGGTCGACGTCACGTCCCTGCGCGGGCGCCACCAACTCGGCGCGTACCCGGTCGACCACCTCGTCCACGCTGCCCCGACCGGTGAACCCGGCGGCGAGTCGATGCCCACCACCGCCCAGCGCGACCGCCACCCGGCTCACGTCCACCGCGCCCTTGCTGCGCAGCGACACCGCCCACTCCTGCGGCCCGGTCTGCTTCACCACACAACTCACGTCGGCCTCGGCGGTGCACCGCACCGGATCGATCAGCGCCTCCAGCACGTACGGCCGCTGGTCGTGCCGGGCCAGGTCGTCCTGGGTCGCGTACGTCCAGACCAGGCCATGCCCGGACGCCGCCTCGGGCTCCAGCCGGGCCCGGCCGAGCACCTCGCCGAAGAGGCGCACCGCGCCGAACGGTCGACTGTCGAAGACCCGCCGGGAGATCTCCCCCGGCCGGATGCCGGTGGAGATCAGGCGGGCCGCCATCTCGTGCACCGCCGGCGTGGTCGCGTCGAACCGGAACGAGCCGGTGTCGGTGCTCAGCGCCACGTACAGGCACTCGGCGATGCCGGCGTCCAACGGGACGCCGAGCCGGGCCAGCAGTTCCTCCGCGACCACCGAGGTCGCCGCCGCCGCCGGGTCGACCAGGTTGACGTCACCGAAGCCGACGTTGGAGGCGTGGTGGTCGAGCACCAGTGCGCTGCCCGGACCGGCCAACCGGTCGGCCAGGTCACCGAGGCGCGAGTCGCTGGCCGCGTCGAAACAGATCACCAGGTCCGGCTCCGGGTCGGCCTCGGTCTCGGGGACCAGCAGATCCAGCCCGGGCAGGCCACGGAACGGATCAGGCACCTCCGGCGGCCCGGGGAAGGTCGCCTGCAATCGGCGTACGCCGAGCTGCCGCAGCCCGAGCCCGAAGCCGAGCATGCTGCCCAGCGCGTCGCCGTCCGGGTTCACGTGGCAGATCAGCAGCACCCGGCCGGCGGGCACCACCTGGCGCACCGCGGCCACCGCAGCGGCCCAGTCGGCCTCACTCGGCGCGGACCCGCCCGAGGAGGTCGCCGTCGAGGCTCCGGTGGTCGCCGCGTCCGGGTCGGCGGCACCCGCCGCTCCCCCGGCCGCACCGGGGCGGGCCGGACTCGGCAACGCCGCACCCGGGCCCGACTCGGTCAGCGCACCGCCGGAGGGGGCGGTCACCGCCGATCCCCGCTCCGGGTGTCGTCCGTGTCACCGGTGCCGGTCTCGTTCTCGGCCTCGTCGGGCTCGTCGTCCTCGTCGTCGAGCCGGTACGGCTGGGCCTCACCGGCGTACGCGGCCTTGGCGGCGAGGCGCTGCACCTCCGCGTCGGCCGTCCGGGCCGCCGCGAGCAGGTCGTCGATGTGCTTCACCTGGTCCTGCACGTCGTCCAGGACGAACGTCAGGGTCGGCGAGTGACGCAATCCGAGCGCCTTGCCGACGGTGCTGCGCAGCATGCCCTTCGCGCTGTCGAGCGCGGCGGCGGTACCCGCCTGCGCCGCCGCGTCACCGAGCACGGTGTAGAAGACCGTGGCGTCGCGCAGGTCGGCGGTTATCCGGGCGTCGGTGATAGTGATCATGCCGAGCCGCGGATCCTTGATCTGGCTCCGCACCACCGACGCGACCAGTTCACGCACCCGCTCCGCGTGCCGACGTACCTTGGCCGGATCCGTCATCTCCGCCACCTCCACGGCGTCCCGCTGCCGGCCGGAACCGGCGACGCCGTCACCGGAGCCCGCACCGACCCCAACACTGGAAACCCTACCCGCGCCACGTGCTCCGGCGCGCGGGGCGGCAGGGGGCCGCACCCGCCACCGGTCAGTCGTCCTCGCCGTGCAGCCGGCGGCGTACCGACAGCAACTCGACCTCCGGTCGACCGGCCACCAGGTGCTCGCACGAGTCGAGCACCTCACGGGCGTGCGCCGCCTCCGCGGCCACGACCGCCACTCCTATCTCAGCTCGCCCGTGCAGGTCGAGCGCACCCACCTCGGCGGCCGAGACCTCGAAGCGGCGCAGCGCCGCCACGATCGGCCGTACGTACGATCTCTTCGCCTTCAGCGACCGGGAGTCGCCCGGCAGCAGCAGGTCGAACACTGCGGTTGCGGTGAACATCGCTGCGGACACTACCCGCACCCCACCCCGCATGATCAAGGGGTTTACGCCATTCGGCGTAAACCCCTCGATCAGTGCGTCACTACCGGATCAGGCGCGAACCTTCTCCCGCATCTCGAAGGTCTCGATGATGTCGCCCGGCTGCACGTTGTTGTAACCGGCCAGCGTCAGACCACACTCGAAGCCCTCGCGGACCTCGGTCGCGTCGTCCTTGAAGCGCTTGAGCGAGCTGATCGTGATGTTGTCCGCCACGACCGTGCCGTCGCGCAGCAGGCGCGCCTTCGCGTTGCGTCGGATGATGCCCGACCGGACGATGCAACCGGAGATGTTGCCGATCTTGGACGAGCGGAAGACCTCGCGGATCTCCGCGCTGCCGAGCTCGACCTCCTCGTACTCCGGCTTGAGCAGGCCCTTGAGCGCCGCCTCGATCTCCTCGATGGCCTGGTAGATGACGGTGTAGTACCGGATCTCCACGCCCTCGCGGTCGGCCATCTCGCGGACCTTGTTCGAGGCCCGCACGTTGAAGCCGATGATCGTGACCGGCTCGGACGAGGCGCTCGCGAGCATGACGTTGCTCTCGGTGATCGCGCCGACGCCCCGGTCGAGGACCTTGAGCTGGACCTCCTCGGGGATGTCCAGGTTGAACAGCGCGTCCTCCAGGGCCTCCACGGAACCGGAGACATCGCCCTTGAGGATGAGGTTGAGCGACGTCTTCTCGCCCTCCTTGAGCTGCTCCATGAGCGTCTCGAGGGTGGCCCGGCCACGCGAGTTGGCGAACGCCGCCGCCCGTCGCCGTGCCTGGCGCTGCTCGGCGATCTGCCGCACCGTGCGGTCGTCCGCCGCGGCGAGGAAGGTGTCGCCCGCGCCGGGCACCGCGGTCAGGCCGAGGACCAGGACCGGACGCGCCGGACCGGCCTCGGTGACCTGGTTGCCGTTCTCGTCGAGCATCGCCCGGACCCGGCCGTGCGCCCCACCGGCGACGATCGAGTCGCCCGCCCGCAGGGTGCCCTTCTGCACCAGCACCGTCGCCACCGCACCGCGACCCTTGTCCAGGTGCGCCTCGATGGCCACACCCTGCGCCGGCCCGTCGGTCGGAGCGGTCAGCTCCAGCGACGCGTCGGCGGTGAGCAGCACTGCCTCGAGGAGTTCCTCGATGCCGATGCCGGGCTTCGCGGCCACGTTGACGAACATGGTCTCGCCGCCGTACTCCTCGGCGACCAGGCCGTACTCGGTCAACTGCTGGCGGACCTTGTCCGGGTTCGCCTCCGGCTTGTCGACCTTGTTGACCGCGACCACGATCGGCACGTCCGCCGCCTTGGCGTGGTTGAGCGCCTCGATGGTCTGCGGCATCACGCCGTCGTCGGCCGCCACCACCAGGATCACGATGTCGGTGACCTGGGCACCACGGGCACGCATGGCGGTGAACGCCTCGTGACCCGGGGTGTCGATGAAGGTGACCGCCCGGTCCTCGCCCTCGTGCGGGACGTGGACCTGGTAGGCGCCGATGTGCTGGGTGATGCCACCGGCCTCGCCGGCCACCACGTTCGCCTTGCGGATCGCGTCGAGCAGCTTGGTCTTACCGTGGTCGACGTGACCCATGACGGTCACCACCGGCGCACGGCTGACCAGGCGGTCCTCCGCGACCTCGGCGTCGAGGTCGATGTTGAACTGCGCGAGCAGCTCGCGGTCCTCGTCCTCCGGGCTGACGATCTGCACGGTGAAGCCGAGGTGCTCACCCAGCAGCAGCAGGGTGTCGTCGGAGCACGACTGGGTCGCGGTGACCATCTCGCCCAGGTTGAACATCTCCTGGACCAGCGAACCCGGGTTGGCGTTGATCTTGTCGGCGAAGTCCGACAGCGAGGCGCCACGGGAGAGCCGGACCACCTGCCCCTGACCCCGGGGAGCACCCGAGCTCATGGTCGGGGCCGACAGGTTGTCGAACTCCTGTCTGCGCTGCTTCTTGGACTTGCGACCACGGGTCGGCTTGCCACCCGGACGGCCGAAGGCACCGGCGGCACCGCCGCCACGGCCACGGCCACCGCCACCCGGACGACCGCCGCCACCGGCCGGTCCGCCCGGCCGGAAGCCGCCACCGGCACCGGCACCGCCGCCGCCACCGGGGCCGCCACGGTAGCCACCGCCACCGCCGCCACCACCGGGACCGCCACGGTAGCCACCGCCACCGCCGCCACCACCGGGACCGCCACGGTAGCCACCGCCACCGCCGCCACCCGGACGACCGGCACCGCCGCCGCCACCGGGGCGACCGGCACCCGGGCCACCCGGACGACCGGGACGCTGACTCGGCATGGACGCCGGGCTGGGCCGCGGCGGCATCGAGGCGGGACTCGGCCGCGGCGGCATCGAGGCCGGGCTGGGCCGGGGACCACCGGCACCGGCGGCCGGCGGCCGCTGCTGCTGGCTGCCCTGGATACCGAAGGGGTTGTTACCGGCGCCACGCGCCGGCGGGCGACCCTGCCGGCCACCCGGGCCGGGGTTCGGGCCACCGGGACGACCCGCGGCCGGGGAACCCGGGCGGGGCGGCATGGTGCCGGGACCGGGCCGCGGGCCCGGACCTGGACGGGCGCCACCGTCTGCCGGAGGCTCCCGGCGGACGTTGTCACGCTGCTGCTGGCGGGCGGCCTGTGCGGCCTTGACCGCGGCCTCCTGCTCGGCCTTCAGCGCGGCGGCGCGCGCCTCGGCGGCGGCCACCTCGATGTCGTGGGCACTCGCCGGCTTGGCGACCGGGGTCACCGCCGGCGGAGGGCCGGGAACCGGGGCCTTCGGCTTCGGTCCGGGCATCGCCGGACGCCGCGGCGGCATCGGCTTCGCGGTGACGCGGGGCTCGCCGGGGGTCGCCGGCGGGGTGGGCGCTGCCGCCGGAGCCGGTGCGGCCGACGGCGCAGCCGCCGGGGCACCAGAGCCGCCGGAGGCGACGAAGGCGTTACGCAGCCGTCGGGCGACGGGCGCCTCGACCGTGCTCGACGCGGACTTGACGAACTCGCCCATTTCTTTCAGCTTGGCGAGAACGGTCTTACTCTCGACCCCGAGCTCTTTCGCAAGCTCGTGTACGCGGGCCTTGCCTGCCACTGCACTCCTCACTCCGAGGTCGTGCGGGCAGCACCCGCAGCGACCTCACTCGTGCACTTGAAGCCTGGTCATTTCTGGGACTTCATCGTGTGCTCATGTCGGTCGTCCTACCTTGCTAGCGGCCACACCCGGTCGGACGACCGGACGTGGTGGTTGACGCGTCAGGTACTCCGCGAGGGTGCCGTCATCCGGAACCCCGGCGAGGCGCAGCGCGCGCCCGAAGGCGCGACGCCGCACTGCCTGCGCGAAGCAGGCCGGATCTGGGTGCATGTTCGCTCCCCGACCCGGCAGTCTGCGGGCCGGATCGGGTCGAAGGCTGAACCCAGCCTCGTCACCGACCGCGACGATCCGCAGTAGTTCACTGGCCGGTGCCCGCCGTCGGCAGCCCACACAGGTGCGCTCCGGCAGCGCGCGTCGTGCCACTGGAAGAAGTCTACCCCTAGCTTCCCGAGACCGCTCCGCCTGGCTCCCGGACGGGGTCGGCTCCGGGCCGCCCACTGGAGCCAGTCTGTTCCGCGTCGGACCGGATGTCGATCCGCCAACCGGTCAGTCGGGCAGCAAGCCGGGCATTCTGCCCCTCCCGCCCGATCGCCAGGGAGAGCTGGAAGTCCGGCACGGTCACCCGGGCCGCGCGGGCACCCAGGTCCACCACCTCGACCCGCAGCGCCTTCGCCGGCGACAACGCGTTGCCGACGAAGGTCGCCGGGTCGTCGGACCAGTCGATGATGTCGATCTTCTCGCCGTGCAGCTCGCTCATCACCGCCCGGACCCGCTGCCCCATCGGGCCGATACAGGCGCCCTTGGCGTTGACCCCGGGAGTGGTGGAGCGGACCGCGATCTTCGTCCGGTGACCGGCCTCACGCGCGATCGCGCCGATCTCGACCGTGCCGTCGGCGATCTCCGGAACCTCCAGGGCGAAGAGCTTCTTCACCAGGTTCGGGTGGGTACGCGAGAGCGTGATCTGCGGGCCGCGCATCCCCTTGGCCACGTGCACCACCACGCACCGGATCCGCTCGCCGTGGGTGTACCGCTCGCCGGGCACCTGCTCGGACTGGGGCAGCACCCCCTCCAGCTTGCCCAGGTCGACCGTGACGATGCCCTTCTCGGCCCGGGCCTCGTGCGCCTGCACCACCCCGGTCACCAGGTCACCGTCGCGGCCCGCGTACTCGCCGAAGTGCACCTCGTCGGTGGCCTCCCGCAACCGCTGGAGGATGACCTGCTTGGCGGTCATGGCGGCGATCCGCCCGAAGTCGTGCGGAGTGTCGTCCCACTCCCGGTCGACGGTGCCCTCGTCGCCCAGTTCCTGGGCGTAGACCAGGGCCACGCCGGTCTTGCGGTCGATCTCCACCCGGGCGTGCGACTGCGCACCCTCGGTGTGCCGGTACGCGGTCAGCAGCGCGGTCTCGATCGCCGCCAGGATCGTGTCGAACGGGATCTCCCGCTCGCGCTCGAGTGCGCGCAGCGCCGCGAGGTCGATGTTCACCTCTCCTCGTCCTCCACATCGTCATCGTCATCGTCGTCGAGGTCTTCTGATTCGGCCAGGTCGTCGAGGCGGCTGAACTCGACCTGCACCCGGCCCGGCCCCAGGTCGGCGTACGCCCACCCGGCGCTTTCGGTGTCGGTCTCCAGCACCACGCGCTCGTCGTCGGCCTCGACCACCCGCCCGGTGACCTGCCGGTCGCCGGCCGGTCGGCCATCGGTCGTCCCGCCGCGCACGGTCACCCGGACCAGCCGGCCCACGTTGCGCCGCCAGTGCCGGGGCAGGGTCAGCGGGCGGTCCACCCCCGGCGAGCTGACCTCCAGTTGGTACTCCCCGGCGACGATGTCGCCGCCGGTCTCCTCGGCCGCGTCCAGCGCTGCCGAGACCGCCCGCGACACGTCGGCGACCGCGTCCAGGTTGATGCCGCCGTCGGCGTCGACGATCACGCGTACCACGTGTCGTCGTCCGGCCCGGGAGACGGCAAGGTCCTCCAGGTCGTAGCCGGCCTCGGCGACGACCGGTGCGATCACCGCGCGCAGCCGCTCACGGCGGGCGGCCAGGTCACCCCGGCCCCCCTGCGCAGCAGTGCGCGGCGCGGGACCACCTCGCGGAGCCTGACCGCCACGGGGTCGCCCCGTCGTTCTGGTGGCACGGCCACGCTGCGTCATCTGTTGGACCTTCCACTGCTCGTCGGCCGCCATGCCGGCACGCCACCGGTGCGGGCGCGCCGGTGGTTGCGCAGAGCGTAACGCGCCCGGCGAAGGAGAGCCCGGGCGGCGCACCGGCGCCACCGCGCCACACGGCCCACGGCGATGGTGTTGACTTGTCCGGTGGTGATGGGCATGACGAGTCGGCCGGACGGGTCCGCCGAGCTGTCCCGGCGCAGGGTCCTGCGGGCCGGTGCGCTGCTGGCGCTGGGTGGGTCCGCCGTGCCGCTGAGCGGTTGCGGTCTCTTCGGCGGGGACGAGCAGCCACCGGAGCCGGACCCGCTGGCCCCGCTGGTCGACGAGTCGTTGGGTCTCGCCGCGGGGCTGCGCGCCGCCGCCACCGCCCACCCCGACCTGGCCGCCCGGCTCGTCCCGCTCGCCGAGTCGCACGAGGCGCACGCGGCCGAACTGGCCCGGCTGACCGGTGCCGCGACACCGTCCGGCCCGGCCGTTCCGAGCGGGGCGACCTGGTCCTCCCCCGCCGTCCGGCCGGGTGAGCCGGCCGCCACGCTGGCCGCGTTGCGCCAGGCCGAGCGGACCGGCCGGGAGTCGGCCAAGGCCGCCTGCGCCGCCGCGCCGGCCGACCGCGCCGCGGTGCTGGGCTCCGTCGCCGCCGCCCGCGCCAGCCACCTGGAGGCGCTGCGATGAACGGGCGGTTCACCGGGCGCGGTGCGCCGGCCGGGCCGGGCGAGGCGCTCGCCGGGGCGTTGACCGCCGAGTACGCCGCCATCTGGGCCTACGGCCCGATCGGTGTACGCCTGACCGGCGACGATCGGAAGGCCGCCGCCGACGCGGAGGCGGCCCACCGGGGCCGGCGGGACGCGCTGGTGATGCAGATCAGCACCGGTGGCGGAACGGTGCCGCCGGACCGGGCCGGTTACGCCCTGCCGTTCCCGGTGACCGACCGGGCCAGCGCGCTGCGGCTCGCGATCGAGGTGGAGGAGCGGACGGCGGCGTTCTGGCGGGCGGCACTGCCGGTCAGCACCGGCGCCGAGCGGGAGCGGGCCCTGGCCGCCCTGGTCGACTACGCGGTCCGGGCGACACGGTGGCGGCGCAGCGCCGGCACCACCCCGCTGACCGTGCCGTTCCCGGGTCGCCCCGCCTGAGGGGCGCCACCCCGGTCGATGGGTAGGCAGCGTCACGGTCCGCACCGGTTGCGGATGGCATACCAGGTATGCATACTCCCGTTCCATGTCCATCCGTCACGGCCTGCTCGCCCTGCTCGAACGTGGCCAGATGTACGGCTACCAGCTCCGGGCCGCCTTCGAGGAGTCGACCGGCTCCACCTGGCCGCTCAACATCGGGCAGGTCTACACCACCCTGTCCCGGCTGGAGCGGGACGGGCTGGTGCGGTCGCTGCCGGAGAGCGAGGCCGGGCAGCGGCCGTACGAGATCACCGAAGCCGGACGGGCGGACCTGACGCTGTGGTTCGCCACCCCGATCAGCCGCAACGACCGGCCCCGTGACGAACTGGCGATCAAGCTGGCGTTGGCGCTGACCACACCGGGCGTGGACGTTCGTACCGTGGTACAGACCCAGCGCACCGCGACGATGCGGACACTCCAGGAGCTGACCCGGTTGAAGTACTCCAGCGACCGGCCCGAGGACCTGCCATGGCGACTGGTGCTGGACGCGATGGTCTTCCAGGCCGAGGCGGAGGTGCGATGGCTCGACCACTGTGAGAGCAGCCTGGTGCGGCACCGCCCCCCGGCACCCGGCCCGACGCCACTGCCCGAGGCGGCGGGCCGCAGTGGTGAGGAGGCCTGGCGGTGAGCGCGGACGAGCGGCAGACGTCGCGTACCCGTGACACCGCCGCGACATCCGACTCCGGCATTCCCCACGACACCGGGCCCGTCCCGGAGGCCGTGCTGGAGCTGCGGGACGTGCACCGGACCCACGGCAGCGGCCCGGCCGCGGTGCACGCGCTGCGCGGGGTGAGCCTGGTCGTCCGCCCCGGCGAACTGGTCGCCGTGATGGGTCCCTCCGGCTCCGGCAAGTCGACCCTGCTGACCCTGGCCGGCGGGCTGGACAGCCCGACCACCGGTCACGTGCTCGTCGAGGGACAGCCGCTGCACACCCTGGACCGGCGTGGCCTGGCCCGGCTGCGCCGCCGCCGGATCGGGTACATCTTCCAGAACCTCAACCTCATCGGCAGTCTGACCGCCGCCGAGAACGTCTCCCTCCCCCTCGAACTCGACGGCGCGGGCGTCCGGCGGGCCCGCCGGCTGGCGCTCGACGCGTTGACCGAGGTGGGTCTGACCGAACTCGGTGACCGGTTCCCCGACCAGCTCTCCGGCGGCCAGCAGCAGCGCGTCGCGATCGCCCGGGCGCTGGTCGGCGAAAGACGTCTGGTGCTGGCCGACGAGCCGACCGGAGCGCTGGACTCGCAGACCGGTGAGGCCGTCCTGCGGCTGCTGCGCCGCCGGGTCGACGCCGGAGCCGCCGGTGTGCTGGTCACCCACGAGGCGCGGCACGCCGCCTGGGCGGACCGGGTGGTGTTCCTGCGCGACGGTGTGACGGTCGACTCGACCGCCCCGCTGGCCGGCGTCGACGCGCTGCTCTCCGGCAGTCTTCGGTGACCCTCCGCCCCCAGTCGCGGCCGGTGCACGACCTCCCACCCGAGCGGCCCCGCCGGACCCGGTTGGCCGAGACGGTGGGCTCCTGGCGGGCCGCGCTGCGGATCGCCCGCCGCGAGGTGACGCGGGCCCGTGGGCGTACGGCTCTGGTGCTGGCGATGATCGTCCTGCCCGTCCTGGCCCTGTCCTTCGTCGCGGTCAGCGCGGACATGGCCCGGCTCGACCCCGCCGAGAAGATGGAGCAGCGGCTCGGCAACGCCGACGCGGAGCTGCGGGTGGTCAGCCAGGGGCCGGTCACCCAGAACGCCGACGGCAGCGTGTGGAACGCGCCGGAGGACCGGATCCCCGAGACGGTCACCGTGGACGACATCCTCCGGCTGCTCCCGGCGGACAGCCGGGTCCTCCCGGTACGCCGCTGGCTGCCGCTTCCCCTCCGGGACGGCACCCGGGCCCGCGACGACGTACCCGCCACCGAGGTCGACCTCGCCGATCCGCTCGCCGCCGGCCTCGTTCGGATCCACGATGGTCGGGTGCCGACAAAGGCCGACGAGGTCGCGCTGAACCGGGCCGCTCGGCGTACCCTCGGCGTCGACGTCGGGGGCGTGCTCAACGCCCGGGACGGCACGAGGAGCTGGACCGTCGTCGGTGTGGTCGAACTCCCGGAGTCGCTGGAGCCGATGGCGTTCCTGCGTTCCGCCGGTGAACCGTCGGGCTCGCTGAACCACGACACCGTGTTCCTGGTCGACCTCCCCGGGCCGGTGACCGAGGACCTGTTCCGCCACCTCAACCGCAACGGAGTGGTGGTCGGTGCCCGCGTCTCCGCACCGTCGAGCCCGGTGGAGGCGGTCCGTCCGCTCGGCAACAGCCTGGGCGCGGAGGAGATCGGCACCGGGGTGCTGGTCGGCGGACTGGGTCTGCTGGAGGTGGTGCTGCTGGTCGGCCCGGCCTTCGCGGTGGGGGTCCGGCGACGGCGGCGGGAGCTGGCACTCGTCGCGGTGGCCGGCGGCGACGCGGCTCAGCTCCGCCGGGTGGTGCTCGCCGACGGCGTGCTGCTCGGATGCATCGGTGCCGCCGCCGGGGTGGCCCTCGGTGTGCTCTCCGCGTTCGCCGCCCGGCCGCTGGTCGAGGAGTTCGTCTTCCAGCACCGCTTCGCCGGGTACCGCGTCTGGCCGGCGGCGCTGGGCGTGATCGCACTCGTCGCCGTACTCGCCGGGGTGCTGGCCGCGCTCGCGCCGGCCTGGACCGCCGCCCGGCAGGAGGTGGTCGCCGGGCTCGCCGGCCGACGCGGCGCGCCCACCCACCGGCGGCGCTGGCTGGCGCTCGGTGTGCTGCTGGCCGTCACCGGGTTGGTCATCGCCGGGATCGGTGCGGCGATGGTCCGTTCGTCGGTCATCCTCGCCGGGCTGGTGCTCGGCGAACTCGGGCTGGTCTTCGCCACGCCGACGCTGGTCGGACTGCTGGCCCGGCTCGGCCGGTTCCTCCCGCTGGCGCCCCGGATCGCGGTACGCGACGCCAGTCGCAACCGTTCCTCGACCGCGCCGGCCATCTCGGCGGTGATGGCGGCGGTCGCCGGCAGCGTCGCCCTCGGGGCCTTCCTCGCCAGTGACGACGTCCGCGCCGACCAGCAGTACCGTCCGCTGCTGCCGCGCCAGACGGTGCTGGTCACCGCCGACGACCCGGACGCCACCGGGCCACCGGACCGGGCCGCCGTCACCGCGGCGGCCCGTGACCATCTCGGTGCCGGGTCGGTCGCCCCACTGGTCGCGGCCGGCTGCCGGACGAATTTCGATGCCTGCGTGGTGAGCGCGGTGGCGCCGCCGGACCAGGTCTGCCCATGGCGACCCTACGAGTCGATCAGCGAAGCCGACGAGCAGCGGGCCCGCGCCGACCGCCGCTGTCAGTGGCCGGCCGAGGACCACCTCGACGGCTACGTCCAGGTGGCGGTCGACGACGGTGCGGCGCTGCCGATGCTCACCGGCGCCACGCCGGCCGAGGTCACCGCCGCCACGGCCGTCCTGCGCGCGGGTGGCGCGGTGGTGACGGACCCGCGATACCTCGTCGACGGCCGCGTCCACCTCCGCGTCGAGGACGACAAACGCGAGACGGGGGAGGCGACCACGACGACCGTGCCCGGGTACGCGGTGCGGAGCCACCTGAGACCGTCCTGGCTGCTCATCTCGCCCGCCGCAGCCGACCGCCTCGACCTCGCCGTCCGACAGACCGGCTGGGTGGTCGAGGCCGCCGAGCCGCCGGGACAGCGGCAGCGGGACCGGTTCGTCGACGCGCTGGAGTACCTCGGCCCGGTCGGCGCGCAGTTCGAGCTCGGTCACGGCTTCACCGGCACCGAGCCGCTGCTGCTCCTGCTGGCCGGGGTCTCCGCGGTGGTGACCGTGGGGGCCGCCGGGATCGCCACCGGACTCGCCGCCGCCGAGGGGCGGGCCGACCTGTCCACACTCGCCTCGGTCGGTGCCGGACCGGGCGTACGGAAGCTGCTGTCGCTCTGCCAGGCCGGCGTGATCGCGGTGCTCGGTTCGTTGCTGGGCATCGTCGCCGGGCTCGGCTCGGCGATGATCATCCTGACCTTCACGAATCGACGGCTGGCCGAGGGGTGGCCGGTGGAGCCGCCGTACCCGCTGTTGGTGCCCTGGCTCACCCTCGGCGTGCTGGTCGTGGTGCCGCTGGTGGCGATGGCCGGGGCGGCACTGCTGACCCGGTCCCGGCTGCCGGTGGAACGCCGCCTGGACTAGGACCGACCGGCCCGGCTGAACGGCGGGTGTCGGACCGACGCCGGTGGATGCAGAATGTCCGGATGTCCGTACTGCGCGACGTGACCCGCCGAATCGGTCACCACCCCTGGTTCGGCGCCACCGCCCGGCTGCTGGTGCCGCTCGACCGGGCGGTCGGGCGACTGACCCGGGGCCGGGTGGTCGCGCTCGGGTTGGTGCCGTCCCTGGTCATCACCACCACCGGCCGCCGCTCCGGGAAACCGCGCAGCAACCCGCTGCTCTACGTGCCCGACGGGGACGGGTACGTGGTGGTCGGCTCGAACTGGGGCCAGACCCAGCAGCCCGCCTGGTCGCTGAACCTGCTCGCCGAGCCACACGCCGAAGTGGACGTCGCCGGGCGTCGCCTCGCGGTACGCGGCGAACCGGCGACCGGCGCCGAACGCGAGCGACTGTGGCGGTTGCTGGTCGACGCCTGGCCCGCGTACGAGGCGTACGTGCGGCGGGCCGGTGACCGGGAGATCCGGGTCTTCCGGCTGGTGCCGACGGCCTCCGGCACGCCCGACGGCACGGACCCGCCGGACGGGCCGCCCGCGCCGCACTAGGGTGTGCGGTGACCGGGCCGTCGCTACCGGCGACGGTCCGCACGGTGGCGCGATGGGGTGGTCGGTGTGGACGGTGTCCAGGAGCACCGGGACGATCCCCGGTGGCAGGTGGCCGGACGGATCGCCGAGGCGGTCCGTCGGCGCTTCCCCGCCGACGTGCTCGCCGTCGCGGTGCACGGGCCGCTCGCGCACGGCGACGACGACGGTGGCGGGGACAGCGAGGTCGGGTTGCTGGTGGTCACCTACCGACCCGACACCGGGCCGCCCTCGGCCACCCGGCGGGTCGACGGGGTGCTGGTCGACCTGACCGTTGCCGCCGCCGAGGAGCGTCTGCGCCAGGCCCGGCAGCTCACCTCGCGGTGGCCGTTGACCGCCGACCGGTACGTGACGACCCGGCCGCTGCACGACCCGACCGGGTGGCTGCGCACCCAGCGGGACGCGCACCTCGGGCGGTTGGCGAGGGCCCGCCCGGCCGAGTTCAGCAGCGCCGCCCGCCGGGCCTGGTACCGGGGCAGCGCGGCGCACGCGCGGGCGGCCCGGCTCGCCGAGTGGTACGAGACGGACCAGGCCCTGCTGATGCTCGGCGAGTCACGGCTGGCCGCCGCGACCGTCACCGGGCTGCTCAGTCGCACCTACTTCCGCGACCCCGGCGACGCGGTCCGGCGGACCGGGCTGGCCGGGGCGGACATGACCGAGGTCGGGGCGGTGCTGGCCCGCCAGTCGGCCGAGTTGACCGCCCGGGGCCGGCCGGTCGACGGGACCGTCGACGACCTGCTCACCGGCTGACCGCGCGGCGGCTCAGCCCAGCCCGCCCTGCACGCCGATCAACGCACCGATCAGGTAGGTCGCCGCCGCCGCGGCGGCGCCGAGCAGCAACTGCCGCATCCCGCCGGTCCACCACCGCCGGTTGGTGAACCGGGAGACGACCGCGCCGGCCACGAAGAGGCCGAGCCCGCCCACCGCCAGGGCCAGCACCAGGCTGGTGGCGCCGAGAAGGTACGGCAGCAGCGGCACCAGCGCGCCGACCGAGAAGCAGAGGAACGACGACAGTGCCGCCGCCCACGGGTTGGGTTGCTCGTCCGGGTTGACGCCCAACTCCTCCTGGACGTGCATCCGCAACGCCTGCTCCGGATGCTGGCGGACCGCCTCGGCCACCTGGACGGCAAGATCCTCTGGCAATCCCCGCGCCATCCACATCTCGGCGAGTTCCCGGGCCTCCTCCTCGGGATGGTGTTCCAGCTCGCGCCGCTCCTTGGCCACCTCGGCGGCGATCTGCTCGTTGGCCGAGCGGACACTCGTGTACTCCCCGAGCGCCATCGAGATCGCGCCGGCGACCAGACCGGCGGTGCCGGTCAGCACGATGGCCTGCGGCGAGACGCCGCCACCGCCGACGCCCGCGATCAGGGCGATGTTGGTCACCAGCCCGTCCATGGCACCGAAGACGGCGGGTCGCAGCCACCCGCCGGAGACGTCCGCGTGGTGGTGCTCCCGCAGTGCCGCAGGGGTGTCGGTCACGGCAGCGTCAGGATCTCGTACCCGTTCTCGGTCACCAGCACCGTGTGCTCGAACTGGGCGGTCCACTTGCGGTCCTTGGTGACCACCGTCCAGCCGTCCTCCCACATGTCGTACTGGTGGGTGCCGAGGGTGATCATGGGCTCGATGGTGAACGTCATGCCCGGCTCCATCACGTCGGTGGGCCGGGGGCTGTCGTAGTGCGGCACGTACAGGCCGCTGTGGAACGCCTCGCCGATGCCGTGGCCGGTGAAGTCGCGGACCACGCCGTAGCCGAACCGCTTCGCGTACGACTCGATGACCCGGCCGATGACGTTGATCTGCCGGCCCGGCGCGACGGCCTTGATGCCCCGCGTCATCGCCTCGTGGGTCCGCTCGACCAGCAGCCGGACCTCCTCGTCGACCTCGCCGACGCAGAAGGTGGCGTCGGTGTCGCCGTGCACCCCGCCGATGTACGCGGTCACGTCCACGTTGATGATGTCGCCGTCGGCCAGCACGGTGGTGTCCGGGATGCCGTGGCAGATCACCTCGTTCAGGCTGGTGCAGCAGGACTTCGGGAAGCCCCGGTAACCCAGCGTCGACGGGTAGGCGCCGTGGTCGACGAGGAACTCGTGCACCACCCGGTCGATCTCGTCGGTGGTCACACCGGGCTTGCAGTGCTCGCCGGCGAGCTGGGTGGCCTGCGCGGCGAGCCGCCCGGCGACCCGCATCTTCTCGATCGTCTCCGGCGTCTGCACGTGCGACCCCTGCCACGGCCGGGGGGCCTTCTTGCCGACGTACTCCGGTCGGACGATGTGGGCGGGCACCGGCCGCCACGGGGAGATCGTGCCTGGGGTCAACGGCGCACGGACGGTCATGCGGCAAGCCTATCGCCGCCCCCGGGGTGACCCCCACCACCGTCGGTGGCCCACGGTTGTTGCCCTACAACAACCGCTGTGTCAAGGTGTCAGCGTGGATCAAGGGGGAGCACCACCCGTCTTCTCCGCCAGCGCGGAGATCGACGGTGACCAGCTCCGCGTGGTGGTCACCGGCGAGGTGGACATGGCGACCGCGGACATCATGCTGCAGACCGCGCTGCGTGAGCCGGCCGTCCGGCTGCTCCTCGACCTGCGCGCGGTCAGCTTCTTCGACTCGGCGGCGATCCACGCCGTGGTGCGGCTCGCCGGTCACTATCCGGACACCCTCGACGTGCTGCCGTCCCGGCAGGTCAGCCGCGTGCTGCACATCGCCGGCCTGGGTGAGCAGCGCTGGTTGCGGCCGGTCTGACCCGCCGGGCCCACCGGCTCAGGCACCCAGTTCCCGACGTAGCGTCACCTCCGTGCCCTCCGTGGTACGCGTGACCGACAACTCCCCGAGTGCCTCGATCAGCGACAGTCCCCGGCCCCGGAAGCCCGACCCGGTCGACTCCCGCCAGCGTCCGCTGTCGCGGATGGTCGCGGTCACCGTCCGGCCCTCCACCGTCACCTCGACGCCGATCGTCGGCTCCACCGGGTCGACCGGGTGTTCGATGGCGTTCGCCGCCGCCTCCGACACCGCCACCGTCAGGTCGAACAGGTCGGTCTCGTTCACCCCGTGCGCGACCAGGAAGTCCTCCAGCCGCTTCCGCAGCACGCTCAGTCGGGTCGGGTCGGCGGGCAGCCGCAGCGCGAACCGGTTGAGCTCGGCAGCCTCCAGCGCGAGCACCGCCACGTCGTCCCGGCGGGGCCGGTCCACGACGCGCTGCACCACCGCCTCGACCAGGTCCACCACATGCTCCCCCGGCCGGGCCGCATCGGCGCGGAGCTGGGCCAACGCGTCGTCGATGTCGACGTTCCGGTCCTCGATCAGGCCGTCGGTGTAGAGCAGCAGCCGCTCGCCGGCACACAGCTCGCCGGAGACCGTCTCGTACTCCGCCCCGGGGATCGCGCCGACGGGTGGCCCCAGCGCCCGGTCGTGCAGGAACGCCACGTCGCCTCCTCGGATCAGCAGCGGGGACGGATGACCGGCGTTGGCGTACCGCAGCCGCCCGGTACGAGGGCTGAACCAGAGGCAGAAGACCGTGGCGAAGGACCGGGAGCCGGTCGACCCCACGAGCCGGTTGAGCCGGGTCAACGACTCTCCCGGATCGAACCCCTCCAGCACGTACGCCCGCAGCGCGTTGCGCAGCTGACCCATGGCCGCCGCGGCCGGCACCCCCTTGCCGACGACGTCCCCGATGACCAGGACCATCTCGTCGTCCTCGCGGGTCACCACGTCGTACCAGTCGCCGCCGACCTCGACGTCGTCGCTGCCGGGCAGGTAACGGCTGGCCACCACGGCACCGGGCAACTGGGGCAGGGTGCGCGGCAGCAGGCTGTGTTGCAGGGTCGTGGCGATGCGATGCTCCACCTCGTAGAGCTGGGCGTTCTCCAGGCGTACGCCGACGAGCCGGGCGAGCTGGGTCAACGCGGCCTCGTCCGTGCCGGCCGGCTCGGTGACCGCACGCCACACCCGCAGTTCACCGAGGCGCTTGCCGCCCACCCCGGTCAACGGCAGGACGAAGGCGGGATCGGCGGCGCTGGTGCCGCCGCCGTCGGCCTCGAACCGCGCGTCTCCGGCGGTGACGGACACCCGGACCGCCTCGGCGAGACTCAACGCGTGCCGCGCCGCGACCTGGAGCACCTCGTTCGTGGAGCGCGCGGTGTTCACCGCCACGGCCGCGTCCGCGAGTGCGGCCAACCGCCGGATGAGCTGGCCGCGCAGTTGGCCGAGTTCGACGTTGGCGCGTACCCGGGCGACCAGTTCCTGCCCGGAGAAGGGCTTGGTCAGGTAGTCGTCGGCGCCCACCGCCAGGCCGGCCACCTCCTCGGCCGAGCCGGCGCGGGCGGAGAGCAGGACGATCGGCACGTACCGGGTGCGCGGGTCGGCGCGCAGCGCGGCGACCAGCCCGAAGCCGTCCAGCCGCGGCATCATCACGTCGGTCAGCACCAGGTCGAAGTCGGTGTCGACGGCCAACCGCAGGGCGTCCACGCCGTCGGTGGCGGTGCACACCTCCCAGGTCGGCGCGAGCAGCCGGGCGACGTGTTCGCGCAGGTCCGGGTTGTCGTCGACGACCAGGATGCGGCCCGCCGCCGACCCCGTGCCACGGACCTCACCCGTCGCGGCCCGGTCGTCGCTCCAGCGCTCGGTCTCGGCGACGAAGAGGGCGCTCTGCACCGGCTCACGCTCGGTGCCCGTCTCGGCCACCCGGTCGGCCGGGAGGTGCCCGGAGCCGAACGGGACGGTGACCACGAAGCGGCTGCCCTCGTCGACGCGGCTGGTCGCGCTGACCTGACCGCCGTGCATCTCGACCAGTTCCCGCACCAGGGCCAGGCCGATCCCGGTGCCCTCGTGGCTTCGCGACCGCACCCCGGGTGCCCGGTGGAAGCGCTCGAAGACGTGCGGCAGTTCCTCGTCGACGATGCCGACACCGGTGTCGGCGACCTCCAGGCGGGCCACTCCGTCGACCGCCCGGACCTCGATCCGGATCTCCCCGTCGAGGGTGAACTTCACCGCGTTGGAGACCAGGTTGAGAACGATCTTCTCCCACATCTCCTGGTCGACGTAGACCGGCTCGGGCAGCGGCGGGCAGTCCACCGTCAGCCGCAACCCGGCGCGTTCGGTGGCCGAGCGGAACGTGCTGGCCAGCCGGGCGGTGTAGTCGGCCAGGTCGACCGGCTCGTAGTACGCGGCCAGCCGCCCCGACTCCAGCCGGGAGAAGTCGAGCACCGTGTTGACCAGCTTGAGCAGCCGCAACGCGTTGCGGTGCATCATCGTCAGCCGCTGGGTGTACACCTCCGGCAGGGCCGGGTCGGCGAGCAGGTCCTCCAGCGGGCCGAGCACGAGGGTCAGCGGGGTACGGAACTCGTGGCTCACGTTGGCGAAGAAGTTGGTCTTCGCCAGGTCCAGGGCGGCCAGCTCGGCGGCGCGGGCCTGCTCCTGCTCGTACGCGCGCTGCTTGCCGACGGCCCGCGAGACCTGCGCGGCGACGAGTTCGAGGAAGGTGCGGTAGTCGTCGGTGAGCGGCAACCGGCGGGCCACCCCCAGCACCAGCACGCCCGCCTGCTCGGCGGTGGCGGTGATCGGCAGCAGCAGCGCCTCGTCGGCGGCATCGGCCGGCACCTCACCGAACAGGTCGGCGGTGGACACCGTGCCGCCCCCGGCGGCGGCCAGGTCGGCCAGCCCGGCGTCGGGCTCCTCGGGCCCGGTCATCGGGCCGCTCGTCCCGGCCAGCCGCAGACCACCGTCGGGGCCGTACAGGTAGAGCAGCCCGAACGGTACGTCCTGCCGGTGCCGGTCGAGCACGTCCACGGCCGCGTGGCAGAGTTCCGCGCTGCTGCCCACGTCGGCCAACTCGGAGCCGAGTTCGGCGAGCGTACGCAGTCGCCGCTCGCTGAGCAGCCGACCGGTGGTCTCACTGCAGACGCAGAGCACGCCGCTGATCGAGCCGTCGGTGTCCCGGATCGGGTCGTACGAGACGTCGAAGTAGACGTCCTCCATGAAGCCGTACCGGTCGAGCAGGAAGTGGTGGTCCCGCGCCTGGTACGCCTCACCGGTCCGCAGGACCTCGGTGAGCAGCGGCCCGAGCACGTCCCAGGTCTCGACCCAGTGTTCGCGGGCCGGCTGCCCGACGACGGCGGGATGCTTGTCCCCGATGGTCGGGCGGTAGGCGTCGTTGTAGAAGGCGCGCTGGTCCTCGCCCCAGAAGATGACGATCTGCGCCTTCGAGGCGAGCATCGTGCTGACCGCGTTGCCGAGCGCGCTGGGCCACTGCTCCGGTGCGCCGAGCGGGCTGGTCGACCAGTCCCGGTCGCGCAACAGCGCGCCCATCTCGCCACCGCCCGCGAACGCCGCCGCGAGCAGCGGTGGAACCCCACGACGCGCCGCCGACGGATCGCCCCCGTCCACGCCCCCCTGGGCCGAGTTCATGCAGCCTCCCCGGCCTGTGCGCGACGTGCCCTGATCATCGCTGCCGTGACCGGACTTCTACCCCGCCGAACCAGGAACGTAACGCATCAGCTGATCGCGACGCTGATTACCCCACGACACTTGTCGATCAACCGATACGAATCGCCCCACCGTTCACCGGAAGTGTCGGGTACATCACAGCGGCGTGACGTACGCGCCGGTGATCCCGCCGTCGACCACGAACTGCGCAGCGGTCATGAACGAGGAGTCGTCACTGGCCAGGAAGGCCACCGCGGCGGCGATCTCGGTCGGTTCGCCGAACCGCCCCATCGGCACGTGCACCAGCCGGCGCGCGGCCCGCTCCGGATCGGCGGCGAACAGCTCCCGCAGCAGCGGCGTGGCCACCGGACCGGGGCACAGGGCGTTGACCCGGATGCCCTCCCGGGCGAACTGCACGCCCAGTTCCCGGCTCAGCGCCAACACCCCGCCCTTGCTCGCGGTGTACGCGATCTGCGACGTCGCCGCACCCATCAGCGCCACGAACGAGGCGGTGTTGATGATCGAGCCCCGGCCCTGCCGGCGCATGTGCGGGATGACGTACTTGCAGCACAGGTAGACGCTCGTGGTGTTCACCCGCAGCACCCGCTCCCAGGCGTCCAGCCCGGTCTCCAGGATGGAGTCGTCGTCCGGCGGGGAGATGCCCGCGTTGTGGAACGAGACGTCCACCCGCCCGTACCGCTCGACCACCCCGTCGAAGAGGTCACGGACGGCGCCCTCGTCGGTCACGTCGACGGCGACGAAGGTCCCGTCGACCTCCTCGGCGGCCCGGGCACCCCCCTCGGTGTCGACGTCGACGCAGACCACCCGGGCTCCCTCGGCGGCCAACCGCCGAACGGTGGCCAGTCCGATCCCGCTGGCCGCGCCGGTGACCACCGCCACCCGGTCCTGCAACCGCTGCATCGCTCACTCCTCCGTGCTGATGAAGACGTTCTTGACGTCGGTGAACGCGTGCAGGGCGTCCGGACCCAGCTCGCGACCGAGACCGGAGCGTTTCATCCCGCCGAACGGCGTCGAGTACCGCACCGAGGAGTGCGAGTTGACGCTCAGGTTGCCCGCCTCCACCGCCCGCGCCACGCGCACCGCCCGGCCCACGTCCCGCGTCCAGACCGAGCCGGAGAGGCCGTACTCGGTGTCGTTGGCGAGCCGGATCGCGTCCGCCTCGTCGTCGAAGGGCAGCACCGAGACGACCGGGCCGAAGACCTCCTCGCGCCAGTGCCGGTCGGCCGGCGAGTCGGCGAGCAGCACCGTCGGCGGGTACCAGTAGCCGGGGCCGTCCGGGCTGGAGCCGGTGAAGGCGACCCGCGCGCCGTCGACGTACCCGGCGACCCGGTCCCGGTGCCCGGCGGAGATCAGCGGCCCCATCTCGGCGGCCTCGTCGGCCGGGTGGCGTACCCGGAACGCCCGCACCGCCGGCTCCAGCAGCTCCAGGAAGCGGTCGTAGACCGAGCGCTGCACCAGGAGTCGGGACCGGGCGCAACAGTCCTGGCCGGCGTTGTCGAAGACTCCCGACGGCGCGGTCGCCGCCGCCTTCTCCAGGTCGGCGTCGGCGAAGACCAGGTTCGCCGACTTGCCGCCCAGCTCCAGGGTCAATCGCTTCACCTGGGCGGCGCAGCCCGCCATGATCCGGGTGCCGACCTCGGTGGAGCCGGTGAAGCAGATCTTGCGGACCGCCGGATGGTCGACGAAGCGCTCGCCCACCACGTCGCCCCGCCCCGGCAGCACCGTGAACACGTCCTCGGGCAGCCCCGCCTCCCGGGCCATCTCGCCCAGGCGCAACGCGGTCAGCGGGGTCAGCTCGGCGGGCTTCAGCACCACCGTGTTGCCGGCGGCGAGCGCGGGAGCCAGCCCCCAGGCGGCGATCGGCATCGGGAAGTTCCACGGCACGATCACCCCGACCACGCCGAGCGGCTCGTGGAACGTGACGTCCAACCCGCCCGCCACCGGGATCTGCCGCCCGGTCAGCCGCTCCGGTGCCCCCGCGTAGTAGTCCAGCACGTCCCGTACGTTGCCCGCCTCCCAGCGGGCGTTGCCGATGGTGTGCCCGGCGTTCTCGACCTCCAGCCGGGCCAGCTCCTCCACGTGCGCGTCGACCACCGCCGCGAACCGCCGCAACAGCCGGGCCCGCTCCCCCGGCGCCACCCACCGCCACCGCTCGTACGCCACCGCCGCCCGCGCCACCGCCGCGTCGACCTCGTCCGCAGACGCCCCCGCGACCTCGCGCAGCACCGCCCCGCTGGCCGGATTCCGCACCTCACCCACGCCCACCCACACTCCCCTCACCCTCGCTGCCCACCTTGCCTGCCCCGCCCGTGTTCTGCGCCGCGATCATGGAGTTGTGGTACTCCGTGAACGTCGCGAAAGGGGACAGGTCGGGCGCCACGACTCCATGATCGGCGCACATCGACGCACGCGAGACGGGACGACCCGGGCTCGGTCAGAGGCGCTCGAAACCACGGGCGAGTTCCCAGTCGGTGACGGCCGCGTCGAAGGCGGCCAGCTCGACCCGGCCCATGTTGGTGTAGTGGGCGACCACGTCGTCGCCGAAGGCCGTCCGGGCCACCGTGGAGGACTCCCAGAGCGTGAGGGCGTCCCGGAGGGTGCCGGGGACGCGTTCGGCCGCCGCGTCGTCGTACGCGTTGCCGGTGCACTCCTCGCCCAACTCCAGCTCCTGCTCGATGCCGTGCAGCGCACCCGCCACCAGTGCCGCGATCGCCAGGTACGGGTTGACGTCCGCCCCCGGCACCCGGTTCTCCACCCGCATCCCCTGACCGTGGCCCACCACCCGTAGCGCGCAGGTGCGGTTGTCGGTGCCCCAGCGCAACGCCGTCGGGGCGAAGGAACCCGGCTGGTAGCGCTTGTAGGAGTTGATGTTCGGCGCGAAGAGGAGGCTGAACTCCCGCATCGTGGCGAGCAGCCCGGCCAGCACCCGCTGCCCGGTGACGCTCAGGTGACCCGGTCCGTCGCCCAACATGGCCGACCCGCCGGAGGCGTCCCGCAGGGAGAAGTGGATGTGGCAGGAGTTGCCCTCCCGGGCGTTCGGCTTCGCCATGAAGGTGATCGACATGCCCTCCTGGGCGGCGATCTCCTTGGCCCCGTTCTTGTAGATCACGTGGTGGTCGGCGCAGCGCACCGCCTCGTCGTAGCGGAAGGCGATCTCGTGCTGGCCGAGGTTGCACTCGCCCTTGGCGCTCTCCGGGGTGAGTCCCGCGCCGGCCATCTCGTTGCGGATACGCCGCAGCAGCGGCTCCACCCGGGCGGTGCCGAGCAGCGAGTAGTCCACGTTGTACTGGTTGGCCGGGGTCAGCTCGCGGTAGCCGCGCTGCCATGCCTGCTCGTACGAGTCACGGAACAGCACGAACTCCAGCTCCGTGCCCGCGTACGCGGTCAGTCCGTGCGCGGCCAGCCGGTCGAGTTGCCGGCGCAGGATCTGCCGGGGCGAGACGGTCACCGGACCGGTCTCCCCGGGCCAGTGCAGGTCGGCCAGGAGCAGGGCGGTCCCGGGCTGCCACGGCACCCGGCGCAGCGTGTCGAAGTCCGGCGTCATCGCCAGGTCACCGTAGCCGCGCGACCAGCTCGACATCTCGTATCCGTCGACGGTGTTCATGTCGACGTCCACCGCGAGCAGGTAGTCACAGCCCTCGCTGCCGTGCCCGACGACCTGGTCGAGGAAGAACGGCGCGTGGAACCGTTTGCCCTGTAGCCGACCCTGCATGTCGACCAGGGCCAGGACCACCGTGTCGATCTCGCCCTCGGCGACGGCGACCCGCAGTTGCTCCAGCGTGAGCGGTGCATTCCTCATCCGCGAGCCTCCATCACCAAGGTCTACCCGCCGAGCTGATCACCGTCAACGGGACGCTCCGGTCGTACCCCGTTCCGCGTCCCCGGCAAACCGGTCCGGTGTCCGGCGCACCACGGGGGCGTACCCGGCCCGTCGTCCGCCGGCCGACTAATCGCGTTGCCGGTCGGGCCGTACCTGACGCATCCTTGAGCCTGTGACCAGGCCCGATCGCGACGGGCCGACCACGGGCCCTCGGAACGGCCCGACAGCCGCGGCGGCGCGGGCGACGTCACCTCTCTCTCGGGCAGGGCGCGGTGCCCTGCCCTGGCTCCGTCCCGCGCCGCCCGGCGACCACCCGCCACGGGCCACACACGGATCAGGTCATCACCAGGCCGGTCACCCAGAGCATGCCGATCACCAGGCCGGAGAGGAACTCGATCAGCATCGACAGGCCGGCCGCGCCGACCGCCTGCTTCGTCGCCGGCCAGGCCAGCCGGGTGTCGCCCAACCGCAGCCGTTCCATCGCGAAGATGCCGCCGACGAAACCGATCACCAGGCCGACGACCGGGATCACGAAGAAGCCGATCAGCCCGAGTACGGCGCCGGCGAGCAGCGAGGTGGTGGGCACCCCGGCCCGCTTGAGGTTGCGGCCCGGCCAGGCGTACTTGACCACGGTGCCGCCGAGCGCGACCAGGGTGGCGGCGGCGAGCACCAGCCACCGGCCGGCACCGGCCCCGCCGAACAGCGTCCACACCAGCACGCCGCCCCAGCAGAGCGGCAGCGCCGGCAGGCCGGGCACCACCACCCCGGCCAGCCCGGCGAGGATGGCCAGGGCGGCGACCACCGCCACCACCCCGTTGGTGTCCGTCAGCTCCACGTCGACTCCCCATCAGACGGTGTGCCACGCAGCCGGGCGACGATCTTCTCCGCCGGGCCGGGTGGGTCGAACAGCCTGCCCTGCGCGGAGTCGCAGCGTAGCGACCGCAGCCGCTCGGCCTGCGCCTCGGTCTCCACCGCCTCGGCGGTCACCCAGAGTTCCAACGCGTGGGCCAAGCGGACCAACGCGTCCACGATCCGTACGTCACGGTGGTCGGCGACGGAGGGATCGTCGCCCCGCAGGCCCTCCACGAACGGCCCGGCCAGCTTCAGGCAGGTGATCGGCAACCGGCGCAGGTACGCCAGGTTCGAGTACCCGGTCCCGAAGTCGTCCACCGCCAGCCGGACGCCGAGCGCGGCGAGCCGGTACAGCGTCCGCAGCGGCTCGCCCGCGGAACCCATCACGGCGCTCTCGGTCAGTTCCAGTTGCAGCAGTGCGGCGGGGAGCCCGCTCTCGGCCAGGGCGTCGGCCACGGTGTCCACGATCGCCGGGGCGTCGGCCTGGCGGGCGGCCAGGTTGACGCTGACCACCAGCCGGGCCTGCGGGAACTCGGCGTGCCAGCGCTGGGCGTCCCGGCAGGACTGCCGCAGCACCCACTCGCCGAGCCGGACGATCAGGCCGGTCTCCTCGGCCAGTCCGATGAACCGGTCCGGCCCGACCAGACCCAGCTCCGGATGCTGCCAGCGGACCAGCGCCTCGACGGCCAGCATCCGGCCGTCCAGCAGGGACACGATCGGCTGGTAGTGCACCACGAACTCGCCCCGGTCCAGCGCCGTGGGCAGTTCGGCGGCGAGCGCTGACCGGGCGATGTCCCGGGCACTGCGCTCCGGGTCGTACACCGCCCACCGGCCCCGGCCCTCCCCCTTGGCCCAGTACAGCGTGGTGTCGGCGGCCTTCATCAGCTCGGTGGCGCTGGTGCCGGCCAGGTCCGAGTCGACGATGCCGATGCTCGCCGAGACCGCGAGCTGCTGGTCACCGATGTGCACCGGGGCGGAGACGGCGGCCAGCACCGTCTCGGCCACCGCGGTCACGTCCTCGATCCGGGCGATGCCGTCGACCAGGATGACGAACTCGTCGCCGCCCATCCGAGCGACCAGGTAGCCGCGGTCGGCCACGCAGTCGGCCAGCCGCCGGGCGATCAGCACGAGCAGCCGGTCACCGAGGTCGTGGCCCAGACTGTCGTTGATCGCCTTGAACCCGTCGAGGTCCAGGAAGCAGACGCCGACCCGGCCGGACGGGTGCGTCCGGTTCACCAGCCGACCGAGCGACTCGAAGAACAGCGTCCGGTTGGGCAGGCCGGTGAGCGGGTCGTGCAGCGCCTGGAACCGTAGCCGTTGCTGGAGTTCGTACCGCTCGGTGATGTCCTCGACCACGGCGACAGTGAACCGGGGCCGGCCGTCGTCGTGCCGGATCAGCGAGACCGCCAGGTCCGTCCAGACGGCGGTGCCGTCCTTACGGTGGTAGCGCTTCTCGACCCGGGCCGCCTCGTGTTTGCCCTCGATCAGCTCCTGGTACAGCTCCCACATCCCGGCGGCGTCGTCGGCGTGGAACAGCGACGCGACGTTCGTCTGCCGCAGTTCCTCGATGTCGTAGCCGAGCATCTCGGCGAAGCTCTGGTTGACGTCGATGATCGTGCCGTCGATCCCGGCGATGCCGATGCCGATGGCCGCCCCGCTGAAGACCGCCCGGAACCGCGCCTCGCTGTCGCGCAGCGCCCGCTCCACGTCGTCCCGGGCCTGCCACGCCGAGCGCGCGATCCCCTCCTGCTGGGCGAAGGTGCGGTCACGCAGCGCACCGGCGAAGCCGGCGGCCAGGCCCGCCTGCGCCGCCGAGACGCGGTCGGCGAGATCGGGCCGGTCCGCCCGGACGTCCAGCACCTCGGTGGGGAACCGGGCGGCGAGGGTACGCACCGCCCACCCGATCACCCCCGGCGCGATCAGATGGGCCGCCACCAGGGCGCGCCCGACATCCTCGGCGGCCGGGGTCACCGGCTCGCCGGAGAGCAGCGCACGGGCCAGCCGCACGGTGTGCCCGAGCAGCAGCCGCTCGGTCTCGGTCGGGCTCAACGGCACGAACCCGAACCCGCGTACGGCACGGGCCCAGTCGGCCGCGTACCGCTGGGCACCGGTCTGGTCCACGGCGTTCCCGCCGGAGTCGCCGACGGCGGACATCAGGTCAGCCGGCGGACCGGTCGTTCCGGGCGACGCCGCCGAAGGCGCCGAACCGTTGCGGGTTCGCGGCCACCTCGGACGGCGCGTCGGGACGCCACAGCTCCATGTGCACCACTCCCGGCGGCAGCAGCGTCCAGTCACCGAAGAAGCCGGTGATCTCGGCCCGCGAGCGCAGCGTGATCTCGGTGGCGGTCCGCGCGGACAGCCGTTGCGCGTCCAACATCTCCGGTGGCTGGTCCTCGAAGGTGGAGTGCGAGAGGACCAGGTGGCTGCCGGGGACGGTGGCGGACCGCAGGGCGGCCAGGACGTCGGCGGGACGGTCGGTGTCCGGCACGAAGTGCACCACCCCGGCGAGCAGCACGCCGAGCGGGCGGTCGAAGTCGAGCAGCCGCAACGCCCGGGCGTCGGCCAGGAGCCGCTCCGGGTCACGCAGGTCGCCGTGGAGCACGCCGGTCAGCTCGTCGCCGGTCAGCAGTTCCCGGCTGTGCGCCACCGCCACCGGGTCGATGTCGACGTAGACCACGCGGGCCTTCGGGTTCGCGGCCTGGGCCACCTCGTGCACGTTGCCGACGGTGGGGATGCCGGAGCCGATGTCGAGGAACTGGTCGATGCCGGCGTCGAGCAGCACGCGTACGGCCCGACGCAGGAACTCCCGCCCGGCCCGCATGGTCGCCGGCAGGTGGGGTGTGGTGGCGGCGATCTGCTCGGCCAGCCTGCGGTCGATCTCGAAGTTGTGGGCGCCGCCCAGGAAGTAGTCGTACACCCGGGCCGCGCTGGGCCGCGAGAGGTCGATCTCGGAGGGGAGTCCGTCGGGGGTCTGCACTGGCACCTCAGCTCGTCGTGATGCAGACCACTCTAGGCCGGTCGGTCACGCCGAGGGAGATCCACGAACACCTTTCCCGTTCGCGCCGTGTCGCGGCCGGTCAGGCCGCTTCCAGCAACAGCGAGATGCCCTGCCCGACGCCGACGCACATGGTGGCCAGGGCCCGTCGACCGCCCCGGCGGCGTAGCTCCAGCGCGGCGGTGAGCGCCAGTCGGGCGCCGCTGGCACCCAGCGGGTGCCCCAGCGCGATGGCGCCGCCGTTCGGGTTGACGTGCTCGGCGTCCTCCGGCAGGCCCAGCTCACGCAGCACCGCGACGGCCTGCGCGGCGAACGCCTCGTTCAGCTCGATCACGTCGAGGTCGGCCACCGCCAACCCGCGCCGGTCGAGCAGCCGCCGGGTCGCCGGGACCGGGCCGACGCCCATGGTCCGGGGCGGCACGCCGGCCGCCGCGGCGCCGGAGACCCGGGCCAGCGGAGTGAGGCCGTACGCGGCGACGGCCACCTCCGAGGCGACCAGCAGCGCCACCGCGCCGTCGTTGACGCCGGACGAGTTCCCCGCGGTGACGGTGCCGCCGTCGCGGAACGGGGTGGGCAGCGCGGCGAGCTTCTCCAGCGACGTCTGCCGGGGATGCTCGTCGACCTCCACCAGGCGCGTCTCGCGCCGCCCGGCCGGCACGGTCACCGGCACGATCTCCTCGGCCAACCGCCCGTCGGCCTGGGCCTTCGCGGCCCGCGCCTGGGAGCGGTACGCGAACTCGTCCTGCGCGGACCGGTCCACGCCGTACTCCTCGGCCACGTTCTCGGCCGTCTCCGGCATCGAGTCGACGCCCCAACCCTGCCGCATCAGCGGGTTGACCAGTCGCCAGCCGATGGTGGTGTCGTGGACCTCGGCGGCCCGGGAGTAGGCGGTGGTCGCCTTCGGCATCACGAACGGGGCCCGGCTCATGCTCTCGACGCCGCCCGCGACGACCAGATCGGCCTCACCGGCGACCACCGCGCGGGCGGCGGTGGCCAGCGCGTCGAGACCGGAACCGCAGAGCCGGTTGATCGTGCTGCCGGACACCTGCTCGGGCAGCCCGCCGAGCAACGCCGCCATCCGGGCCACGTTGCGGTTGTCCTCACCGGCCTGGTTGGCGCAGCCCAGGATCACGTCGTCGGTGCGTGCCCAGTCCACCGCCGGATGACGGGCCACCAGCTCACGGATCACGTGCGCGGCCAGGTCGTCGGGGCGGACGCCGGCCAGGGCACCGGCGTAGCGGCCGATCGGGGTACGCACACCGGCCACCAGGTAAGCCACGGTCATCGCGAGTCCTTCGGGGGTGGGGAAGGGCGGGCACCGGCCGCCCGTCGGGTCCCGCCGGACGTCCGGCGGCCAGGATATCCCCGGCGTATCCCGATAGGTTGTCGGCATGGCCCGACCCCAGTTCCGCGCGGAGACCAGCGACGGCGGCGCGTTCGTCCGGCAGCCCAACCGGTTCACCGGGCGGGTCACCCCGCACTCCACCTCGCCGCCCGGCGGCGGGCCCGACGACCAGGACCGCTGGCCGTTGGAGGCGGGCCGCTACCGGCTGATCTGGTGCCGCGCCTGCCCGTGGGCGCACCGGGCGTTGATCGTGCGGAACCTGCTCGGGCTCGGTGACGCCATCTCGCTGGGCACCGTCGATCCGATCCGGGACGACCGGGGTTGGCGGTTCGCGCTCGACCAGGACGGCTTCGACCCGGTGCTGGGCATCGGTTTCCTGTCCGAGGCGTACCTGGCGACCGACGCCGACTACTCCGGCCGGGTCACCGTGCCCGCGCTGGTCGACACGCTCACCGGCCGGGTAGTCACGAACGACTACCCGCAGCTCACCCTGGACCTGTCCACCGAGTGGCGGCGGTGGCACGCACCGGACGCGCCGGACCTGTACCCGGTGGCGCTGCGCCCGGAGATGGACACGCTGATGGCGGAGATCCACCGGGACGTCAACAACGGCGTCTACCGGTGCGGCTTCGCCACCTCCCAGCAGGCGTACGACGAGTCGTACCAGACGCTCTTCGCCCGGCTGGACGCGCTGTCGGAACGGCTGACCGGCCGGCGGTACCTGATGGGCGACTCGATCACGGAGGCGGACGTACGGCTGTTCACCACGCTGGTCCGCTTCGACGTGGCCTACCACGGGCACTTCAAGTGCAACCGGCAGAAGCTGACCGAGATGCCGGTGCTGTGGGCGTACGCGCGGGACCTGTTCCAGACCCCGGGTCTCGGCGAGACCGTGGACTTCGACCACATCAAGCGGCATTACTACGCGACGCACCACCAGATCAACCCGACCGGGGTGGTGCCGCTCGGGCCGGACCTGCACGGCTGGACGACGCCGCACGGACGTGACTGAGTCGTCGACGGCGTACCGCCGGGCGTCGGCGCGGGGCGGGGTCGCGGCGGCGGGTGCCGCGTTGGGCGTACTCACCGGGACGGCCCTGGTGGTCCTCGCCGTGGTCGCCGGTCCGGGACCGGGGCTGACCGGGTACGTCAGCGAGGCCGGGGTGGCCGAGAGCGGTTACGCGTGGACGTACCGGATCGGGGTGTTCTCCCTGGCCACGGCGCTACTGCTGCTCGCGGTGGCCCTGCGCGACGAGGCCCGGCGGCCCGAACCGGCGGCGGTGACAGACCCGGACCCGGCGTGGGTGGCGCACCCGGGTGCGGCCGTGGTGCGGCGGCTCGTGGGACGTCGGGCCGCGACGGTGGTGCGGCAGGTGGCGACGCTGCCCGGCGCGGTGGCGCTGCTCGTCGCGGCGGCGCTCTGCACGCTGCTCTCCGGTGCGGTGACCTGTAGCGCCGGCTGCCCGCTGCCGCCCTTCGAGCCGGCCACCGTGGCGGACCTGGTGCACGGTGCGGCGAGCGTCGCCGCCACCGCGACGGTGGTGTTCGCGATGGTCGCGCTCGCCCTCGCCCCGCAGGCCGACCGGCGGTTGTGCCGACCGGCCACGGTCGCGGCGGTGGTGGCGCTCCCGCTCGCCGGGGCGGTCGGCCTGGCCATGCTCTTCGTCGGGCGGGGCTCGCTGGTCGGGGTGCTGGAACGGCTGCTGCTGGCGGTGGCCATCCTCTGGGGTCTGACCACCGCCCTCACCCTGGCCGCCGGCAGACGGACCGACCGGCGCTGACCGACGCGAGAGTGCCCGACCCCACAGCCCCCGTCCGGGCCGCGCGCCCGACGGCCGGGAGAGGATGGCGCGATGAGCTCGTTGTTCACCCCCCTGGCGCTGCGCGCGGTGACCCTGCCCAACCGGATCGCGATGGCGCCGATGTGCCAGTACAGTGCCGGGCCCGACGGCCTGCCCACCGACTGGCACCTGGTGCACCTCGGCACCCGGGCCGTGGGCGGCGCCGGACTGGTGATGACCGAGGCGACCGCCGTGGTGCCGGAGGGACGGATCAGCCCGCAGGACACCGGGCTCTGGTCCGGGCGGCACGTCGACGCCTGGCGTCCGGTGACCCGCTTCCTGACCACCCACGGCGCGGTGCCCGTCGTGCAGCTCGCACACGCCGGAGTCAAGGCGTCGACGTACCGGCCGTGGGCACCCCGGCGCGGCGGCGTGCCCGACGCGGAAGGCGGCTGGACGCCGGTCGGACCGACCGCCGAGCCGTTCGTGCCGGAGTACCGCGAACCGACCGCGCTGGACCCGGCCGGGATCGCCGGGGTGGTCGAGGCGTTCGCGACCGCCGCCGCCCGCGCGCTGGAGGCGGGGTTCGCCGCCGTCGAGGTGCACGCGGCGCACGGGTACCTGCTGCACGAGTTCCTCTCCCCGCTGACCAACCGGCGTACCGACGGCTGGGGCGGGGACCGGGCCGGTCGGATGCGACTCACCCTGGAGGTCGCCCGCGCGGTGCGCGCCGCCGTCGGACCGGACGTGCCGGTGCTGGCCCGCATCTCGGCCACCGACTGGGTCGACGGCGGCTGGACCGTCGACGACAGCGTGGTGCTCGCCACCGAGTTGGCCGCCGCCGGGGTGGACCTGGTCGACTGTTCCTCCGGCGGCGCCGCGCCGACGGCCGACATCCCGGTCGGGCCCGGCTACCAGGTGCCGGCCGCCGCCCGGATCCGCCGCGAGGCACGGGTACCCACCGGCGCGGTCGGCCTGATCGTCGCGCCCGCACAGGCCGAGGCGATCCTCGCCGACGGCGCAGCCGATCTGGTGCTGCTCGGCCGGGAACTGCTGCGCGACCCGTACTGGCCGCGCCGGGCCGCCGCCGAGCTGGGCGCCGAGACGGACTGGCCGCACCAGTACCGCCGGGCGGTCTGACCCTGAAGCGGCCGCGCCGGACCGGTCGGTCCGGCGCGGCCTGGTCACCCGGCCAGGTGGCCCCAGCGCGGCGCCAGCTCGCGCCACGGCCCCTGCGCCCGCACCGCACCGTCGACGAGCACCACCACGTGGTCGGCCCGCACCAGGGCGGCCCGTTTGGAGGTGGAGCCGACCACGGTCACGCCCCGTTCGCGCAACGCCTGCCAGAGGGCCAGCTCGGTGGTGACGTCCAGGGCGGACGACACGTCGTCGGCGACCAGCAGTTCGGTACGCGGTGCCAGCGCCCGGGCCAACGCCAGGCGCTGCAACTGCCCGCCGGAGAGCCGGGTGCCCTTGTGCCCGATGAGCAACGCCAGGCCGCTCCCGGTGGCGGCCAGGTCGTGTTCGAGCTGGGCGGTCGCCACCGCGTGCGCCGGGTCCACCGGGTGGCCCAGGGTGATGTTGTCGGCGACGGTGCCGGAGAGCACCCGGGGCAACTGGCCGACGTAGCCGACCTGGTTCGGGCGCAGGAACAGCTCCGGCTCGGTCACCGGTTCCCCGTTCCAGGTCATCGACCCGGTGTGCGGGGCGATGCCGGCCAGGGCGCGCAGCAGCGAGGACTTGCCCGCCCCGACCGGGCCCACCACCAGCACCAGCTGTCCACGCTCCACGGTCAGGTCGACATCGCGTACGGCGACCGTGCCGTCGGTGTGCCGGACGCCGAAGCCGACCAGTTCCAGCCGCCGCAACGGGGTACGCGGGGCCACCGGCGGGGCGGAAGCCGTACCGGTCACCAGGTCCATCCCGGGCACCCGCGCCGAGTACGCCTCGATCCCGGTCATCTCCGCCGTCCGCCGCGTCCACACCCGCGCCGAGGGCACCTGGGAGATCAGCGAGGCGGTCGTCCACGCGAACCAGCGCGCCGCGCCCAGCGTGGCGACCGAGACCAGTGCCGCCCCGGCGTTGATCGTGCCGGCCAGGAAGAGCGCCCAGACGGCGATCGGCAGCAGGCCGCTCGCCATCGACGGGGTGGAGCGGGCCCAGACCTGCACGGCGATCTCCCGACGCTGCCGGTCGCTGCGGACCGTGTCCAGGTCGGCGAGATGGGTCAGCACCGGCCGGGTCGCCCCGGCGAGCTTCACCGTTCGGGCGGCCGACAGTGCCGACACCAGCGCGGTGGCGAACGCCGCGCGGGCGGTGACGGTCTCCCGCGCCGCGCGTTCCAGCCGGGGACCGAACGCCGTGGCGGCGAAGCCGGAGAGCAGCATCGTGCCGAGGAAGAACATCCCCGGGACCACGCTGCCGGTGATCAGGGTCATGCTGACCAGCAGGAGCACGCCGACGGTCTGGTCCAGCACGTTGTCGGCGAGCTGCACCACCCGCTCGGTGTCGCCGCCCTGCGCCACCACCTCGGCCGGGGTGTGCCGGCTGACCCGGCGCGGGCCGGTCTGGCCGTACACCAGGCGGGCGCTGATCCGCAGCATCTGCCGTACCCACCAGGCCGGGAACCACAGGTGCGTCCAGTAGTGCGCGGGGATGGCGAGGACCAGCCCCGCCGCGATGCCCAGCGCGGGCAGCCACGGGTCACCCGTGCCGTCGACCACGTCGGCCCAGAGCCAGGCCAGGATCGGGCCGTCCAGGCTCAGGACGGCCAGCACGGCGAAGATGCCCACCGCGGCGGCGCCGTAGCGGGGGTCGTTCAGACAGAGCCGGAAGATCTCCCGCAGCGTCCGCGCCCGGGAGGCCGGCCGCCGCTCGCCTTCCGGGTCCGCACCGCCGACCGGGTCCGCACCGCCGGCGACGGTGGTGGTACGGGTGGCGTCGCGCCCGCCGACCTCCCACGCGGTGATCTCCCGCCCGTCGGTCGGCGCGACCGGCTCGGGCCCGACGACGGGCGCGGGATCCACCACGGTGGTCAGCGTGGGCGACCCGGTGAAGCGGTGGCCCTCCGTGACCGCACCGGTGACGCCGACCAGTGCCGGTTCGCCACGGGAGCGGTCGGTACCCGGAGCGGCCGTACCGACGGTGTCGGCGCGCGGGTCGGCCAGCAGGTCGGCGTCACCGGCGGCGAGGAGTTCGGCGAAGCGACGTGACCGGGCCAGCGGGGCCGCCTCGACCACCGCGCCGTCGGCCAGCACCACCACCTCGTCGCACTGGCGCACCGAGGAGAGCCGGTGCGCGATGACGATGCCGATCCGGTCCCGCAGCAGTCGTTCGGTGGCCTGCTGCACCCGCGCCTCGGTGACCGGGTCGAGTCGGGCGGTGGCCTCGTCGAGGATCACCACGTGCGGGTCGCGGACCAGGATGCGGGCGAACGCGACGAGCTGCTCCTGCCCGGCGGAGAGCACGTGCCCGCCCTCGCCGAGCCGGGTGTCCAGCCCGGCGGGCAGTTCGGCGATCCAGCCGGCCAGGCCCAGCTCGTCCAGGGCCCGCGCGGCGGCGTCGAGCAGCTCGGGGTCGAACAACGCGACGTTCTCGGCGAGCGTGCCGGCGAGGATCTCGGTGCGCTGCGGCACCACGGCGATCCACCGGCGCAGCAGGTCCACGTCGAGGTCGCGCACGTCACGCCCGCCGAGCAGCACCGTCCCCGGTGGCACGTCCACCGCCCGGGTGAGCAGCTTGGCCAGCGTCGACTTGCCCGAGCCGGTCCGCCCCACCAGGGCGTAGGAGCGGCCCCGGGCGAAGGTCAGGTCGATCTCGCGCAACGCCGGGCCCCGGTCGGCGTCGGCGGACGGGTAGTGGAAGGTCAGGTCGCGGATGACCAGGTCACCGTCGATCGGGGTGTCCCCGCCGACGGGTTCCTGGGCGGCGCTCTGGAGCAGTCGTACCCGGCCCCACGCGCCGAGGGCGTACTGCACCTCGGGCACCATCCGGCTGACGTGCTCGACGGTCATCCCGAGCGAGAGGGCGAGCAGCCAGATCGCGGTGAGTCGGGCGGAGTCGACCCGGCCGGTGGTCAGCGCCCACACCCCACCGAGCACGACCAGCGCGACACCGACCCGGGTCACCCCGGCGGCCACGGTGTTGACCTGGGCGGACAACCGCCACACCCGCCAGCCGCGCCGCAGCACCTCGGCCGCCCGGGCGGCGTAGAGCCGCAGCACGTACGGGCGGGCCAGGCTGGTGCGCACGTCGTCCTGCCCGTGGATGGACTCCTCCATCACCGCCGCCAGGTCCGACCAGGCCGCCTCCTCGTGCATCCGGGCCGGGGCGATCCGGCCGGCGGGCCGGCGCATGGTGACCGCGAGCAGGACGCAGAGCAGCAGCATGCCGAGTCCGGCCGGCCACCAGACGGTGATCGCGACCAGTGTGGAGAGCAGGCCCACCGCCAGCGACTGGGCCAACCGCACCCCGGGGCCGCGGACGCCGGAGGCGACGTCGTACACGTCGCCGTCGATCCGGTCGAGCATCTCGCCGACCGGCGTGGTCTCCAGGGCGGGAATCGGCTGGCCCATCGCCACCCGGCACAGCCGACGCCGCAGGTCGGCGGCCCAGTCGGCGGTCACCCCGGCCATCACCAGGCTGACCACCAGGTCGCTGGCGACCACCACGACCAGGGCCACCGCGAGCAGCGCGAAGAAGCCGACGGAGCGGTGCACCAGCACCGGACCGGCGAGCGCGGCGGTGGCCGCCTGGCCGATCCCGCCGAGCACGATCAGGGCGACCACCAGGGTCATCCGGCGCGAAGAGGTGACCCACAGATCACGGAGCAGGCGCATGGGTCGGTTCCTCCGGTTTCGTGGCGGAGGTTCCAGCCTGCGTTGCGCGACCGCGCAGCTCAACGCATTTTTGCCAGAGGCAGATCACCTGGTGGCGGCGGCTGCCGGACGGCAGCGGGCCAGGTCAGAAGAGCACGGTGGCGAGGGTGCCGACGGGCCGGAATCCGCAGCGTTCGTAGACCCGCCGGGCGGGCAGGTTGAAATCGTTGACGTACAGGCTGACGCTCGGGGCGACCCGGGCCAGCGCGTCGCGGACCACCGCCGCCATCGCCGCCGTGGCGATCCCCCGGCCGCGCCACTCCGGCGCCACCCAGACCCCCTGGATCTGCGCGGTGCGCCGGGTGACGACCGCGAGTTCGGCCTTGAAGACCACCCGGCCGTCGACGAAGCGGGCGTACGCGCGGCCGGAGCGGATCATCTCGGTGACCCGACGGCGGTACCCGCGCCCGCCGTCCTCGGCCAGCGGAGAGACGCCCACCTCCTCGGTGTACATCGCCACCGCGGCCGGGAAGAGCAGGTCGATCTCGCTGCCGCGGACCAGGCGTACCTGCGGATCGGCACGGACCTCCGGCATCGCCTCGGTGGCCAGCAACGGCTGGTTGGGGCGGACGTCGCGGGCCGGTCCCCAGGTGCCGGCGAGCCGGTCCCAGAGTTCCAGGACGGCGTCGGCGCGCCCGACGATGGAGGAGCAGAGCCGCTCCTCGCCGGCGAGCAGCTCGGCGAAGGCGGCGACGGCCTGCGACGAGGCGAGGACCGGGGTGAGGTTGCCGCCGAGCCAGCAGACCGATTCGAGCTGGCGGCGGGAGCCGTAGCCGAGTACCCGGCCCTCGGCCCGCCACCACGCCAGTCCGCGCGCGGCGACCCGCTCCGCGACCTGCGCGCTCGCGTACGGGTCGGAGTCGAGCAACCGTTCGACCGCGCGACGTTCCGACTCCCCCAGTTGCCGCACCGGCGCCGTCAACACGGTTACAGCCTGCCAGATCCGTCCGGAACGCGGTGGCGGACAGTGACCGGTGCCCGACGGGCGGACAGGCCGCTACCGGACGGTGTGCCGCAAAGCACCACACCCCTCCTCCGATGACTTGTCGGCGATGCGTTTCCGATATATCGTCGATGCATCAGAGACAGTTCGACGAAGGAGACGGTCTGATGAGGTTCCACCCACGGGCACATGCCCTGCACGAGGCCCGGATGCGCGGTTTCGGTTTCCCACCCTTCCCGCCCGGTCCGCCCTTCCCGCACGGCGGGCACGGTCACGGCCGGGGCGGACGGGGACGGGGGCGGGGACGCCGCCCGAACGTCCGGGGCGCGGTGCTCGCGCTGCTCACCGAGCGGCCGATGCACGGCTACGAGATGATCCAGGAGATCGACTCCCGCACCGGGGGCGGCTGGCGGCCCAGCCCCGGCTCGATCTACCCGACCCTCCAACTCCTGGAGGACGAGGGCGTCATCGCCGCCACCGAGGAGTCCGGCGGTGGCCGCAAGCGGTTCACCCTCACCGAACAGGGTCGACCCGAGGCCGAGACGGCGGCGCAGACGCCCCCCTGGGCGGAGGTCGCCGAGGACACGATCAACAGTTGGCACGACATCCGCGAGGCCGGCGCGCAGGCGATGAACGCGCTGCGCCAGGTGATGATGACGGGTACGGACGACCAGCGCGAGCGGGCCGCCCAGGTGCTCGACGAGACCCGCCGCAAGCTGTACGCCATCCTCGCCGAATCCGAGTGACCCCCGCCGCGCCCGACCGTCCGCGGATCCGCCGCCCCGTCGGCGGCCCGAGAGGATTGCTCTCGGGCCGCCGACGAGCAGCACGAACACACCGGCGCCGCGCCCGTCCGCGCCCGAAGGCGCCCTGATGTGCCCTGATGTGCCCGGAGGCACCCTGATGTGCCCGGAGGCAGCCCGGAGGCGCCCTCAAGATCATGCTCGATCCTGGATCGAGTGGCTTCAGCGTCGCGACGAGACAACTCGATCCCGGATCGAGCATGATCTCGCCGTGTCGCCCGGGACGGGCGGGACAGGCGTGACCGGCGGCGACACGCGACAGTGCAGTCCCTGGGCGGTCGTGGGGCACGTGCCGGACGCGTCGACGGGCGGCCACCCGAGAGTGACCGCCCGTCGGTGTCGCCGATGGGTCAGTGGACGCTGACGGTGGCGCCGGGCAGCAGGCCGCGCAGTTCCTCGGGCAGCTCGGCACCCATCTCGTCGGCCAGTCGCAGCGCCTCCTCGATCAGGGTCTCCACGATCTGCCCCTCGGGCACGGTCTTGATGACCTGGCCCTTGACGAAGATCTGCCCCTTGCCGTTGCCGGAGGCGACACCCAGGTCCGCCTCACGCGCCTCGCCCGGGCCGTTCACCACGCACCCCATCACGGCGACGCGCAGCGGCACCGGCAGGCCCTCCAGCCCGGCGGTGACCTCCTCGGCCAGCTTGTAGACGTCCACCTGGGCCCGGCCGCAGGACGGGCAGGAGACGATCTCCAGGCCGCGCTCGCGCAGCCCCAGCGACTCCAGGATCTGCGCGCCGACCTTGATCTCCTCGACCGGCGGCGCGGAGAGCGACACCCGGATGGTGTCGCCGATCCCCTCGGCCAGCAGTGCCCCGAAGGCGACCGCCGACTTGATGGTCCCCTGGAACGCCGGTCCGGCCTCGGTCACGCCCAGGTGCAACGGGTAGTCGCACTGCTCGGCGAGCTGCCGGTAGGCCCGGATCATCACCACCGGGTCGTTGTGCTTGACCGAGATCTTGATGTCCCGGAAGCCGTGCTCCTCGAAGAGCGAGCACTCCCAGAGCGCCGACTCGACGAGCGCCTCGGCGGTGGCCTTGCCGTACTTGGTCAGCAGACGCTTGTCCAACGAGCCGGCGTTGACGCCGATCCGGATCGGCGTACCGGCAGCGGAGGCCGCCTTGGCGATCTCGGCGACCTTGTCGTCGAACTGCCGGATGTTGCCCGGGTTGACCCGCACCGCCGCACATCCGGCGTCGATCGCGGCGAAGACGTACTTCGGCTGGAAGTGGATGTCGGCGATCACCGGGATCTGCGACTTGCGCGCGATCGCCGGCAACGCCTCCACGTCGTCCTGGCTGGGCACCGCCACCCGGACGATCTGGCAGCCGGAGGCGGTCAGCTCGGCGATCTGCTGGAGGGTCGCGTTGACGTCGGAGGTGAGCGTGGTGGTCATCGACTGCACGGAGACCGGTGCCCCACCACCGACCGGCACCGAGCCGACCATGATCTGACGGCTCGCCCGTCGGGGCGCGAGCGGTGGCGGCGGCACGGCGGGCATACCGAGACTGACAGCGGTCACTTCAAGCACTCACCTTGAGAAGATCGAGATCGGGTTGACGACGTCCGCGGTGATCGTGAGCAGCGTGAACGCGCCACCGATCAGGATCACCGCGTACGTGACGGGCATCAGTTTGAAGTAGTCGACACGGCCCGGGTCGGGCTTGCGCAGCAGCGCGTACACCCAGGAACGGACACGTTCGAACCAGGCGATGGCGATGTGCCCACCGTCCAGTGGCAGCAGCGGCAAGAGGTTGAACACCCCGATGAAGAAGTTCAACGAGATGAACAGCATGATGAACAGTTCCCAGGCGTCGTTGGCGACCGCCTCGCCACCGAGGATGCTGGCGCCGACCACGCTGATCGGGGTGTCCATGTCCCGCTCGCCGCCGGTGATGGCGGTCCAGAGGGCGGGGATCTTCTCCGGGAGCCGCTGCAACGCCTGCGCGGTGGCGACCGCCATGTCACCGATGAAGGTGCTGGTCGCACCGATCGCGTCGATCGGGCCATGGGAGATCAGACCCGGGGTCGAGACGACCAGACCCACGCCGAGCGCGGAGACCTCGGTGACCGGCCCGTTCGGGTCGTCGATCGGCGGGCGCTTGGTGGTGGCCAGGGTGGTCTCGGCGGTGCCGGGCTGACCGTCGCGGACGTACCCGAGGGTGGCGGTGCTGCCCGGCGTGGTGGTCCGCAGCGTGGTCAGCAGGTCGCCGTAGCTGGTGATCGGGGTGCCGTTGATCGAGGTGATCCGGTCACCGTTCTGCAACCCGCCGGCACCGGCCGGGCTCGGCGCGTCACCGGCCTCGCAGACCCGGTAGGTGGTGTCCGGCAGGACGCACTCCTGGATCGCGATCACCGCCGGCTCGGCGCGGATCTGCTCCTCGGTGCTCGGGAAGTTGGGGTTGGGCAGGCCGAACGTCATCGCCGCCAGCCAGGCCGCGAAGATCGCCAACCCGAAGTGGGTGATCGAGCCGGCGGACATCACGATCGTGCGCTTCCACACCGGGTAGCGCCACATCACACGCTTCTCGTCACCGGGCTCGACGTCGTCGTCCTGCGGTGTCATACCGACGATCTTGCAGAAGCCGCCGAGCGGGATGCCCTTGAGGCCGTACTCGGTCTCGCCCCTCTTGAAGGAGAAGATGGTGGGGCCGAAACCGACGAAGTAGCGGGTGACCTTCATCCCGAAGGCCTTGGCGGTGACCATGTGGCCCGCCTCGTGCAGGCTCACCGAGATGAGGATGCCGAGGGCGAACAGCACCACCCCGAACGCGAACGACATCAAGCTCCTTCCACCGCAGCAGCGATGATCTCCTGCGCGTGCCCGCGCGCCCACGACTCGGCTTCGAGTACGTCCTCGACGGTACCCGGTTCGTCGAAATCGGGAGCGTCCTCCAACACCCGCTTCAGCGTGTCCACGATGCCGAGGAACGGCAGTCGCCCGGCGACGAACGCCGCGACGCACTCCTCGTTGGCCGCGTTGTAGATCGCCGGTCGGCAGCGGCCCGCCTCCCCGGCCGCCTTGGCCAGCGCCACCGCCGGGAACGCCTCGTCGTCCAGCGGCGCGAACTCCCAGGTGTGGGCCGTGGTCCAGTCGACGGCAGCGGCGGCGTCGGCCACCCGGTCCGGCCAGCCCAGACCCAACGCGATCGGCAGCCGCATGTCCGGCGGACTGGCCTGGGCCAGCGTCGAGCCGTCCACGAACTCGACCATCGAGTGGATCACCGACTGCGGGTGCACCATCACGGTGATGTCGGCGTACGGTACGTCGAACAGCTCGTGCGCCTCGATCACCTCCAGCGCCTTGTTGACCATGGTCGCCGAGTTGATCGTGACCACCGGCCCCATGTTCCAGGTCGGGTGCGCGAGCGCCTGCTCCGGCGTCACCGCCGTCAACTCGTCGCGTCGCTTCCCCCGGAACGGCCCGCCGCTGGCGGTGACCACCAGCCGCCGCACCTCACCCCGACTGCCGCCGCGCAGACACTGCGCCAGCGCCGAGTGCTCCGAGTCCACCGGGACGATCTGCTCCGGCCGCGTCACCGCCGCCTTGACCAGCGAGCCGCCGGCCACCAGGGACTCCTTGTTGGCCAGCGCGAGCGTACGCCCGGCGCGCAGCGCGGCCAGCGTCGGCGCGAGCCCCAGCGACCCCACCACCCCGTTGAGCACGACGTCGCACGGCCACTGCGCCAGCTCGCTCATCGCGTCCGGCCCGGCCACGATCTTGGGCAGCTTGAAGTCGCCGCTGGTCCAGCCCCGTCGACTCGCCTCGGCATAGAACGCGAGCTGGAGATCCTGCGCGGCGGACGCCTTGGCCACCCCGACCGCCTCGACACCGAGTTCCAGAGCCTGGGCGGCGAGCAGCGCGACGTTGCCGCCACCGGCACCGAGCGCCACCACCCGGAAGCGGTCAGGATTACGCCGCACGATGTCGATGGCCTGGGTACCGATCGAACCCGTACTACCCAACAGCACAAGATCGCGGGGGGAGTTCACGCCGCCATTGTTCACCACGCCGCCTTGGTGCAAGGAAGGGCACCTTATTAACGCCTCCGGTAGAGCACGGGTCCCCTGCTAACACCTGCACCCAGCGGTGCACCGCTCGCCACTCGACTCTGCCGGACCATCGCAGCCCGCACCGCACGCCGACCGCCGCAGCCCGCACCGCACGCCTCGCACAGGTCGGCCATCGCAGACCGCGCCGTACGCCATCGCGCGAACTGTCCGACCACCGCCGTTCGGGGCACTCGACCGACCGGTGCCCGAGACCGGGCTGCGTGGGTGCCGTCGGCGGAGCGCGCTCAGCACGAGGAGACGCGACCTGCCAAGGCGAGGTGGGTAGATCTGTTGTCGTCCCAGCGACAACAGATCTACCCACCTCACCCGACGACGCCCCGGGTGAGCCCGACGATCAAAGGTCCAGGGTTCACGAAGCTGTGGTTGCCCGCGATCATGGAGTTGTGGGCGACACTTCGCGCTGGTCCACGGCTTTTGCGGCGTGCACAACTCCATGATCGACGAGGGTGGTGACGGGGTGCCGCGAATGGCGCGGGAGAGCCGGTCGGGACCGTGCACCGGGAAGGTCACCTGTCGGCGCGATCACGTCGACCCGCCAGCCGGCATGGCTCCATTTCTGCGCGGAAACGCCACCGCCGATGTCTCACGAGGTGTAGGGACCGGACGTGTCCTGACGAAGGGCTTCGCGGGACAGGAAGTCGGCGCGACGGATCACGTCCGGCAGGCGGTAGCGCGGGCTCAACGTCAGCGTCAACGCGGTCACCCGGTCCAGGTCGGTGCGGTGGCCCACGGAGACGAAGACCGGCTTGACGTCGGTCTGCGTACGCAGGGCGTGGCCGAGCACGTCGTCACCGTCGCGCAGTACCGACCGGTCGCCCCGGCGCGGGCCGGGCTCGGCGTACGTGCCGACGAAGGGGGTCTTGGCCACGCCGAACGTGGGCAGGCCGGTCACCACGCCCAGGTGGCAGGCCAACCCGAACCGCCGTGGGTGGGCGATGCCGTACCCGTCGCAGACCACGGTGTCGGGACTACGGTCGAGCCTGTCCAGCGCGGTGAGCAGCATCGGCACCTCGCGGAAGGCCAGCAGCCCGGGGACGTACGGGAACGTCACCTCGCCGGGGACGACGACGGTCTCCACCTCGACGCCGCTGGTCAGGTCGACGAGCACGGCGGCGGCGGTGACGCGGGTGGAGGTCTTGTCGTAGGAGACGTCGACGCCGGCCACCAGGGTCGGCTCGGTCGCCGGGCCGTCGGTCAGGTCGAGGTGCCGGCGCAACTCCTGTTGGACGTGCTCGGCCTCGGCGACGGTGCGCACCTCGACCCGGTCTCGCGACAGCCGGTGTGTGGGGAGGATCGCCATGATGCGGAGACCGTCCTACGTCGACAGCTGGTGGGGCGTCAGCACGAAGGTCTCCACCTCGGTGCCGCCGTACCAGTCGGTGCGCCGGCCCAGGTGGGTCATGCCGAGCCGGCGGCAGACCGCCGTGGACCGCTCGTTGCCCGGCATCACCACGGCGTACACCCGCTCGGTGCCGGTGGCGAACTCGCGGGACAACACCGCCCGGGCCGCCTCGGTGGCGTAGCCGTGCCCCCACGAGTCGGGGTGCAGGTGCCAGCCCACCTCGATGTCGTCGGTCGGCGTCATGCCGTCGGCCCCGGGCAACGGCTTGAGCAGTACGCTGCCCGCCACCACTCCGGTCTCCCGGACCTCGATCGCCCAGAGGCCGTACCGGCCGGCGTACGGGGCGTACCGCTCCCGCCAGGCGGCGAGCCGGGAGGCCGCCTGGTCGGGCTCGGTCAGTCGTCCGGCTCCCCCGCCCAGCCAACGCATCACGTCCTCGCGGGAGTAGAGGTCGTAGAGCCGGCTCAGCTCGTCCGGCGTGTCCCGCCACTCGCGCAGCAGCAGGCGCTCGGTCACGTCCACGGTCATGGCCGCCGATCGTAACGACGCCGACCGCCGCGCGTTGGGTGTGCTGCCGGCGACACCAGGCGTGGGCGCAGCCGCGAGGGGGAAGAGAAGCGGGATGGGCGGTGCGTGGCAACGAACCAGACGAATCACCCGGGCCGCCTTCCGCCCGGTACGCGGACGGGACCTGTCCCTGCATGCCGCCGCGATCACCTTCTACGGGGGCATCGCGGTGGTGCCGGTGGCGCTGCTGGCGATCTGGCTCACCGCGCTGCTCGCCGGTGGCGACCGGGTGCGCCGGCTCACCTCGTACGCCGTGGAGGCCCTGCCGGACGCCATCGGCGCGCCCCACGCGGTGGCCGCCCTGGTCGACGCCGGGGTGGGTCTGACGCCGTGGCTGGCGCTGGCCGCGCTGCTGCCCGCGTCGCTCTACGGCGAGGGGTTGCGTCGGGCGTTCGTCTCGGTCGCCGCGCCCCGCTCCGACGAGCACCTGGTCGGCTGGCGGGGCCGGGTGCTGCTGCTGCCGCTGCTCGCCCCGGCACCGGCCCTGCTGCTGTCGATCCTGCTGGCGCTCCCGACCACCACCGAGCTGGTCCGGCGGGGCGGCTGGGCCGGCGCGCTCGGCGTGGTGCTCTCCTTCCTGGCGGTGTGGCTGGTGCTCACGCCGGTGCTGGTCTGGGTCTTCCGGGTGGTCGGCCCGGCGTCGCCGGACTGGCTCTCCACGTTGGCGGTCGGGTCGTTCACCGCCGCCAACCTCTCCGGCTTCCTGCACGGTTTCGTGCTGTTCGCCTCGCTCCCGCTCGACCTGGGCGTGCCCTTCGGTGGCCTGGTCGAGGTCGGTGCCGCCGTGGCGGTGCTGCTCTGGCTCTATCTCTTCCACGTGATCGTGCTGGCCGGCTACTCCGCCACGCTGGCGCTGGCCGGTTGGCGTACCCGCCGCGCCGCCCGCGCCGACGACGGCTCACCGGCCCCGTCACCGGCATGATCAACTGAGCCCGGACCAGGTGCGGACGGGTTAGGGTGCGGGGATGAGGGGTGAGGTTCCTGGGCGCACGGACGTGGTGGTCGTCGGATCCGGACACAACGGGTTGGTCTCCGCAATCCTGCTGTCCCGGGCCGGCCTGGACGTGCTCGTGCTGGAGGCCGCCGACGTGATCGGCGGCGCCACCCGCACCGAGAACCCCTTCCCCAAGGTGCCCGGGCTGCGCCACTCCACCGGCTCGTACCTGCTCGGTCTGATGCCCCCGGAACTGCTGTCCGCGCTCGACGTGCGCATCCCGGTGCGTCGCCGGGACCCGCACTACTTCCTGCCCACCCCCGGCGGCGTCGGCTCGCCGTACCTCCTCTTCGGCACCGACGACGCCGCCACCCGGGCCCAGCTCGCCGAGTTCTTCTCCCCCGCCGACGTGGCCGCCGACGACGCGTTGCAGGCCGAACTGGCCGCCCTGCGCACGGACCTCGCCCCCGCCTGGCTGGCCGAACCGCTGCCCGCCGAGGAGACCGCCGACCGCTACGTGCGGCCCGAGCTGCGGCAGGTCTTCGTCGACCTGGTACGCGGCTCGGTCGCCGACTACCTGGCCCGCTTCGACTTCCGTTCCGAACTGCTGGTCAGCATGTACGCGGTCACCGACGGCCTGTCCGGCCTCAACGCCGGCCCGGACGACCCCGGCACCGGGCACAACTTCCTGGTGCACAACATGTGCCGGCTCCCCGGCTCGGACGGCACCTGGATGATCGCCGAGGGCGGGATGGGCACCGTGTCGCGTACCTTCGCCGACGCGGCGCGTGCCTCCGGCGCCCGGATCGTCACCGGCGCCCCGGTCACCGCGATCACGCTCGACGGCGGTGCCGCCTCCGGAGTCGTCCTCGCCGACGGGCGGCAGGTCGAGGCCGAGGTGGTGCTGGGCGCCTGCGACCCGTACCGGCTGATGGCGCTGCTGCCCGACGGCGCGTTGCCGGCCGAACTCGGCGAACGGATGACGGCGGTCCGGCGCACCGGCACCACGCTCAAGCTCAACCTGGCCCTGCGCGACCTGCCCCGCTTCTCCTGCCTGCCGCCGGACGCGCCCAGCCCGTTCGGGTCCACCATCCACCTGCTACCCGGATCGGCGTCGCTGGCCGGCGGTGGGGGCGAGTCGCCGATGGCGGCGCTGCGCGCGATGTGGGCCGACGTGCAGGCCGGACGGCTGCCGCAGGAGCCGACCATCGAGTGGTACCTGCACACCACCGTCGACCCGTCCCTGGCCGACCCGGACGGGCACCACTCGTCGGCACTGTTCGTCCAGTCCGTGCCGTACGAGCTGACCGGCACCACCTGGGACGCGGCCCTGCCCGGGTACGTCGACCGGCTGGTGGAGATCTGCGAACGGTACGCCCCCGGCACCGGCGATCTGATCGCCGATGCGGTGCCCCTGCCACCGCCCGGCATCGAGGCGCACTTCGGCATCACCGGCGGACACATCCACCACGTCGACAACACCGTCTCGTTCACCGACCGGATGCCGTACGCCACGGGGGTCGACGGGGTGTACGCAGGCAGCGCGGGCTGCCACCCTGCGGGCAGCGTGATCGGTGCCGCCGGACACAACGCCGCCCAACGCATCCTCGCCGACCTGGGCGGCTGAGCCACCCCGCCCACACCGAGGGGTGCGGTGTAAGGAAGGGCACCCTATTAACGCCTCGTGTATAGGAGGGGTCCCTTCCTAACACCTGCACACCTGCACACCTGCACGGCTCAGTCAGCCGGGCGCAGGGCGCGGTAGGCCGCCCACGGGACGGCGGGACGCGGCAAGCCTCGCCGGTCCAGGTAGCGACGGGTCGCGGCCCGGGTGGTCCGCACCGTACGCAGCGAATCCGTCATCCGGGCCTTGTGCCGTGCCGCCGGCTCGACCAGTCTGTGCGGGCGCAGCGTCCAGCCGTCGGCGCTACGGACCAGCTCACCGCGCACGTTGGCGTTGTGCAGGCTCCACAACTGCGCGTCGTGCCGATGCACCAGCAGACTCGCCGCGCCCTCGACCGGGTCCACCCCGTCCGGCACCACCACCCGGTAGCCGCCCGACCCGGCAGTCGCGGTGGTCCGCACCAGCAGCGGTGCGCCGGCACCGTCCCGGGCCGCCAGCACCACACTGGGGTACGCCGCCAGCACCTCCGCGCCGATCAGCGGAGCAGCCGCCCCGCTCTCAGCCGACACCGCACCGGCTTCGGTGGTGGTCGGCAGCGGACGGGTGGTCACCTCGGTCGGGGTGACGGTGATCAGCAGTCGCATGAAGTAGAAGTCGGTGAACATGGTCGCCGGCCAGTCGAGGTACTTGCGGCAGTTCGGCTGACGCTGGAACATCCGGGTCCAGAAGACGCCCAGGTCCCCGGTCGGCTCGGTGTGCACCTCGTCGGGGCAGTGCGCCGTGCCGCGTACCAGGATCTGCTCGGGTGTGGTCAGGCCGCTGGCCGTGGGGTCGGAGAAGAGCAGCGCCACCCGGCCGTCGCGGCGCACGTTGAACGCCTTCTGCGGATACCCCAACGAGGTGGTGAGCATGATCGTGCCGTCCGGACGGAGCAGCCCGGACGTCGGCCAGGCGACCGGTGTGCCGTCCTTGGCGAGCGTCGCCAGCTCACAGGTGCGGTACGCGGAGATCGTTGAGCCGAGCGCGGATTCGGACACGATGACGCCGGGGGACGATTGCATGCCCGGAATCGTAGTCAGCGTCGCAATTCGACGGTTACGCCACCCATGGCACCTCGGCGGCCGGCCCGAGATGCTCGGCGGCCGGCCCGAGATGCTCGGCCGCCGGCCCGAGATGTTAGGAAGGGCCCCCTACTATGCACGAGGCGTTAATAAGGTGCCCTTCCTTACATCCGTCAGGTTGCGGGCTGCGGGCTCTCCGGAGCCTCCTCGCCGACCCGGTGAGCGCGGACCTTGTGCCCCACGCTGGTCAGGCAACGGCCGCTGGGCAGGTCGAAACGCCATCCGTGCAGCTGGCAGGTGAGCTGGTCGCCCTCGACGATGCCGAACCGGCTCAGGTCGGCCTTCAGGTGCGGGCAGCGCCGCTGCACCACCCAGTCGCCCAGGGTGATGTCCTCGGCGTCCACCGCCCGCTCGTGCTCGTCGTACCAACCCTCGGCGTACTGGAGGCGCTCGGTGGAGAGGCACTTGAAGAAGGCGTACACGAACTCGTTGTACTGGCCGATCCGGGCGGCCGAGAAGCGGCAGGAGAGGAAGAGCGAGTTGACCCAGTCCACCTCGTCGATGTGCAGCAGGTGCTCCACCAGCGCCCGTTCAGTGCGGAACCGGTAGCGCACCTTCTCGTCCGCGTACGGCCGGACCTGCTTGCCGGGGAAGTCGACCACGATGGATTCGATGCTCTCGCCGTCGTAGCCCACCAGGTCGAAGCGGACCGGACCACCGACACCCTTGGCGAGATAGATCGACTCGTCCAGCAGCGGCTCGATCCGGCGCTTCATCTCCTTGAGCACGTCCACCTCGGGGTGCCGCCAGGACGCCTTCTCCGCCTCGATCACCGGCCGCTTGCGCTCGCGCATCTCCTCCAGGTGGGCGACCTTGTTCGCGAAGAACTCCTCGATCGGGACCGGGTGGGTGGTGGTCGCCCCCTCGGTGGTCACCTCGGCGACGCTGCCGGGCAGCAGCACGATGCCGTTGGTGCCGCCGACCTTGGCGTACTCGCTCAGGAAGACCGACTGGTCGGGGAAGATGTTCCCCTCGTCACCGAAGATGTCGTTGAACTGCCACAGCTCGTCGTCGAGGAAGCACGGCGGGCCGGCGATCGGGAAGACGTGGTCGGCCTTGAGGTCGTCGATGTAGCGCCAGGTGCGGTCGAACTGCCGGTCCCGCTTCTGCTTGCCGAACGCCGTCTTCGCCGACTGCGGCAGCTCGTAGACCATCGGGTACCAGATCGCGCCGGAGAATTGGAGCAGGTGTGCGTGCACGTGTCCCAGCTCGGCGAAGGTGGTCAGGTCGGTGGGACGGGCGTCGTTCTGGTTGAGCAGCCGGACACCGTCGTACTCCACCCAGAGTGAGGAGTCTCCGATCGGGCCGTCGGTCGGGCTGGTCAGCGCCTGGATCATGATCTTCAGGCCACCGTCCAGCTCGTACACCTCCTCGTTGCGGGTCTTCAGGAACTTCGTGAAGCCCAACGCCCGGAACTCGTCCTCCATCTCCGAGGTGGGGAACTCCGGCAGCAGCACGGTGGCCTTCTTCGACACGTACCGCTTCAGGTGCGCCGCGTCGAAGTGGTCCCGGTGCAGGTGCGAGACGTACAGGTAGTCGACGTCGCCGAGGGTCTCCCAGTCGAGCAACGAGTTGTCCGGGAACGGGAACCAGGAGGCGAAGTAGGCCGGGTTCACCCACGGGTCGCACAGGATGCTGCCCGCAGCCGTGTCGATCCGCATGCTCGCGTGCCCGGTACCGGTCACTCGCACCGCAGTTCCCCCTCAAAAAAGACAATCAAGGTGTACGTCAGAACGCTACCGGAGGCAGTCTGGTCTGCGCCCCGCGACGCCGCCATAGTCGCCCGCCCCACCCGGCCGGGCCGAAGGTCCCGAGGTAGGAACGGCCCGTCCGGCCCCGCGTATCCGCCCCACCGCAGGTCCCCTCCCGGGTGGCGTGCCAGACTAACCGGAGATCCGAACGCGAGGAAGGACCGACAGTGGCGGGAAGCGAGCCGGTAACGTCGCCAGACCAGCACAAGCCCGGGCACCGCAAGGCCGGGCGGATCGGCGCGGTCCTCACCGCGTTCGCGATGCTGGCCATGCTCTGCGGCAACCACGAGGGCAGGGTCGAGGACCTCTGGCTGATCGGGGTCGCCGCGCTCCTGCTGCTCATCGTGATCGGCGACTCGGTGCTGCGGCGCAACGGCCTGCGCTCCTGAGCCGACCGGAGACACGACGTACGACGAGGGCCCGTCCCCCAGGGGGCGGGCCCTCGTCGTGCCGCCAGGCAGGGCGGCTCTCGTCGTGGTGTCTCAGCGGCCGAAGAGGATGTCCTGCACGTTCTTCAGCGCGGAGTCGACCTCGGCCTCGAAGTAGCCGCCCTGCACGAGCCCGAACCGGAGCGTGTCCAGGTCCTTCGGGTTGACCGGCATCGGGTTCCGGCCGGCCATCCCACCGAGCAGGGTGTCGAAGAACCGGTCCACCTGGTCGGGGTCGTACCCGCTGCCGAAGCGACGCACCTGGAAGCTGCGCCTGATCTCGTCCACCCGGTAGAGGTCGCTGCCGGGCGGCCCGGCCATCGGCGGGCCGGTCATGGCCGGCGGGGCACCCAGGGAGGGCACGCCCATCGACGGGCCGCCGATCGCCTGCTGCGGCAGGCCGGGTGGGCCTCCCTGCGGGCCACGACGCGGCTCGCGGTCCGGCATCCGGATCTCCGCGGTCATGTCGGCCCGACCGTGGCGTCCCGCCTCGAAGCCGTCGAACCGCTGCTCGTCCGGCGGACCGTAGCCGCCCCGACCCTCCGGTGGGCCGTATCTGCCCCGACCCTCCGGCGGACCGTATCCGCCCGGACCGTCCGGCGGACCGTAGTCCGGTGCGCCGTACCCACCGGGGCCGTCCTGCGAACCGTACCCACCTGGGCCGTCCGGCGGACCGTATCCGCCGGGACCGTCAGGTGAGCCGTACCCACCCGGGCCGTCCTGCGGGCCGTACCCGCCGCGCCCCTCGGGCGGACCGTACCCGCCGGAACCGGCGGGCAGGCCGCGCGGCGGCGGGCCGCCGTGACCCATCTGTCCGCCGGGCGGTCCCATCGGGCCACCGGGGCCCATCGGACCGCCACCACGCGGCCCGTCGTACCCGCCGCGCGGGGAGTCGTACCCGCCGGCGAAGGCACCGGTCGGTTCGTCGTAGCGGCCGGCCTGTGCGGGCATCGATCGGGGCGGCATCGGCGGCACCGGGGCCATGCCCCGCTCGTCGCGCATCGGCGGGCCCATCCGGTCCGGCGGACCCATGCGGTCGGGCGGACCCATCCGGTCCGGCGGCGCCATCCGGTCCGACGAGCCCATCCCGGAGTCGCTGCCCCGGACGCCACCCGTACCGCCGCGCTCCTCCAACTCGGCCAGCTGCCGCTCGACCCGGTCGAGGTGCAGGTCGACCTGCCACTCGTCGTAGCCGTTGAAGCGGACCCGGAAGACGACGTCGTGGACCTCCTGCGAGAGCACCGGGGCACCGACGGGCTGACCCGCGAGAGTCGCCTCGACCCGGTCCAGGAAAGTGTCCACCTCGTCAACCTTGTAGCCCCGGCGGAGCGCCTTACGCCGGAAACGCTGACCCTGACTCGCCACTATGTCTCCTGGTCTCGTTCGCCACGCCCGGTCACGCTGACATCTCCCCGGCCGGGCCGGTGCCCCTGTCCTCAGCGGCGGCCAACTGCCCACATGCCCCGTCGATCTCGCGACCTCGGGTGTCCCGCACCGTGGTGGACACCCCGGCGTCGCGCAACCGCCGGACGAACTCCCGCTCGACCGGCTTCGGGCTGGCGTCCCAGCGGCTGCCCGGAGTCGGGTTGAGCGGAATCAGGTTCACGTGGGCCAGCTTGCCGGCCAGCAGCCGCCCGAGCAGATCCGCCCGCCACGGCTGGTCGTTCACGTCCTTGATCATCGCGTATTCGATCGACACGCGACGCCCTGTCCGGGCCGCGTAGGCCCAGGCCGCCGCCAGCACCTCGGAAACCTTCCAGCGCTGGTTGACCGGCACGAGTTCGTCGCGCAGCTCATCATCGGGCGCATGCAGCGACAACGCAAGAGTCACCGACAGGTCTTCGCTGGCCAGCCGGTTGATGGCCGGCACCAGGCCGACGGTGGAGACGGTGATGTGGCGCTGCGACAGACCGAGGCCCTCGGGGGCCGGCGCGACCAACCGACGGATCGCCGCGATCACCCGGTTGTAGTTCGCCAGCGGCTCCCCCATGCCCATGAAGACCACGTGCGAGAGTCTCGGCGGTGACCCGGCGACGGCGCCGGAGGCGGCCACCCCGGCCAGGTACACCGCCTGGTCGACGATCTCGGCGGTGGACAGGTTGCGGGTCAGCCCGGCCTGGCCGGTGGCGCAGAACGGGCAGGCCATGCCGCATCCGGCCTGGCTGGAGATGCAGACGGTGACCCGGTCCGGGTAGCCCATCAGCACGCTCTCCACCAGCGAGCCGTCGTGCAGCCGCCAGAGCGCCTTTCGGGTCGCCCCGTCGTCGCAGGCCATCTCGCGTATCGGGTTGAGCAGCCGGGGCAGCAGCCGGTCGGCGAGCCGGTCACGGGACGCCGCCGGCAGGTCGGTCATCAGCGCCGGGTCCCGCACCAGGCGGCCGAAGTAGTGGGTGGAGATCTGGCGGGCCCGGAAGGCCGGCTCCCCCAGCTCCGTCACCAACTCCTTGCGACCGTTCAGGTCGAGGTCGGCGAGGTGTTGCGGGGGCATCGCCGCCCGGCGCGCGCCGGGCGCGTCCGGGTCGACCGGGATCAGGGGCAGACTCGTCATGGCACGTCCAGTCTGGCACGCCCGCCGAGGAACGCACCCGTCCGGAGGGAGCAGAGACGCTCCCACCCCCTGCGCGACCCGGGCACCCCGGCGTGGTCCATGCCTCAGTTCACCGCCGGCACGAAGACGACGAGCAGCAGGTACGCGGTCGGCACCGCGAACAGCACCGAGTCGAGCCGGTCCATCAGCCCGCCGTGCCCGGGCAGCAGGTTGCTCATGTCCTTCACGCCCAGATCGCGCTTGATCATGGACTCGGCGAGGTCACCGAGGACCGCCGCCGCCGAGATCGCCATCCCGAACACCGCACCCCACCAGGGGGCCACGTCGAACAGCAACCAGAGCAGCACGGCGCTGCCCAGCGCTGCCGCGCCCATCGAGCCGACCAGCCCCTCCCAGGACTTCTTCGGGCTGATCGTCGGCGCCATCGGGTGCTTGCCGAAGTTGGCGCCGGCCGCGTAGCCGCCGGTGTCGGAGAGCACCACCGCGACCAGGGTGACCAGCACCCGCAGCGGGCCGTCCCCGGGCGAGGCGGCGAGCAGCGCGGCGAAGCCGCCGAGGAAGGGCACGTACACCGCGATGAGGGTGGCCGCGGTCATGTCCCGCCGGAGGCCGGCGACACCGTCCCCGAGCCGCCAGACCAGGGTGCCCGCGAGGGTGACCAGCAGGCCGAGCAGGAGCGCGTCCAGGCCGGCGAACCAGGCCAGGGTGACGGTGAGCACGCCACCGGCGATCATCGGGATCAACGGGACCCGGGCGCCGCCACGGCGTACCGCCCGGGACATCTCCCAGATGCCCACGCCGTAGGCCGCCGCGATCAGCAACAGGAACGCCGGGGTGTACAGGAACAGCGGCAGCAGGGTGGCAGCGCCGAGGCTGGCCCCGACGGCGATGGCGGCCGGCAGGTTCCGGCCGGCACGGCTCGGCGTCTGCGGAGTGGCCGGGCGACCGGCACCGGCCCGCCGTCGGCCCCGGTGGCGTCGGGACTGCGCCGGATCCGCGTCGGGTTCCGGCGTGTCCTCGGCGGGCACGGGGGCGAGCAGGGTGGTCGGCGCGTCGTCGTGGTCCGGACCGTCGTCGGAGGGCACCGGGGCGAACTGCGCCGTCGGCGCGTCCTCGTGCGCCAGGTCGCGACGCCCGTTCTCCTCGGGTCGCCGAGGGCCACCGTCGGGGAGGTCACGCGGGCGGTTCCGGTCGTCGTACGGACCGGCCGATTCGTCGTACCGCCCGGGGACGTCCCGGTCGTCGAACGGCTCGGGTCGGGAGGCGAAGCCGGTCCCGGCTGGTTCGTCCCGGTCGTCGACGGGTCGGGCGTACGGGTTGTCGGCCGGCGGGCGCGGGCGGGTACGCGGCTCGGCGGAGAGCTCAGCGCCGGGGCGCGGGCCGCGCGACCACGGGCCGGGTTCGACGTCCGGGTCGGGCCAGGGCAACGAGGTCGGCCGATCCGGGCGGTCCCAGCCGCGGGCCTCGGCGCCACCGTAGGGGTCGAGGTGGGACATCACGCACCGGACGACAGCGGTACGAGATCCACCACTTGACGCACAGCCACTACCATCCCCTACCCGCGCGAGGCGCTCCGTCTGATTCGCCGGCCGGTAGGCCGGCTGATCTCCACCGTTCACCCCCGGGTCGCCGGGAATCGTGCCGAGCCTACTGCACCCGGAGCTTCCGCAGGACGCACCAGTACCCACCGTCCACCTCGTCGATCATGAGCCTGCCGTACCGGCCGGAGGGCCGGATGTCGGCACTTCATGATCGACGAGGTGGGGCGTACGAGCCGGGAGCCGCTGCGGATCAGACCTCCAGCAACTCGGCTTCCTTGTGCTTGACCAACTCGTCGACGTGCGCCACGTAGCGCTGGGTCACGTCGTCCAGTTCCTTCTCCGCGCGGCGACCGTCGTCCTCGCCGACCTCGCCGTCCTTGACGAGCCGGTCCAGCTCTTCCTTGCCCTTGCGACGGATGTTGCGGATGGCGATCTTCGCCTCCTCGCCCTTGTTCCGGGCGACCTTGATCATGTCGCGGCGGCGCTCCTCGGTCATCTGCGGGAGCAGGATGCGCAGCTGGTTGCCCTCGTTGTTCGGGTTCACCCCGAGGTCCGAGTCGCGGATCGCCTTCTCCATGGCGTTGATCTGCGAGTTGTCGTACGGCTTGATGATGGCCATACGCGGCTCGGGGACGCCCACGGACGCCATCTGGGTCAGCGGCGTGGGGCTGCCGTAGTAGTCAATGATGATCTTGGAGAACATGGCCGGAGTGGCGCGACCGGTGCGGATGGCACCGAACTCCTCCTTGGCGTGCTCGACCGCACGCTCCATCTTCTCCTCGGCCTCGAGGAGGGTGTCGTCGATCACCGCTCTCCTCGCCTCCTTCTTGTGCTCGTCGTGGGCTTGTCGGGTCACCGGGACGGACCGCCGAGGTCACCGTCGACGGTCAGCTCAGGTGGTGATCAGCGTGCCGATCTTGTCGCCGCCCACCGCGCGGACGATGGTGTCGTCACCCTGCGCGCCGAAGACCAGCATCGGAAGTCCGTTCTCCATGCAGAGGCTGAAGGCGGCCGCGTCGGCGACCCGCAGGTTGCGGCGCAGCACCTCGGAGAAGGTGATCGACTCGAACTTGCTGGCGGTCGGGTCGATCCGGGGGTCGGCGCTGTAGACGCCGTCCACACCGTTCTTGCTCATCAGCACCACGTCCGCGTGGATCTCCAGCGCACGCTGGGCGGCCGTCGTGTCGGTGGAGAAGTACGGCATACCCGCACCGGCGCCGAAGATGACCACACGGCCCTTCTCCAGGTGCCGGATCGCCCGCAGCGGAATGTACGGCTCGGCCACCTGGGCCATCGTGATCGCGCTCTGCACGCGGGTCTCGATGCCCTCCTTCTCCAGGAAGTCCTGCAGGGCGAGGCAGTTCATCACGGTGCCGAGCATGCCCATGTAGTCGGCCCGGGCCCGGTCCATGCCCCGCTTCTGCAACTCCGCGCCCCGGAAGAAGTTGCCGCCGCCGACCACCACCGAGACCTGCACACCGCGACGGACCACGGTGGCGATCTGCCGGGCGATGGCCTGGACGACGTCCGGGTCCACACCGATCTCGCCGCCGCCGAACACCTCGCCGGAGAGCTTCAGCACCACCCGGCGTGCCCGGCCGGGCGGCGGCGCCAACGGGTCGTCCACCGCCAGCGTCGGGTCACTCACAACCTGCGTCATCCGCCCGTCCTTCCCCCACTGCCGCGCCCGGGTGCGCACATCTGCCGCTGCCGACCTTATGGGACGAGGAGACCGCGGTGTGTGTCGCGTACACCGGCGGCCTCCTCGTCGTGTCGTTGCCCAGCACGGGCGCGTACGCCCGGCCGAAGGTCAGGACTGGCCGACCTCGAACCGCACGAAGCGGGTGATCTCGATGCCGGCCTCGGCCAGCACCTGCTTCACCGACTTCTTGTTGTCGGTGACCGACGACTGCTCCAGCAGCACGAAGTCCTTGAAGAAGGAGTTGACCCGACCCTCGACGATCTTCGGCAGAGCGGCCTCGGGCTTGTTCTCCTCGCGGGCGGTCTGCTCGGCGATCCGCCGCTCGGACTCGACGATCTCCGCCGGCACCTCGTCCCGGGTGAGGTACTTCGGGCGCATCGCGGCGATCTGCATGGCCGCGCCACGGGCGTCGGCGTCGCCGGCCTCGTCGGCCTTGCCGGCGTACTGCACCAGCACGCCCACCGCCGGGGGCAGGTCCTGGGCCTTGCGGTGCAGGTAGACCGCGACCGTGCCGTCCAGCTTGGCGAAGCGGTTCAGCACCAGCTTCTCGCCGATCTTGGCGGACTGCTCCTGGACCAGGTCGGCGACCGGACGGCCGTCGAGCTCGCTGGCCAGCAGTTCCTCGGCGTTGCTCGCGCCGGAGCGCTCACCGTGCTCGACCAGCTGCTGGGCGAGCGCGATGAAGGCGTCGTTCTTGGCGACGAAGTCGGTCTCGCAGTTCAGCTCCAGCAGGGCCCGGCCGGAGTGGGCGACGAGGCCGTTCGCGGCCGTCCGCCCGGCCCGCTTGCCGACGTCCTTGGCGCCCTTGACGCGCAGGATCTCGACGGCCTTGTCGAAGTCGCCCTCGGCCTCGGTCAGGGCCTTCTTGCTGTCCATCATGCCGGCGCCGGTCAGGTCGCGGAGCTTCTTGACGTCCGCCGCGGTGATCTGGGACATGGCTCTCTCTTCGGTGTTGGGACTGCGGGTGAAATGGACTGAGGTGACGATTACCCGGTTCCGAGAGGTTCGTGCCCGGTCTGCCCGCCGCCGGCCACCGTCGTCAGGGACGGACGGTGGCCGGACGGCGGTGCGGTCACTGACCGGCGACGGCGGCCGGCTGCTCGGCGGGCTGCTGCGCCTCGGTGGCCGGCTGAGCCTCGGCGGCCGGCTGCGCGTCGGCGGCCTGCTGCGGCTCGGTCGCCGGCTGCGCGTCGTCGGCCTTCTTCGGCTCCTCGAGCAGCTCGCGCTCCCACTCGGCCAGCGGCTCGTCGGTGGCCACGCCGGCCTCCGGCTTCTCGTCGCCACCCCGGCGACGGCCGGAGCGGGTGATCAGACCGTCGGCGACGGCGGCGGCGACGACCCTGGTCAGCAGCTCGGCCGAGCGGATCGCGTCGTCGTTGCCCGGGATCGGGAAGTCGACCTCGTCCGGGTCACAGTTGGTGTCGAGCACGGCGATCACCGGGATGCCCAGCTTGCGGGCCTCGTCGACGGCGATGTGCTCCTTCTTGGTGTCGACCACCCAGACCGCGGCCGGGAGCTTCTGCATGTCCCGAAGACCACCCAGGGTGCGGGTCAGCTTGATCTTCTCGCGGGAGAGCTGCAGGGTCTCCTTCTTGGTGTAACCGGCGGCGGTGCCGCTGAGGTCACCGAGGGCCTCCAGCTCCTTCATCCGCTGCAGCCGCTTGTACACCGTCTGGAAGTTGGTCAGCATGCCACCGAGCCAGCGGTGGTTGACGTACGGCTGACCGACCCGCGTCGCCTGCTCGGCGATCGCCTCCTGGGCCTGCTTCTTGGTGCCGACGAAGAGGATGCTGCCACCCTCGGCCACCGTGTTGCGCACGAACTCGTACGCCTTCTCGATGTAGTCGAGAGTCTGGCGGAGGTCGATGATGTAGATGCCGTTACGCTCGGTGAAGATGAAGCGCTTCATCTTCGGGTTCCAGCGCCGGGTCTGGTGCCCGAAGTGAACACCGCTCTCCAGCAGCTGACGCATGGTCACGACGGCCATGGTTTGTACTCCTTGCGGTCCCTGGTTGTCTCGCCCGACCGGCGGTCGGGCGTCCTGGCGCCCGGTCGCCGGCCATGACGGGCCCGAAGGATCGGGACCAGGGAGGCCGTCGCCCCACGACGATTCGTGGAGAGGGCACGCGAGGTCGACCGCGCGAGGCGGTCGCCAGTCGCCCAGTGTACGCGCCCTCCCCACCCCGCCACGCCCGGGTGTAAGGAAGGGCCCCCTACTAACGCCTCCGGTATAGGAAGGGCCCCTCCTAACGCACCGGAAGACGCCGCCGCACCCCCCGGAAGACGCCGCCGCACCCCCGGGCAGACGCCGCCGCCGGTGGTTCAGCCGGCGGCCAGCGCGGCGGTGAGGAAGAGCGCCAGGCCGACGGTCAGGTACGCGGTGGGCGGGCGAAGCCAGCCTCGTGCCCCGTCGGTCAGCGAGAAGCCGCTGGTCCGCAGCCCGTACAGGCCGGCGGCGAAGATCGGCAGGCCGATCATCAGGAACGTGCCGGTCAGCACGTCGGCGGCGGAGACCGGATCCGCGGTGACGCCGTGCAGCAGCACCAGCAGCGCGGGCACCTCGAAGATCGCGACCAGCACGGCGAACAGCACCGCGAGCACCGGACGACGCGACCGGTAGACACCGTCACCGGCCGGAACCCCCGGCTGCGTCGCCAGCGCCTGGTAGCCGGCAGTGGCGGCGTCGACCGGGTACGCGGACCCCGCCCCGCCGGCCGGGAAGCCGGTACCCGCAGCGCCGACCTGCACGCCGGCACCCACGGCGCCGGCCTGGTGTACGGCACTCGTGCCGGCCTGGTGTGCGCCCACGCCGGCCGCCGGGTGCTCGGTGTCGCTTGCCGGATAGGGGTGCTCGGCGCCCGGCAGGTCCGTCCGGGGTGCCACGGGCGGCATCGCCCCGGTCGGCATCTCCAACGGGTTCGCCGTCTCCACCGACCGCTTGGCCTCGACGATCGGGTACCCGCCCAGCGGGGCCGGCCGGATCGGGTCGGTCACCGGCAACGCTCCGCCGGAGGTCGGCGTCGCCTCCCGGGCGGCCCGGCGACCGGGACGGTCGGACGGCAGTTCACCGGAGATCTCCGGGTCGCCGGAAGCGTCCGGTCGCCGGAAGCGCGACGCCCGGTAGCGCTCCGTCTCTGCCGGGGCGTCACCGAGCGGATCCGGGGTGCCGAAGCGTCGCGGTGTGCCGTACCGGTCGTCGTCGTCCACCCGCTGCTCGGGAACGGCCAGGGGGTCGTCGTCGCGGTACCGCGCCTCCGAGGTACTGCGCCAGTCCGGTTCACCGTAGCCACGGTCCCGTTCACCCGGATACCAGGGCGACTCCTGGTCATCGGAAAAGCTGCGTCGTCCGTCCACGTCGGCACCGTATGCGACCGGCCGGACGTACGCCATTCCGATCCCGCGCCTGGCCACAGGCCATGCGCCAATTCGACCAGGTACGCAGAGTAACGGCCGGATTCGTGGATTAGCGCACGCCTAGCACACGAAAGGCATGATCGTCTGGTCGTCCACAGCCCTCGCGGTTGTCCACAGGTCGCCTCGACGGGGTCGCCTCGGCACGGCGTACGGGCGCAGGGTGCCGGCATGACCAAGCGGAACCAGGCGGTCGGCGGCTACGGGGAGCGGTGCGCCGTCCGCCACCTGATCGAGACGGGCCTAAGGCCGGTGGAGCGGAACTGGCGCTGCCCCTCCGGAGAGATCGACATCATCGCCTGGGACGGGCCGGTGCTCGCCTTCTGCGAGGTGAAGACGCGTCGCACCACACGCTTCGGCACGCCCGCCGAGGCGGTGGTGGCGCGCAAGGCACGCCGCCTGCGCCGGCTCGCCGCCGCCTGGCTCGCGAGCACCGGCACCACCGCCGACGAGATCCGCTTCGACGTCCTCTCGGTCCTGCTGCCCGCAGCCGGCCGGGCCCGCGTCGAACACCTCAAGGGCGCCTTCTGATGCCCCGCCACGGCAGACGCGGTGCGACGTCGTCCCGCCTCGGCAGACGTGGTGCGATGTCCTCCCGCCACGGCAGACGTGGTGCGACGTCGTCGCCGACCGGTGGTGGGGTTCACCCGACCGGCCCCCAGGTGCGTCCGACCGGCCGTGCGGTACCGCGACCGACCGCCGGTCAGGTACGCCCACCGGGCGGGTTCGTGGTGCCACGCGAGTGCGCGGTGGGTCGGCGATGAGCTACGCCCGGGTGCTCTGCGTCGGCCTGGTCGGAGTGGAGGGGCACCTGGTGGAGGTGGAGGCGGACCTCGCGCCGGGCCTGCCCGGAGTGGTCATCTCCGGTCTGCCCGACACGGCGCTGCACGAGGCACGCGACCGGGTCCGCGCGGCGGTGGTGAACTCCGGCCAGCGGTGGCCTAACCGACGGATCACCCTCAACCTGCTGCCGGCCACGCTGCCCAAGTTCGGTTCGGCGTTCGACCTGGCGATCGCGGTGGCGCTGCTCGGCGGTTCGGGCGAACTGCCGCTGCTGCCGCTGGACGGCGTGGCGATCCTCGGCGAGCTGGGTCTCGACGGCGCGGTGCGCCCGGTCCGGGGCGTCCTGCCGATGGTGGCCGCGGCGGCCCGGGCCGGCGTCGACCGGGTGATCGTGCCGGCGGGCAACGCGGCCGAGGCCGCCGTGGTGCCCGGCCTGCGGGTGCGAGGCGTGGACAGCCTGCACCGGCTGGTCTGCTTCGTCCGCGACGGCCGACCACTGATCGAACCGCCGGTCGACGACGCACCGGAGGTGATCACCGGCCCGGACCTCGCCGACGTCGCCGGGCAGGGGCTCGGCCGGCGGGCTTTGGAGGTCGCCGCCGCCGGTGGACACCACCTGGCGTTGATCGGGCCACCCGGCGCCGGCAAGACCATGCTGGCCGAACGCCTGCCGTCGATCCTGCCGACGCTGGACGACGGTGCCGCGCTGGAGGTGACCGCGCTGCACTCGGTCGCGGGTCTGCTGCCGGCCGGCGGCCGACTGATCCGCCGGCCGCCGTTCCAGGCCCCGCATCACACCGCCACCGTGCCCTCCATCGTCGGGGGCGGCGCGGGACTCGCCCGGCCGGGTGCGATCTCCCTCGCGCACCGTGGAGTGCTCTTCCTCGACGAGGCGCCGGAGTTCAGCAAGCCGGCGTTGGAGGCGCTGCGCCAGCCGTTGGAGCACGGTCGGGTGCTGCTGACCCGCAGTCGGGGCGGTGCCGAGTACCCGGCCCGGGCCCAACTGGTGCTGGCCGCCAATCCGTGCCCGTGTGCGAACCCGGCGGGCGACGACCGGTGCGAGTGCGCCCCCGCCGCTCGTCGCCGCTACCTCGCCCGGCTCTCCGGTCCGCTGCTCGACCGGATCGACCTCCAGGTCCGCCTGCCACCGATGCGGGCGGCCGAGCTGATGGAACCCGCCGCGCACGAGTCCTCGGCGGTGGTGGCCGCGCGGGTCGACGCCGCACGGCAGGCAGCGGCCGAACGGTGGACGGCGCTGGGGCGCCGGCTCAACTCCGAGATACCCGGGCCGAACCTGCGCCGGGCACCGTGGCGGCTGCCCTACCCGGTCACCGCCGACCTGCGGACCCGTCTGGACTCCGGGTCGCTGTCCGCTCGCGGCTTCGACCGGGTCATCCGGCTCGCCTGGACGATCGCCGACCTGGACGGGCGGGCCCAGCCGGACAAGAAGGACATCGCCGAGGCCATCACACTGAGGACGGGAGAGGGTACGTGAGCACGCACGAGGAGTCGCGGCTGGCACGGGTGGCGCTGACCTGGCTGGCCGAGCCGGGCACCCGTTCGGTGTACGGGCTGGTCGACGAGATCGGGCCGGTTGCCGCACTGGAGTTGCTGCTGGACGGCGGGGCACCGCAGGAGGACCTGCGCGACGGTGTGGCCGCGCGGACCCGGGTCGGTGATCCCCGGGCGGTCGCCGCCGAGGCACTGCGCCGCACCGACCGGCTCGGTGCCCGCCTCGTCACGCCCGACGACGACGAGTGGCCGATGACCGTCGAGCAGTTGCGGCACCTCCGACTGGAACTGCCCGGCAAGCAACGTCGGGTCGACATCGAGACGGCGCCGCCGCTCTGCTTCTGGGTACGCGGCGCGTGGCGGTTGGACGAGACGCTGGACCGGTCGGTGGCGGTGGTGGGGGCGCGGGCGGCCACGCCGTACGGCCTGCACGTCGCCACGGACATCGCCTACGGGTTGGCCGACCGGGAGTGGACGGTCGTCTCCGGCGGTGCGTTCGGCATCGACGCCGCCGCGCACCGTGGTGCCCTGAACGCCGGTGGGTCGACCGTCGCGGTGCTCGCGTGCGGGGTGGACCGGCCGTACCCGCTGGGCAACACCGCGTTGTTCGACCGGATCGCCGAGACCGGCCTGCTGGTCAGCGAGTGGCCACCGGGCGCCGAGCCCTTGCGTCCTCGCTTCCTCATCCGTAACCGGGTCATCGCGGCGGCCACCAGAGGCACCGTTCTGGTGGAGGCGGCGGCGCGCAGCGGTGCGACCCAGACCACCCGACGCGCGCTCGCCCTGAACAGGCCCGCGATGGTGGTGCCCGGTCCGGTCACCTCCGCGATGTCGGTCGGCGCGCACGAGATCCTGCGGGAACAACCGGCGGCACGGCTGGTGACCGGATTGGCGCAGGTGTTGGAGGAGGTGGGTCCGATCGGTGAGCTGGCGCCGGTGCCGCGCGGTCCGGAACGCCCCGCCGACCTGCTCGACGAGGACGCGAGGTCGATCCTGGAATCGCTGCCCCGACGCGGCACCGTCGGGGTGGACGACCTCGCCGCGAGGGCCGGCCTGGCCGTCCGCACGGTGCTGCGCACCCTGCCGATGCTGGAGGAACTGTCCCTCGTGGTGCGGCGCAGGGACGGGTTCGCCCTGGCTGACCCAGCTGGTCGCGGGTGACGCCAGCCCGCCGTAGGCTGGCAGCCGTGCGGGGTACGGGTGGACAGGGCCGGGACGTCCGCGGCACCCGGGCGGTGCACGCGGCGCTGCCGGGGCCGTTGCGCGACGCGGTGGACGACTTCGCCCGCCACCTCGCCTCGGTCCGCAACCGGTCGACGCACACGGTCAGGGCCTACGTCGCGGATCTGGTGTCCCTGATGGAGCACGCCCGACGGATGGGCTGCACCCAGGTCGCCGAGTTGACCCTCGACACGGTACGCAGCTGGCTTGCCCGGCAACGCACGACGGGCGCGGCCCGCACCTCGATGGCCCGGCGTGCGGCAGCGGCGCGGACCTTCAGTGCCTGGGCGCACCGGGAGGGGCTGTTGCCCACCGACGTGGCCGCCACCCTGGCCAGTCCTCGCCCACGACGGACCCTGCCCACGGTGCTCCGCGCCGACCAGGCCGCCCAACTCGTGGAGGCCCCGACCCGCGTCACCACGCCGAACACGGGCACCGCCGCCAACACAGGCACCGCCTCCGAGACAGGCACCGCCACCGGCACCGCCCCGAACGCAGGCGCCGCCGCCAACACGGGCAGCGCGCCGGACACCGCCGCCGCCCCGGACACCGCCGCCGCGCCGAACACAGAGAGCGCGCCGGGCACAGGCATCGTGCCGGGGGCCGCCGGCACCGACCGGACGGGCCGGGGAGACAGCGCCCTCGATGGTCCGGGCGAACCGGACCGGGACGCCGAGGCGGTACGGCTGCGGGACCGGGTGCTGCTCGAACTGCTCTACGGCACAGGGGTACGGGTCAGCGAGGCGTGCGGGCTCGACGTGGCCGACGTCGACCACGGCCGACGCGTGATCCGGGTCCACGGCAAGGGGGGACGGGAACGGACCGTGCCGTACGGGCTGCCCGCCCAGCGGGCCCTCGACGACTGGCTGCGGCGCGGACGGACCGTGCTGGCGGTCCCGGGATCCCGCGACGCGCTCCTGCTCGGCGACCGCGGCGGTCGGCTGAACCCGACGACCGCCCGCCGGATCGTCGCCGGGTACGCCGAGGCCGCCGACCTGCCCCGGACGAGCCCGCACGCGCTGCGCCACTCCGCCGCCACCCACCTGCTGGAAGGTGGTGCGGACCTGCGAGCGGTGCAGGAGTTGCTGGGACACTCGTCGCTGGCCAGCACCCAGGTCTACACCCATGTCTCGGTGGAGCGGCTGCGCGCCGCGTACCGGCAGGCACATCCCCGCGCCTGAGCGGAGCAGGCCGGGCGACGCCGATCAGCGGTTACGATCATCGGGTGAGCGTCCCGCCGCCGCCCGAGCCGATCGCGGGCGCCCGTCTGCTCTTCTCCCTCGATCCGGCGACCAGTCACCTCAACCACGGTTCGTTCGGGGCGGTGCCGATCGTCGCGCAGCGGGCCCAGCAGCGGTTGCGCGACGAGATGGAGTCGGACCCGCTGCGCTTCTTCGTGCAGGGGCTGACCGACCGGATCGCGCACACCCGCCGCCACCTGGCCACCTTTCTCGGCGCGGACCCGGACGGCACCGCCCTGATCCCGAACGCCACCACCGGCGTGGCGGTGGTGCTCCAGTCGCTCGGGCTGCGCGAGGGCGACGAGGTAGTCACCACCGACCACGGCTACGGCGCGGTCACGCTGTCGGTGCAGCGGGAGTGCCGCCGGACCGGGATGACCCACCGCGTGTTGCGGGTGCCGTTGACCGCCACCGACGAGGAGATCCTGCAGGTCGTCCGGTCCGGGCTGCGTCCGGGGCGTACCCGGCTGCTGGTGGTGGACCAGGTCACCTCGGCCACGGCCCGACTGTTCCCGGTCGCCGCGATCGTCGGGCTCGCCCGGGAGCAGGGCGTACCCGTGCTGGTCGACGCCGCGCACGCGCCGGGCATGCTGGCCGCGTCGGTGCAGGGCATCGGCGCCGACTTCTGGGTCGGCAACCTGCACAAGTGGGGGTACGCGCCGCGCGGCACCGCGGTGCTCGTGGTGTCACCGGCCTGGCGGGACCGGATCGAGCCGCTGGTGGTCTCCTGGGAGCAGGAGTCCGGCTTCCCGGGCCGGTTGGAGTGGCAGGGGACGGCGGACTACACCGCGTGGCTCAGTGCACCCGCCGGGCTGTACGCACTGCGCAGCCTCGGTGTGGACCGGGTACGCGCGCACAACGCCGCACTGGCCGCGTACGGGCAACGGGTGGTCGGGGACGCGCTCGCGGTGCCGCCCGCCGGACTGCTCGACCCCGGCGGACCGACCGTCGCCATGCGGATCGTCCCGTTGCCGGCGGGCCTCGCCACGAACCTCGACGCGGCGCGGGCGTTGCAGGCCCGGATCGCCGAGCGGCTCGCCACCCAGGTAGCGGTCATGACCTTCGGCGGACGGGGATTGTTGCGGCTCTGCGGGCAGGTGTACAACTCGCCGGACGAGTACGAGCGGCTCGCCGTCCGGCTGCCCACCCTGCTCGCCCAACGCTGACCGCATCGGGCCGCGAGGTCGCGGCGGGTGGTTCCGGATCGAGCGGCAGCAGGCGGGATCGCCCGAGACCGAGCAGGGCCAGCGGATCGAGATAGTCGTCCCCCCGACGCAGGCCCCAGTGCAGGCACGCCGCCTCCGGGCAGCCGGCGTGCCCCGGCAGCAGGGTGCCCAGCGCGGTTCCCGCCGCCACCGACGTGCCGACCGTGACGTCCGGCGAGACCGGCTCGTAGGTGGTGCGCAGGCCGTCCGGGTGCACCACCGAAATGACCGGACGTCCGGCGACCACGCCGGCGAACAGGACCGTGCCGGTGCCGGCGGCCCGGATCGTCGCACCGGCCGGGGCGAGCAGGTCGACCCCGCGATGGCCGGGCAGCCACGGTCGGGGCGGCGGATCGAAGCGACGCACCGGATGCGGCCGACCGTCGACCGGCCACCTGAACCGTGCGGCCTCCGCCGGCCGTTCCGGAGCAGCCGGCACCGGTGCGACCGTGAGCGGTGCGACCGTGAGCGGCGCAGCCGGAAGCATCTCAGCCGAGAGCAGCTCAGCCGGAAGCGGCGCGACGGGAGGCAGGGCAGCCACCTGCGCCGCCCGCACCGCAGAGCCGCGCGGCCTGGCCGCGACCGCCGGCGACGCCAGGAGCGGCAGCAGCGCGACGCACCCGGCGAGCAGAACGGCCGGGACCGTCCGCCTGCCACCGCTGGGGGCCGCCGAGAGCGGACGAGTCGCACCGGCGGGCCGTACGACGAGACTCCGGCAGGCGAGAAGACGCACAGTGACGGTCGATGGCGCGCGGACGGCAAGAAATGGCACAACCTCGCCATCCCGAGCCGATCCGCCCCCGCCCGAAACAGACACCATCGAGCCGGCCCAGTCAGACACAGGCCGCGCAGACACACGCCGCGTCGAAGCGGGAGGAACAAATCTGATCAACGACCGGAGGGACATGCCGCGATCCTGACCGGACGGACCGCTACCCGCCGCCCCACACCCGTCGCCTGTGGACAGCGGAGCCTCTTGTGGACAGGCCGCGCCGGAGAAGTTGATCTGCTATGGCCCGGCCTGCGGCGGGGCCCCGGGCGTCGACAGACGACCTAGGCTCGACCTGGTGACGCGTGATTGGTACGCCTGGCACGACCAGTACGCCGACCCGGCCTCACCGCTGTCCCGGCGGGTGGCGGAGGTGCGTACCCGCGTCGGCGCGGCGCTGGACGAGGCACGGCCCGGACGCCTTCGGGCTGTCAGTCTCTGCGCCGGTCAGGGACGCGACGTGATCCCGGTGCTGGCGGCGCACCCGCGCGGCGCCGACGTGACGGCACGGTTGGTGGAACTCGATCCGCGCAACGTCGAGGTGGCGCGGGCGGCGGTGGCGCGGGCCGGGCTCTCCGGGGTCGAGGTGGTGCGGGGTGACGCGGCACGCACCGACGCGTACGCGGGGATGGTCCCGGCCGACCTGGTGCTGGCCTGCGGCGTCTTCGGCAACATCACCGAGTCGGACGTCCGGTCCACGGTGGGCCACTGTGCGTCGCTCTGCGCCACCGGCGGCACGGTCTTCTGGACGCGGCACCGGCGAGCACCGGATCTGGTGCCGGCCATCTGCGACTGGTTCGCCGAGGAGGGCTTCGCCCCGGTGGCGGTCAGCTCGCCGGCGCACGGGGTGGGGGTGGGCACGCACCGGTTCCTCGGAACTCCCCGACCGCTGCCGAGCGGGGTGACGATGTTCGAGTTCACCGGGCGGCCGACCGGGGACGTCGACCGCTGACCGGACACGGTGGACGGATCGCGGCGGTGGGGGCCACCGGCGATGCCCGTCCGGGCGGCGACGGACGGATCAGCCGCCGAAGCCGGAGTCGGCGGGGAGGGAGATGTCCGGCTTCTCCAGCTCCTCGACGTTGACGTCCTTGAACGTCATGACGCGGACGTTCTTCACGAACCGGGCCGGACGATACATGTCCCACACCCACGCGTCGTGCATCTCGACCTCGAAGTAGACCTCGCCGTCGGAGTTACGCACGTGCAGGTCGACCTGGTTCGCCAGGTAGAACCGGCGCTCGGTCTCCACCACGTAGGAGAACTGACGGACGATGTCGCGGTACTCCCGGTAGAGCTGGAGCTCCATCTCGGTCTCGTACTTCTCGAGATCTTCCGCGCTCATCGCACTCCGCCTTCCATGACCACATCTTCCCCCACCGACGCCGGAGGCCGAGGCTGCTCGCCCAACGCCACGCCGACGGTACCCCCTACGGCGGCTGAGCGCTCCATCGGCTCGTCCGGGCTTGCACCCATCGGTCGCCGGGAGCGTGGCGGCCGACCGTCCCGCCCCGAGACGGCGGCCACGTTGACATACGAGAACCGGTGCTGGAGGCACGGCCCACGGTCGCGCAACGCCGCGCTGTGCTCCGCGGTGACGTACCCCTTGTGCTCGGCGAATCCGTAGCCGGGATGCACCGCGTCCAGCTCCACCATGATCCGGTCCCGGGTGACCTTGGCGAGCACGCTCGCCGCCGCCACGCAGGCGGCCACCCGGTCGCCCTTCCACACGGCCAGCCCGGGCACGCCCAGCCCGTCCACGCCGAACCCGTCGGTCAGCACGTACTCCGGGCGTACCGTCAGCGAGGCGAGCGCCCGACGCATGGCGGCCAGGTTGCACACGTGCAGCCCCCGGGCGTCGACCTCCTCGGCCGGGACGACCACCACCGCGTACGCCAGGGCACGCGCGACGACCTCGTCGTACACCCGCTCCCGACTGGCCGCGGTGAGCAGCTTGGAGTCGGCCAGTCCGTCGATCTCGCCGCGTCGCCCCTCGGGCAGGATCGCGGCGGCGGCCACCAGCGGCCCGGCGCAGGCTCCCCGACCGGCCTCGTCGGCACCGGCGACGTGCCGGAAGCCCCGTCGTTGCAGGGCGCGTTCCAGCGCGTAGAGACCGGCGTCGCGGCGCACCACGGTGCGGGGCGGGGTCAGCATGGCGCACCCGAGGTCCGGGGCGAGCCGGGGGCGAGCACCCGGGCCAGCAGCTGCGGCAGGTCCTGCGGGTAGTACCGCTCGTCGGTGTCGGCCAACTCCGCCGCCGACCACCACCGGTGGCCGTCCACGCTGCCCCGCTCGATCTCGTTGAAGCCCGCGGAGTCGACCTCGTGCGCCGCCACCCGCACGAGGAAGAACTGCTGCTCCTGCCGATACCACACCCCGTCGAAGGGGAACTCGATCAGATCGGCGTGCACCGGCTCGCCGATCTCGGCCACGGACAGCCGCAATCCGGTCTCCTCGGCCAGCTCACGGGCGGCACCCTCGGCGTACGTCTCCCCGGGGTCGAGCCCACCGCCGGCGGTGAACCACCAGCGTCCGTGCTCCGGTCGGGCCGGATCGACGCCACGGAAGAGCAGCAACCTGCCCTCCGCGTCGACCAGGAGCACGCGGGCAGCGCGCCTCGGGGTATAGACCGTCACGGCAATAGCCTGCCAGACCCCGCCGACAACTCCCACGCCACCCGTTGCCGGGCACCCGGGGTCAGGGTTGCGGGATCGACTCGAACTGCTCGGGCACGGTCAGCAGGGTGGCCCGATCGACCGGCCAGAAGATCGTGAAGGCCCGACCCACCACGTCCTGCTCGGGGATGGTGGCCGTGTCGATGTTCTGCCCGGACTGCTGGTAGTGCTCCAGCGAGTCGCCGGAGGCGGACCGGTGGTCGCCCATCACCCAGAGCCGGCCCGGCGGCACCTGGACGTCGAACTCCTGGTCCGCTGGCTTGTCGCGCCGTCCGTCGAAGGAGAAGATGTACGGCTCGTCCAGCGGCGTGCCGTTGATCGTCAGCCGGTCCTGGTCGTCGCAGCAGACGATCCGGTCGCCGCCGACGCCGATCACGCGCTTGATGAAGTCCTCCCCCGCCGGGTTGCCACTCCACTCGACCGGCGCCTTGAAGACGATGACCTCGCCCCGGTGCGGTGACCGGAAGTTGTACACCAGCTTGTTGACCAGCACCCGATCGTCGATCTTGAGAGTGTTCTCCATCGACGGCGAGGGGATGAAGAAGGTCTGCAGTACGAAGGCACGCACCAGTACCGCGACCACGATCGCCACCCCCAGAAGGATGGGCAGTTCCTTCCAGAACGAATGGCGCGACTTGTCGGTCTGCTCGTCAATCACGGAAGGAGCCTACGTTGCCGGGTCGAGGACCACCGTCCGGAACGCGCGAGAACGGTCAGCGTGGCCGCGATGGGGAGGATCAGGACGACGTCTCCCACCGGTGCGGGTCGGACCGGCGGCGCGGCGCCGTCGGCACCGGCGGCCGGAGCGACACCGGCGAACGTCTCCGGGATCGGCAGCGAGTGCCAGCGGTTCGACGGCCAGACCACCGCGAACGCCCGCCCCACCACGTTGTCGATCGGCACCGGGCCCTGGCAGCGCGCGTCCTGCGAGACCAGGCGGTGGTCACCCAGCACGAATATCTGCCCCGGTGGTACGACGATCTCCTCGAACCGCCGGGAGCGGCACTCCTCCGGGTTCGGCGGCAGGTCCAGCGGCGAGTCCCGCAGCACGTACGCCGACTCGTCCAGCGGGGTGCCGTTGACGAGTACCCGACCCTGGTCGTCGCAGCAGCTCACCCGGTCGCCGGGTAGCCCGATGACGCGCTTGATGAAGTCCTTCTCGCCGGGTCGGCCGTCGCCGACCAGGTCACCGATGGTGCGGCCGAGCTTGTCGGCGAAGCTGGTGGGCGGCTGCGGGTCGACCTGCGGCACCCACTGCTCGGTGCCACGGAAGACGACCACCTCGCCGCGTTCCGGGTCGCGCATGGTGTAGACGACCTTGTTGACCAGCACCCGGTCGTTGACCAGCAGCGTGTCCTCCATCGACCCGGAGGGGATGAAGAAGGCCTGGAGCAGGAAGGTGCGGATCAGCACCGCGAGGCAGAACGCGACGACGAGCAGCAGCGGCAGCTCCTGCCAGAGTGGCATCTGCGGTTTGCTGCGCCGGGTGCGTCGTCGCCACGGATCGACCGCGCCGCTGTCGTCAAGCGTCTGTACCACGCCCACTCCCCGGTCCGCAGAAACGACTACCGCCCGGAAGTCTCATCGAGACCTCCCGGGCGGCAGTGGGGTTCATCCGCCTGTCCGGCGGATCACCGGCCCGCTGCGCCCGTACCGACCAGGGTAGTGCGGTCTGGCCGGTACGGCATACGCGCAGTTCGGGCGGCGTGGCGTAGCGCGATGTCAGCTGGGCTGCTTCTCGCGCAGCTCCTTGATCTTGGCCTTCTTGCCCCGCAGCTCGCGCAGGTAGTAGAGCTTGGCGCGGCGGACGTCACCACGGGTCACGACCTCGATCCGGTCGATCGCCGGGCTGTTGACCGGGTAGGTCCGCTCGACACCCACACCGAAGCTGAGCTTGCGGACGGTGAACGTCTCGCGCAGCCCGTCGCCCTGGCGGCGGATGACGACGCCCTGGAAGATCTGGACCCGGGACCGGTTGCCCTCGACGACTCGGGCGTGCACCTTGACGGTGTCACCGCCACGGAAGTCGGGCAGGTCGGTGCGCTTCGACTGGGCGTCAAGGGCGTCCAGGATGTTCATCGTGTAGTCCTCGTGAGGCTCACGGCGCACCGTCACTCGGCGCGCGGATGGGTGATACTGATCTCCGGTGGTGGCCGGCCGGAACCGACCCCGGTCGGGGATCCTCGCAGCCGTTCACGGCGTGGGCGACTGCGGCAACCCCCCTACTTTGCCACATCCGCCCCGGGCACCTGAAATCCGGCCCGGTCCAGCGCCGCGACGTCCCGCTTGTCGAGGCTGCTCGGGTCGATCGCGGCGAGCATGTCCGGACGACGCCGACCGGTCCGTGTCAGCGCCTCGTCCCGACGCCACCGGGCGATCCGGCCGTGGTCGCCGGAGCGGAGGACCGCTGGCACCTCCAGATCGCGCCAGGTCGCCGGCTTGGTGTACATCGGCGCCTCCAGCAACCCGTGCGCGTGCGACTCGTCGTCGAGCGAGCCGGCGTTGCCGAGGACGCCGGGCAGCAGGCGGGTCACCGCCTCCAGGATCACCAGCACCGCGACCTCGCCGCCGAAGAGCACGTAGTCGCCGAGGCTGACCTCGGTCACCGGCATCCGGGTCGCGGCGTGGTCGAGCACCCGCTGGTCGATGCCCTCGTACCGGCCGCAGGCGAACAGCAGGCGCGGCTCGGCGGCCAGTTCGTGCGCCAGCGCCTGGGTGAACGGCACACCGGCCGGGGAGGGCACCAGGAGGCGGGGCGGGGCTGCCTCCGGTGGGGCCAGCGCGTCCAGGGCCGCGCCCCACGGCTCGGGCCGCATCACCATGCCGGGACCGCCGCCGTACGGGGTGTCGTCGACGGTGCGGTGCACGTCGTGCGTCCAGGTCCGCAGGTCGTGTACGGCCAGCCGGAGCGTGCCGTGGGACCGGGCCCGGCCGACCAGGGACAGGTCCAGCGGGGCGAAGTACTCCGGGAAGATCGACACGATGTCGACGCGCATCAGGGGTACTCCCGGATCTACAGGTCGAGCAGGCCGCCGGGCGGGTCGACCACCACACGACCTCCGGCGAGATCGACCTCGGGGACGATCTCCTTGACGAACGGGATCAGCGCGGTGCCCCCCTCGGGGCGGCGCAGCACCAGCAGGTCGGAGGCGGGAGCGTGGTCGATCCGGGCCACCTCGCCGAGGTGCTCGCCGTCGGTGGTGACCACGGCCAGACCCACCAGTTGGTGGTCGAGGAACTCCTCCGGGTCCTCCGGCGGGGCGACGCCGGCGCTGTCCACCGCGATCAGGGTGCCGCGCAACACCTCCGCGACGTCGCGGTCCAGCACCCCTTCGAAGGCGACGAGCATCCGCCCCTGGTGCCAACGGGCCGACTCCACGGTCAGCTCGTCGGGCACCTCGAAGGGCACCCCGGGATCGGCAGGCGCAGCGCCTCGCCCGTTCGCGGCCTTCGCCCCCGCCATGGTGGTCAACACCATGCCGGGGGCGAACCGCGTCTCGGGCTCGTCCGTCCGCACCTCCACGGTGACCTCACCGCGGATGCCGTGCGGCTTGCCGATCCTGCCGACGATGAGCAGCATCAGTACGAGTCGACGATGTCGACGCGCACGCCGCGCCCACCGATGGAGCCGATCACCTGGCGCAGCGCCTTGGCGGTCCGGCCGGACCGCCCGATCACGGTGCCCAGGTCCTCGGGGTGCACGCGGACTTCGAGCCGCTTGCCCCGACGGGAGTCGACCATCCGGACGCGCACGTCATCGGGGTGGTCGACGATGCCCTTGACCAGGTGCTCCAACGCCGGCCGCAGCGCCATGTCAGGCCTGCTCGCCGGACTCGGCGGCGGCGGGCTCCTCGGCCTTCGGCGCGTCGGCCTTCGGGGCCTCGGCCTCGGCGGCCTTGGCGGCCTTCTTCGCCGGCTTGGCCGGCGTCTCGGCCAGGCCGGCGGCGGCCTTCGCCTCGGCCTCGTACGCCGCCTTACGGTCGGCCCGCTCGGCGGCGACCTTCAGCGGCGGCGGGGCCGGCAGGCCCTTGTACTTCTGCCAGTCACCGGTCAGCTCCAGCAGCCGCTGCACCGCCTCGCTCGGCTGGGCGCCGACGGACAGCCAGTACTGGACCCGCTCCGACTTGACCTCGATCACCGAAGGGTCTTCCTTCGGCTGGTAGATCCCGACGAACTCGATCGCCCGGCCGTCGCGCTTGGTGCGCGAGTCGGCGACGACGATGCGGTACTGCGGGTTGCGGATCTTGCCCATCCGCAGGAGCCGGATCTTTACGGCCACGGTTGTTTCGCTCCTGTTGCGATATCACCGGCCCGGTATGGGCGGTGTGCATGGGTGAACGCCGACCGGCACAGTGGGGTTGGGCCGGAGACCGCTCGGGTGGACTGGCGACGCGCCCGGGTTAGAGGGCGCCGGACACGCGCCGGATACCAGCCAGCCATTCTGCCAGATCGGTCCAGGATCCCTCACACCGGACCTGCCTCCGTCACCGACCATCATCCGAACGTGACCGGGAACACATCCGGCCGGCGGGGTCAGCGGACCGGCGGACGGTCCCATCCGGGCGGCAACTCCGGCGGGACGGTCCACTCCCGCGGCGGGACGAAGTCGCACCAGACGCCGTCGAACGGGAACTCGCCCGCCTCGGCGGTCCGGATGGCCCGCTTGCCCTCGGCCCGGACCGCCGCCTCGTCCGACACCCAGTAGTGATCCGGGAAGGCGAGCCGCTCGGTGAACTCGTCCTCGTCCTTCCACTGCCAGCTCCGGTCGGGACGCACCACCACGTCGAGGTCCTGGTCCACGATGTCGACGCCGGCCAGGTCGCCGTCGTCCCAGCGGACCCCGGGCTCCTCCAGGTTGACGTACCAGTGGGCGAAGCACCCCTGCGCGTCCTGGAACCACCACACCGAGTGGGCGGCACCCGTCGGCAGGAACTTCAGCAGCGGCGGTCCCATCCACCGGCCGGTCGCCAGCCGGTACGTCGAGACGACCCACTCGGCGAACGGGACGCCCCGCATGCCCACGCCGGCCTCGGTCACCTCGCCGGCCACCGCCGTGTCCCGGGCCAGCCAGAGGAGCAGGCCCCGCTCATCGTCGCTGACAACGCGCATCGGGCGCACCCAACCGATCCGGCCTCGCCGGACGTTGCGGTGCACGATCAGGCGGCCCGGTGCGAACCTCACTGTGGTGTCCGGCGCCTCAGTACGCGCGGGCCAGGATGGCGAGCAGGTCGGGCTCGTCCTCGGTGTCCGGCACCGACCCGTCGGCACGGACCAGACAGCGGACCGTCACGCCCTGCCCGTTGGCCTTCGCCTCGCCCTCCACACCGACCGCCGACCACGGCACCCGGGCCCAACCGGTGCCCGCCGCCTCCAGCGCCTCGTCCAGCGTCGCCACGTCGACCGTGCGCGACTGGCGGAAGGCCAGCGCCTGGTCGTGCAGGGCCTGCTGGTCGGCATCCAGAGCGGCGAGTACGGCACCGACCACGTCGGCCACCGCCGTGGGTGCCTTCGACCCGTCGGTGCGCCGCACCACGACCGCGTTCCCGGCGGCCAGGTCGCGGGGACCGACCTCGACGCGTACCGGATAGCCACGCAGCTCGGCGTCGACGGCCCGGCGGCCGAACGGCGTGTCGGTCCGGTCGTCGAGCGTCACCCGGACACCGGCGTCACGCAGGGCGTCGCGGAGCTTGGCCGCCGCCGCACCCACGCCGTCGCCGTCCTTGACCACCATCACGTACGCCTGGACCGGCGCCAGCCTCGGCGGCACCCGCAGCCCGTTGTCGTCGCCGTGGCACATGATCAGACCGCCGAGCATCCGGGTGGAGGTGCCCCAGGAGGTGGTCCAGGCGTGTTCCCGGCCGCCCTCGGCGGAGGAGTAGCTGATGTCGAACGCCTTGGCGAAGTTCTGCCCGAGCTCGTGGCTGGTGCCGAGCTGGAGCGCCTTGCCGTCGCCCATCATGCCTTCGCAGGTGTACGTGGCGGTCGCCCCGGCGAATCGCTCACGGGCCGTCTTGAGCCCGACCACGACCGGGATGCCGAGCACGTTCACCATCAGGTCCTCGTACGCCTCGTGCAGGATCTTGCGGGCGTACGCGCGGGCGTCGGCGCGGGTGGCGTGCGCGGTGTGCCCCTCCTGCCAGAGGAACTCGCTGGTCCGCAGGAAGACCCGGGGCCGCAACTCCCACCGGACCACGTTGGCCCACTGGTTGAGCAGCAGCGGCAGGTCCCGGTACGAGTCGATCCACTTGGCCATGAACTCGCCGATGACCGTCTCGCTGGTGGGCCGGACCACGACCGGCTCGGCCAACTGCTTGCCACCACCGTGGGTGACCACCGCCAGCTCCGGCGAGAAGCCCTCGACGTGCTCGGCCTCACGCTTGAGGTAGCTCTCCGGGATGAACAGCGGGAAGTATGCGTTCTCCGCCCCGGCCGCCTTGATCCGGTCGTCCATCTCGGCCTGCATCCGCTCCCAGATGGCATAGCCGGCCGGTCGGATCACCATGGTCCCCCGCACCGGCCCGTTGTCGGCCAGCTTCGCCTTTGCGATGAGGTCCTGGTACCAGCGGGGAAAATCCTCCGCCCGGGGAGTCAGCACACGCGCCATGACCGCACATCCTATGCGCCCCTCCCGTCCCCTCCCCGGCTCCCACCCCACCACCCCGAGTTGATCAAGAAGTTCGGGTCGCCGTCGGGCGCGGAACCTGGCCCGAACTTCTTGATCAACCGCGACCCGACCGGGTGGTCGGAGGGTCAGCGGAGGACGGCGCCGCGGAGGACTAGGCGGGTGGGGGTGCGCAGGGCGTTCAGGTCCCGGCGGGGGTCCTCGGCATAGACGGAGAGGTCGGCGAGGCCGCCCTCGACGAGGCCGGGGAAGCCCAACCAGGCACGGGCACCCCAGGAGGCGGCGGCGAGCACGTCCGTGCGGGACATGCCGGCCTGCTCGTGCAGCAGCAGCATCTCCTCGACGGCGAGGCCGTGGTCGATGCCACCGCCCGCGTCGGTGCCCACGTAGATCGGCACCCCCGCCTCGTACGCGGCGCGCACCACCTGCGGAAAGCGGTCGCGCAGGGCGATCATGTGGTCGGCGTACCCGGGGAACTTGGGTCGGGCCTGGTCGGCGATGCCGCCGAAGGTGCGAATGTTGATCATGGTGGGGATCAGCGCGGTGCCCTGCCGGGCCATCAGGTCGATCAGGTCGAGGCTCAGCCCGGTGCCGTGCTCCACCGAGTCCACCCCGGCCCGCACCATGATCTCCACGGCCGACTCGCTGAAGGTGTGCACGGCGGCGCGTACCCCGGCGGCGTGCGCGGCGGTCACCGCGGCGGTCATCGTCTCCGCGTCCCAGGCCGGCGCCAGGTCGCCGACGCCCCGGTCGATCCAGTCGCCGACCAGCTTGACCCAGCCGTTCCCGGCGGCGGCCTGCGTCGCCACGGCGGCGGTCACCTCGGCCGCGTCGACCTCCATCCCGATGTCCCGCAGGTACCGCCTGGGCGGCGCGACGTGCCGGCCGGCGCGGGCCAGTCTCGGCAGGTCGGGCTCGTCCTCCAGCTCCGGGTACGGGAAGGGCGAACCGGCGTCCCGGATCGCGAGGACACCGGCGTCCCGGTCGGTACGGGCCAACGCGCGGGCGTGGTCGAGCGAGGCGATCGGCGTACCGCCCCGGGCGATGCCGATGTGGCAGTGCGCGTCGACCAGCCCCGGCAGCACGAAGCCGCCGTCGACCACCGTCTCGGCGCCGGGCACCGGGTCGAAGGTGACCCGGTCGCCGACCAGCCACAGGTCGCGCACCTCGTCGTCGGGCAGGAGCACACCACGCACGTGCAGAGCCATGTGACAGTCCTACCCGATCATCGGGTCCCCGCGGCCGTCAGGGCAGGTGGAGAGCCTGTGCGACGGTCCTGCCGCCCCGCCGGGGGACGACGGACATTGCCCGACGACCCGTGTACGGGACACATCGGATCACATTACGGGAAATTGTTTCTCCCGACCGGGGATCGGCACGGGCGAGGCTTTCTTGTGGTCACGTCGATAGGTAATCTTTGCCTCGCCGCATGACGGCCGTTCCTCGACCATAGGAGCCGCGAAAATGATCGAGGCCATCGTTTCCGCCGCACTACTCAAGATCGCCGAAGGGTCCGGAGGAGCGATCGTCGACGCCATTCGTCAGCGATTCCTCCGCCGGAACGAGCCGGAAGAGGTCGTCGGGGCCCTGGACCGGACGGCACACCGGGTTCCCTCCGACGAGGACACCGCGCGACTGGTCGAGGTGCTCTCGGCGTACGCGGCCGAGGATCCACGGCTGCTGGAGGCGCTCCGGCAGGTGTCGGTGTCGACCGGCGCGGTCAACTCGGTCACCTCCAGCACAGTGGGCAAGCTCGTCCAGGCGCAGAACGTCGGCGACGTCACCATGTGATCAGCGGGCCGAGCCGGAAGCCTCCCGATCGCCGCCAGGAATCCGTCTGCCGGAAAGGGCGAAGGTATGGTCCCCGCCGACGAGAACACGCCACGCAACGTCGCCAAGGAACTCACCGCCAACCAGGTGCTGCAGGTGGGTACGTCGGGGGCGATCTACGTCCAGCAAACACGGTCGACGATGTGGTCGGCGGAAATTCCACGCATGCTTCCCGGTGGAATCGGAAGAATCGTCGGCCGCCATCATCTCCTCCAGGCAATGGACGAGGCCATGAGCGAACCCGGATCACGGTCCTGCATGCTCTGGGGACTGGCCGGCTCGGGAAAGACCACCCTGGCCCTGGCCTGGGCGAGTTCGCGCATCGACAACTACCCCGACGGTCAGTTCTTCGTCGACATGCGGGCGTACTCCGGCACGCCACCGGTCGAGTCCCGGGACGCGGTGCGCACGTTCCTGGCCACGCTCGGGATCACCCGGGGCGACCTGCCGGACAACGAGGACGAGTGGGGCAACGTGTTCCGGTCCGCCACCGCCGGTCGGCGGTGCCTCGTCATCGTCGACAACGTGGGCTCCTACGACCAGGTGCGTGACCTCGTGCCCGGGTACGGGTCGGGGCTGGTGGTCACCAGCCGCCGCGCCGTCCCGGAGATGAGCGTCCGGCACGAGGCCAAGGTGCTCAAGCTCCCGCTGCTGACCACGGACGAGGGCGTCGAACTCCTCGCCGAACGGGTCGGGTTCGTCCGGGTCGAACGGGGCGACAGCAGCGCCCGACGCATCGTCGAACTCCTGGAGGGACACCCGTTGGCGCTCGCCATCGTCTCGGCCAAGCTCGCCATCCACAGCAGCTGGACGGTACGCGACGCGATGCTGGGCATCGAGTCGGACCGCAACCCGCTGCGCTTCCTCGACGGGGCCGGGCTGGGCATCGAGGTGGGAAAGGTGATCTCCTGGTCGGTCGAGGACCTGGACGCACCGGCCAGGCGCGTGCTCTACGTCGCCTCGATGCTGCCGAGCACCGACTGCTCGCTCTCGATGCTCTCGCTGATCCTGGACCTGCCCCGGCGCGACTGCGACCGTCTGCTCCAGTCCCTCTGCCTGGCCTCCCTGGTCGACGAGATCGGGGTGGGGCGGTACCGCATGCACGACATCATCAAGGCGTACCTGACCGAGACGCGCGCCCGGGTGATGAGCGACGAGGAGCAGCAGGCGTACGCCCGCCGGATCCGCGTCGTCCACCTGGCGCTCAGCCACGCCGCCGACCGGGCCATCGACCCCAACCGGCATCCGTCGCCGCTGGACCGGGAGACGGCCGACCTCGCCGACGCCGCCCGCTTCGACGTGACCGAGGCCCTCGCCTGGTTCGAGGCGCTGACACCGTCGTTGACCTTCCTCGTCGAGGAGGCGACGGCCGAGGGGGACTTCGCGTTCGTCACCCGGTTCGCCCGGGCGGTGAACACGTTCCTGTACTGGCGGCAGGACGTGACCCGGACGCTCGCCCTCCAGGAGGCGGCGGTCGCCGCGTCGGTCGCCGGGGACCCGGCGATGGAGGCGTTGTCCCGCCGGGCGCTCGGCCGGGCCCTCGCCGACGTCGGACGGTTGGAGGCCGCGAAGGCGGAGCTGCGCGCCTCGATGGCACTGGACGCCGCGCAGCGTGACGACAGCGGGGTGGCCTCCGCCCAGCACGCCATGGCCGAGCTCACGCTGCGCTCCGGCGAGTACGCCGAGGCGCTGCGGTGGGGCCTGCGGGCGGCCCGCGAGTCGCGCCGGACGGCCAAGCCGGTACGCGAGGCGCGTGGCCTGTACGACGCCGCCCGCGCCCTCACCGAGCTGGGTCACCACTCCTGGGCGCGCGACCTCGGGGTACGCAGCCTGTCGATCTGCGAGGACGCCCAGAACGCCTACGGTCGGGCCCTGGCCCTGCGCCTGCTCGGGGACGTGGGTCTGCGCACCGGTGACCTGGCACAGGCGTGCACCTGGCTGGAACGGGCGTGGCGGGTGGAGGACTCACTCGGCAACGTCCGGTCGGTGCGGACGATCCTGGCGCAGTTGGAGAGCGCCTACGCCGACCTGGGTGACGAGAGCGCCGGCGACGAGGTCCGACGGGCCCTGGCACGCCTGGAACGCCATCCCGACCTGACCCGGTCGACGCTCACGGTCGGGACGGTCGCGCCGTGAACACCCGGCACGCGCCCCTCGTCTCCGTCGACGAGCTGGCGCGTCCGCAGGCGTACCGCCAACTGCGCCGACCGGAGGCCGCCGAGGCCTTCCGGCGTGACGTCGAGGCGCTCGTCGGGCAGGCGTGTCGGGGCGAGGAGGACGGCGCACGCCTCGCCTCGGCGTTCGTCGCCCTCGGGCGCGACCTCGCCGGTGAGGGCGCGCTCAGCTTCGCCGGGCTGCTCTCCACGCCCCGCTTCGCGGCGGCCCGCGCGGCGTACGACGCGGAGATGGGCACCAGGGGCAGCCGGGGCACCCTGCACAACTACCTGAACGCGAGCCACTCCCGCCGACTGCTCGACGATCCGCACTTCCGGGAGACGTTCGCCCACCCGCTCCTGGTCGCGCTCGTCGCCCATGCCCTCGGTGGGCCGGTGGGGATCGTGGACCTGCGGGCCAAGGACACCCTGCCGCTCGACGTGGTCGCCCGGGACAACACCCTGCACATCGACAACAACCCGTTCATGGACGAGTTCAAGGTGATCGTGACCTGGACGCTGGGCACCGAGCGTGGCCCCGCCGGGCAGGGACTCACCTACCTGCCCCGGACGAACCGGCTGTTCCGGCAGTGCGCCGTCGACGCGGACGGCGACGTGTCGAGCGACGAGGACAGTTGCATCTTCCCGTCCCGGGCCCGGGTCGACGAGGCGCTGGCCGCCCAGGCCCGCTTCTTCGACGACCGGCAGCCACGCGTCGTGCACCTGGAGAACCTGGCCGCCCCCTGTCACACGATCTTCGCGGCGAGTCGGGTGGTCCATCACCGCTACCGGACCTCCACCGGTGCGCCGCGCAGCGCGATCATGGCGTCCTTCCACCGGGTCGACGACGGAACCGGCCGGCTCGGCGTGCCGGACCTGGCCGGCTCGGACCTCGATCGGTTCCTGCTGGGGGGAGCCGCCGGGCCGAGCTTCCTGGACGCCCTCGGGGGCGAGGTCGCCCGCATCGTCGACGCGTTGCGACTGTCACTCGCCCGCCCCGACCTCGTGGTCGACACCGACCGCCGGCTCCTGACGGGTGCGGCACTGCGTACCTGGTACGACCGCCAGAGCGCGGGCGTCACGCTGAACCGGCTGCGCGAGGCCGACCTGGCCGGCGAGGACGAAGGGTCCGCCGACGAGCGCCTGGTCCGGCGGATGCGGTACGACCTCCAGGGCCCGCTCAACATGCCGTTGTACGCGGACATGCGCGAGGAGGTCCGCAAACGCGCCCGGATCGTCATCCGGGAGATGGCACCGGAGCAGATCCTCGACTGCCTGACGCGGTTGCGGACCGACTGGCTCCGGCAGGGCGCACCCGCACCCCTGCCGGGATCGACCGACGACACGGTGGCGGAGCTGTGCCGCTGTCTCGGCGTCCTCGAAGCGGCCATGCCGCGTGCCGCGCGGTCCGGCCGGGTGCACCCGGCCTGGGGACCGACCGACGGGCGCCGGGTGGCCGACTCGCTGCACCGCTTCGTCCTGGACCTCGAACGCACCGCGCGTCGGGTCGACGATCCGGACTCGCTGGTCACCGCCGGTGCCTTCGGCGCGCTCGCCGCCGCACTCGCCGGTGACCTGCTCGTGCTCGACGACGACGCGCGTCAGGCCACGGCACGGCTGTTCACGCTGTACGCGGGTCTGGTGGCGCCGGAGTTCGCGGATTCCGCCGGACCGCCGGACCAACACGTCGACGCGGCCGGACCAGCGGATCGGGACGCCGACGCGGCCGGACGGGCGGATCGGCACGTCGATGCGGGCTGACCGGCGGCGGCTCGACGGCTACCTGCGGCACGTCAACGAGGAGATGCAGACCGCCAAACTGGCCTCCGAGGTGTGGCTTCGCAGCGCACCGGGTCACCTGGTCGCCGAGAACGACCGCTTCGTCCGGTCGCTCGTCCGCGGCGCACTGGCCCGAGGCGACCCGGGTCCGGATCCTCTCGATCCGTTCCTCGACGACCCGGCGGCGCTGCGGGAGCACTACTGGCAGCGGGTCACCCGGGCCAAGCCGACGGCGGTGCACTTCGGGGCGGCGGACCATGACGAGCTGGACGCCTACTTCACCGTGTCCGCCGAGCGCAGCACCTCGGCCGCGACAGCGCGGGCCCGCGACACGATCGCGGCCGACTCCCCCGCCGGCCACCTGTTCCGGAGCATCAACCGGCTGACCGGCTCGGGAACGTCGCCGGCCGAGTCGTGCCGGCAGGTGCTGGACCTGCTCTCGACACACTGGCGGGATCTCGTCGCGCAGTGCCCGGCCGGCCCCGGGGGCGTACGCCCCGAGGTCGGCACCGTCCTGGCGGCGTTCCACGAGGCCCTCGTCTCCGGCCGCCTCGGGCGCCGTCCGCCGCAGCCCGTACCCGACGCTCCGCCACCTGCCGAGTCGGCCGACGCCCGCCTCACCGACGCCGAGGCCCGGGAACTGGCGCGTCTCTACCTGCTCGGGCGGCTCTGCTTCTCGGACGGGGAACTGCGCCTGGCACAGCGGCTGGCCCGCCTCCCCCGCCTCCAGTACGCGCTGCTCGCCACGCATCTGCGTCTCGTCGCCGAGTCGTCGGCGACGGCAGCCCGACTCGCCGCGGACTGGGGTACGACGCGTGTCCTGCTGCCCTTCACCGAGGCGTACGTCAACCGGACCGGCTACCGGTCGCCGGTGATCGACCTGTCGCCCAACCCGAAGCTCGTCACCGTGCTGTGCCACAACGTCCTGCCCGCCGTGGCGGGTGAGCTCGTCGGGCGGCAGGCGGACGAGCACGCGCTGGACTCCGGGGTGCTGGCCGCCGGGGTCGAGGCGGCGATCCGGCGCGGCGTCTTCAGCATCACCGTCGGCCTGTTCCACCAGGCCGACCCGCCGGACACGGTGCGGCTCTCCGGCTTCAGCCGGCGCGTCTGCCCCGCTGCCACGCCGTTCGCGCGGCACTGCCAGCGGTGGCTGCCGTTCTACTTCGACCGGTGGCCGGGTGCCTCGCCCCGGCCGGGCCAACCGCCGGACGCGACCAGGTCCGGATCCGGGTCCAGGTCCGGCATCCCCGGCCGGTCCACGGCAGGTCGGGGACCCACCGAGGACCGTGCCGCAGGACCTACGGCTTGTCCCGCTTACCCAGCTTGTTGAAGTCGATCTTCGGCAGCTTGAAGCCCGGCGGCAGGCCCTGGCCGCCGGCCAGGTCGTCCGGGTTCATCCCCGGCGGGAGCTGCGGCATGCCGCCCGGGAAGCCACCCGGCATCCCGGCGCCGGTGCGCGGCCGGTTGCCGCCCTTGGTGCCCTTGCGCTTGTTCTTCGGGCTCTTGGTCGCCTTGCGTCGGCCGCCGCCGGGCAGGCCCATCATGCCGCCCATCTGCTTCATCATCTTCTGCGCGTCGGTGAAGCGGTTGAGCAGCTGGTTGACGTCCATCACGGTGACGCCGGAACCGTTGGCGATCCGGGCCCGCCGGGAGCCGTTGATGATCTTCGGGTTGGTGCGCTCGGCCGGGGTCATCGAGCGGATGATCGCGGTGATCCGGTCGAAGTGCTTGTCGTCCAGCTCGGCGAGCTGGTCCTTGACCTGCCCCATGCCCGGCATCATGGCCAGCACGTTGGCGATCGGCCCCATCCGGCGTACCGCGATGAGCTGGTCGAGGAAGTCCTCCAGGGTGAACTGCTCACCGCCCATCAGCTTGGCGGTCATCTTCTCCTTCTGATCGGTGTCGAAGGCCGCCTCGGCCTGCTCGATCAGAGTGAGGACGTCGCCCATGCCGAGGATCCGGCTGGCCATCCGGTCGGGGTGGAAGACGTCGAAGTCCTCCAGCTTCTCGCCGGTGGAGGCGAAGAGGATCGGCTGCCCGGTCACCTCGCGGACCGACAGCGCGGCACCGCCGCGCGCGTCGCCGTCGAGCTTGGACAGCACCACGCCGGTGATGCCGACGCCGTCGCGGAACGCCTCGGCGGTCCGCACCGCGTCCTGACCGACCATCGCGTCGATGACGAAGATGACCTCGTCCGGCTCGACCGCGTCCCGGATGTTCGCGGCCTGCTGCATCATCTCCGCGTCGATACCGAGCCGACCGGCGGTGTCGACGATCACCACGTCCCGCGCCGACCGCCGGGCGTGCTCGATGGAGGCCTTCGCCACCTGCACCGGGTCACCGACGCCGTTGCCGGGCTCCGGGGCGTACACCTCGACACCGGCCCGGCCACCGAGCACCTGGAGCTGCCCGACGGCGTTGGGGCGCTGGAGGTCGGCGGCGACCAGCAGCGGCTGGTGCCCCTGGGTCCGCAGCCAGCGGGCCAGCTTGCCGGCGAGGGTGGTCTTACCGGAGCCCTGGAGGCCGGCGAGCATGATCACCGTCGGCGGCTGCTTGGCGAACTGGAGCCGACGCCCCTCACCACCGAGGACCGCGACCAGTTCCTCGTTGACGATCTTGATGACCTGCTGCGCCGGGTTGAGCGCCTGGGAGACCTCCGCCCCCCGGGCCCGCTCCTTGATGTTCGCGATGAAGCCCTTGACCACCGGCAGGGCGACGTCGGCCTCCAGCATCGCGAGACGGATCTCGCGTGCCGTGGCGTCGATGTCGGCGTCGGTGAGGCGTCCCTTGCCCCGGAGCTTGGTGAAGATCCCGGAGAGGCGGTCACTCAAGGTGTCAAACACACGAACATCCCGTTTGTCAGTGTTCCGGCGAGCACGAGTGGGGCCGAACGAGCGCTCCGACCACCGTTAGCGTATCCGGCCACCGGAACCCCCGCTCCACGCCGCCTTGATGTAAGGAGGGGACCCCTCCTATACACGAGGCGTTAGTAGGGGGCCCTTCCTTACACCGCGGCGAGCACGGCGGCTTCGAGGCGGTCGCGCTCGGCGTCCGAGGGCCACGAGCCGACCAGATAGAACACGTCCACCACGTCCCCACCGAGGGTGGCGATCCGGGCGGCCCGCACCTGCGCGCCGGCCGCGTCCAACGCGGTGGTCACCCGATAGAGCAGGCCCGCCGCGTCGGCGGCGCGCAACTCCAGCAGCACCGCGTCGGTGGCCGCGTCGCGGTGCCAGACCACCCGGGGCTCGGCCCCGGTGCCCCGTCCGGCCCGGCCGCGCAGGCGCTGCGTCACCGACACGTCACCGCCGACCGCCCGGCGCAGGTCCGCGGTGAGCGCGACCGGATCCGGCGCCAACCCGTACCGTGGCTGCACCCGGCACTCCACCAGCGCCCTGCCGTCCACCGTCGACGCGTCGGCGGCGAGCACCTCCAGCCGGTGCAGCGCCAGGCACCCGGCCACCGTCGCGAGCAGTCCCCGCCGGTCCGCCGCGGCCACCGCCACCCTGTCCCCGGTCAGGTGTACGACCGGCAGCGGCCCCGCCACCAGCGCCGGATCGGGTGCCGGTGGCTGCGGCACGGTGCCGGTGTGGAGCGTCGTCCGGACCCGGGCCACCAACTCGGCGACCAGTCGCCCCTTCCAGTCCGACCACGCGCCCGGTCCGGTGGCGGCGGCGTCCGCGCGGACCAGCGCGTACAGCAGATCGAGGGTGGCCACGTCGCCGACCGCCTCGGCCACCCGGGAGATGGTGACCGGGTCGGCGAGGTCCCGCCGGGTGGCCACCTCGGGCAGCACCAGGTGCAACCGGACCAGCGTGGCGATCAGCGCCGCCTCGGCCTCGGGCAGTCCGATCCGGGTGGCCATCGCCTCGGCGATCGGCGCGCCCACGGTCGAATGATCTGCGAGGGTGCCGGCGGACTCGTGCCTGCCGGTCCGCCCGGCGGCACCTTCGCCTGGCAGGCCCTTGCCGATGTCGTGCAGGAACGCGCCGAGCAGCAGCAGGTCCGGTCGGTCCACGTCGCGGGTGTGCCGGCTGGCCTCGTGCGCGGTCTGCACCAGATGCCGATCCAGGGTGAACCGGTGCACCGGGTTGTGCTGGGGCAGGCTGCGCAGCCGGGTCCACTCCGGCAGCCAGCCGTCGATCAGCCCGTACCGGTCGCAGGTCTCCCAGGCCGGGAGCAGGCCCGCGCCCGCACCCAGCAGCGTGGTCAGCGCCGCCCGCGCCTCGGCCGGCCAGGGCGTCGGCAACGGCGGGCAGTACGCGGCCAGCCACTCGCACGTGGCCCGCGCGATCGGCAGCCCGGTGACCGCTGCGGCGGCGGCCACCCGCAGTGAGAGGCTGGCGTCGGGGCGGGCGCCGATGGCGGTGCGGGCCAGCACCAGTTCCCCGTCGTGCTCGACCACGTCCCGGGCGACCGGCCGGCGTGCCGGACGGCCGTCGGCACCCCGGCGGCGGCCGGAACGCAGCCGGTCGGCGGCGCGGAACGCGTCGTCGAGAGCGTGGCTGACGGTGCGCGCGTCGCCGGCCACCCGGCGCAGCAGGGCGTCACCGTCGCCCTCCTCGGCCTGCGCGCGTCGGTCCGAGACCGGAGCGGCGTCGGTGGCGTCGGCAGGAGTCGGGTGTGTCTCGCTCTCGACCGGGGCCTGCCGGAGCCCCAGCAGTGCGGCCACGCCGGCCCGTTCCTGGGCGAGCAGCCGGTCGACCCGCCGGCCGAGCTGCTGGTGCAGCGCGTCGCGGGTGTCCAGCAGGCGCAGGTGGGCGGCGTGTACGGCGGGCCGCAGGGCGTCGGTGATCCCGGCGAGCGCGATGGCCTTGAGGATGCCGACGTCACGCAGGCCGCCGGCCGCCTCCTTGAGGTCGCCTTCGAGCAGGAACGCCAGCTCGCCGTGGGCCTGCCAGCGGGTCGCCGCGCTCTCCCGCAACGGCGCCAGTTGGCGTACGGCGGTACGCCGCCAGTGGTCGACGGCGCTGCTGACCAGCGTGTCGGCGAGTTCCGGGTCACCGGCGACGAGGCGCGCGTCGAGCAGGCCGAGGGCCACCTTCACGTCGTCCTGGGCGACCGACAGCGCCTCGGCCACGGTGCGAACCGAGTGGTCCAGCCGCAGCCCGGCGTCCCAGATCGGGTACCAGAGCGAGGCGGCCAGTTCGTCGACGCCGGGCACCCCGGCGTGCACCAGCACCAGGTCGAGGTCGCCGTGCGGGGCGCACTGCCGCCGGCCCAGTCCCCCGACCGCGAGCAGCGCGACACCCGGCCGGTCCGGCAGCAGCCGGGACAGCCAGGCGTCGTACGCGTCGGCCCGGGCCCGGCGCGCGACGGCGCCGATCCCGGCCGGTACGCCGACGACCTCGTCGACCGGGAGTGTCGTTCCGCCGTCGGTCTCCACGGCTGTCCTCCCGGTCGACGAGGTCATCAACGGTGTCCTACAGGGCGTCGAGGCCGCGCTCACCGGTGCGGACCCGGACGACCTCCTCGACTCCGGTCACCCAGACCTTGCCGTCACCGATCTTGCCCGTCCGGGCGGCACCGACCACCGCGTCGACGATCTTGTCGACGTCGATCTCGTCGGTGAGCACCTCGACCCGGATCTTGGGCAGGAACTCGACCGTGTACTCGGCACCCCGGTAGACCTCGGTGTGGCCCTTCTGCCGTCCGTAGCCCTGGACCTCGCTCACGGTCAGCCCGGCCACGCCCAGCGTGTGCAGGGCTTCCTTGATGGCGTCCAACTGGTGCGGCTTGATGACCGCGGTCACCAGCTTCATGTCCAACCCCTCCATTGCGAGAACGTTAGCCGGCGACCTTTTCGCTTACCGCTTCGGTGGGCTCACTCTTCGGCTTGGCCGACGGAGCGATACCCGCAGCGGCGAATGCCCCGCCGCCACCGCCACTGGTGGAGCTGAACTCGTACGCGCTCTCCGCGTGCTCGGCGTTGTCGATGCCCTCGACCTCGGCCTCCGCGCTGAGCCGGAAGCCGATGGTCTTCTCGATCGCGAAGCCGATGATGTACGCGACCACGAACGAGTACGCCAGCACCGCGACCACACCGATCGTCTGCAGGCCGAGCAGCTTGATGCCGCCGCCGTAGAGCAGACCGTCGTTGCCCTCGCCGGCCAGCACCTCGATGGCCAGGAAGCCGATGAGCAGCGAGCCGATGATGCCGCCGACCATGTGCACGGCCACCACGTCGAGCGAGTCGTCGTACTTGAGCTTGTACTTCAGACCCACGGCGAGCGCGCAGACCGCACCGGCGATGAGGCCGAGGGCGATCGCGCCCAGCGGCTCCAGGAACGCGCAGGCGGGGGTGATGCCGACCAGGCCGGCGATCGCACCGGAAGCCGCGCCGAGCGTGGTCGGCTTGCCGTCGCGGAGCCACTCCACCACGATCCAGCCGAGCACCGCGGCAGCGGTGGCGACCTGCGTGTTGATCAGCGAGACGGCGGCGGCGCCGTCGGCCGCACCCGCCGAGCCGGCGTTGAAGCCGAACCAGCCGAACCAGAGCAGCGCCGCACCGAGCAGCACCATCGGCAGGTTGTGCGGCTTGAACTTGTCCTTGGGCCAGCCGACCCGCCTGCCGAGCACGAGTGCCAGGGCCAGGGCCGCCGCACCGGCGTTGATGTGCACCGCGGTGCCACCGGCGAAGTCGAGTACGCCCAGCTCGCCGATCCAGCCGCCGCCCCACACCCAGTGCGCGACCGGGAAGTAGACCAGGGTCGCCCAGAGGCCGGCGAAGAGCAGCCACGGGCCGAACTTGGCCCGGTCGGCGATCGCGCCGCTGATCAGCGCGACGGTGATCACCGCGAACATCAACTGGAAACCGGCGAACAGGAGGTCGGGAATGCCGCCCTCGGTGCCGCTCTCCAGCATTCCGCGAAGGCCGACGTAGGAGAGATCTCCGGTGATCCCGCCAATGTCATCGCCGAATGCGATGCTGTATCCGTAGAACACCCACAACAGGCTGACCAGGCCGATCGCTCCGAAGCTCATCATCATCATGTTGAGCACGGACTTGGATCGCGTCATGCCGCCGTAGAACAGCGCCAAGCCGGGCGTCATGAGCAACACCAGCGCGGCAGAAGTCAAAATCCAGGCGGTGGCACCAGAATCTAGCTCCGGCACGCTGCCTCCTCTCGGGTTGTATTCCCTCCCTCCCGGCATCGCGCAGCATCGCCCGTACGCCGGTTGCGCGGAAGCCTGATTGTCGGCTGTTTCGCCCAGGGTCCCCGAGTGGTTTCCGAACCGTGACGGCTTGTTTCGTACGTGTGAAGAACGCCGGACGCCTCGGTGACACGGCGGGGGGTGGATCGGCCGTCCGGCGTACCCCGATCCTCCGATGGATCAGCGCAGGGCGTACTCGAGGGCGTGCCGTTCGTAGTCGAGCAGGCGCAGGTCCCGCATCGGCCGGCGCAGGTGCCCCTTGTGCACGATCCGCACGAAGGCCGGTTCCCCGGCGGCGGCCATCCGGCGGATGCCCTCCACGTGGTCCACGATCCGCTTGCGGATGGTCCGGATCAGCCGGTGCCGGTCACGCGGGATCAACCCGTACGCGTCGGCGAACAACCGCAGCCGGCGCGGGCGGTCCGGGTGCTTCCAGCCGAGCGTGATCGAGTCCCGGTCGGAGAAGATCGGCACCCAGGTCCAGGCCGCGTACGCCACGTCGTAGATCCGCGCGCCGGGCGAGGCGAGGTCGAAGTCGATCAGCCCGAGGGTGCCGTCCGGCCGCCAGATCACGTTGTGCGGCGCGGCGTCGTGGTGGCAGATGACCTCGGTGTCCGGCGGGGGCGGGCCGAACGAGCGCCACACCGCCTGCGGAGGCGGGGCGAAACCGTACTGCGCGTCGTGGAACATCCGCAGCATGGTGGCGACGGTGACCAGTGCCTCGTCGGTGACCCAGTGCGGGGCCAACGGATACTCCCCGCACTCCCCCTCCAGGTACGACAGCACCTCACGGTTGCGCTCGTCCATGCCGAGGGCGCGGGGCGCGCCGGTGAACCCGACGTACTCCAGGTGACGCAGCAGGGCGTGCACAGCCGGTGTCCACGGTCCGGCGTTGCGCCGGACCGTGTCGCCCACCCGTACCACGGTGCTCACGTTCCCGCCGTGCAGCGGGATCTCCTGCGAAGTCACGTACGGTCTCCCGAGGCGCTGCGACGGGTGGCTCGGGTCGCGCCAGCCCGCGTACGCGCGATCGTCTCTGGTCACCCGAGGTTACGCGGTCGGACCGGAGGAATCGGCACCCAGCAACGCGTCGACGAACTGCGCGGGGTCGAACGGCGCCAGGTCGTCCGGTCCCTCGCCGAGCCCGACCAGCTTGACCGGGATGCCGAGCTTGCGCTGTACCGCGATCACGATGCCGCCCTTGGCCGTGCCGTCGAGCTTGGTCAGCACGACGCCGGTGACGTTGACCACCTCGGTGAAGACGCGGGCCTGCTCCAGGCCGTTCTGGCCGGTGGTGGCGTCGAGCACCAGCAGTGTCTCGTCGATCGGGCCGTGCTTCTCCACCACCCGCTTGACCTTGCCCAGCTCGTCCATCAGGCCGATCTTGTTCTGGAGGCGGCCGGCGGTGTCCACGAGCACGGTGTCCACGCCGGTGTCGATGCCGCGCCGGACGGCGTCGAAGGCGACGCTGGCCGGGTCGGCCCCCTCCGGGCCGCGGACGGTCTCCGCGCCGACCCGGCCGGCCCAGGTCTCCAACTGGTCGGCGGCGGCGGCCCGGAACGTGTCGGCCGCGCCGAGCAGCACGGTACGTCCGTCGGCGATGAGCACCCGGGCGATCTTGCCGCAGGTGGTGGTCTTGCCCGCGCCGTTGACGCCGACCACGAGCAGGACCGCGGGCACACCCTCCTTGGGTGTGGTGTGCAGGGCCCGGTCCAGGGCCGGGTCGAGCGCGTTGACCAGCTCGGTGGCGAGCAGGGTCCGCAGCTCGGCGACCGACCGGGTGCCCAGCACCCGGGTGCGCTCCCGCAGCCGGTCCACGATCTCCCGGGTGGCGTCGACACCCACGTCGGCGGTGATCAGGCTGTCCTCGATCTCCTCCCAGACGTCCTCGTCCAGCCGGTCGCGGCTGAGCAGGCCGAGCAGGCCCTTGCCGAAGGCGTTCTGCGACCGTGACAGCCGGGAGCGCAGCCGGACCAGCCGGCCGGCGGTCGGCTCGGGCACCTCGACGGTCGGGGCCGGCGCCTCGATGACCGGGGGCTCCACCAGGACGCCGGTGGACAGATCGGACTCCGGGGCCTCGACCGGCGGTCCGGCCAGGTCCTCCTCGGCCCGGGTGTCGACCTCCGTACGCGGCAGCGGCGGCTCCGGCCGTCGGCGCAGCCGCGGCACGACCAGCCCCACGCCGGCGAGGATCAGCACGCCGAGCAGGGCGAGTGCGACGAGGAGGTAATCCATCATGCCGAAATCCTGTCAGATGCTCGCGACGGCGTCTCATCCACCGCTCCCCCGGTCATCCACCGCAGGAGCGGTAGGCTCGCCCAGCCAGCAATGCCACGGCCGCCGGCGGGGTAGTAAGAAGAGGTCCCCCCTCACCTCGGAGGTTCGCCATGCCCACCGCCCGACTGCTCATCGGTCCGCTTCTCCGGCGGGTCGTCGGCACCCGGGCCACCGTGTGGGTCGAGACCACGGCCCCCGCGACGGTCACCGTCCGCACGGCGGGCGGCGCCTCCGGCACGGCCGCCACCTTCTCCGCGTACGAGCACCACTACGCGCTGGTGGTCGTGGAGGGGCTCACGCCGGACAGCGCCACCACCTACGAGGTGCTGATCGACGACGAGGTGGCCTGGCCCCCGCCGGAGAGCCGCTTCCCGCCCAGCGTGATCCGCACCCGCGCCCAGGACGACCGGGACCAGCCCGTACGGCTGCTCTTCGGGTCGTGCCGGGAGACCACCCAGCACGCCACCACCCGCAGGCTCCCGCCGGACGCGCTCGACGCGTACACCCGGCGGGTGTTGGACGACCCCGATCCGGCGGCCCTGCCCGACCTGGTGGTGCTCCTCGGCGACCAGGTGTACGCCGACGAGACCTCGCCCACCATCAAGCGGCTGCTGCGGCGTCGGCGGCGGCGCCCCAAGGACGCTCCCAGCGACCAGGTGGTCAGCTACGACGAGTACACCAAGCTCTATCTGGAGTCGTGGAGCGACCCGGAGATCCGGTGGCTCTTCTCCACCGTGCCGAGCGTGATGATCTTCGACGACCACGAGATCATCGACGACTGGAACACCTCGGCCTCCTGGCGGGCTGACATGCGCGACCAGCCCTGGTGGCCCGAGCGGATCACCAGCGGACTGGCGTCGTACTGGGTCTACCAGCACCTGGGCAACCTCTCCCCGGACGAGATCGCCGCCGACCCGGTCTACGCCAAGGTCCGCGCGGCCGAAGACGCCACCGAGGTGCTGCGCGAGTTCGGCACGCGGGTCGACACCGAGGCCGACCTGTCGCACGACGCCGACCGCTGGAGCGCCGTGCAGTACCAGTGGAGCTACGCGCTCGACCTGGGCCGCACCCGGCTGGTGATGCTGGACAGCCGGTGCAGCCGGGTGCTGGTGCCGGGCCGCCGGACGATGCTGCCGGCCGCCGAGTGGTCCTGGTTCGTCGACCAGGCCCACGGCAGCTACGACCACCTGGTCGTCGGCACCTCGCTGCCGTGGCTGCTGCCGCCCGGCATCCACCACGTCGAGGCGTGGAACGAGAAGCTGGCCGACTCGTCCCGCCCCTGGGTCGCCGGGCTGGCCGAGAAGCTGCGCCGCGCGCTCGACCTGGAGCACTGGGGTGCGTTCCGGCGCTCCTTCGAGGGCCTCGCCGAGTTGTTCGCCCGCCTCGGCACCGGCACACCCGGCGGTCCCGACGAACGCAAGGGCGCCGGACCGGCGTACCCGCCACCGGCGTCGATCAGCGTGCTCTCCGGCGACGTGCACCACTCGTACGTGGCCCGGGTCCGCTTCGCCGACCCGGACGTACGCACCCCCGTGCACCAGCTGACCTGCTCGCCGATCCACAACCAGGTGCCCGCCGGGATGCGACCGGTGATGCGGCTGGGCTGGGCGCGCGGTCCGGCCGGGGCGGCCCGTGCGATGGCCCGTACGGCCGGGGTGCGCCGGTCCTTCGTGAAGTGGCGCAAGCTGGCCGGCCCGTACTTCGGCAACGCGGTGTCGACGCTGACCAACGCCGGCCGTGGGTCGGAAGTGGTGATCGAGGGCACCAGCAGCGACGGCAGCCTGCGCGAGGTGGCCCGGCAGCGGCTCACCCCGTGAAAGGAAGGGCCCCCTGTTAACGCCTGCGGTAGAGCAGGGGTCCCCTCCTAACATCCTGACGGCGCGACGACCTGCGGAGCGGGCGACCGGTCACGTGCCCGCAGGTCCCCCTCAGGCGGCCAACGCCGCCCGTAGGTAGCGCAGGTCCTCCGGGCCGCTCCAGCGGTGCGCCGACAGGCCCGCCACCCGGGCACCGCTGACCGCCCGGTCCTCGTCGTCGACGAAGAGCACCCGGCCCGGCGCGGTCTCCAGGGCCTCGCAGGCGGCCTGGAAGTACTCGCGGGCCGGCTTGTGCACCCCGACCACCGAGGAGTTGACCACCACGTCCAGCTCGCCGGTCAGCCCCAACGTCGCCAGGTCCTCGTCGAGCAGGTCGGTGGCGTTGGTGGCGAGCCCGACGCGGACGCCCTGACCCCGCACCTCGCGGACGAAGTCGAGCACCGCCGGAACCACCTCGCCCCGGTACCGCTGCCACTGCTCGACGGCGGCCCGGGCCCGCTGCGGGCCACCCGCCGAGTCGGCCAGCGCGTCGGCCACACTCGACACCCACTCGGCGTGGCTGACCCGGCCGGTCAGCACCGGTTGCAGCAGCTCCCAGTGCATGGCGATCTCGCCGAGCACCCCCTCGGTGAGGCCGTACTCCCGCTCCACCCCGGCGGCCACCGCCGGGTCGAAGCGCCGCAGTACTCCGTCGAAGTCCAGCAGGAGCGCCGTCGCGCGTTCCCGAGCCACTACCCGTTCTCCTCGCCGCGGCCGTGCCGCTCGTCGTCGGTGTCGGCCCGGTTGAGCCGTTGACTGATCACCTGGGTGACCCCGCCGCGCATGGTCACGCCGTACAGCGCGTCGGCGATCTCCATGGTCCGTTTCTGGTGCGTGATGACGATGAGCTGGCTTTTCTCCCGCAACTGGGCCATCAGCGTGATGAGCCGACCCAGGTTGACGTCGTCCAGCGCCGCCTCGACCTCGTCCATGATGTAGAACGGGCTGGGCCGGGCGCGGAAGATCGCCACCAGCATCGCCACCGCGGTCAGCGACCGCTCGCCGCCGGAGAGCAGCGAGAGCCGCTTGATCTTCTTACCGGGCGGGCGTGCCTCGACCTCCACGCCGGTGGTCAGCATGTCGTCCGGCTCGGTGAGGATGAGCCGGCCCTCACCGCCGGGGAACAGCACCTCGAAGACCTGCTCGAACTCCCGCGCGGTGTCGGCGAAGGCGCTGGCGAAGACCTCCAGGATGCGGTCGTCCACGTCCTTGACCACGGTGAGCAGGTCACGGCGGGTCGCCTTGAGGTCCTCCAACTGCTCGGAGAGGAACTTGAACCGTTCCTCCAGCGCGGCGAACTCCTCCAACGCGAGCGGATTGACCTTGCCGAGGAGGGTGAGTTCCCGCTCCGCCTTGGCGGCCCGCTTCTCCTGCACCGGTCGCTCGTACCGCACCGGCTCGGGCACCGGCAGGCCGTCCCGTTCGGCGGCGGCCACCTCCGCCTCGGTCGGCGGCACCGGCTGCTCCGGACCGTACTCGGCGACCAGGGTCTCCACGGTCAGGCCGAAGTCCTCGGCCGCCTTGGCCTCCAACTGCTCGATGCGCAGCCGCTGCTCGGCGCGGGCCACCTCGTCCCGGTGCACCTGGCTGGTCAACCGGTCCAGTTCACCGCCGAGCCGTTTCGCGGCGGCCCGCACCTCCTGGAGTTCCGCCTCGCGGGTGGCCCGTTCGCGCGCCACCGCGTCGCGGTGCTCCTCCGCCCGGGCGATGCTGGTGGTCAGCCGGGTCAGTGCCACACGGGCGCCGCCGGCCACCGCGCGGGCGATGCCCGCACCCCGGGTACGCGCGGCCCGTCGCGCCGCCGCCCGCTCCCGCGCGGCCCGCTCGGCGGCGGCCTGCCGGCGCAGCGAGTCGGCCCGACCGGCGATGGAGGCCACCCGCTCCTCGGCGGTACGCACCGCGAGCCGGACCTCCATCTCGTTCTGCCGGGCCTGCGGCACCATCGCGGCGAGTTGGTCGCGTTCCTCGGTGGACGGTTCGGCGTCGAGCGGCGTCGCCTCCGCCAGCCGCAGCCGCTCCTCCAACTCGGCCAGTGCGGTCAGGTCCCGTTCGCGGGCCGCCTCGGCGCGCGACCGGGACTCACCGAGCCGGTCGGTCTCCGCCTTGGCCGACCGGGCGGCGGCCCCCAGTTCGGCCAGGCGTCGGGCGGCGGCGTTGCGGTGGCTCTCCGCCTCCCGCTTGGCGGCTGCGGCGTGCTGCACCACCTCCTTGGCGGCGGCCACCTCGGCCCGCGCCTGCACGAGTTGCTCACGCAGGTCGGCACTGCCCCCCTCGGCGGCGAGCCGGTTGGCCCGGGCCTCCTCGACCGCTGCCTGCACCTCGATGTAGCTGGGCGCCTTGGCCGAGCCACCGGCCGCCGCGTACGCCCCGACGACGTCCCCCTCCCGGGTGACCGCGCGCAGCTCGGGGTTGCCCGTGACCACCTCGGCCGCAGCGGCCAGATCGTCGACCAGCACCACGTCACGCAGCGCCCGGTGCACCGCCGGACGGATCTGCGCGTCGCAGTCCACCAGGTCGGGGGCCCAGTGCGCGCGGTCGGGCAGTTTGGGACGCAGCGCATCGGCCGAACCGGACATCCCCGGCCCGGCCGGGCTGCCGACGAGCAGACCGGCCCGCCCGGCGTCGGAGATCTTCAGCAGGCGCATCGCCTCGACGGCCTCGTCCACCCCGCTGACCGCGACCGCGTCGGCGAGCCCACCGAGCGCGGCGGCCAGTGCGGCCTCGTGACCGGGAGCGACCGTGAGCAGGCCGGCGAGACTGCCCAGCAGCCCGGGCACCTGGTCGGCACGGGCCAGCAGCGCGCCGGCACCGTCCTTGCGACGCAGGCCCAGGGCGAGGGCCTCCTCGCGTGCCTTCCAGGTGGCGGCGTCCTTCTCCGCCGCCCGCTCGGCGTCGGAGAGCGATCGGACGGTGGCCTGTGCCTTCTCCTGGGCGCTGACCGCCTCGGCGTGCCGGGTGTCCAGGTCGGCGTTGTCGCGGTCCGCCTCGGTGGACTGCTCGGCGACCGCGTCCAGGTCGGCCTGGGCCCGCTCGGCGCGGGTCAGCGCGTCGGTGTGCGCGGTGGCGAGTCGTTCGATCTCCTCACCGGCGCTGGTGGTCCGGGCACGGGCGGAGTTCACCTGCCCGGTGAGCCGGGCCAGCCCCTCCCGCCGGTCGGCGATCGCCTTCGCCGCGGCGACCAGCTCCCGCTCGGCCGCAGCGAGCTGCCGCTCCAGTTCCTGCCGGTGCTCGACCGCCTCGGCGAGCCGGATCTGGTCGTCGGTGAGCGCCGCCCGCAGGTCCTCCTCCTGCTCGCGGATCCGCTCGGACTCGGCCTCCAACTGCTCCGGGTCGCGACCGGGGCGCTCGTCGTCGGGCGTCGCGCTGAGGTGCCGCAGCCGTTCGAGTGCGAGTTGCTCGATCGAGCGGAACCGCTCCTGGAGGGCGGAGAGCCTGTACCAGGTGTCCTGTGCGGCGGCCAGCAGCGGCGCGTCCTCGGCCAGCGCCTCTTCCAGCTCGCCGAGGCGGGACTGCACCTCGGCGTGTTCGGCCTCCACCTGCTCGCGTCGTCCGCGCAGCGCCGTCTCGTCGGCGATCTCCTTGTCCAGCGTGGTGCGCAGGGTGGCCAGGTCGTCGGCGAGCAGCCGCAGCCGCGCGTCCCGCAGGTTGGCCTGGATCACGGCGGCCCGCCGGGCCACCTCGGCCTGCCGGCCGAGCGGCTTGAGCTGGCGGCGTAGTTCGGCGGTGAGGTCGGTGAGCCGGTTCAGGTTGGTCTGCATCGCGTCGAGCTTGCGCAGCGCCTTTTCCTTGCGCTTGCGGTGCTTGAGGACGCCGGCGGCCTCCTCGATGAAGGCCCGCCGGTCCTCCGGCTTGGCGTGCAGCATGCCGTCGAGGCGGCCCTGACCGACGATGATGTGCATCTCGCGGCCGATGCCGGAGTCGGAGAGCAGTTCCTGGATGTCGAGCAGCCGGCAGGAATCGCCGTTGATCTCGTACTCGCTCTCGCCGGAGCGGAACATCCGGCGGGTGATGGAGACCTCGGTGTACTCGATCGGCAGGGCGCCGTCGGTGTTGTCGATGGTCAGCGTCACCTCGGCCCGGCCGAGCGGGGCCCGACCGGCGGTGCCGGCGAAGATGACGTCCTCCATCTTGCCGCCCCGCAGCGCCTTCGCGCCCTGCTCGCCGAGCACCCAGGCGATGGCGTCGACGACGTTGGACTTGCCGGAGCCGTTGGGGCCCACCACACAGGTGATCCCCGGCTCCAGCTTGAGCGTCGTCGCGGAGGCGAAGGATTTGAAGCCCTTCACCGTCAGGCTCTTGAGATGCACGTCCCGATCCTCGTCCGGTGGCCGCCGTACCGTCGCCCGGCTGCGCGGACCCTGGTCAACCCGCAGAGTAACCCGGCACCGGGTGGCCCACCCCACGCGACCCGCCTGCCGGCGTCCGGGGCCGGGCAGAGATGCGCGCCGGCACACATCGTGTCGGCGCGCTGCTGTGCGGTGGAGCTATTCGGTTGTGGCGACCAGGTGGATCAGGTCAGTGCCGGCTCGGCCAGACGGAGCAGATCGTCCGCCTCCGCCGCAGCCGCCGCGAGCCGATCGTTCTCGGCACGCAGTCGGGTGACCTCGAACTCCAGTGACTGAACCCTGGAACGCAGTCGGGTGACCTCGTCGAGGAGGCGCCGGTCGGGCGCCGCACCTACGTGGCCATAGAGGGCCTTCGCCATTTTGACTCCTTGATATGCGCTGCCGGAGAGGCCGGCCAACGCGCGCCCTGGTGTACGCGGCTACCACTCCCACGAATTCTGGGCATGGCCGGGCGCGACTGGCGACACATACATATTGAGCCGGGAGCCCCTGATTCGTCAAGTTCTCGCAGGCCGTAGATCATCTCGACGTCGGCCCGACCGGTCACCGGCGGCTGCCCCCAGGCGCGGACACGCTCTGTCCGGACGCCTCGACTCTACGCGCCGGTCCGGTGGATTACCTCACCCGGATGTACAGGGTCCTCTTAACTCTTCCTTAGCCGGATTGCTGCCCCCATGAGCGACACGTAGCGTCACCTCGGCCCGGTACCCGACCCGTGGAGGCGACAGGCGTGCACGGCTGGAACGACCCGCGTGACCCGGAGGCCGACCCTCGTCGCCCGGAACTCCCGACCGAGGACCCGGCCTGGTTGACCGACCGTCCCGCACCGAGGTCGGCCTACCTGTTCGGTGACGAACCGGGAAGTTCGACCGACCGGTGGTACGACGACCAGCCGACCGAGCAGTGGCAACCGGAGGCCCCGCACTCGCCCCGTGGGGGTGAGGCCGACTGGCGGTCCGGTCAGCACCACCACGCCATCGAGCCGGAGACCGGGTACTACGAGCCGACCGACCGTGGCGGGACACCGGACGGGCCCGCCGGGCGGGGGATCCCCGGGTGGCCCGCATCGGCCGACCACGACCGGACCGCCCGGCACGCGGCGCCGGAGACCGGCCACCACGGCGCCGACTGGGACACCCAGGTCCGGGGGTACAGCGCCCCGGCCGGGCCCACGTCGGGCTCTGCGACCGGACCGGACCAGGACCGCTACGGCAGGTACGGTGCGACCGCCGACCAGAGCCGCTACGACGCGACCGTCGACCACGGCCGGTACGGTGCGACGGCCGACCAGAGCCGCTACGACATGACCGTCGAAGGCGGATACGGCACGGCCGGCGACCGTGACGACCTGGCCGTCGAGGGCGGATACGGCGCGGCTGCCGGCCCCCACGGACGGTACGGCCTGCCGGCGGACCAGCGGAACGACGCCGGCCAGCGGGACGAGCCGGCCGGGTCCGATGAGCGCGGCGCACGACGCCGGTTGCGGCGTCCGTTGGTGCTGGGCGGCGCCGCCGCGGCGGCGACCCTCGTGGTGAGCATCGGCGTGGCAGCACTCGCACTGCCCGGTGACGACACGCCCACCGATCGCACCGCCGCCGACATCCCTCCCGCCTCCGCGCCGGCGCTGCCGGACGAGACGACGGACCTGGCGCTCGACCCGAGCGACTCCCCGAGTCCCAGCCCGAGCCCGAGCGTCTCGCCGAGCACCGTGTCACCGTCGCCGTCACCGAGCCGGACCAGCAGCCCCACCCCGGCGGCGTCGCGCACCACCGCGCCCTCGCGGCAGAACGCCGACCGGCAGGGCAGCCCCAACCGCGCCAGTACGCCCAGTGCCACCCCCTCCTCGGGCACCACCTCGCAGGCGGCGGAGGTCGTGCGGCTGGTCAACGTCGAGCGGGCCAAGGAGGGCTGTGGCGCGCTCAGCATCGACGACAAGCTGATGACCGCCGCCCAGCGGCACAGCCAGGACCAGGCCGACACGCAGAACATGTCGCACACCGGCAGCGACGGCAGCAACCCCGGAACCCGGCTCGACCGGGTCGACTACACCTGGCGGACCTACGGCGAGAACGTGGCGTGGAACCAGCGCACCCCGGCCGCGGTGATGGACGCTTGGATGAACAGCGAGGGGCACCGGGCGAACATCCTGAACTGCGCCTTCACCGAGATCGGCGTCGGGGTGGCCAGCAGCAACGGGCCGTACTGGACGCAGGTCTTCGCCGCACCCCGCTGAGGCGGGTCGCGGCCGGACTGCGAGTCCTGATCGGGTCTGTCCTCGTTTGACCGGGTGAGGTACGCCGACGCGTACCTGCTCGGGCGGTGTGGCGCCGCCCCGCGACGTGCGGAGACGGCGATGCGGATCGGGGTGGGCCGGACGCGGCGGGTACGCCGGGTGCTCCCGGCCGGCCTGGTGCTCACGGTGCTCGTCGCCACGGTCGCCTGCCGACCCCCGCTCCCGCCGCCCGGCGCGCCCACGAGCTGGCCGGCGGCCTCGGCGCGTCACTGGCAGTGGCAGTGGCAACTGCGCGGCGAGCTGGACCCGGAGGTCCCGGCGAACGTGTTCGTGCTCGACCCGGTCGCCACCACCGCGGCGCAGACCGCCGTGCTGCGCGCCCGCGACAGCCGTCTGGTCTGCCAGGTGCACGTCGGGTCGGTCCACCCCGACGATCCGGACTCCAGCCGGTACCCGGCGGAGGTACGCGGTGCCACGTCCACCGGGACCGACCGCACCTGGCTGGACGTACGTCGGTGGGACGTCCTGCGGCCGGTGCTGGCCGACCGGTTCCGGCTCTGCCGTGGCAAGGGCTTCGGGGCGGTGCTGCTGGCCGACGCCGACGGGTACGCCCAGCGCTCCGGGTTCCCGCTGGACTTCGACCACCAGCTCCGGTTCAACCGCCAGGTGGCGGCGCTGGCCCGCACCCTCGACCTCTCCCCCGGCCTGCTCGGTGCCCTGCCGCAGGTCGCCGCGTTGGCGCCCGACCTCGACTTCGCAGTCGACGAGGAATGCGTCCGGCTGGCGCGGTGCGAGAAGCTGCTGCCCCTCGTCGACGCCGGCAAGCCGGTGTTCCACGTCGAGTACACCGGCGACACCACGGACTTCTGCGTCACCAGCGTCGGCTACGGCTTCGCCTCCATCCGCAAGCACCGCACGCTGGACGCCTGGCGGCTGCCCTGCCCGGCGTCGTGAGCCCTGCCCGCGCGCCGACGGCCCGGCGGTCAGCCGCGCAGCGCGAGCGCGCCCCGGGGACGTGGCTGGCAGCGGGGACAGCTGTACGACGAGCGGTTCATGAACGCCTCCCGCCGGATCGGCGCACCGCACCGGTGACAGGGCTGCCCCTCCCGGCCGTACGCGTTCAGCGACCGGTCGAAGTAGCCGCTCTCCCCGTTGACGTTCACGTAGAGCGCGTCGAAGCTGGTCCCCCCGGCGGTGATCGCCTCGGCGAGCACGTCCCGGACGTGGCCGAGCAGCCGCCGGGCGGCCGGACCGGTCAGCGCGTCGGTGGGTCGGACGCCGTGCAGGCCCGCGCGCCACAGTGCCTCGTCGGCATAGATGTTGCCCACACCGGAGATCAGTGTCTGGTCCAGCAGCGCGCGCTTGACCTCGGTACGCCGTCGCCGCAGCGCGGCCACGAACTCGTCGTCGGAGAACTCCGGGTCCATCGGGTCCCGGGCGATGTGCGCGATCTCGGCCGGCAGACCGGCACCGCCCTCGCTCACCGACAGTCCGCCGAACGTCCGCTGGTCGACGAAGCGCAGCTCCGGTCCGTCGTCGGTGAACCGGAACCGCACCCGTAGGTGCGCCTCGTCGGCGGTGCCCGCCGGTTGCAGCAGCAGTTGACCGGACATGCCGAGGTGCCCGATCACGGCATCACCGCTGTCCAGCGGGAGCCACAGGTACTTTCCCCGCCGCCGTACGTCGAGCACGGTCCGACCGGCCAGGACGTCGGCGAAGTGGACGCCGCCCGGCTCGTGCCGGCGTACCGCCCGGGGGTGCCGAACCTCGACCACGTCGATCCGGCGGCCGGTGACCCAGCGGGCCAGGCCCTGCCGGACCGTCTCCACCTCGGGCAGTTCAGGCACGGTGCGCCTGGACCTCGCCGAGGGTCTCGGCCCGGCCGTCGACGGTCACCACGTCCTGCTCGTCGGCCGGGTCGGCGGTCACCTCGGCCGGGCCCGACTCCGCCTCGGCGTCCGCGGTCAACATCCGCCAGGCGGACTCGGCCGCCCGCTGCTCGGCCTCCTTCTTGCTGCGTCCGTCGGCACCGCCGTACCGGTTCCCGGCGACCACCACCCAGGCGGTGAAGGTCTTGAGGTGGTCCGGTCCGGTGCCCTCGATGCGGTACTCCGGCACCCCGAGCCCGAGCGCGGCGGTCAACTCCTGGAGGCTGGTCTTCCAGTCCAGCGCGGCACCCCGGCCGGCCGACTCGGCCATCAGCGGGTCGAACAGCCGGTGGATCACGATCCCGGCGGTGTCGAGCCCGTACTGGAGATAGATCGCGCCGAGCAGCGCCTCCAGGGTGTCCGCGAGGATGCTCGCCTTGTCCCGCCCGCCGGTGGTCTCCTCGCCCTTGCCCAGCAGGAGGTACGGGCCGAGGCCGTCCGGGCCCAGGCCACGGGCCACGTCGGCGAGGGCGCGCATGTTCACCACGCTGGCCCGCAACTTGGCCAACTGCCCTTCGGGCAGGTCCGGGTGGTTGTGGAAGAGCGCGGTGGTGATCACCACGCCGAGCACCGAGTCGCCGAGGAACTCCAGCCGCTCGTTGGTGGGCAGGCCACCGTTCTCGTACGCGTACGAGCGGTGGGTGAGGGCGCGCTCCAGCAGGTCCGGGTCCAGCGTCACGCCGAAGGCGGCTTCCAGATGGCCGACGGAGGGCCTCCGCCGCTTGTCGTTGCTCATGATGTGCGTACCTCGGTGTCGGTGGTGCGGTCGGTGCGGTGGCCGGCGAGCAGCGCGGCGACCCGGTCGGTGGCATCGCGTCGCCAGAGGTGGGCGGCGAGGGCGATGCCGGAGGAGATGTCGTCGGGACGGGCGGCGCCGTGACAGACGACCACCGTCCCGCCCACGCCGAGCAGGGCGGCCGCCCGGGGCGCACCCCCGCCGGGCGGCGGTCCACCGGCCATCGCGTACGCGCCCTCGATGGCCTTGAGCAGCACGTTACCGGTGAACCCGTCGGTGACCACCACATCGGCACGCGTGCCGACGCAGACGTCGTACCCCTCGACGAGGCCGACGTAGCGGGCGTCTGCGGGCAGGGTCACGGTGCTGAGCACGGGATCGGTGAGCCGGCGGGCCCGGTCGCCCTTGCCGGCCTCGGTGCCCACCGAGAGCAGACCCACCCGGGGTGCGACGACACCGTGGGCGGCAGCGGCGTAGGCGGCCCCGAGCACGGCGTGCCGGGCCAGCGTGGCGGGGTTGGGTTCCAGCGAGCCACCGACGTCGAGCAGCACCACCGGTCCGGAGACGGCGGGCAGGACGGCGGCGAGCGCCGGGCGTCGCACCTCGGGCCAGCGACCCAGTCCGAGGGCGGCGGCGGCGACGGTCGCGCCGGTGGAGCCGGCGGAGACCAGCGCGTCGGCCTGGCCGGCGTGCACGGCGGCGACGGCCGTACGGACGGTGGAGTCGGTGCGTGCCGTGACGACCTCGTCGGCCATGTCGACGGCGGTCCGTGCGGGCCGGACGGTGATCCGGGCGCGTTCGGCCGGGTCGAGGGCATGGATCAGCGCGCCGGCCACCTCGGTCGGGCCGACGAGCAGCAGATGCAGGTGAGGGTCGGCGCGCACCGCCCGCAGAGCGCCGTCCACCACGACGGCGGGAGCGTCGTCCCCGCCGAGGAGGTCAACGGCGATCCGTGCGGTGCCCGGCTCCGTCGCGACGCCGGCCGGTGAGAGCCGGCCGGCGTCGGCGGGAGTGCCGGGCGATCGCCGGGGTGTGCGCGTCGCCCGACCCGTGGTCGGAGACGTCACTCGGCGTCCGGGTCAGACCTCGAGGACCTGGCGGCCGTTGTAGGTGCCGCAGACGGAGCAGGCGGCGTGCGGCAGCTTGGCGGACTTGCACTGCGGGCAGGCCACGGTCGCGACCGCCGCGGCCTTCCAGTTCGCCCGGCGGGACCGGGTGTTGCTGCGCGACATCTTGCGCTTGGGGACGGCCACGGTTCTTACTCCTCTGTACGGGTCAGTTGCGACAGGCCCGCCCAACGCGGGTCGATCTGCTGGTGGCTGTGATCGGCCGGCAGATCGTCCAGGTGTACCCCACATTCGGGGCACAGGCCCGGGCAGTCCTGGCGGCAGAGCGGGTTGGTCGGCAGTGCGAGCACCACCGCGTCCCGCACCGCCGGTTCCAGGTCGATCAGGTCTCCCTGCATCCGGCCGACCTCGTCATCCTCGGTGGTGACGTCCGTGGTGCTGTTCTCGTACGCGTACAGCTCCTGGATCGTCACCGACACCGAGTCGTTGATCTCGCGCAGGCAGCGACCGCACTCGCCCCGGACCTGACCGCTGACGGTCCCCGAGACGAGCACGCCCTCGGACACCGACTCCATCCGCAGATCGAGGTCGAGGTCCGCGCCCTCCGGCACGCTGATCAACTCCACGCCGAGGTCCGCCGGTGCCGGGACCACCCGTGTGACGGTACGCAACGCACCAGGCCGGCGCGGTAGCTCCCTCGTGTCGAGGACCAGCGGCGACCTGGGGTCGAGTGAAACGGGTGAGTTCTTGGGCATAGTCAGACTCCGGCCGGTGAGAGGCCGACAAACGAGGTTACCTGCACCGGCGGCCCACCGTCGAACCGGGGCCGGCCTGGGCTACCCCGGCGTCGGCGGGGATGCCAGCGGCGGCACCTGCCGGGACGGACGACCGCCGGTCGCCGGGCCGCGTCGGCGGCGGGCTCGGCGGTGGCAGTCCCGCACCAGCGGGTACCGACCGTGGGGTCAGAAGGGCAGTGGACGCTCCGCCTCGTCACCGCCGAAGGTGCCGATCTCGCGGAGCGCGTGCATCTTGTCCCGGCCGCGTTCGATGGAGGCCAGCGCCCGGGTGAGGAACTGCTCGAAGTTGGCCAGGGCGGTGTCGACGTAGTCGTCGACCTCCTCGCGGAGGCGCTGCGCCTCGGCCCGCGCCTCGGCGATGATCCGGGCACCCTCGTGCTCGGCGGAGACCGTGATCTCGTTCACCGAGACCAGGCGGGCGTGTTCCGCCTCACCCTCGCTGATGATCCGGTCCGCCTCCCGCTTGCCCGCCTCCATGATCTTGTCCCGCTCCTCCAGCAGGGCGGCGGCGCGGCGCAGGTCGGCGGGGAGTTCGGCGCGCAGTTCGTCCAGGGCCGCGATCATCTCGCCCCGATCGACCATGCAGTTGTTGCGCGACATGGGCACGGAGCGCGCCTGCTCCACCATGGCGATCATTTCGTCGATACGGTCGAGCGGGTCCACCGGTACCTCACTCCTGTCGTTCGTCGGGCCGACCTACATCATGCGGGCTGCGGCCACGTTCCCGCTTCATCCAATGATGTCGTCCCGACACCCCCGCGACACCCCACCCCCTCCCCCGGCGCGTCGCGCCCGGCCGCTTCGCGGCCCCGTGGCACGGACGCCGACGGCGGCCGGGGCACGGCGCGTACGCGTCAGGCAGGTGGGGTCAGGCGGGCCTTCAACGCCTCGCGGACCAGGTCAGGCACGTGCGGGCTGACGTCGCCGCCCCACTTGGCCACGTCCTTGACCAGGCTGGAGGAGAGGAAGGAGTAGAGCGGGTTGGTCGGCATGAACAACGTCTCGACCCCGGCGAGGCCGATGTTCATCTGGGCCATCTGCAACTCGTAGTCGAAGTCGCTGACCGCCCGGATGCCCTTGATCAACACCGTCGCCCGCTGGGCCCGACAAAAGTCCACCAGCAGCCCACGGAAGGACTCCACGCGGACGTTGTCGTAGGAGGCGGTCACCTCGCGGAGCATCTCGATCCGCTCCTCGACGGTGAACACGCCCGTTTTCGACTGGTTGATGAGCACACCGACGATCACCTCGTCGAACAGCCGGCTGGCCCGACCGACGATGTCGAGGTGACCGTTGGTGACCGGGTCGAACGAGCCGGGACACACCGCACGTCTCATGATCGGCGACCGTACCAAAGGGTGGTCTCGCCGTACCGACGACTGCGCAGGCCAGTGACGCCTTCCACCCACTCGACCGGGTTGCCGCGACTGGACCGCTCGATCACGAGCAGGGCGTCCGGCGCGAGCCAGCCGCCGTCGACCAGTCCGGCGAGCATCGTGGTGACGCTCTCGTGTGGCAGCGCGTACGGCGGGTCGGCGAAGACCACGTCGTACGGGTCACCCTCCGGCCCGCCGGCCAGCACCGTGGCGACCTTGCCGGTGACCAGCCGCGCCGCAGGCCCCGCCCGCAGCACCGCGATGTTCTCCCGGATCACCCGCGCGGCACGCGCGTCGGACTCGACCAGCAACACGTGCGCGGCCCCCCGGGACAGCGCCTCCAGACCCACCGCGCCGGAGCCGGCGTACAGGTCGGCGAAGCGCGCCCCGTCCAGGTCGACCTCCGCCTGCACCGCGCTGAACAACGCCTCGCGGACCCGGTCCGAGGTCGGTCGGGTGCCGGCACCCGGCGGCGCGGCGATCCGCCGGCCGCCGAGGCTCCCGGCCACGATCCGGGTCACCCTTCGCTCCTGCTCATGCCCCTGACGCTACGCGAGGACACGATGACCCTCGCGACGAGTACGCGGCCTCGGAGGCGCGCCGACCGTCCGATCCGGACGCGAAAAGCCCTCGATCGATCACTGGCTGTATATCAATGATCTCACATTCATAACATCATCCTTAGCCCTCGCTGAGGACTGTCCCGTTCCACACGATCTCGCTAGGGTCTGCCCCGGTGCCGGCCACCTATCATCGCCGGCCATCGACACGGGTGGCACCTTCCTCCGGCGCGGCAGCCTCCGCCGGCGCCGTCCGTCCATCCGTGACGACCAAACGCTTCTTCACCCCGGGAGTACGCGTGATCCGACCCAAGCTGTCGCTCCGGCGACCGCTGGCTGTCCTGGCAGCCGCCCTCATCGGCATGACCGGAGCAGCGGCAGTGGCCACCCCGGCCAGTGCACACCACACCACCATCACCGCCACCGCCGTCTGCGACCAGCTCAGCGGCGAGCGGGTGATCACGTGGAAGGTGGTCAACAGCGAGCGCAGGTCCGCCGCCACCATCAAGAAGGTGACGACCACCCCGTCGACGAAGGTCCAGGTGCTCGTGCCGGGCGCCGAGGCCGTCGACCTGCAGGGCGTCGCGATCCCGAAGGGCGGCTTTGTCGAGGCCGTGCAGCGGGTGCCGGGCGAGACCGCGACCGCCGAGCTCGTCGTCGAGGGCCGCTGGGACAACCGGCGCGAGCAGACCAACAAGGGCAGCATCAACCTGGCCGCCGACGCTGCGTGCGCCCCCGCGCCGAAGTGCGTCGACGCCAGCGACGCCAAGTACAGCCACACGTTCGACGGCCCGAAGGGCACCGCGACCGTGAAGCTGGAGGGCGACCTGCCGCTCTGCGGTGACGCGAAGCAGTACTTCACGCTGGTGTCGTACTTCGCGCCGCGCCCGAAGTTCGCCACCCCGCAGTACGTCTACGGCGCGCCGGCCAGTGACTTCCTCGGCGGCACCCAGACCGAGATCGCGCTGAACGTCGGCGTCCCGGACTGCCACACCCAGGTCGACCTGATCTGGGGCGGCGTGGACGAGGTCATCGACCCGCTGGTCGAGAACGGCAAGCGCTACGGTGACAAGAAGCTCGGCGAGAAGGGTGCCCCCGGCAACCGCTCGTCCGGCCCGCAGGGCTGGTACAACGGCGGCAGCAAGAACTGCACCACCCCCGCCTCCACCTTCGCCTCCGCCTGCGACGGCACGGTGACCGTGTCGCTGAGCAACGACGGCACGCTCTCCCGGTACGCCGTCGAGTTCGAGGTGCGCGGCGAGAACGGCTGGTCCAAGAAGGTCACCGTCGAGCCGGGCAAGGCCGACAACGAGACCGTGGTGCCCGCCGAGAACGCCGGCGCGATCGAGGTCCTGGTCGACGGCAAGGTGATCGAGGGCGGCACGTACACGTGGCAGCGTCCCGAGGACTGCCCGCTGCCGACCGTCACCACCGACGCCGACTGCGAGACCTTCGCGCTGACCGCCTCGAACCCGGAGGGTGGCGTGCCGGTCAAGGTGGAGTTCACCTACGGCGACAAGACCGAGACGCGGACCGTCGCGCCGGGCACGTCGGAGAAGGTCAGCTTCAAGGCCGGTGACGAGGAGACCGCACTGGTCGTCCTGCCCGAGCTCGACCTGGAGCTCGAGGTCGTCTACGCCCCCGAGGACTGCGGCGGTGGCGGCGGCGGCGAGGAGCCCCCGGGCCTGCCGGTGACCGGTGCGGCGGCCGGCGGCATCGCCGCAGGCGCGATCGCCCTGCTGGCGGTCGGCGCGGTGCTGTTCGTGATGGCCCGGCGGCGTCGGATCCACTTCACCGCCTGAGCCGAGTCTGAGGGGTCCCTCCCGCGACTGAGACGGGACCCCGGCAGAACCTGAGTCAGAGGGCGCGTCGACCACCCGGTCGGCGCGCCCTCGGCGTAGGCGCGCCCTCGGCGTAGGCACGTCCGTCCGCTCGCGGCCCCCGTCGCGGCCCGGTGATCGTGCTCGATCCAGGATCGAGTGCCTTCCACGTCGCGCCGAGGCCACTCGATCCTGGATCGAGCGTGATCAAGGCAGGTCCTCGGCGCACGCGGTCAGCGCAGGTGGTCAGCGCACGCGATCAACGCACACGATCAGCCTTTTTCGAGGTACTCGGCGCGGTCGGCATCGACCAGGGCGGCGACCGAGGCGGCCAGGGCCGGATGCCGCGCCAGGTCGGGGTCCTCCTCGACCATCTCGATCGCCTCCGCCCGCGCGTCACGGATCAGATCCGCGTCGCGCAGCAGCGACAGCAGCCGCAGGTGCGAACGGCGGCCGGACTGCGTGGCGCCCAGCACGTCGCCCTCCCGTCGCTGCTCCAGGTCGAGCTCGGCGAGCTTGAATCCGTCGGTGGTGGAGGCGACCGCGTCCAACCGCTCCCGGGCGCTGCTGCCCTCGGTGGCCTCGGTGACCAGCAGGCAGAGCCCGGGAGCGCTGCCCCGGCCCACCCGGCCCCGGAGCTGGTGTAGCTGGGAGACGCCGAACCGGTCGGCGTCCAGCACCACCATCATCGTCGCGTTGGGCACGTTCACCCCGACCTCGACGACGGTCGTGGCCACCAGGACGTCCAGGTCCCCGGCGGCGAAGGAGCGCATCACGGCGTCCTTCTCGTCGGCGGGCAGCCGACCGTGCAGGACCCCGATGCGTACCCCGTGCAGGGGTCCCTCGGCCAGCAGCGGGGCGACCTCGGTCACCGCCAGCGGCGGACGCCGGCCGTTGTCGTCCAGTTCCGGCGGCTCCTCGTCGCCGCCGGACTTCGCATCCGCCTCCCCGATCCGGGGACACACCACGTACGCCTGGTGGCCGGCGGCGACCTCCTCGCGCAGTCGACGCCAGGCCCGGTCGAGGAAGGCGGGCTTGTCGGCGGCCGGCACGACGTGCGACGCGATCGGCGAACGGCCCTGCGGGAGCTGGGACAGCGTGGAGATCTCCAGGTCGCCGTAGACCGTCATGGCCACCGTCCGGGGGATCGGCGTGGCGGTCATCACCAGTACGTGCGGCGGCTGGTCGGCCTTGGCCCGCAACGCGTCCCGCTGCTCGACACCGAACCGGTGCTGCTCGTCGACCACCACCAGGCCCAGGTCGGCGAAGTCGACGCCCTCGTAGAGCAGGGCGTGGGTGCCGAGCACGATGCCCGCCGCCCCGCTGGACACCTCGGCCAGTGCCCGCCGCCGGGCCGCCGCGCCGAGCGAGCCGGTGACCAGCTCCACCCGGGTGGCGTCCTCGGCGGCACCGAGTTGTCCCGCCTGCGCGAGCGGGCCGAGCAGGTCGAGCATGCCCCGGTGATGCTGGGCGGCGAGCACCTCGGTCGGGGCCAGCAGCGCGGCCTGCCCGCCCGCGTCCACCACCTGGAGCATGGCCCGCAACGCCACCACCGTCTTGCCGGAGCCGACCTCGCCCTGCAACAGGCGATGCATCGGGTGGTCGGTGGCCAGGTCGGCCGCGATCTCCGCGCCGACGTCGTGCTGGCCGCCGGTGAGTTCGTACGGCAGTCGGGCGTCGAACGCGTCGAGCAGCCCGCCCTGCCGTGCCGGACGGGCCCGGGCCGGTGAGGCGGCGGCCCGCTGCTTGCGGCGGACCAGGGTCAGCTGCACGGCGAACGCCTCGTCCCACTTCAACCGGTGCCGGGCGCGGTACAGGTCCTCGCGGCTGGACGGCCGGTGGATCTCACGCAGGGCGGTGCCGAGACCGATCAGGTTGCGGGTGGCCCGCACGGTGGCGGGCAGCGGGTCCTCCGGCGGCTCGACCGTGTCCAGCACGACCCGTACGCAGCGGGTGATCACCCAGGTCGGTACGGCGGCAGCCGCCGGGTAGACCGGGATCAGCGCACCGGCGAACTCCTCCACCTGCTCGTTGGCCGCCGCCTCCCCGTCGGTCTGGTCGCCGAGCAGCACGTACTCGGGTCCGTTGAGCTGCCGTTTGCCACGGAACTCGGTGACCTTGCCGGCGAACATGCCCCACCGGCCGGGGCGCAGCTCCCGCTCCCGCCATGCCTGGTTGCCGAAGAAGGTGAGGGTGAGCGTGCCGCCGGAACCGTCGCCGACGGTCACCTCCAGCAGGTTGCCCCGGCGCTGGCGCATCGGGCGCACCGCGGTGCGCTGCACCTGGGCCAGCACGGTGACCTGCTCCCCCACGTCGAGCGTACGGATGTCGGTGTGCTCGCCGCGCTCGTCGTACCGGCGCGGGAAGTGGTAGAGCAGGTCACCGGCGGTGTGCAGGTCGAGGTGACCGGCGAGCGCCTTGGCGGTCTTGTCACCGACGAGCTTCGTGAGCGGCGTGTCCACGGTGGTCGCGTCCGAGGTCATTCGACACCTACCAGCAGGGGATAGTGCGGTTGTCCGCCCGGATACGTGTGCACCTCCACGAAGGGCCACCGGCCGACGATGTGCGTACGCACCGCCTCGGCCAGCCCGTCCGGCGCGTCCGCGCCGACGAGGAGGGTGACCAGTTCGCCGCCGCCGCCGAGCATCCGGTCGACCAGGGCGACGCTGGTCTCCACCAGATCGGTGCCGATCAGGTGCACCTCCCCCTCCACCAGGGCGAGTACGTCGCCGGCGCGGCAGGGGCCGGCGACGGTGAGGGCGTCCCGCCCGGCCCGGCACACCTCCGCGTGCCGGCAGGCCCCGGCGGCCTCGGCCATCGCGATCACGTCGTCCTCGAAGCGCCGCCCCGCGTCACGGACGGCGAGCGCGGCGAGCGCCTGCACCGGCGACCGGGTGGGCACCACGCTGACCTTCACACCCGACCGGTACGCCTCCACGGCGACCTGGTTCGCCACCGCCTGCGCGTTCGGGTCGTTGGGCAGCACCACGACCCGTACCGCCCCGGTCGCCCGGACCGCGTCGAGCAGTTCGCCGGTGGACGGGTTGCCGGGCACCACCACCGCCCCCTCACCGGCGAGCAGCGCGGCGATACCGGGCCCGGTGGCCACCACCACGGCACCCCGGCCGTCGGAGGCCGGTCCCGGCCCGGTCGCCCGATTTGGGTCGGCTGCCGGGCCCCGGTCGGCGGCCGGGGCCGCCCCGGGGGCGCGCTGGTCGGCGAAGCGGGTCACCGAGATCTGGTACGGGCGGCCAGCCACCACGCCCGCCTCGATCGCCGCCCCGATGTCGTCGACGTGCACGTGCACCTGCCAGGTGCCGCCGGTCGGGCTGCCGTCACCGACCACCACCAGGGAGTCGCCGAGCGCGTCCAACTCGTCGCGCATCCGGCGGACCGCCTCGGCCTCGGCGTCGAGGAGGAACTGCACCTCGTAGGCGTACCCGGTGGACGTGGTCTCCCGCGCGGCGGCCAGCGGCCGCACCTGCCGGGGAGTCGGCGTGCAGGTCACCGGAGGCGCCCCGGTGACCACCTCGACCAGTGCGTCCAGCAGCAGGCAGAACCCCCGCCCACCGGCGTCGACCACACCGGCCCGGGCCAGCGCCGGCAGTTGCTCGGGCGTACGGGCCAGGGCCGTGGCCGCGCCGGACGCGGCGGCTCGCGTCACGGTGGGCAGTTCGCCGTCGGCGGCCCGTTCGGCCGCGTCCGCGGCGGCGGACGCCACCGTCAGCAGGGTGCCCTCCTCCGGCCGGGCCACCGCCGCGTACGCCGCGTCGCTCGCCGCACGCAGGGCGACGGCCAGCTCCCGGCCGCCCACCTCGGGCACCGGGCCCAGCGCGTCGGCGAGGCCCCGCAGGATCTGCGACAGGATCACGCCCGAGTTCCCCCGGGCCCCGAGCAGGGCGCCCCGGGCCAGCAGCCGCAGGGCGTGCCCGTGCGCGGTCGAGGTGCCGTCCGCCCCGGTGTCGAGATCCATCGCCAGGGCCTGCTGGGCCGAGGTGAGGGTGAGCACCAGGTTGGTGCCGGTGTCGCCGTCGGGCACCGGATAGACGTTGAGGTCGTCGATCTCCCGCTGGTGCCGCTTGAGCGTGTCCAGCCCGCTGGCACACCAGCGGCGCACGGCGGCGGCATCGAGGGTGTCCAGCACGGTGGAAGCCTACTGGCGTACGCTGACAGTCGCCGGGCGTGTCACGCCGCGGTCGGATCCATGTGCCGCACGGCCCGTCCCACTCGGCCGAACCGGTGCGCCACCCGGCCGAACCTGCCGCGTGCCGGGCGTCCGGGTTCCCGGCGGGGCCGGTCCTGCGGCCGGACGGTGGCCGCCGAGGCCGGGCCAGGCCCGATTGGGCAGCCGGTTCACCCATCGGGTACCCTGGCCAGGTTGCCCGGGCAGCACCTGCCGGCGACCTCATGAACGTTTCAAACCCAGGAGTATCCCGTGGCTAGCGTGTGCGACGTCTGTGGCAAGGGACCGGGCTTCGGCCACAACGTGTCCCACTCGCACCGGCGGACCAACCGCCGCTGGAACCCGAACATCCAGTCGGTGCGTACCCCCGCCGGTGGCGGCACGACCAAGAAGCTGAAGGTCTGCACGTCCTGCATCAAGGCGGGCAAGGTCGCCCGCGCCTGACGCGGGAAGACACTGTCGTTCGATGCCGGTGGGCCGATGGCCCACCGGCATCGTCGTGTCCGCCCCCGGGAGGTCCGTACCGCCGGCACCGACTCGCCGGCATCGTACCGCCGGCATCGACGGGGCGCCGGCGCAGATGTTAGGAAGGGTCCCCTGCTATGCACCAGGCGTTAGCAGGGGACCCTTCCTTTCACGCTCAGAGGGTGCGGCCGAAGGACAGGCAGCCGGGCTCGGCGGCGTAGAACCCGAAGTTGGGGATCCGCTCGTAACCGGCACCGGTGTACATCGCGATCGCCTCGGGCTGCCGGTCGCCGCACTCCAGGATGAGCCGCTTACGGCCGTGCTCGCGGGCCGAGCGCTCGATGGCCGTGAGCACCGTCCGGGCCACCCCCCGGCCACGGGCCTGCGGGGCGGTGTACATCCGCTTCAGCTCGGCGGTGTCGCCCTCGTCGCCGTGACTGCGCCAGCCGCCGCAACCGACCGGCTGCCCGTCGAGGTGAGCGACCAGGAACGCCCCGGCCGGGGGTACGAACTCGTCGGGGTCGACCGGGGTCTCGTCGCCGCTGCCGCCGTACCGGGCGCCCAGGTCGGCCAACGCGGCGGTGATCAACCGCTGCGCGACCGGGGAGTCGAAGGGCACCACATGGATCTCGATCTGCTGCACAGGTAAAGGGTACGACCCGACCCGCTCCTTACCCGGCGGGGTCACCGGAAGTGATCCCAGCCGCCCGGACCGTCGAACGGCCGCCCGTCCACGGTCACCCCGGCGCCCTCCTCGACCCGGCCGACCAACCGCCACTCGGCGGGCAGCGCCGTCGTCGGCGGGAACGTCGCCACCAACGCGTGGTCGTCGCCACCGGCCAGCAACCAGGTGTACGGGTCGACGCCGAGCGCCTGCGCGGCGTCCCGCATCTGCGGCGGCACCTCGAAGGCGTCCCGGGTGAGGTCGACGGTCACCCCGCTGGCCCGCGCCACGTGCCCGAGGTCGGCGAGGAGCCCGTCGGAGACGTCGATCATCGCGGTGGCGCCGAGCCGGGCGGCCTGCGGTCCCGCCGGATAGGGCACCTCCGGGCGGCGGTACGCCTCGACGAGCAGCCGGGGCGTCCGGAATCCTCGGGAGAGCACGGTGAATCCGGCCGCCGCGTACCCGGTGCGACCGGCCAGGGCGACGAGGTCCCCGGGTCGCGCCCCGCTCCGGGTCACCGGGGCACGACCACCCAGGTCGCCCAGGGCGGTGACCGCGATGGTCAGGGTGGGACTGGCGGACATGTCCCCGCCCACCACGCTGGCGCCCACCTCGGCCGCCTCGGCACCGAGCCCGTCGGCGAGCTGTTCCACCCAGTCGGTGTCCGCGTCGGCCGGTACGCAGAGCGCCACCAGCAGCGCGGTCGGGTCGGCACCCATCGCCACCACGTCCGCGAGATTCGCCGCCGCCGCCCGGCGCCCGATGTCGTACGCGCCGGACCAGTCCCGGCGGAAGTGCCGCCCCTCCACCAGGACGTCCGTCGACGCGACCACCCGGGCGTCGGGCGCGGCGACCACCGCCGCGTCGTCACCGGGGCCGAGCAGCACCGTGGAGCCGTACGACAGGCGGGAGGTCACCCGGTCGATCAGCCCGAACTCGCCGACACCCGCCACGCTCACGCCGCTGCTCCGTCACGCCCCGTGCCGACCGGGGACGTCGTCGCGCTGAGCCGCTCAGCTCGCTCGCTCACTGCTTCTCCTTGGCCACCGATAGGGATCACCCCTGGTCCGTAAGGTACTTTCTCCCTTCGGGCCGCTTGACGGCGGCGACGGAGGGAGGTCGAGCGTGGTACAGGCGTACATCCTCATCCAGACAGAGGTCGGTCGGGCACGTGACGTGGCCGGTCTCATCGCGGATCTCGCCGGGGTGGTCCGGGTCGACGCCGTCACCGGGCCGTACGACGTGGTCGTGCTCACCGAGGCCAACACCGTCGATGAGCTCGGCAAGCTCATCGTCAGCAACGTGCAGATGGTGCCCGGCATCACCCGCACCCTGACCTGTTCGGTGGTGCGGCTGTAAGTGGACGAGACCACCAGGAAGCCCACCGACGACGACCGCACCGAGGGCGCGAAGGCGCCCGACCGCACGAACCGCTCCGCCGCGCTGATCGCCACCGCCGTGGCGTTGCCGGTGGCGCTGCTGGTGGGCGCCGTCGCCTGGGCCAACCTCCCGTCGAGTGAGCCGGCCGCCACGCCCACGGCGTCACCGAGCACCGCTGCTCCCCGGTCCACCACCCCGGTCGAGATGGCCGCTCCGGACCTGGCCGAACGACCGACCGTGGTGTGTCGCGCCCTGTTGTCGCAGTTGCCGGAGACGGTCCGCGACCTGCCGCAACGGCCGGTCTCGGCCGGTCCCGAGCAGAACGCCGCGTACGGTGATCCGGCGTTGACGGTGGCCTGCGGTGCCGATCGCCCCGCCGTGGCCCGCGACGCGCACCTCTACCTGGTCAACTCGGTCTGCTGGTTCGCGGAGGAGGGGCCGGACGCGACGGAGCTGACCACGGTCGACCGGGAGACGGAGGTGACCCTGCGGGTGCCGCACTTCTACGGCGAGGCGTTGCAGTGGGCCGCCCCGATCTCGGCGACCATCGTCGAGTCGATCCCGTCGGCCGACTCGAAGCCCACCGGCTGCACCGCCTGACCCACCCGCCGACGGCGGGCCGCCCCGGTGGCGGGCCCGCGTCGGGGTGGTGACTCAGTACTGCCCGGGTCCGCGGGTGAGCGCGGTCCGGATCAGCCGGTCGATCAGCTTCGGGTACTCCAGGCCGGCCGCCGCCCACATCCGGGGGAACATCGACGTCGGCGTGAAGCCGGGCATCGTGTTGACCTCGTTGAGGTAGACCTCCAGCTCCGGGGTGACGAAGAAGTCGGCCCGGGCCAGGCCGGCGCAGTCCAGCGCCTCGAAGGCGCGGACGGCGTAGTCGCGTACCTGCCGGGTGACCCGGTCGGGCAGGTCGGCGGGAAGGTCGTACTCGCAGGCGGACTCCGCGTCGATGTACTTGGCCTCGAAGTCGTAGAACTCGTAGTCGCCGACCACCCGCACCTCGGCGAGTACGGACGCCTCGGGCATGCCGCCGGCCTCGCCCTCCAGCACGCCGCACTCGATCTCGCGTCCGACGATGGCGCCTTCGACCAGGACCTTGTTGTCGATCTGCCGGGCGGCGGCGATCGCCGTCTCCAGGTCGGCCCAGTCGTTGACCTTGCTGACGCCGAACGAGGACCCGGCCCGGGAGGGCTTGACGAAGACCGGCAGGCCGAGCCGTTCCTTCTCCGCCTCGCTGAGCGTCATCCCGCTGCGCAGCACCGCGTACGGGCCGACCGGGATGCCCTCGGCGGCGCAGAGCTTCTTGGTGAACTCCTTGTCCATGGCGGCGGCCGAGGCGAACACCTTCGCCCCGACGTACGGGATGCCGGCCATCTCCAGCATGCCCTGGATGGTGCCGTCCTCGCCGTAGGAGCCGTGCAGCACCGGGAAGACCACGTCCACATCGGCCAGCGCGCGGGGCCCCTCGGCCGGGTCGAGCACCAGCAGGCCGCTGCCGGTCGGGTCGGCACGCAGCACGATGTCCACACCGGACTGGGCGGTGATCTCGGGCAGCCGGCGCGCGCTGATCGCCAGCTGGGCCGGGTCGCCGTTGGTCAGCACCCACTGCCCGGCCCGGGTGATGCCGACCGGCACCACCTCGAACTCGTCGGGGTCGAGTGCGGCGAGCACGCTTCCGGCGCTGACGCAGGAGATGCCGTGTTCCGGGCTACGGCCGCCGAAGACGATCGCCACGCGGGTCTTGCCTGGGGTGGTCACTGCGGTCACCTTTCCGGGACGCACTGCTGGCGCTCTCCCGGATGACCTTACTGTGCGTGGCGGGAGCGGGTGGCCGATACCCGGCGGGAACGCGGGATGGCCGCATTCGGTCAACGCGTCATATACGGTGCGTTACTGGTCGCGCATGTCGACCAGGTCAACCGACCAGTTCCCGCTCGCCGAACGCGTGCCGCCGGCCGATGGCGATCACCTTGACCCGCTGCCGGCCCGCGCGCACCATGCCCAGGGCCATGAACGCGCCGGCGATCCGGTCCGCCGCCTCCCGGCTGTTCGCACCGACGACCTGACGTCGGCGCTCCGGGGCGACGCGCTCGTTGCGACCGTCCATCTCGTACGGACGGACGTCGGTCAGGACCACCAGGAAGCGCGTCATTGCCGGCCGCCGAGGCGCTCGGCGCACACTCGCTGACCAGTTAGCACGTCGATTCCCTTCCGGTGGCCGACAACTGGCGCGGCACGCGGCGGTCGGGTACGGGGGAATAACCCGACCGCCGCGCGCCCCATCCCCTCCGGTCGCTCACCACCACCGTCGCCACGACAACCGGCGGTGAGGACGCGCTAACAGACTGACAGGTCCATGGGCATGAATGCAACTCTCACCGACGTTCTCTCATGTACAGAGTCCCAAATACGTGCGACCATCGATGCATGGCACCGAAGACCGCTCGCGCTCGCCGGTTGGGCCTCGCGCTGCGCCACCACCGGGAAGCCGCCGGCCTCACGTTGGAGGCCGCGGCGGACGAGATCAACAGCACCCGTAGCACGCTCTCCCGCTACGAGAACGCGCAGACACTGGTCAGCCCCGCCACCGTGCGGGCGCTGCTCACCCTCTACGGCGTCAAGGCCGAGGAGGTCGCCGCCGCCGTCGCGCTGGCCAAGGACGCGCGCAAGCCGGGCTGGTGGGTCTCGTACTCGTACCTGCTCGACCGGCGCACCATCGACTTCATCGCGTTGGAGGCCGAGGCCACCGGCATCGCCAACTTCGAGCCGTCGGTGATGCCGGGTCTGTTGCAGACGGCCGACTACATCCGCGCGGTGATGCGGGGCGGTCCGCACACGCTCAGCGACAACGACGTCGAGGAGCGGGTCCACATGCGGCTCGACCGGCAACAGCGGGTCTTCGAGCAGGATCCGCCGATCTTCGACGCGATCCTCGACGAGGCGGCGCTGCTGCGCCCCGTCGGCGACGAATCGGCCATGCAGGGGCAGCTCAACCATCTGCTCAAGATGAGCGATCTGCCGAACATCACCGTGCAGGTGATCCCGTTGTCCGCCGGCTACCACCGGGGCACCCGGGGGTCGTTGCACATCCTCGAGTTCGCCGACCCGGAGGACCCGATCATCGCCTCGGTGGAGACCGTCGCCGGCCAGATGATCCTGGATCGGCCCGGTGACCTTCGCACCTGCACCAAGATCATGGAACACCTGCGGACTGTCGCGCTCAGCCCGGCGGACAGCCGTGACCTACTCCTGAAGACCCTGAAGGGACGGTAAGAGGATGACACCGACGACCAACACCGTGGTGGCCGTGGCCGGGTGGCGCAAGAGCAGCCACAGCGGCGACGAGGGAGCCTGCGTGGAGGTGGCGGTCGTTCCCGGCACGGTGGCCGTACGCGACTCCAAGGACCCGAGCGGTCCACTGCTGCACTTCCCGCCGGCCGCGTGGACCGCCTTCGCCCAGTCGCCCCCGACCCCCTGAACCGGGTCCGCACTCCCTGAGCCGTACCACCACACCCAGGACCGCTGACCGGGCCGGTAAGGGCACCGCCGGCCCGGTCAGCCCCGGCTCGGGTGCCGACGCGCTACCCCGACGGTGCTACCTTCACGGCCGACGATGCCGCCCAGCAGCCCGGGGGTCCGTGTGGAGAGAAAGTACGGCGTCCTGATCGCCGTCGTCGCGTCGACGGCCAGTCTCGCCATCGTCGGTTCCCTCGCCGGGTACTACCTGGCCGACCGGGGATCGCCGACCGTCGAGGCGGGATCGGACCGGAGCCCGGATAACGCGACGGACCGGGACCGGACCCCCGCCCGGGACGCGGACGACGCCCCGCAGACCCCGGTGGGCACCGACCGGCAGACGTACCGGCTCGACCGCCAGATCTACCAGGAGTCGTCGTTCCGGCTCACGCTGACCGGCGCCGAGACCTCCGACGGCACGCTGCGGCTCACCTTCCGCTACCGCAACGACTCGCCGCTGCCGTGGCCGTTGGTCTGCCCGAGCCGCGAGGACGACCTGAACTCCTCCGCGCTGACGCTCGCCGACGGCCGCACCGTACGCCCCACCGACACCTGGTGCGCCGCCGAACGGGCCGGCGAGGCGGTCACCGTCGCCCCGGGGCAGTCGACCGACACGTGGGGCGTCTTCCCCGTCTCGCCGTCCCCCACCGAGCCCTTCTCGGTGAGCTGGTACGACTTCCCGGTCCTGACGGACGTCCGACTGGGCTGACCGGCGACCACGGTCGGTCGCCCACCGACGACCGGGGTCAGTCGCCGACCAGCGGCAGCGGTGCCGGCAGGTCCCGGGCCGCCTCCAGCGCGGCGAGCGCGACGCCCCTCGCACCGGCCATGTCGCGCTCCGGCACCAGGGCGAACGTGGCCAGCGCGGCCTGCTCCGTGCGGAGCGCGGTGTGCTCGCGGACCGCCGCGAGGAACCAGTCACGGAACTCCGGGGCCGTCTCCACCACGCCACCGCCGACGAAGTACGCGTGCGGGTCGGTGAAGTTCGCCGCGATGGTGAACAGCGCACCGAGCGCCCGCGCCTGCTGCGCGAAGATCTCCCGGGCCAGGTCGTCGCCGCGCTCGCCGTACCCGCGCACCAGTTTGGCCGCCCGGTCCGGTGACTCGTCGGCCAGCGGATGCCCCGGGTAGCGCGTCAACCAGTACGGCAGCAGGTTGCGCCCGATCGCGGTCAGCGAGGCCACGCTCTCCACGTCACCGGCGAAACCGCAGGCGCAGGTCGGCACCGGCTGCTCCGGGGCCAGCACGGTCGTCAGCGGGATCTGCACGTGCCCCAGCTCACCGGCCATGCCGGCCGCGCCGGACACCACCCGGCCGTTCTCCACCACGCCGCCGCCCAGTCCGGTGCCGACGATCGCCGACACCGACGACCGCCGCATCGCGTCGGCCCCGAAGTGCACGTGGTGGGCGTAGAGCGCGGCGGCGTTGCCGTCGTTGTGATAGACCACCGGCAGCCCGATCCGGCGTTCCAACGCGCCCCGCACGTCGTACCCGCGCCAGGCCGGCTGGGAGAAGTTCGTCGAGCCCTTCGACGAGATCACCCCGGTGGCGCTGGCCGGACCCGGCGTGTCCAGCCCGACCGCCCGGACCAGCTCGCGGGGCACGCCCGTGCGGGCCAGCACGCCGTCGAGAGCCCGCGCCATCGCCGCCACCGCCGCCTCCGGCCCGGCCTGCACCTCGCTGGGCGTCTCCACCAGCTCGTCCACCAGGAACCGCCCGTCGAGGGTCAGGACCGTGGTGTTGTTGCTCGTACCTCCGTTGTCGATCCCGACGACCACCGGCACCGCTGCGCCATCCACCCGAACCCGCCTCCCGCCGTCCGAACCTGACGCGAGGTTAGTTCTCGGTCCGTCGGCCCGCCATGCCCACGCGGCGGTTCGCGTCCCGATGTCCGGCACAGACCGGCCGGCAGGCGGTCATCGCGGTGGCCCCCAGATCGCCGTCGCGGACCACCTCCGGCACCAGCCCGACCTCCGTCAACACCGCCCACAGCTCGTCCACCTGGTCCTCGCCGACCTCCACCACCAGGTGCCCGCCGGGCGCGAGCCATCCCCCCGCGGTGGCGGCGACCCGACGCAGCACCGCCAAGCCGTCCGGACCGCCGTCCAGCGCCACCGGCGCCTCGTACCGGCGGGACTCGGGCGGCAGCAGCGGCATCGCCGCCGTCGGCACGTACGGGGCGTTCGCCACCACCAGGTCCAGGGCACCCCGGCAGGCGGCCGGCAGCGGCGCGAAGAGGTCACCGCAGAGCACCGGCACCGCCAGGTCGGCCAGGTTCCGTCGGGCGCAGGCCACCGCCGCCGGGTCCAGGTCGACCGCGGCCACCAGCCGGGGCGCGGTGAGTCGACCGGCCAACACCCGGGTCACCGCGCCGGAACCGCAGCAGAGTTCCACCACGGCCGCGGCCGGCCCGGTCACCGCCACGGCGGCCGAGACCAGCAGGGCGGTACGCGACCGGGGCACGAAGACCCCCGGCCGTACGTCGATCCGCTCACCGCAGAACTCCGCCCAGCCGAGCACGTACTCCAACGGCTCACCGGCGACCCGCCGGTCGACCAGACCGGCCAGTGTCTCCGGACTGTCGGCGCCCTCCACCAGCAACCGGCTCTCGTCCTCAGCCCAGACACAACCCGCCTCCCGCAGCCGGCGCACCAGGGCGTCGAACTCGGCCGGGGAGACGGGCCCCATCAGGCCGCCGCGTCCAACGCGGCCGCGACGTCGGCGACCAGGTCGACGGTGTCCTCCACCCCACAGGAGAGCCGGACGAAGCCGGGCGCGGTGTCGTCGCCCCACTGCGCCCGCCGGTCGGCGGTGGTGTGCAGGCCGCCGAAGGACGTGGCCGCCCCGACCAGCCGGGCCGCGTCGAGGAACCGGGCGACCCGGTCGGCGTCGGCCAGGTCGAAGGAGAGCACACCCGGCATCCGCCGCAGTTGCCGCGACGCCACCGGGTACGCCGGGTCGTCCGGCAGGCCCGGCCAGCGCACCCCCGACACGTCGGGCCGGGCCACGAGCAGCCGGGCGATCGCCTCCGCGTTCGCCGTCTGCCGGGCCAGACGCAGGTCGAGAGTGGCCAGCGACCGGTGAGCCAGCCAGGCGTCGAACGCCCCGGGCACCGACCCGGTGACCGTCCGCCAGGAGGTGGCCTGCTCCAGCAGTGCGGTCGACCGGGTGGCGAGGTAGCCGAGCAGCAGGTCCGAGTGCCCGGTCAACGCCTTGGTGCCGGAGGCCACCACCAGGTCCGCGCCGAGGTCCAACGGACGCTGGCCGAGCGGCGTCGCGGTCGTGTTGTCCACCGCCAGCAGGGCACCGGCCGCGTGCACCCGCTCGGCCAGGGCCGGCAGGTCCACCACGTCGAGCCCCGGGTTGGCCGGCGTCTCGACCAGCACCAGGCGTACCCCGGTGAAGTCCGGGTAGGGCCCGACGGTCGGCGCGAACAGCACCCGGACCCCGTTGCCGGCCAGCGTGTCGGTGGCGAACGCGCGCACCGGGAAGTAGCCGTCGGCGGGCAGCACCACCGTGTCACCGGCCCGCAGCACCGCCAGCAGCAGGCCGGTGATCGCCGCCTGGCCACTGGCGAAGACCCGGCAGTCGCCACCCTCCAGCTCGCCGATCGCCGCCTCCAGGAGCCGGCGGGTCGGGTTGTCCGGCCGCCCGTAACCGTTCGGCGCCGCCGCCGGTCCCTGTCGGGCATCCAGGTGGTACGGCGCGGCGAAGACCGGACCGGGCAGGAAGGGCGCGCCGGGCGTCGGCTCGGGCAGACCCGCGTGTACGCACCGGGTGCCGTCACCGGCGGAACCGGGCGTCCGGGCGTGCTCCTCGGGGGAACGGAAGCGCATCTCGTCCACGCTGCTCACTCCGGCTTGGTGGTGCGGCTCATCAGCGCCCGGACCGCACGCCGCGGGTCGACGCCCTCGTGGCAGACCAGCTCGACCTGCTCGGTGATCGGCATCTCCACCCCGTGCGCGCGGGCCAGGTCCCGGATCGCCAGCGCGCTCTTGACGCCCTCGGCGGTCTGCCGGGTGGCCACCCGCGCCTCCTCCAGCGTCGCGCCCCGACCCAGGTGCTCACCGAAGGTGCGGTTGCGGGCCGACGGGGACGAGCAGGAGGCGACCAGGTCGCCCATGCCGGCCAGACCGGCGAAGGTGAGCGGGTCGGCACCGAGGGCCACCCCGAGCCGGGCCGTCTCGGCCAGTCCCCGGGTGACCAGCATCGCGCGGGTGTTGTGACCGAACCCCATCGCGGTGGCGATGCCGTACGACAGGGCGATCACGTTCTTCACCGCCCCGCCCAGCTCACAGCCGATCACGTCGTCGTTGGTGTACGGGCGGAAGTACGGCGTGGTGATGGAGCGCTGCACCAGCGCGGCGCGGTCGGCGTCGGTGCCGGCGACCACGGTGGCAGCCGGCTGCTCGGCCGCGATCTCCGGGGCCAGGTTGGGTCCGGAGACCACCACCACGCGATCCGCCGCCACCCCGGCGGTCTCCACGATGACCTCGCTCATCCGCTTGGTGGTGCCGAGCTCGATGCCCTTCATCAACGACACCAGGGTGGCGTCGGGGTGCAGGTGACCGACCCACTCGGCGAGGTTGCCGCGCAGCGTCTGCGACGGCACCGCCAGCACCACCATCTCGGCGCCCTCGATCGCCTCGGCGGCGTCACCGGTGCCGGTGACGCGCGGCGGCAGCACCACCCCCGGCAGGTACTCCGGATTGCACCGCTCGTCCCGCAGGACGTCGGCGATGGACTGCCGCCGCGCCCAGATCGTGACGTCCCGGCCGGCGTCGCCGAGGATCTTGGCGAACGCCGTCCCCCACGACCCGGCTCCCAGCACCGCCACATGTCCGCTCATGCCGCCACTCCGCTTCGCTGCGCGCCGCCACGAGGCACCACCGCACCGCGCTGACGATTCACTCGCTGACGCTCGCTCATGCCGCCACTCCGCTTCGCTGCGCGCCGCCACGAATCTGACGCTCGCTCATGCCGTCGCCTCGGGGCGGTCGGCGTTGGCGCGGGAGGTGCGCTGCCACAGCGGCGGAGGTGTGCCGCCCCGGATCTCGGCGAGCAGGTCCCGCACCCGCAGCATGATCACGTCGGTCATCTCCTCCAGCACCTGCCGGCTCGGCGTGGCGCCGGCCCAGCGGCTCAGGTCGACCGGCGGCCCGGCCACCACGCTCACCGGGATGCGGGGGCGCGGGTTGAGCCTGCCCCGCCGGGGGTCGAAGATCTTCTCCGGCCCCCACATCGCCACCGGCACGACCGGGGCACCGGTGGTCAACGCCAGCCGGGCCGCGCCGGTCTTGCCCTTCATCGGCCACAGGTCCGGTTCCCGGCTGGTGGTGCCCTCTGGATAGATGATCACCGCATCGCCCTCGTTCAGTGCTTTGACCAGGGCTTCCAGGGACTTGACCGCGTCGACCGAGCCGCGCTCCACCGGGATCTGGCGGCACCGGTGCAGGATCCAGCCGACCACCGGGACCTTGAAGACGCTCGCCTTGCCGAGGAACTGCGGCCACCGGCCGGCGTCGTAGACGAAGTGCGCCGACACCAGCGGGTCGGCGTGCGAGATGTGGTTCGCCACGATGATCACCGGGCCGTCCTGCGGCAGGTGCTCCATGCCCCGCCAGGTACGCCGGGTCCAGACGGTCATCGCCGGCTTGACCAGCACCACGGCGAACCTCTGCCAGAATCCCAGCCTGCGCCGACCCACCGTGCCTCCTCGTGCCCACCCCGACCCGCCCACCGGAGACCTCCGGTGACGCCCGCAGCCGAAATCATGCCTGTTCGCCCCTGGTACGGCCAGTGAGGGTACCGCCGCCGGGCTGGCAGGATGACAGGTGTGAGTCAGCCCTGGACCGTGGTGGTGCCGGTCAAACGCCTGGTCGCCGCGAAGTCGCGGCTGCGTGGCGGGCTGCCCGGCGTACCCCACGAGGAGCTGGCGCTGGCGCTCGTGGCCGACACCCTCGACGCGGTGCGGGCCTGTCCCGAGGTGGGCGGGGTGCTCGTGGTCACCGACGACGTCCGGGTCCGGGCCGAGGCCTCGGCGGCTGCCGCGCGGTGGCTCGCGGACGTCGCGGACGCCGGACTCAACGGCGCCTTCCGGCACGGCGCGGCCCAGGTGCCCGGCCCAGTGGCCGGGATCACCGCCGACCTTCCGGCGCTACGTCCGGCCGAGCTGGCGGCCGCGCTCCGGGCGGCGCGGGACGCTCCGCCCGGCGTCCGCTGCTTCGTGGCCGACACGCCGGGCACCGGGACCGTGCTGCTGACCGCGCCGGCCGGCGTACCCCTCGGGCCGCGCTTCGGGCCCGGCTCGGCCGCGGCGCACGCGGCGAGCGGCGCCCGCCCGCTCGACGGTGACTGGCCCAGCCTGCGCCGCGACGTGGACACCCCGGACGACCTGGCCGCCGCGGCCCGGCTCGGGCTCGGGCCGCGCACCGCGCGACTGGCCGCCGGCTGCCTCACCGGCTGAGCTCCCCCACCGGTGTACGGTGCTGGGCATGCAGGGCACGGTGGCGACCTTCGACGCGGCGACCCGCAGCGGGCTGCTGCTGCTCGACGACGGCACCGAGCTGTCCTTCCCGGCCCGTGCCTTCGACGCCTCCGGGCTGCGGCTGCTCCGGCTCGGCCAGCGGGTACGCGTCGACACCGACGCCGCCGGGGACGTGATCCGCGTGACCCTGCCGACGATGTCCTGACGTACCCAGCGGAAGTTCATTTTGCGTTAACCCGAGTCGGGTGATTATGAGCAGGTGAGCACCCCTCGCGAAAGCAACGCCAGTCCCGCCGGCACCGACGACCACACCAGCCGCGACGAAGGTCGCTCCCGGGGATCCGACGGGCGCTTCCGCCGTACCCGGCCGATGACCGAGCTGGCCGGCACCGACCCGGCCGCCGCCTCCACCGGCCTGGAGGAGGTTCTCGACCCGGTGTCCGAGCCGGGCGCACCGGACGCCTCCGACAACGAGCCACCACCGCTCCGGCCGCTGCCGGAGGATCGGTTCCTCAACCGGGAGCTGTCCTGGCTCGACTTCAACGCCCGGGTCCTGGCGCTGGCCGAGGACCCGCGCACCCCGCTGCTGGAACGGGCGAAGTTCCTGGCCATCTTCGCCAGCAACCTCGACGAGTTCTACATGGTCCGGGTGGCCGGGCTCAAGCGCCGGCTCTCCGCCGGCCTGCCGGTGCGCGGAGGTGACGGCATGCCGCTGCGTACCCAGTTGGCGCTCGTCGCCGGAAAGGCCGCCACGCTGGTCACCCGGCACGCCACCTGCTTCGTCGACGACGTGCTGCCCAAGCTGGCCGACGAGGACATCCGGATCCTGCGCTGGTCCGACCTGGGCGACGTCGAGCGGGACCGGCTGCGCGCCTACTTCCGCGAGCAGATCTTCCCGGTGCTCACCCCGCTCGCGGTCGACCCGGCCCACCCGTTCCCGTACATCTCCGGCCGGTCGTTGAACCTGGCCGTGTCGGTCCGCGACCCGGACGGCGGGCCCGAGTTGTTCGCCCGGGTGAAGGTGCCGAACAACGTGCCCCGGTTCGTCCGCGTCGACCGGGACCAGCCCGGCGTGCGGATGGTGCCGGTCGAGGACGTCATCTCGGTGCACCTCGGCCAGCTCTTCTCCGGCATGCAGGTGGTGGAGTGCCACCTGTTCCGGGTCACCCGCAACGCCGAGGTGGAGGTGGACGAGGACCGCGACGAGGACCTGCTCCAGGCGCTGGAACGGGAACTGGCCCGGCGTCGCTTCGGCCCGCCGGTGCGGCTGGAGGTGGCCGCCTCGATCTCCGACCACATGCTGGAGCTGCTCGTCCGGGAACTGGACATGGACGCCCAGGACGTGCTGCGGGTCCGGGGGCTGCTCGACCTCTCCGCGCTCCAGCAGTTGTACGGCGAGGCCGACCGGCCCGACCTCAAGGACCCGCCGTTCGTGCCGGCCACCCATCCCCGGCTCGCCGAGGGCGAGGTGCCGCGCAGCGTCTTCGCCACCCTGCGCGACGGGGACGTGCTGGTGCACCACCCGTACCACTCCTTCGCCACCAGCGTGCAGCGCTTCGTGGAGCAGGCCGCCGCCGATCCGAACGTGCTCGCCATCAAGCAGACGCTCTACCGCACCAGCGGCGACTCACCGATCGTGGACGCGCTCGTCGACGCCGCCGCCGCCGGCAAGCAGGTGGTGGTGCTGGTCGAGTTGAAGGCGCGTTTCGACGAGGTGGCGAACATCGGTTGGGCCCGCACCCTGGAGCGGGCCGGCTGTCACGTGGTCTACGGCCTGGTCGGTCTCAAGACGCACTGCAAGACCGCGTTGGTGGTACGCCAGGAGGGCAACCAGATCCGGCGCTACTGCCACATCGGCACCGGCAACTACCACCCGAAGACGGCCCGGCTCTACGAGGACTTCGGCATGCTCACCGCCGACCCGGAGATCGGGGCCGACCTGACCGACCTCTTCAACGTGCTGACCGGCTACAGCCGGCAGACCGCGTACCGGCGGCTGCTCGTGGCGCCGCAGGGCATCCGCAGCGGCCTGGTCGAACGCATCGAGCGGGAGATCGCCCACGTCCGGCTGGGCATGCCGGGACTCGTGCAGTTCAAGGTGAACTCGCTGGTCGACGAGGAGATCACCGACGCGTTGTACCGGGCCTCCCAGGCCGGCGTCCACGTCGACCTCATCATCCGGGGCATGTGTACCTTGCGACCCGGCGTACCGGGACTGTCGGAGAACATCCGGGTCCGTTCGATCCTCGGCCGGTTCCTGGAACACTCCCGGGTCTTCCGGTTCGGCAACAACGGCGACGCCGAGTTCTGGATCGGCTCCGCCGACCTGATGCACCGCAACCTGGACCGGCGGGTCGAGGCACTGGTGCAGGTCAGCGACCCGGTGGCTCGGGCCGAACTGGACCAGGTGCTCGCCGCCGCGATGAGCCCCGACACCGACGCGTTCGAGTTGGCCGCCGACGGGAGCTGGACCCGGCGTACCGGCGCGACCGACACGCCACCGGCCCACCTCCAGCAGATGTTGCTGCGTCGCGTCGGCAGCACCGCCGGGTGAGCGGCACCGGCATAGGCTGAGCGGATGATCGAGGAGGAACGGCGACGGACCGGATGACCGACGTGATCGAGATCCGGGCGGCCGGCGGCGTGGTGTGGCGGCCCGGACCCTACGACGACGTCCAGGTCTGTCTGGTGCACCGCCCCCGGTACGGCGACTGGACACTCCCCAAGGGCAAGCTGGAGCCGGGCGAGCATCCACTGGCGGCAGCCGTCCGGGAGGTCGCCGAGGAGGCCGACGCACGGGCCGCGCCCGAGGTGCGCCTGCCCTCGGTGCGGTACCGCAGCGAGGGTCGGCTCAAGGAGGTCGACTACTGGTCCATGCGGGCGATGGGCACCGGCGGCTTCCAGCCGGGCACCGAGGTCGACGCGGTGCGTTGGCTCGACGTGGACGACGCGGTGGCGCTGGTCAGCTATCCGCACGACGCGGAGATCCTGGCCGCGTTCGCCGCCCTGCCCCGGGTCACCGCCACCACGGTGCTGGTCCGGCACGGCAACGCCGGCAAGCGGTTGACCTGGTCCGGCCCGGACACGGCCCGACCGTTGGACGACCGGGGCTGGTCGCAGGCACGCACCTTGGCGCCGCTGATCGCGCTGACCTGGCCGAGCCGGCTGCTGTCGGCGTCACCGCGCCGCTGCGTACAGACCCTGGACCCGGCCGCCGCGACGCTGGACCTGCCGATCGAGATCAGCGGCGAACTGGACGAGCCCCTCGCCGGCCAGCAGCCCGACGAACAGGTCCTCGCCGCGGCGGCACGGATGGCCGCGCTGGCCGCCGCCGGCGAACGTACGGCGGTGTGCAGCCAGGGCAAGGTGATCCCGGGTGCGCTGGAACGTCTGGCCGGGCAGGACGGCGACTACGACACCGACAAGGGCACGGGCTGGCTGCTCGCCTTCAGCGCCGACCGCCTCGTCGCCGCCGACCGGCTCTGACCCGCTCCGACGTCAGCCCGCACCGCCGGGCAGGGTGAGGGTGACCGCGACCGGCAGGTGGTCGCTGGCGGTGCCGGGTGTCGCGACGGCGTCCGAGGCGACCAGGTCGGGTGAGACGAAGACGTGGTCGATCTGCTGACGCGGGTCGTCGGCCGGGCTGGTCGCCAGCGGGCGGGCGGCGGCGAACGCGTCGACCAGACCGGCGCCGGTGAACGCGGCGAACGCCGGGTCGCCCGGCTCGGTGTTGAAGTCACCGGCGACCACCAGCGGCAGACCGTCGGCGTACCCGGTGGCGAACTCGGCGACGGCACGGGCCTGCACCACCGGATCCGCGCCGGGCGGCGGTTGCAGGTGCGTGCTCACCACGGCCAGGCGTACGCCCTCGCTGAAGTCCACGGTGACGCCGAGCGCCTGCGCGCCGGTGGGTGCGCCCACGGCGGGCAGCACGCGGGTCCGGGCCCGGTCCACCGGCCACCGGCTGAGCACCGCGTCGCCCCAGAGCGCGTCGGCGGCCGGCGCGAAGACGTAGGGCAGGCCCAGGCGGTCCGAGAGCAGGTGCAGGGTGTCGTGGCCGCCGTTGAGCAGCCAGCCCCGGTCCACCTCGCTGAGCGCCACCACGTCGGCCCCCCGCACCGCCCGTTCCAACGCGGGCAGGTCGAACCGGCCGTCCATGCCGAAGCCCATCCGGATGTTGTAGGCCACCACGCGTACCTGCTCCGGCGGGCCCGGCCGATTGGTCGCCACCGGCCACGGCTCGTGTACCACCGCGGCGGCGAAGGCGGTCAGTGCGGCGAGCACGGCGATCGGCACCGTGGGCAGCCGACCGTACGTGGTGGACCCCGCGACGGCCGGAGCAGCCGCTGGAGCGACGAACTCCTCGGTGGTCGGTGCGGTGTCCGGGCGGGGCCGCGAACCGCCCTGCAACGCGATCAGGCCGGTCAGCGCGGCCACCAGGGCTGGTAGCCACCCGTTGGGATAGCCCAGGTCGTAGGCGGCGTAGTAGAGCACCGAGACGACCGCGAAGACGAGCATGCCACCCACCGCCGCGTACCCCCGGCGGGTCGCGGCCCGCGCCGACGGCACGGCGGTACCGTCGGCCAGCGCCAGGCAGCCGCCCAGACCGGCGGCGCCGAGCAGGACGGCGACGGTCAGCAGCGACGGCGGGCCGTACCCGAACAGCAGCGTCCCGGCCAGCAGCAGCCCCGGCCACACCGGCCGGGCGCGCGGCCGGGACGGAGTCAGGGCGGCGAGCAGGAACACCGCGAGCGCCACCCCGAGCGGCGCGAACGCGAACAGCGGTGTCGAGGCGGTGCCCGCCGCGCCGAACCAGTAGGACGTCGCGGTGCCCACCACCGCCGGTGACAGCGCCACCATGCCGCCCAGCAGCAGCGCCGGACCGACGAGCAACCACGCCCGGCCGTGCGGCACCGGCGTGGACGTGCCGGGACGGCGGGCGAGCAGGACCTCACCGGCGAGCAGCGCCACCACCATCACACCGCTGGCCGCCCACGCCACCCAACTCCCCCGCCAGACCAGGTCGTACGTGCCGACCAGCACGTGCCCGAGCGCGGCGGCGGCCAGTCCGAGCGCCAGTCCGGGTACCGCGCGCTCGCCCCGGGCCGCCGTCGCGGCGAGCCACACCAGACCGGCGAGCAGACCGGCGCCAGCCAGCCAGAGCTGCGCGTACCCGCCGGGGCCGGCGGTGAGGGCGAGCCGGGCGACGCCCAGCAACGCCACGGCGACCACGCCGACGACGTGGCCGCCGACCAGCCGGACGAGCGGCGGTGCGGCGAGCGCCAGCACGAACCAGCCGAGGGCGAACGCCCCGAGCAGCTCGGCCGGGGTCGACGCGGCCTGCCCGAAGATGGTGATGACCGACGGCAGGAAGACCCGCAGCACGTCGGTCAGGACGACGAGACCGAGGGCCAGGGTGGCGGTACCGAGATGGCGGTGACGCAGCACGGTTCCTCTTTCGCCGAGGGGTGGTCCGGCGATTCTGGGCGTCGTACCCCGCCCCGTCAACGCCCGTCGGATACCGGACTCGCACCTCGGTGCGCGGACCCGACGGACATGGCGAGGGCGCCCGCCGTGCGGCGGACGCCCTCGTCGTACGACCGGCTCAGCGCCGGGTCGCGCTCTTCCTGGCCGGCGCCTTCTTCGCCGGTGCCTTCTTGGCCGTCGCGGTCTTCTTGGCCGCGGTGGCCTTGGACGCCGTGGCGGTCTTCTTCGCCGGGGCGGCCTTCTTCGTGGCGGTCGTCTTCGTGGCGGTCGCCTTCTTGGCCGCGGCGGTGGTCTTGGTCGCCTTGGCCGCGGTCGTCTTCTTCGCCGCCGCCGTGGTCTTCGTGGCGGTCGTCTTCTTTGCCGCGGTGGCCTTCGCCGTGGTCGTCTTCTTGGCAGCGGTCGCCTTCGCACCCGTCGCCTTCGCACCGGTCGCCTTCGCACCGGTGGTCTTGGCGGTGGCCGCGGCGGTCTTCTTCGCCGCCGCCGTGGCCTTCGGCACCTTGCCGTTGGCCACCATCTCCTTGAACCCGGCGCCCGGACGGAAGGTCGGCACCGAGGTCTTCTTGACCTTCACCGCCTCCCCGGTACGCGGGTTGCGGGCTGTTCGCGCGCCCCGTACGCGCTTCTCGAACGCCCCGAATCCGGTGATCGCCACCTTCTCGCCCTTGGTGACCGCCGCCTGGACCTCAGCGAGGACCGCGTCGAGCGCGGCCGTCGCCGTTTTCCGGTCCCCCAGGCGAACGGCGAGCGCCTCGATGAGCTCGGCCTTGTTCACTACTTCCTCCTGATTGTGCAACTGACTCGACGCGAGCCATTCTGCGCGCACGGTATGCCCTGTGCTGCCCGGACACAAACATTCGGTGGAAAAAAGCCCTTGTGTCGTAACGGATTCGCCCCCACCGGTGGCACCGGTGGGGGCGAAATCGGCGACGAAGCCGGGTGAACGGCTAGGCGACGCGGGGCAGGAAGGGGGGTCGGGTGCCCTCGAAAGCACTGATCTGCGACTCGTGGCGAAGGGTGAGTCCAATGTCGTCCAAGCCCTCCATCAGCCGCCAGCGGCTGAAGTCGTCGAGGGGGAACGACCACGTGGATCCGCCCGCCTGGACCTGCCGAGCGGCGAGGTCGACGGTGATGGCGGCCTTCGGGTCGGACTCCACCAGGGCCCAGATCTCCTCGACGGCTTTCAATTCCAACTCGACCGGCAGCAGACCCTCCTTGAGGGCGTTGCCCCGGAAGATGTCACCGAAGCGCGGCGAGATCACCACCTGGAAGCCGAAGTCGCGCAACGCCCACACGGCGTGCTCCCGCGACGACCCGGTGCCGAACTCCGGACCGGCCACCAGAATCGAGGCACCCGAATATGATTCATCGTTGAGGACGAATCCCGGGTCCTCCCGCCACGCGCTGAACAACCCGTCGGCGAATCCGGTACGGGTCACCCGCTTGAGGTACACCGCCGGGATGATCTGATCCGTGTCCACGTCGGACCGACGCAGCGGCACGGCGGTGCCGGTGTGCACGGTGAACTTGTCCATCTGTCGCAGCCCTTCTCTACAGGTCGGCGGGGGCGGCCAGCCGGCCGGCCACGGCGGTGGCGGCGGCGACCGGCGGGCTCACCAGGTGGGTACGCCCACCCCGGCCCTGCCGGCCCTCGAAGTTCCGGTTGGAGGTGGAGGCGGACCGCTGACCCGGGGAGAGCGTGTCCGGGTTCATGCCCAGGCACATCGAGCAGCCGGCGAAACGCCACTCGGCGCCCGCGTCGGTGAAGACCTTGTCCAGCCCCTCGGACTCGGCGGCCTCGCGTACCGCGGCGGAGCCCGGCACCACCAGCATGCGTACGCCGTCGGCGACCTGGTGGCCGCGCAGCACGTCGGCGGCGGCCCGCAGGTCCTCCAGCCGGCCGTTGGTGCAGGAGCCGACGAAGACCACGTCCACCGAGAGGTCCCGCAGCGGCGTACCGGGCCGCAGGTCCATGTACTCCAGGGCACGACGGGCCGCGGCCCGCTCGGGCTCGGTGCCGAAGTCGTCCGGGTTCGGCACCGCCGCGCCCAGCGGCGCACCCTGACCCGGGTTGGTGCCCCAGGTGACGAACGGCGTGATCTCGGCGGCGTCCAGCGTCACCTCGGCGTCGAACGTCGCGCCCTCGTCGGTGGGCAGCGTCCGCCAGTACGCGACCGCGGCGTCCCAGTCCGCGCCGGCCGGCGCGTTCGGCCGCCCCTTCAGGTACGCGAAGGTGGTCTCGTCCGGCGCGATCATGCCGGCCTTGGCGCCCCACTCGATGGACATGTTGGCGATGGTCATCCGGCCTTCCATCGACAACGCCCGGATCGCCTCGCCCCGGTACTCCACGATGTGCCCGCGCCCGCCGCCGGTGCCCACCTTCGTGATCAGCGCGAGGACCAGGTCCTTGGCGGTGACACCGGGACGGAGCTGGCCGTTGACGGTGACCGCCATCGTCTTGGGGCGGCCCTGCGGCAGCGTCTGGGTGGCCAGGACGTGTTCGACCTCACTGGTGCCGATGCCGAACGCCAACGCACCGAACGCGCCGTGGGTGGCGGTGTGCGAGTCGCCGCAGACGATCGTCATGCCGGGCTGGGTGAGCCCGAGCTGCGGCCCGATGACGTGCACGATGCCCTGGTTCTCGTCGCCCAGCGGGTGCAGCTTCACGCCGAACTCGGCGCAGTTGCGGCGCAGCGTCTCGATCTGCGTCCGGGAGGTGGGGTCGGCGATGGTGAGCAGGTCACCACGGCGCTGCCGGAACGAGGGATCGGCGTACCCGGTCGGGGTGTTGTGATCCTCGGTCGCGAGCGTGAGGTCGGTACGGCGCACCTGCCGGCCGGCGAGCCGCAGCCCGTCGAAGGCCTGCGGGCTGGTCACCTCGTGCAGCAGGTGCAGGTCGATGAAGAGCAGATCGGGCTCACCATCGGCGGATCGGACCACGTGCGCGTCCCAGACCTTCTCGGCCAGGGTCCTCGGCTCAGGAGTGACTCCCACCATCTGGACATCCTAAATTCTGGGAGGTAAATTTCGGCTTGTGGGACACAGTATGAGCGGTGTCGGCGTTCTCGACAAGGCGGTGGTCATCCTGGCCGCCTGTGTCGACGGCGCCAGCCTGGCCGAACTCGTTGAACGCACCAAGCTGCCCCGGGCCACCGCGCACCGGCTGGCACAGGCGCTGGAGATCCACCGGATGCTGGTCCGGGACACCCAGGGCCGCTGGCGTCCCGGGCCACGCCTGGGCGAACTGGCGAACGCCGCACCGGACGTGCTGCTGACCGCCGCCGAGCCACTGCTGGCCGCCCTGCGCGACGCCACCGGCGAGAGCGCACAGCTCTACCTGCGCCGGGCGGACGAACGGATCTGCGTGGCCGCCGCCGAGCGCGCCAGCGGGCTGCGGGACACCGTCCCGGTGGGGTCGGTGCTGCCGATGGTGGCCGGTTCGGCGGCGCAGATCCTGCTCGCCTGGGAGCCGCCCGAGGCGGTGATGCCACTGCTACCGCGGTCCAAGTTCACCGGCCGCACCCTCGCCGAGGTACGCCGCCGGGGCTGGGCGCAGAGCGTCGCCGAACGCGAGGCCGGTGTGGCGAGTGTCTCCGCACCGATCCGGGACCGCACCGGCCGGGTCATCGCGGCGATCAGCATCTCCGGCCCCATCGAGCGTCTCGGCCGCCGCCCCGGCGAACGCCACGCCATGGCCGTCGTCCGCGCCGGCCAACGCCTCTCCGGCCTCTAACCCCTCCCACCCCCACCCCCTCTCCCCTCCCCCCGCCCCCGCCCCGGTTGATCAAGAAGTTTGCACCTTCGGGAGGGGCGGATCCTGACGCGAACTTCTTGGTCAACTCGCCGAAGGGTCGACCTGAGGGTGGCGTGGGCGGGGTGGACGTGCGGATGGTGGGGTGGCACGGGAGAAGCCCGCCTCGCACGGGGCGAGACGGGCTTCGGTGTGGTAGCCCCGACCGGATTCGAACCGGCGCTACCGCCTTGAGAGGGCGGCGTCCTGGGCCGCTAGACGACGGGGCCAAGACTTTCCTGGTTCACCACCCTCGCGGGCGGTGCGGCAGTAGTCTAGCGGCGTCCCTCTCGACGACGGAATCTGGGGTGGGACGCCGCCGTCGGGCCAGGCCGGGGGCGATGTCACCCGATCGGGTGAGCCGACACCGGGCCGGGCGGGGGGCCAGCAGTCAGTCGCCCCCGCCCCCAAGGCTGGCACGCGGGGAGCCAGCACGCAGGATGGCGGCACGGCAGCGGGCCAGCACACAGGATGGCCGGCATGCAGAAGGCCGGCATGCGGGATGGCCGGTACGCGGCGCAGGACGGCAGCACATAGCGAAACGGCCCGACCCGCGGAGCGGGACGAGCCGTTACCTGAATCTGTTGTAGCCCCGACCGGATTCGAACCGGCGCTACCGCCTTGAGAGGGCGGCGTCCTGGGCCGCTAGACGACGGGGCCAGAACACACTGTGCGACACCACCTCGCGGTGGTGCCGCCAAACTCTACCAGAATTCGTGACCGGGTCCCCTGCGGGAACATCGGTGCTGAACTCCACCAGAATCCAGCGACCTCGATTCGTGCGAATCGCGGTTGCGCTGGGGTACCAGGACTCGAACCTAGACTAACTGAACCAGAATCAGTTGGGCTGCCAATTACCCCATACCCCATTGGCCCCTTGCGGTGCCGGGAGCAAACTCTACCCTCCCGGCACCGACGGGCCAAATCAACTTCCCCAAACCGCCCTTGAGCTGCGTAAACGGCGGTCAGGTCGCGGACACGACAGGGTTGGTCAACTCACCGATCCCCTGGATCCGGACGGCCACCGTATCCCCCTCCGTGATCGGGCTAACCCCCGCCGGGGTGCCGGTCAGGACGATGTCGCCCGGCAGCAGCGTCATCACGTGCGAGACGTACGACACCAGGGCCGGCACGTCGAAGACCATGTCCCGGGTACGGCCGAGCTGCCGGACCTCCATCTCCTCCGGGTCGCGTCCCACCTCGCAGCGGATCTCCAGGTCGGTGACGTCGAGCCCGGTGGTGATCCACGGACCGATCGGGCAGAAGGAGTCGAACCCCTTGGCCCGGGTCCACTGGCTGTCGGACCGCTGGAGGTCCCGGGCGGTGACGTCGTTGGCGCAGGTGTAGCCGAAGATCGCCCGTTCGGCGGCGGCCCGGTCGGCGCGACGGGCGCCCGGTGCCCCGATCACCACGGCCAGTTCCGCCTCGTGCTCGACCTGCTTGCTGAACTCGGGCAGGCGGATCGCGTCCCGGGGGCCGATGACGGAGGTGGAGGGCTTGAGGAAGAGCAGCGGCTCCTTCGGTACCTCGTTGCCGTGCTCGGCGGCGTGCTCGGCGTAGTTGCGGCCGACACAGACCACCTTGCTGGGCAGGATCGGGGAGAGCAGGCGGACGTCGGACAGCGCCCACCGGACGCCGCTGAACGTGATCTGGCCGAACGGGTGTCCGGTGATCTCGGCGACGGTCAGCCCCTGCGGGCCCGCCTCCGGCTCCCCCTCGACGACCCCGAACGACATTCCCTTGGCATGAGCGAAACGAGCGATACGCACCAGGTCAATCTAGTCCGGTCGCAGACCGGACCAGCACCGCCGATCCGGTCCGGTCGCCTCGGGGGCGGCACAGCCTACCCGCGATGATCAGCGTCGGGGCCGGATTCGCCGCTTCGTACCCGCACGACGTGCGCGCGCCCCTAGCGTCGGCTGCGGAGGTTCGTTCGTATGCCTGCATCGACACGACACCACAGGAAGCTCGCGGCGATCGTGCACTGCGTCGGTCTGCTGACGGCGCTGCCGGTCCTACCGGCGGCAACCGCTCCGGACGCCCCGGCGCCCGGTCGGCCGCACGCGGCAGCCGCCACGCCGGAGCCCACCATGCCGTCGGCCCCGCCGGCGGTGCCCACTCCGACCCGGGTCGCCCCACCGGCGGCCAAGCCGGAGATCAGCGTGGCGGTGAGACCGCAGAACACCGCCGCGCCCGGCTACCGCATCGAGGTCCGCAACCGGGGCGACGCGCCGGTCTCCACCACGGTGCGCCAGGAGCTGCCCCAGGGTGCCACGGCGACGACGATCAGCGGCGGCGGCCGGGAGGTACGCCCCGACGGGTCGGCGGCGACCGAGGTGACCTGGCGCCTGAGCCTGCCGCCCCGCAGCGCCCGGACGCTGGACACCACGCTGGCCGCCGCCTCCACGCAAGCGCCGCTGACCACACCCGCCTGCGCCTTCGGCACCGACGACCAGCAGCCGTACGACTGTGCGTCGGCCACCTGGACGTCGCCGGACGCACCGGCGGCCGGTGCGGCGGAGTCGGGCTGGCGGCACCAGGCGCCCGCGCTGCTGGCCGGTGCGGTCGCGGTGCTGGTGATCGGCCTCATCGGCTTCGTCACCTGGCGTCGACGCACGCGACCGGTCGCCGCCGCGCTGGCCTCGGAGGGACGGGGGACGGTCTACCCGCGCCCGGCCGCGCCCCGGCCCCCGGCCCGTCGTCGTACGCCACCGGTGTGGCTGGTGGTGCCGGTGGCCGCGACGGTGCTCCTCGTCACGATCGGCGTGGCCGCGTGGACCGCCACCCGGCGCGTCGCCGCGATCGACACCGACAGTCAGCCGACCAGCGGCGCGTGGAAGGGCACCGGCATCAGTGGCGGGTTGGGCGTGCCGCTACGCGAGGACTCGTTCGAGTTCACCGTCTACCGGATGGCCTGCGAGCCGGGCGGCGGCGCCCGGAAGTGCCAGGCGACCGTGGGGGTGCGCAACGTCACGCCGGAGCACCAGAGCTGGCACGGCAAGTTGCAGCGGGCGTACCTGGCGGACGGCAACTGGGTGACCACCGACGAGCAGGCCACCCGGCGGGCCAACCGGGGGCGGGACGTCTTCGCCGAACCGGTGGCGGCGGGCAGTCGTACGGTGCTGCCGTTGGTCTTCACCGTCGACGGCGCGCAGGCGCCCCGGCACCTGGAACTGCGCAGCGGTGTCTTCTCCGCCGGCGTGCGGGTGGACGTGCCCTGACCGACGGGCGGGCGGCGGTCGTACCCTGGGGCGATGACCGCCGCCCTCGCCCCCGCCGTGCTCGACGCGGCCGACTGGCAGGCCCGCCGCCGCGCCCACGAGGAGCGGGTGGACGGCTGGCTCGGCGGGCACCTGGAGCGCCGCCGGCGAGGTGAGAAGCATCCGGTGGAGGACTTCCTCTTCACCTACTACTCGTGCCGCCCGGCGCAGTTGCGCCGGTGGCAGCCGGGTGCGGGGGTGCTGTTGCGCGGGGCGGACGCCGCCGACTTCGGTCCGGACCACCGGGTGGTCGACGGCGGCGTCGTCCTCGACACCGGGGCGGTCCTGGCCCGTCGTGGCGAGTCGGTGCGCTGGATCGGGTCCCTGCTGGCGGCGACCGCCGCACGCCCCGCCCACCTGGGCTGTTTCGGCATGCACGAGTGGGCGATGGTCTACCGGCAGAACCAGGACGAGGTCCGGCACCGCGCGTGGCCGCTGCGGCTGAGCCCGGAACGCACCGCCGAGGTCGTCGAGGAGCGCGGCGTACGGTGCAGCCACTTCGACGCGTACCGGTTCTTCACCGAGCCGGCCCGCCCGCTCAACGTGCTCCGGCCGACCCGGGACACGCAGCACGAGCACGAGCAGCCGGGCTGCCTGCACGCCAACATGGACCTGTACAAGTGGGCCTACAAGCTCTCCCCGCTGGTGCCGTCGGAGCTGGTCGGCGACGCCTTCGCGCTGGCCCGGGAGATCCGCACGCTGGACATGCGGGCCTCGCCGTACGACCTGGCGGCGCTCGGTTACCCGCCGGTGCGGGTGGAGACCCCGGAGGGGCGGGCCACGTACGCCACGGCGCAGCGGGAGTTCGCCGAGCGGGCCGGGGTGCTGCGCGACCGGTTGCTGGCGGCGATCCCCGCCTGACGCTCCACTACGGACAGTCATCGGGCGCCCGAAGCGCCGTGTCACCCGCTCGCCGTCAGCCTCGTCCCGTGATGCGCGAGCGGCGTCACTCGCCGTCCGCCCGGCGGTCGCGCTTGCGCTGCGAGCGACGCTTCTTCTCGGCGAGCCGGCGCTCCTTGGCGGCACGCGACGGGCGGGTCGGCCGACGCGGCGGAGGCGGTGGCGCGACCGCCTCGCGCAGCAGTGCGGCGAGCCGTTCCCGAGCCGCCTCGCGGTTGGCGAGCTGCGCCCGGTGCTCGCTGGCGGCGATGGTCAGCACGCCGTCGACCAGCCGGCCGGCGAGCCGCTCCAGCGCCCGCGTCCGCAGCGACTCCGGCAGGCTGGGCGAACCGGCCAGGTCGAAGCTCAGCTCGACCCGGGAGTCGGTGGTGTTGACCCCCTGGCCGCCGGGCCCGGACGACCGGGAGAACCGTTCCCGCAGCTCGCCGGCGGGGACACTCCACCGGTCGGTCACCCGCAGTCCGTCGTCCACGCACAGAGGCTAGCGTGCCGGCCGCTACTTCGGAGCGCTGCTCGGATTCGGCTCCGGCCTGGCCGGCTCGCCGCCGCCGACCGCCGCGTACGCGACCGCTCCGACGAGAAGCAGGGCGATCACGCCGACCTTCGTGGTGACCACCTTGATCAGTAGCCAGGCGGCGCGACGCGCGCCGGGCACGGTCTTCTTCGCCGCCTGATAGTCGTTCCACCCGCGCCGGGCCCGCGCGTACGACGACCCGACGCCACTTCCGATGATGAGGCCCACCAGCAGGAGGACCGTGATGAGAGGACGCTCCACCCACGCCAGTATCCATACTCAGCGTAATATTTCCATTCTCCGATCTTCGACCGCCAGAAACCCGACAGATCACACATCCGACCGTAATGGGACAGTGACTCTGGGTGATTTCAGCCGCCCTTGCCGATGATCGTGTCGGCGGTCTGCTGCACCTGCTCGATCGGGATGGCGAACCCGATGCCGATCGAGCCGTTGCCGTCGATGGTGGCGATCGCGGTGTTCACACCGACCACCTCGCCCCGGGCGTTGACCAGCGGGCCACCGGAGTTTCCCGGGTTGATCGAGGCGTCGGTCTGCACCGCCCGGTGCCGGTTGTCACCGAGGCGTACCTGACGGTCCAGCGCGCTGACGATCCCCGCCGTGACCGTGCCCGGCAGCCCCAGCGGCGAACCCACCGCCAGCACCGGTTCGCCCACCCGGGTCGACCCCGGCTTGGCCAGTGGCAACGCCGTCAGCCCGGCGGAGGACGGCACCCGGAGCACGGCGAGATCGCTGCCCGGTTCCCGGCCCACCACCTCCGCCGCGAACCGCCGGCCGTCCGGCAGCTCGACGGTCACCTCGCCACGCCCCTTGGCCAGGATGTGGTCGTTGGTGATGATGTGCTGCTCGGTGTCGACGGCGAAACCGGAGCCGGTCGCCGAGGCGCCACCGGAGCCGCCCACCAGCACCGACACGACCCCGGGCACGGTCTTCTCCGCCGCGGTGACCAGCTCGGCCGGCACCGGGGCGGCGGACGCGGCAGCCGGACCCGACACACCGTCGCGACCGGCCACCCAGCCACCGGCCAACGCCCCCGACCCCGTCGACAGCGTCACCACCGCCAGCCCGGCCAGCAGTCGACGGCGCCAACTCCAGGCCGCCCGGTCCCCGCTCGGCCCGTCCGGTCCACCCCGCCCGTCCGGTGGGAGATCGGGCGAGACGAACCAGGGTCCGCGTGGCTCACCCAGTCCGGTCTGCACTGCCATTCGTACGCTCCTCACGTGTGGCGGGCCCGGGTCGATCCGGTCGCCAGGACAGGTCAGGGCAGGCGGGAGAACCACCGCATCGAGCCGTACGCCGCACCCATCGCGAACACCAGCCCGAGCCCGATGAACCGGGACGAGACGTCCTGCCGTACCTTTCGCCAGCCCACCGAGCTGCCGATGTCGTCGTAGACGGCCCGCAGTTCGTCGCTCGTCGCGGCCTCGTGGAAGACGCCCCCGGTCTCTTCGGCGACGGCCTGCAACGTCTCTCCGTCCACCGGCACCTGGATCGGCCGACCGCCCCGGTCCACGAAACCGCTCAGCGTGCCGAACGAGATCGTGTGCACCGGCACCTCGACCGCGACGGCGTCGGCGGCGGCCTCCATCGGATCCATGCCCGAGGTGTTCGCACCGTCGGAGAGCAGGATGATCCGGGCCGGGGGCGGCTGGGTCGCGGCAGCCTCGTCCAACGCCTTCACCGCCCCCAGCGAGGTGCTGATCGCCTCGCCGATCGCGGTGCCCTGCACGCCGGTCACCCCCTCGGCGAGGCGCTCGATGCCGTCGTGCAGGGACTCCCGGTCGGTGCTCGGCGGCACCAGCACCGCCGCGCTACCGGCGAAGGCCACCAACCCGACGTTGAACTCGTCCGGCAGGTTGTCGACGAACCGCCGGGCGGCGCTCTTGGCCGCGGTGAGCCGGTCCGGGTCCACGTCGCCGGCGAGCATCGAGGTGGACACGTCCACCGCCACCATCACGGTGGCCCGTTCCCGGGGCACCCGCACCTCGGCGCTGGGCCGCGCGAAACCCACCACCAGCAGAGCCAGCATGGCCAGGAAGAGCCCGGCCGGCAGGTGTCGACGCCAGGTCGGCCGCCGGGGCGCCACCCGGTCGAGCAGCCGCAGGTTGGTGAAGCGGACCGCGTACCGGCTGCGCCGCCGTTGCGCCACCAGATAGGTCAACGCCAGGGCGAGCACGCCGAGCAACAGCCAGAGGCGGACCGGCGACTGCCAGATCATGCCGCCCCTCCCCGGTTCGGTCCGGCTCCGGCGGCGGCCAGGCGACGTTGTGCGTGGACGTGCCGCACGATGTCGGCCGCCCAGTCCCGGTCGGTGCGCAGGCTCAGGTGGGTCGCGCCGGATCGGCGTACCGCGTCGCGGACCTGCTCGCGCTGGGCGGCGGCGGCGGCCGCGTACCGCTCGCGCAGCCGCCGGTCGCCGGTCCACACCTCGCGGCGCTCGCCGGTCTCCGGGTCGGCCAGGGTGATCAGGCCGACGTCCGGCAGCTCCAGCTCACGAGGGTCGGTGATCTCCACCGCCAGCACCTGGTGCCGCACGGCCAGCCGACGTAGCGGGCGTTCCCAGGTGGCCGGCGACCGGGGGTCGTCGGGCAGTCCGTCGAGGAAGTCGGAGACCACCACCACCAGGCCGCGCCGGTGCGCCACCCGGTGCACCTCCGCCACCGCGTCGGAGAGGTCGGCCGCGCCGGGCGGCGGCCCGGCGGGCCCGTCGTGGCCACCCACCCGGGGTTCGGCCAGCAGCCCACGCAACAACCCGAGCAGATGGGTACGCCCACCGCGCGGCGGCATCCGACGCAACCCGGACGTGGTGAGCACCTGGGCACCGAGCCGGTTGCCCGGGCCGGTGGTGAGGAAGCCGACGGTGGCGACCGCCGCCACCGCCAGTTCCCGCTTGTCCAGCTCGGCGGTGCCGTACTCCATGCTGGGGCTGGCGTCCACCAGCAGCCAGGTGGTCAGCTCCCGGTCGGCGTCCACCTGCCGGACGTGCGGCACGGTGGTCCGGGCGGTCACCGACCAGTCCATCCGGCGCACCTCGTCCTCGCCGGGCCGGTACTCCCGGCTGCCGGCGGGTTCGCTGCCCGGGCCGGGCAGCAGGCCCCGGTGCTCGCCGTGCAGCATCCCGTCGAGCCGGCGGGTGACGGTCAGTTCCAGCCGACGCAGCCGCTGGTCCGGGGTGAGGTCGGCGAGCACCGGATCGGCCGGTACGGGCACCGGCACGGGTCGGCGGGCCATCAGGCGGCGGCCAGGTCGGGGGCGTACTCGGGTTGACCGGTGGCCGCCACCCGGGGCGGCGGGACCACCTCGACCAGGCGGCGCACGACGGCCTCGGCGGTCACCCCGTCGGCGACCGCGTCGAAGGAGAGCACCAGCCGGTGCGACAGCACGTCGCCCGCGAGGTCCCAGACGTCCTCGGGCAGCACGTACTCCCGGCCGCGCAGCATCGCCCGGGCCCGCGCGGCGGCGACCAGGCCGAGGGTGGCGCGCGGGCTGGCGCCGTACGCCAGCAGTGGGGCGATCTCCGGCAGCCCGAACCGGACCGGGTCCCGGGTGGCGAGGATGAGACGGACCACGTACTCGGCGATGGCATGGTGCACGAAGACCTGCGTGGCCTGTCGTTGGAACGCGCGCAGCCGGTCCGCGTCGAGCACCGGGCGGGCCCGGGGGCGGTCGGCGCTCATCCGGTAGAGGATGGCCAGTTCGTCGGCGCCGTCCGGGTAGTCGACCAGGATCTTCATCAGGAAGCGGTCGCGCTGTGCCTCGGGGAGCTGGTAGACCCCCTCCGACTCGATCGGATTCTGGGTGGCCAGCACGAGGAACGGCTCCGGCACCCGGTAGCTGCGCCCGCCGATCGAGACCTGGCGTTCGGCCATCGCCTCCAGCAGCGCGGACTGCACCTTGGCCGGGGCCCGGTTGATCTCGTCCGCGAGCACCAGGTTCGCCATGATCGGCCCGAGTTCGACGTCGAAGCTCTCCTTCGACGCCCGATAGATGCGGGTGCCGACGATGTCCGACGGGACGAGGTCGGGGGTGAACTGGATCCGGGAGAAGGTGCCGCCGACGACCGTGGCGAGGGTCTGCGCGGCGAGCGTCTTGGCCACCCCCGGTACGCCCTCCAGGAGACAGTGCCCGTCGGCGATCAGGGCGGTGAGCAGGCGCTCGACGAGCCGATCCTGCCCGACGATCACGCGTTTGACCTCGAAGAGCGTCTGGTCCAGCTCCGCAGCGGTCGCGTCCGGATCGACCGGGCTGGGCAGGCTGGCCATGGTGTCCGAGATGTCCGTCACGGTGCTTGCTTCCCGAGGGGCGCCTCGGACAAACGTCGGAATTACCGGCCCTGGGCGGCCCAGACGGGTCGGGCATCACCGTTACGGCGTGGACCGGGCCGGACGGCACGAAAGCGGTCGGGTGGGTCGTCCGGGAACGCAACGACCACCGGCCCCCACCGCACGGGTGGGGGCCGGTGGACGTGCCACGCTCAGCGGTGCACGATCACGAAGAACGGCAGGTCGGCGGCAACACCGGCGGAGTTGCGCGTCTGGATGAACACCCCGTTCGGGGTGAGCAGCCGGGGTGCCACCGAGACCTCCCCGGCGGGCGGGACGCAGCACGAGCCCGCCTGGCCGATCGTCGCCACGTAGATGCCCGAGGCGACGTTGCTGCCGTACTGCACCTCGTACTGGCCGACGCCGTACTTGATCACGACCCCGTCGCCGCGGGCCTTGGTGCCGTTGGCGTTGACCGCCGTCGCGTACCCGGAGGTGCTGGCCGCGGCGACCTCACCCTTGGCCAGCAGGGCCCGGGCGCTGTTCATCGAGGCGGTGGTGACCGCCGGCTGCTGCGCGGTGGCGCGGGCGGTGGGCTGGTTGCCCGCCACGGTGGGCTTCGCCGCGGCGATACCACCGCCGGCGAGGGCCAGGGCCAGGGCCGCGATCGACACCGCGGCCGCCTTACGTCGGAAAAATCTGGTCATGACAGGTCTCCCTTGGTGACCGTGGGGATACGCCGACCCGCGACACGCGGGGCGGATATTGCCTTTTTCCTCGTCGGGCCGCAATGACCTTCGAACGCCGGATGCTGCATTTTCTCGTGCACTCGCAAACGGCTCTACTCGATGATCGACATGCGCTCTGAGCTGGGAAAATCTCCCTGATCGCGACCACCCGACCAGCAGGAACGTAACACCGGAAAATACCGTCGGTCAATAACCCTTCACGCTTTGGGGCAATGTCGGATCAACACCACTAATTGTGAGAGGCGCATTCACGAATGAGGAGTGAGAATTGTTCGGTCGCTCGCGTACGCAATGGATCTCCGCCGGTCGGCGGGCGGCAGCTACCCTGCCTGCTGTGGCGATCTTCCTCGGCCGACCGTCGGAGTTGTCCGGACGTACCGTGCTCTGCTGGCTCGCCGTCGCCCCCGGGGCCGGGTGGGCGGTCGTCCGGCTGGCCGGGCTGGACCGGGGACCGTTGGTGCAGGCGCTGGCCTTCACGCCGTACGCGCTGCTCGGCAGCCTGGTCCCGCTGGTGCTCGCGGTCGCCCTCCGACGCCGCTGGCCGGCGGTGGTCGCGGCGGTGACCACGGCGGTGCTGCTCGCGGTGGTGGTGCCCCGCGCACTGCCCTCGCCGCAGCCGACGGTCGACGGACCGGAGCTGCGCGTGCTCACCGCCAACCTGCTCGCCGGAGCCGCCGACCCACGGGCGCTCGTCGCGCTGGTCCGCGAGGCGCGGGTGGACGTGCTGGTGGTGCAGGAGTTCACCCCGCAGGCGCAGGCCGACCTGGACCGACTGGGCCTGGCCGACCTGCTCCCCCACCGGCAGCTCAACGCGATGGACGGCACGCCGGGCTCCGGCCTCTACGCCCGCCACCCGATCGGCGACGGTGGTGTCCGCCAGCTCCGTGGCGGCTGGAGCTTCACCCAGGCGTACGCGACGGTGGCGGTGCCCGGGGCGCCTGCCGTCCGCGTCGAGTCGGTCCACCCGGCCGCCCCGTACGCGGTGGACCAGGTGCCCGGCTGGCGCGCCGACCTGGCGGCCCAACCCGCGGCCACCCCGGACGGGCCGCTGAGCGTCCTCGCCGGCGACTTCAACGCCACCCTCGACCACGGTCCGTTGCGCGCCCTGCTGCGCACCGGGTACGCCGACGCCGCCGCCTCGGTCGGCGCCGGGCTCACCGGCACCTGGGGACCGTACGACGGCGACCCGATCCCACCGGTCGTGATCGACCACGTGCTGGTCGACCGCCGGATCGCGGTACGCGCCGTGACGGTGCATCCGCTACCCGGCAGCGACCACCGGATGGTCCTCGCCGACCTCCACCTGCCCGCACCCGCTGCCGCGTGACGCGGACGCCGCCGGTGTAAGGAAGGGACCCTTTTAGTGCACCAGGCGATAGCAGGGGACCCCTGCTAACACCCCCGGCCGCGCCCGCCGCGCGCGTGCGAGGGGTGCGGGCGGGAGCAGCCGGGTGCGGTGTTACACGCGGGCCCGGTCGAGGCCGTACGTCAGCGCGTCGACCAGGGCGTGCCAGCTCGCCTCGACCACGTTGGGGTGCACGCCGACGGTGGTCCAGCCACCGCCCCGGCCGTCGGCGGTCTCGACCAGCACCCGGGTGACCGCGCCGGTGCCGTGGCTGCCCTCCAGGATGCGGACCTTGTAGTCGGCCAGCTCGAAGTCGCGCAGCTCCGGGTAGTGCCGTCCGAGGCCGACGCGCAGCGCCTCGTCGAGCGCGTTGACCGGGCCGTTGCCCTCCGCCGTGGCGATCACCCGCTCACCGCGTACCCGGATCTTGACGGTCGCCTCGGAGACCACCGCGCCGTCCTCGCGGTGCTCGACCAGCACCCGGTACGACTCCAGCGCGAACGGCCGCGCCGGTGCCGCGTCCGGCAGTTCGGAGCGGACCAGCAGCTCGAACGAGGCGTCGGCGGCCTCGAACGACCAGCCACCGGCCTCCAGTTCCTTGACCCGGTTGGTGACCCGGGACAGCGTCTCCGGATGGCCGGCCAGATCCAGCCCCAGCTCACGACTCTTGAGCTCGATGCTGGCCCGGCCGGCCATCTCGGTGACCAGGATCCGCATGTCGTTGCCCACCACCTCGGGTTCGACGTGGTTGTAGAGCAGCGGATCCACCTTGATCGCACTCGCGTGCAGCCCCGCCTTGTGAGCGAAGGCGGCGGCCCCGGCGTACGCCTGGTGGGTGTCGGGGGCGATGTTGGCGATCTCGGCGATGGCGTGGGAGACCCGCACCATCTGCTCCAGGCAGCCCTCCGGTAGGACCGGCAGCCCGAGCTTGAGCTGGAGGTTCGCCGCGACGGCGAAGATGTCGGCGTTGCCCGGCCGCTCGCCGTACCCGTTGGCGGTGCCCTGCACGTGCCGGACGCCCGCCTCCACGGCGGCGAGGGTGTTGGCGACCGCGCACCCGGTGTCGTTCTGCGCGTGCATGCCGAGCACCTCGGGTGCGACCCCGATCCGGTCGGTGAGGTCGGAGATGGCCGCGGTCACCCAGGAGGGCAGCATCCCGCCGTTGGTGTCGCAGAGCACGAACCGCTCCGCCCCGGCCGCCAGCGCCGTCTCCACCACCGTGGCGGTGTACGCCGGGTCGTGGCGGTAGCCGTCGTAGAAGTGCTCGCCGTCGACGAAGACCCGCCGCCCCTCGGCGACCAGGTGGGTCACCGTGTCGTGGATCATCGCCAGGTTCTCCTTGGCGGTGGTACGCAGCGCCCGCTCGACGTGCCGCAGGTCGGCCTTGGCCACCAGGGCGATCGCCGGGGTCTGCGCGTCGAGCAGGCCGCGCACCTGCGGGTCGTCGGCGGCGACCGAGCCGGCCCGGCGGGTGGCGCCGAAGGCGACCAGCACCGCGTGCTTCAGGTCGAGTTCGGTACGCGCCCGGCGGAAGAACTCGGTGTCCTTCGGCACCGCACCCGGCCATCCGCCCTCGATGAAGCCGACGCCGAACTCGTCGAGCAGCCGGGCCACCGCGAGCTTGTCGACCACCGAGTAGCTGACCCCCTCGCGCTGGGCACCGTCGCGCAGGGTGGTGTCGTAGACCTGGAACGTCATGGGGGAGATCCCTTCGTACAGGCACCGGCCGACGCAACAAAAAGACCCCCCGCGGATGCGGGAGGTCTGCGCGCTCGGCGGAGGGAGAGCCGGCGCGCTAGTTGCCAATAATGAGGGCGGTGCTGGTCACGGTGGGTACTCTGCCACTCTCGGACAGCCCTTGGGAGAAGGAATCCACATGTCGGGACGGACATCGAGGTGGATTCCCCGCAACGGGTGTAGGAGACGTCGCCCCGGGTACGTGTCTCCGGGACAGCGAACCACTACCTCCGAGACGGCTGGTCACAGTCGGGGCAGGAGAGATCCCATGGACAGGCTCAACCCGGACAGCACGCACGCCACGCCCGACCCGGCGCTGCACGGCACCCCGTCCGACCCGACGCTGCGCGCGGTGTCGAGCGAGGACGTCACCATCCAGGGCGACCAGGGGACGGTGCCCGGCGGCGCCCCCGCCGGCGCCTTCGACCCGTGGAGCTACCGGGACGAGGCCGGGGTGGCCGGCGCCAACCTGGTCGGCTACAAGGTCGAGGCCACCGACGGGTCGATCGGCAAGATCGACAGCAACAGCGCCGAGGTCAACGCGAGCTACCTGGTCGTCGACACCGGGCCGTGGATCTTCGGCAAGAAGGTCATGCTGCCCGCCGGCACCGTCAACCACGTCGACCACGAGGAGCAGAAGGTCTACGTCGACCGCGAGAAGGACCAGATCAAGGCCGCTCCGGAGTACGACGAGACGGCCACCGACCCGGCGTACCGCGACAAGCTCGGCGGCTACTACAACGACACGTACGCCGCCACTCCGCCCGGCGCTCCCCGCTGACGACTCCCCCGCGTGGGCGTACGGCCCTGACGGCCGGTGGGCATCCGCCCGCCGGCCGTCTACCGTGACAGGGGTGGACGCCATCGAGGTCAACCGCAGGATCCCGTTCACCACCACGTTCAACTTCCGAGACGTCGGCGGTTATCGGGGACACGACGGTCGCACCGTACGCACCGGCCGGCTCTACCGCTCCGACTCGCTGCACCGCATCGACGACGGCGACCGGGACGCCTTCGCGGCGCTCGGTGTCCGCACCGTCATCGACCTGCGGCGGCCGCACGAGGTCGAACGCGACGGCCGGGTCCCCGACTTCGACGGGTTGACTTACCGCAACATCCATCCCGAGCACGCGGAGTGGGCCGGGCTGGACGAGTCCCACACCGACCTGGCCCGCTACCTCGCCGACCGGTACGCCGACCTGGCCCGTACCGGCACCGCCGGGCTGGCCGAGGCGATCGGGCTGATCGCCGACGCGGCGAACAGCCCGGTGGTGGTGCACTGCGTGGCCGGCAAGGACCGCACCGGGATCGTCTGCGGGCTGACCCTCGCCGTGCTCGGCGTCGACGACGAGGAGATCGCGTCGGACTACGCGCTGAGCACCGAGGCCTCGCAACGGTTCAGCGCGTGGGTCGCCGCCACCCTGCCCGACGCCGCGCCGCTGCCGGCGCCGTTCCTGTCCTCGCCGTCCGAGGCGATGCTGCTCTTCCTCACCGAGATCCGCGCGGGCCACGGCTCGGTCGAGGACTACCTGCGGCACGCCGGGGTCACCGACGAGCAGCTCATCGCCCTGCGCACCCACCTGCTCGCCTAGCCTGCCGCGCACCTCGACGACACGCTCACCCTGTCGAGGACGCGCCCTCGCCGTGCGGAGGACGTCGCGCCGTCGGGATGTTAGGAAGGGTCCCCTGCTATGCCGTAGGCGTTAGCAGGGGACCCTTCCTTGCATCTCAGAGCACGCGGTGGACCCAGCCGGACGGGTCGGCGCCCTTGCCCCGCTGGATGTCGACGAGCTGCTGACGCAGGCCCATCGTCACCGTGCCCGGCTCGCCGCCACCGACGGCGAACTCCCCCTCGGGGAAGCGCACCACGCCGATCGGCGTGATCACCGCAGCCGTACCGCAGGCGAAGACCTCGCGCAGTCGGCCGCTGGCGGCGTCGGCCCGCCACTCGTCGAAGGTCACCGGACGCTCCTCGACCCGGTGTCCGGCCGCCTCGGCCAGCATGATCACCGATTCCCGGGTGATGCCGGGCAGAATGGTGCCGGTCAGCGGCGGGGTGGCGATCGAGCCGTCGTCGTAGACGAAGAAGACGTTCATGCCGCCCAACTCGTCGACGTACTTGCGCTCCACCGCGTCCAGGAAGACCACCTGGTCACAGCCGTGCTCGATGGCCTGCGCCTGGGCGGCCAGCGAGGCGGCGTAGTTGCCGCCGCACTTGGCCGCGCCGGTGCCACCGGGCCCGGCCCGGGTGTAGTCGGGCGAGACCCAGACCGTCACCGGCTTGACCCCACCGGAGAAGTACGCCCCCACCGGCGAGGCGATCACCGAGTAGAGGTACTCGTTGGCGGGCCGCACACCGAGGAAGACCTCGCTGGCGAACATGAACGGCCGCAGATAGAGGCTGCCGTCCTCGCCCTCCGGAATCCACTCGCGGTCGATCTCGATCAACCGGTGCAGCGAGTCGACGAAGGTCTCCTCGGGCAGCGTCGGCATCGCCATCCGGGTGGCCGAGACGTTGAACCGGGCCGCGTTGGCGTACGGGCGGAACATGGTGACCCCGCCGTCCGTGGCGCGGTACGCCTTCATCCCCTCGAAGATCTCCTGCGCGTAGTGCAGCACCGCGCTGGCGGGATCCATCGGGATCGGCCCGCGCGCCTCGACCCGGGCGTCGTACCAGCCCTTGCCCTCGGCGTAACGGACAGTGATCATGTGATCGGTGAACACCCGACCGAATCCCGGGTTGGCCAGCAGCGCGGCCCGATCGGCGGCGGATACCGGCGCGGGATTCGGACGGATCTCGAAGTCGAGCTTGTCACCACCGCTCATTGCGCTGACCTCCCTGGGGGGACGACGACATGCGCCGACCGCATGCCGGAAACTTTTGTGCCAGAAACTTACCCCGAACGGTCGTTCAGCGGGTAGGTCGACCGGCGGGTAGCAAGCCGACAACCGGTACGGAGCCCACGGAACGTGCGTGATCGAGGCAGGGCGGAGCCGAGGTCCGGGGGATCGCCCGGAGCACACGACGAACCCTCGTCACCGGGGTCACCGGCGAGGGCGTGGCAGCCTCAGGCGGTTACCTGCGCGGCGATCCGGTCGCCCACCTCTGCCGTGCGCAGGGCTACGTCCGGGCCACGGGCGGCCAGCTCCGCGCTGACCGCGGCGGTGATCCGGGCGGCGGCGTCGGCGTGCCCGAGCTGGTCGAGCAGCAGGGCAGCGGAGAGTACGGCGGCGACCGGGTCGGCCACGCCACGGCCGGCGATGTCCGGCGCGGAGCCGTGCACCGGCTCGAACATCGACGGGAATGTCCCGTCCGGGTTGATGCTGCCGCTGGCGGCCAGGCCGATCCCGCCGGTGACCGCGGCGGCGATGTCGGTGAGGATGTCGCCGAAGAGGTTGTCGGTGACCACCACGTCGTACCGCTGGGGCTGGGTGACCAGGAACATGGCGGCGGCGTCGACGTGCTGGTACTCGGTGGCGACGTCCGGGTGCTCGGCGGCCACCGCCTCGAAGGTGCGGGCCCACAACGAGCCGGCGTGGGTGAGCACGTTGGTCTTGTGCACCAGGGTCACCTTGCGCCGCTCGCGCCGACGGGCGCGGGCGAAGGCGTCCCGGACCACCCGCTCCACCCCGTGCCGGGTGTTCAGGCTCTCCTCGGTGGCGATCTCCGCCGGGGTGCCCCGGTGCAGCGCGCCGCCGGCACCGGCGTAGAGACCCTCGGTGCCCTCACGGACGACCACCAGGTCCACCTCGCCGGACTTGACGGTGGCCAGCGGGCTGGCCACGCCCGGCCAGAGGCGCGACGGGCGGAGGTTGACGTACTGGTCGAAGGCGAACCGCAGCTTGAGCAGCAGGCCCCGCTCCAACACGCCGGGCGGGACGGTCGGGTCGCCGACCGCGCCGAGCAGGATCGCGTCGTGCTCGGCCAGCTCGGCCAGCACCGAGTCGGGCAGCACCTCGCCGGTGCGGTGGTAACGTGCCGCGCCGAGGTCGTACTCGGTCGCCTCGACTCCGGGGAGTACCGCGTCGATGACCTTGCGGGCCTCCGCGACCACCTCGGGTCCGATCCCGTCCCCGGCCACCACCGCGATCCGTGCCACCGTCAGCTCCTTCGCTCGTATCGGCTCGACGGTACGCTGCCGTCCCGCCTCCCGGTACGAGTGTTCCATTCTTCGGGAAATCACTGACGCACAGCAGCTTCCCAGGAGGCATTCATGGGGCCGTCATGTCCGCTGCCTACGGTGATCTCCAACGGGCCACCGAGCCCGGACGGTCGGCGTAACGGCGCGGCGACCGTCGAGGAGGGGGCGGACACGATGTGGACCGACGAGCAGCCACGGACCCGCTGGATCGACCCGGCGGTCTTCCGCTACCGCCGGCCCGACCTGCGACTGGGCACCCGTGACCCGAAGCCGGACCGCACCGGCACGGTGACCGGTGACCGGATCGCCGTCACACACACGGTCCGCACCTCGACCGCGCAGTACCGCCTGATGCTGAACGCGCCGGAGTGGCTGGGCCGCCGGGGAGTCGGCGAGGCGCTGCGGGACGCGGTCGCCGAACTGCGGGCCATCGACCTGACCTACGGCCCGAACCGGCCGGGGAGCCTGGTGTCCCGGCTGCGTCGGGGCGAGATCAGCGCCGAGTCGTACCCGCCGCTGGCGGAGCTGGTCGACCGCTGCGCCGCCATGCGGGCGGCGACGGACGGCTGGTTCGACGCCTGGGCGGTGCCCGGCGGATTCGACCCGGGCGGCCTGCTCGGCGGCTGGGCGGTCGAACGGGCCGCGGCCCGGCTGCGCGCCGCCGGCATCCACGACTACGCCGTGCTCGCCGGCGCCGACCTGGTGGTACGCGGCAACGCCGCACACGGTGGGCCGTGGCGGATCGCGGTGCACCACCCGACCGACCGGCGCCGGGAACCGCTGGTGCTGGAGATGACGGCGGGCGCGATCGGCACCTCCGGGGTGACCGGACGGCAGGGGCACGTGGTGGATCCGCACACCGGTGAACCCGCCGACGAACTGGTCGCCGCCACGGTGGTCGGTCCCGACCTGTCGGTGGCCGACGCGTACGCCACCGCCCTGTACGCCGCCGGGTCGGCCGGACTGTCCTGGTTCCGTGGCGATTCGGACTACCACGCGTTGTTCGCCGCCCGGCGCTGATCGAGGCGGGCCCGAAGCGGGTGTCGAATGTGGGTGGTGACAGCGATCGGCCTCCACAGCCGCGGCAACGACCGTGGAGGCCGGTCGGCGACGAATGCGCATGGCTCACGCAATCGAGGGGTGCGGGCCGGTCGGCCGGACGTCGACCTCGCCACCCGAAGACGGGCCGCTGCCACGAACTCGGCCGGTGACCGCACACGTACGCTATCGAATTGACGTGATTCGCGGCAAGGGCTCCACAGGGGAGCGTCTGGAATGGTTCCAGCGGCACACTGAACCGTTTCGCAACCGGCCCGTTTTCGACAAGGTGCACATCGGATGGCACGCTGTCCGCCGTGAGTTTCGATCTGAGCGTGTGGGCCCTGCCGGACGGGGCGACGCCCGAGGACGTACGAGCGGCGGTGCAGCAGTGCCGGAGCGGCCGGCACGGCGAACGCCAACCGGACCCACGGGTGGTGGCCTTCTATCGGGCGATCACCGCCAGCTACCCGGACCGGCCGACCGGCCGACCGACGCCCTGGGCGGTGATGCCGCTGCACGCGGCGGCCGACCACGTGGAGATGAACCTGGACCCGGGCTGCCCCGACCAGGTGCTGCTGGACATCGAGCGGCTGGCCGGCGAGTACCGGCTGATGCTGTTCGACGCGCAGGACGGCTCGGTCTACCCGCCGCCGGCCGCCGTCCGCCTGCCCGGCTGACCTGCCCCGCCCGGCCGTGTGCCGACACCCGTCGGTCCGTGCCGGCGACGGCGACACGACGAGGGGCCCGGCCGTCGGCCGGGCCCCTGTCGGTCGTGTGTGGACTACTCGTCGCGCAGGTCCGCCGCGCTGGCCGAGGTCGCGCCGATCGAGTCGGCGGCCGAGGTGAGCAGCTCGGCACCGAGCGCCTGGTCGACGGTGAGGGTCATCAGCGTCTCGCCGCCGGCCTCCCGACGGGCCACCTGCATCGCGGCGATGTTGATGCCCGCCTCACCGAGCAGCGTGCCGACGGTGCCGACCACGCCCGGGCGGTCGGCGTAGCGGAGGAACAGCAGGATGCCCTCCGCACCGATCTCCACGTCGAAGCCGTCCACCTCGGTCAGCTTGATGATGTCCCGGGTGCCCGCGTGGGTCACCGTGCCGGAGACGCTCACCGTACGGCCGTCGGGCAGCGCGCCGCGCACGGTGACCAGGACGGGGTACTCGACGGTGTCGGTCTGGGTCGTCAGCGACACCTCCACACCGCGCTGGGCGGCCAGGTGCGGCGCGTTGACGTAGGTGACCTGCTCCTCCACCACCGAGCTGAACAGCCCCTTGGTGGCGGCGAGCTTGAGCACGGTGACGTCGTGGTCGACGATCTCGCCGCGCACCTCGACGGTGACGCTGGCGGCGATCCCACCGGCGACCGCGGTGAAGGCCCGGCCGAGCTTCTCGGCCAGCGGCAGCAGCGGGCGTACGTCCTCGGCGACCACACCGCCGGCCTGCACGTTGACCGCGTCCGGCACGAACTCGCCCTGCAGGGCCAGCTTGACGCTCTTGGCCACGGCCAGACCGGCCTTGTCCTGCGCCTCGGCGGTGGAGGCGCCCAGGTGCGGGGTGGCCACCACGTTGTCGAGGGCGAACAGCGGCGAGGAGGTGCACGGCTCCTTGGCGTACACGTCCACACCGGCGCCCGCGACGCGGCCCTCGGCCAGCGCGTCGGCCAGCGCCTGCTCGTCGACCAGGCCGCCCCGGGCGGCGTTGACGATCCGCACGCCCGGCTTGACGATGGACAGCTCCTTCTCACCGATCAGGCCCACGGTCTCCGGGGTCTTCGGCAGGTGGATGGAGATGAAGTCGCTCTCCCGCAGCAACTCCTCCAGCCCGACCAGGCGTACGCCGAGCTGCGCGGCGCGAGCCGGCTGGATGTACGGGTCGTACGCGATCAGCCGGGTGCCGAACGCCGCGATGCGCTGCGCGAACAGCACGCCGATGCGGCCCAGGCCCACCACGCCGACGGTCTTGCCCTGCATCTCCACACCGGTGTACTTGGACCGCTTCCACTCCCCCGCCTTGAGCGCGGCGCTGGCGCTGGCGGTGTTGCGGGCGACCGCGAGCAGCAGGGCGACGGCCTGCTCGGCAGCGGAGACGATGTTCGAGGTGGGGGCGTTGACGACCATGACACCCCGCGCGGTGGCGGCGGGCACCTCGACGTTGTCCAGACCCACCCCGGCGCGCGCCACGACCTTGAGTCGCGGAGCGGCGGCGATCGCCTCGGCGTCGATCTGGGTGGCACTGCGGACGATGACGGCGTGGGCCTCGGAGAGCGCCGAGAGCAGAGCCGGGCGGTCGGTGCCGTCGACGTGCCGGACGTCGAAGTCGTGGGCGAGCACCTCGATGGCGGCGGGGGCGAGTTCTTCGGCGATCAGTACGACAGGAGTCATTGGTCCTCGTAGATGTCGTCAGAGCGGTCGGCCGGTGCGGGGACGCTGCGCTGCGCCCGGCGCGGGCGGGGCCATGGCCGTCAGGTGCCGCCTGGAGCACCTACCCGCGATCGTAGGGGGCGGGTAGGCCGGCGTGCCCCGGACTACGGGGTGAGTGCCCTCACAAACCGGACGTGACGTGCGTGTTAACGATCGTTAGCCACCTCGGTGAACAGCACGGCACCCGGTCCCGACGTCGGGGAGAACGTCGGGTCCGGGTGCCGTCGGTGAGAGTGCTCTCAGGTGGCCGAGGTCTCAGGCCGTCTCGGTGATCGGCCGGTCGACCCAGCTCATCATGCCGCGCAGCTTGGCGCCGGTCTCCTCGATCGGGTGCGCCGCGCCCTCCGCCTGCCACTTGCCGAAGTTGGGGCGGCCGGCCTCGTCCTCGGCGACCCACTCGCGGGCGAACTCGCCGTTCTGGATCTCACCGAGGATCTTGCGCATCTCCTCCTTGACCCGGCCGTCGATGACGCGCGGGCCCCGGGACAGGTCGCCGTACTCGGCGGTGTCGGAGACGCTGTACCGCATCCGGGCGATGCCGCCCTCGTACATCAGGTCGACGATGAGCTTCAGCTCGTGCAGGCACTCGAAGTAGGCCACCTCGGGGGCGTACCCGGCCTCGGTGAGCACCTCGAAACCGGTCTGCACCAGCGCCGCGGCACCGCCGCAGAGGACCGCCTGCTCGCCGAAGAGGTCGGTCTCGGTCTCCTCCTTGAAGGAGGTCTTGATGGCGCCCGCCCGGGTGCCACCGATGCCCTTGGCGTACGACAGGGCCAGCGCGAGCGCGCTGCCACTGGCGTCCTGCTCGACGGCGACCAGACAGGGCACACCCTTGCCGTCGGAGTACTGCCGACGGACCAGGTGACCGGGGCCCTTCGGGGCGACCATCGCCACGTCCACCTCGGCCGGCGGCGTGATCAGGCCGTACCGGATGTTGAAGCCGTGCCCGAAGAACAGCGCCTTGCCGGCGCTGAGGTTCGGCGCGATCGACTCGGCGTAGATGTGACGCTGCGCGGTGTCCGGCGCCAGCACCATGATCACGTCGGCCTCGGCGGCCGCCTCGGCCGGGGTGAGCACCCGCAGGCCCTGCTCCTCCGCCTTGGCCCGGCTCTTCGAGCCCTCCTTCAGACCGACCACCACGTCGACACCCGAGTCGCGCAGCGACAACGCGTGGGCGTGGCCCTGGCTGCCGTACCCGATCACGGCGACCTTCTTCGACTGGATCAGGCCCAGGTCGGCGTCGTCGTCGTAGTACACCTCAACGCTCATGACTTCCCTTTCGTACGGCGGCCGCAGTGGCCCGTCGTGGCTTCGTGGTTGCCGCGGCCGGAGGAGCCGGGCCGGCGGTTCGGTTCGGACGGCCCGCGCGACGGGCCGCGGTCTCGGGTCAGGCGGCCCGCAGCGCGGGGCCGGCGGTGATGGCGCGCGAACCGCGGCCGATCGCCACCAGACCCGACTGCACCATCTCCTTGATCCCGAAGGGTTCGAGGTCGCGCAGCAGCGCGTCGAGCTTGTCCGGGGTGCCGGTGGCCTCGATGGTGAGCGTGTCGGAGGCCACGTCGACCACCCGGGCCCGGAACAGGTTGACCGTCTCCAGGACCTGGGCGCGGGCGTTGCGGTCCGCGCGCACCTTCACCAGCAGCAGCTCGCGCGCCACCGAGGTCGACGGGTCCAACTCGACGATCTTGAGCACGTTGACCAGCTTGTTGAGCTGCTTGGTGACCTGCTCCAGCGGGGACGACTCGGCGTTGACCACGATGGTGATCCGGGAGACGTCCGGGTTCTCGGTCTCACCGACGGCGAGACTGTCGATGTTGAACCCGCGACGGGAGAACAGCCCGGAGACGCGGGCCAGCACACCCGGCTTGTTCTCCACCAACACGGAGAGAGTATGCATGGTCACGCCACGACCTCGCTGCGCTCGATGATTCGTTGGCTTCGCTCACTCATCAGATGTCATCCTCGTCGAAGGTCGGGCGGACGCCACGGGCGAACATGATCTCGTCGTTGCTGGTGCCGGCAGCGACCATCGGCCAGACCATGGCGTCCTTGCCGACCACGAAGTCGATCACCACGGGCGCGTCGTTGATGGCCATAGCGGCCTCGATGGTCTTGTCGACGTCCTCGGCGTTCTCGCACCGCAGCCCGATGCAGCCCAGCGCCTCGGCGAGCTTGACGAAGTCCGGGATGCGGTGCTTGTGGGTGCCGAGGTCGGTGTTGGAGTACCGCTCGCCGTAGAACAGCGTCTGCCACTGGCGGACCATGCCGAGGTTGCCGTTGTTGATCACGGCGATCTTGACCGGGATGCCCTCCAGGGCACAGGTGGCCAGCTCCTGGTTGGTCATCTGGAAGCAGCCGTCGCCGTCGATCGCCCAGACCACCGTCTCCGGCATGCCGACCTTGGCGCCCATCGCCGCCGGCACCGCGTACCCCATGGTCCCGAGACCGCCGGAGTTCAGCCAGGTCTGCGGCTTCTCGTACGAGATGAACTGCGAGGCCCACATCTGGTGCTGGCCGACCCCGGCGACGTAGATCGCGTCCGGCCCGACGATCTCCCCCAGCCGCTTGATCACGTACTGCGGGGAGAGGGTGCCGTCGCCGGGCTCCTCGTAGCCCAGCGGGTACCGCTCACGCAGGTCGTCGAGCTGCGCCCACCAGTCGGTGAGGTCGGCGCCACGGCCCGCGGCCCGCTCGGCGTTGACCGCCGCCAGCAGCTCGTCGATGACGTGCCGGGCGTCGCCCACGATCGGCACGTCCGCGTGCCGGTTCTTGCCGATCTCGGCCGGGTCGATGTCGGCGTGCACCACGGCGGCGTCCGGGGCGAACGAGTCCAGCTTGCCGGTGACCCGGTCGTCGAACCGGGCGCCCAACGCCACGATCAGGTCGGCCTTCTGCAGGCCGTAGACGGCGGCGACGGTGCCGTGCATGCCGGGCATGCCCAGGTGCTGCCGGTGCGAGTCGGGGAAGGCGCCCAACGCCATCAGCGTGGTGATCACCGGGATTCCGGTCAGCTCGGCCAGCTTGCGCAGGCCCTCGGTGGCGCCGGCCTTGAGCACACCGCCGCCGACGTAGAGCACCGGGCGACGGGCGTTGCTCATCAGCCGGGCCGCCTCCCGGATCTGCTTGCCGTGCGGGTGCAGGGTGGGCCGGTAGCCGGGCAGGTCCAGGGTGGGCGGCCAGGCGAAGGTGGTCGGCGCCTGGAGCACGTCCTTGGGGATGTCCACCAGCACCGGCCCGGGACGGCCGGTCGAGGCCAGGTGGAACGCCTCGGCCAGCACCCGAGGAATCTCGGTGGCGTTCTGCACCAGGAAGTTGTGCTTGGTCACCGGCAGCGTGATGCCCTGGATGTCCGCCTCCTGGAAGGCGTCCGTGCCGATCGAGGGCCGCGCCACCTGACCGGTGATCGCCACCAGCGGCACCGAGTCCATGTACGCGTCGGCGATCGGGGTGACCAGGTTCGTCGCGCCCGGCCCGGAGGTGGCGATGCACACCCCGACCCGGCCGGTGGCCTGCGCGTAGCCGGTGGCCGCGTGCCCGGCGCCCTGCTCGTGCCGGACCAGGATGTGCCGGACGGTCGAGTCGTAGAGCGGGTCGTACGCCGGAAGGATCGCGCCACCCGGGATACCGAAGACGACGTCGACGCCGAGCGCCTCAAGGGAACGCACCAGCGAACCGGCGCCCGAGACCTCGGCCTGGGCCTGGGTGGGGCGTACCGCCGGGGTGGGGGCGGCGGCACGGGCGGCGTCGGTGTTCTCGGCGGCGCTACGGGCCCGCCGGGCGGAGTGGGCGAGGGTCTCTGGCGTGGGTCTCGTCATGGCGGTTTGCCTTCGGCTGGAGTGGGTGGGACTACTCACGGGTGGACGCGGCAGTCCGGCGGCGTCCGATGGGTTCGACGGCAAGAAAAAAGCCCACGTGCCAGATGCACGGGGCCAGCGCACTCTCGGTCAGGGAGAGTGCGCTCAGGTAAGTACTCGCAGCGACCGGTTCGACGACATGGGCCAAGCCTGACGCATCTCACGCGATGAGTCAACTGATCCCACATATTGGTTCACGGATTTCGGCGCGTCCCGTCCGGCACGCCGCCCGCACCGGGCCCGACGTGCTCGGACGCGCTCTCGACCGGGCGCGGAAGGGGCGGCTGGTAGGGGCGTGTCGGCGTCTCACCCACCGGCACCGGACGGAGCGGACGGGCACCCGGCGACGTCGCCGCCTCCAGCATCGCCTCCAGGTGCTCGGCCGGTACGCCCCAGCCGAACAGCGCGCCCTGACCGAACCGGCAGCCGGCGGCGACCACCGCGGCCAGTTCCGTGGGGTTGGTCACGCCCTCGGCGATGACCTCGAGCCCGAGCTGGTGCCCCAGCCGCATCACGATGTCGACCATCGGCGCGAAGGCCGGGCCGTCCTGCCCCACCGGCCGGACCGGCTCGTGCTCGGCGACCAGACTGTGATCGATCTTGAGAATGTCGATCGGGAGCCGACGCAACTGCCCCAACGACGAGTAGCCCGCCCCGAAGTCGTCCAGCGCGATCCGCACACCGGTCAGACGCAGCGCGGTCAGCCGCCGGATCAGCTCGTCCAGGTCGGTGGCGACCGCGTGTTCGGTGACCTCCAGCACCAGCCGCTGCGGCGGGACGTGGTGCGCACGCAGCGCCTCGGCGACCTGCACCACGTACTCGGCGGCGTGCAGCTCGTGCGGCGAGACGTTGACCGACACCCAGACGTCGTGCCCCTCGGCCAGCCAGCGGGACAGCTGGTAGCACGCCTGGTGCAGCACCCAGGCACCGAGCTTGGCGATCATCCCGCACTCCTCGGCGAGCGGGATGAACTCGTCCGGCCGGACGTTGCCCAGCTCCGGATGGCGCCAGCGCAGCAGCGCCTCGGCACCGACCGGACGCACCGACGGCAGCGACGCCACCGGCTGGAAGACCAACCGCAGCTCGTCGCGCTCGATCGCGCCGCGCAGCTCGTGCTCCAGCGTCGTGCGGCGACGCAGCAACCGGTCGTACGCCCCGTCGTAGCGCTCGATGCGGTTCTTGCCGCTCTGCTTGGCGTAGCGCAGGGCGGCGTCCGCGTGACGCAGCAGCAGCTCGACGTCGGGCTCCTCGGCCCAGCCCGCCAGGCCGATGCTGACCGAGAGGAACACCGGCCCCTCGGACTGCTCGTAGGCACCGCCGAGCACCCTGAGCAGCCGCTCGGCCACCACTCCCGCCTCGGCCGGACCACCGTGCATGAGCACCGCGAACTCGTCACCGCCCAGCCGGGCGGCCAGGTCACCGGGGCGCAGGTTGCCGCGCAGCCGCCGGCCCACCTCGGCCAGCACCGCGTCACCGACGTCGTGCCCACGCATGTCGTTGACGTTCTTGAAGCCGTCCAGGTCCAGGCCGAGCAGGACGCAGGGCACCCGGGCCTCGGCGGACCGGTGCATCGCCTGCAACAGCCCCCGCCGGTTGGCCAGCCCGGTCAGCGCGTCGGTGTGCGCGAGCTGGCGGAAGTGCGCCTCCCGCTCGGCGAGCCGCCGGGCGTAGGCGCGCACGTCGTGCAGGGTGAGGTACTGCCGGGCGACCAGGGCGAAGCCCTCGATGCTGCCGGCGACGATGGCCGGACCGTCGAACCGGCCGTCCTGGAACAGGTGGTACATCGCCGAGGCGGCCATCGCGACCATCGGCACCACCGCGTACTCGCTGTCGCGGCGGATCACGTCGACGGCGACCTGGTCGGGCGGGTCGATCCGGCGTACCGCCAGCGCGGCGGCGAGCAGGCCCAGGGCGAGCACCGCCGCACCGGTGAAGGTCACGCCCGGCCCGCCCTGGCAGAGCCCGGCCGCGATGGCCAGCCCGCCACCGGTGGCCACGGTGATCCCGCCACCGAGCACCGCGAGGTGCTGCCGGGGCGGCGGGGCACGGAAGACCATGATCGCGGCCAGTCCGGTGCTCAGCGCCGCGCTGGCCGAGGCGACCAGGATCGCCGGGCAGGCCGTCGGAGTGGCCGCGCCGAGCAGTCGGGTCGGCTCGGAGAGCAGCACCCACCCCACGAACCAGAGCGCGGCGCCGACGATCACCCCGTCCAGGGCCAGTCGGGCGGCGGAGCTCGCCGAGCCGGCGACACCGGGCATCCGGAGCAGGCCGGCACCGAAGAGCAGGCTGCTCGCCGCCGTGCCGAACGCGACCAGCGTGGCCCATCCGGTGCGCTGCGACTGCTCGTGCGCCCAGTGCCCGCCGACGGTGAGCGCCTCGGTCGCCCCGACCAGCAGGGTCAGCAGGGCGATCACGCCGCCTGCGGCCAGCAACGCGTACGCCGGGCGGTGCGGGGCGGACCGGCGGCGGACCGCCAGGGCGAGCAGCACACCGGCCGTGAGGGCGACCAGCACGCTCGACACCGCGACACCGATCATGGCCGGGGGTGTGTGCACCCCGTCAACTCTGCCGGATGAGCTTGCGCCGTGGGGGTATCGGGTGTGCATCTGTTGGGACACGGTGCGTGTGCCTGTCCGACACCGGGTTCACGGTGCAAGACTGGTACGCATGCCTGAGCTGCGGTCGAAGACCTCCACGCACGGTCGGATGATGGCCGGCGCCCGGGCCCTGTGGCGGGCCACCGGGATGACCGACGACGATTTCGGCAAGCCGATCGTCGCCATCGCGAACAGTTTCACCCAGTTCGTGCCGGGTCACGTACACCTCAAGGACCTCGGCGGGCTGGTCGCCGAGGCGGTGGCCGAGGCCGGCGGCGTGGGCCGGGAGTTCAACACGATCGCGGTCGACGACGGCATCGCCATGGGCCACGCCGGCATGCTCTACTCCCTGCCCAGCCGGGAGTTGATCGCCGACGCGGTGGAGTACATGGTCAACGCGCACTGCGCGGACGTCCTGGTCTGCATCTCCAACTGCGACAAGATCACCCCGGGCATGCTGCTGGCCGCGCTGCGGCTGAACATCCCGACGGTCTTCGTCTCCGGCGGCCCGATGGAGGCCGGCAAGACGGTGGCGATCGAGGGCGTCGTCCACTCCAAGATCGACCTGATCGACGCGATGGTCGCCTCGTCGAACGAGGCCGTCACCGACGACCAGCTCGACGCCATCGAGCGCTCCGCCTGCCCGACCTGCGGCTCCTGCTCCGGCATGTTCACCGCCAACTCGATGAACTGCCTGACCGAGGCGATCGGGCTGGCCCTGCCGGGCAACGGCTCGACGCTGGCCACCCACGCCGCCCGCCGGGCGCTCTTCGTCGAGGCGGGCCGCACCGCCGTGGAGATCGCCAGGCGGTGGTACGACCAGGACGACGCCTCGGTGCTGCCGAGGATGGTGGCCTCCCGGGCCGCGTTCGAGAACGCCGTCGCGCTGGACGTGGCGATGGGCGGCTCGACGAACACGATCCTGCACCTGCTGGCCGCCGCCCGCGAGGCCGAGATGGACTTCACCGTGGCCGACATCGACGCGATCTCCCGCCGGGTGCCCTGCCTGTCCAAGGTCGCCCCGAACTCGCCGCAGTACCACATGGAGGACGTGCACCGGGCCGGTGGCATCCCGGCCATCCTCGGCGAACTCGACCGGGCCGGGTTGTTGCACCGGGACGTGCACGCGGTGCACTCCCCCTCACTCGACCAGTGGCTGGCCGACTGGGACGTGCGCGGCGGCTCGGCCACCCCGGAGGCGATCGAGCTGTTCCACGCCGCGCCCGGTGGCGTGCGGACCACCGAGCCGTTCTCCACCACCAACCGCTGGTCGAGCCTGGACACCGACGCCGCGAACGGCTGCATCCACGACCGGGAGCACGCGTACTCCGCCGACGGCGGGCTGGCCATCCTGCACGGCAACATCGCGCCCGACGGCTGCGTGGTGAAGACCGCCGGGGTGCCCGAGGAGTGCCTCACCTTCCGGGGGCCGGCGAAGGTCTACGAGTCGCAGGACGACGCGGTGACCGCCATCCTGGCGAAGGAGATCGTCGCCGGGGACGTCGTGGTGATCCGCTACGAGGGCCCCAAGGGCGGCCCCGGCATGCAGGAGATGCTCTACCCCACCTCGTTCCTGAAGGGCCGGGGGCTGGGCCGGGCCTGCGCACTGCTCACCGACGGCCGGTTCTCCGGCGGCACCTCCGGGCTCTCCATCGGGCACGTCTCGCCCGAGGCGGCCTCCGGCGGGCTGATCGCGCTGGTGGAGCCGGGCGACGAGATCGTCATCGACATCCCGAACCGGTCGATCGACCTGAACGTGCCGGCCGACGTGCTGGAGGCCCGCCGGATCGCCCAGGAGAAGCGGGACCGCCCGTACACCCCGGTCGACCGGCAGCGTCCGGTCTCCGCCGCGCTGCGCGCGTACGCCTCGATGGCCACCTCGGCCAGCGACGGCGCCTACCGCCGCGTCCCGGAATGAGTGAAAGGAAGGGCCCCCTGCTAACGCCTCGCGTATAGCAGGGGGCCCTTCCTAACATTCCAGACGGCGCCGCACTCGACGTGCGCGGCCCGGTGCGCTCAGGACTGCGCGAACATCTGCCCGATGCGGATCTTGTTGCCGAACGGGTCACGGATGCCGAAGTCGATCCCGTACGGCCGTTCCATCGGCTCGTCGGTGATGTCGACACCCTTGGCGACGAGGTCCTCGTGCGCCTTGTGGGCGTCGTCCGTGGTCATGAAGAGGAAGCCGCCGGCCGCCCCCTTGGTGAGCAGTTCGCGGACCTGCTCGGCGGTGGCCGGGTCGAGGCTCGGCGGGCCGGGCTTCTCCAGCAGGATCTCGCGTTGGCGGTCACCGGGGATGTTCACCGTGAGCCACCGCATGAAGCCCAGATCCTGGTCGGTGTGCACCTCCAGGCCGAGCTTGCCCACATAGAAGTCGAGCGCCTCGTCCTGGTCGAGGACGTAGACCTGGGAGCGGCTGATCGCGTTCATCGTCATGCCCGAAACGCTAATGCAACGCCCTGACCTGCTGCTTATCCAAAACTGCTCGGCCTCGTCCAGGCTTTGGTGAAGCAGCCCGGCACCGGCGCGGTCGGCGCGATGCGCCGCTTGCGGTAGTCGGTGGGCGACTCGCCGACGATCTGTCGGAAGGTGCGGCTGAACGTGCCGAGACTGCCGAACCCGACCGCATTGCACACCTCGGTCACGTCCTGCTCGGTGTGCAGGAGGAGGTACATGGCCCGCTCCACCCGACGCCGTTGCAGGTAGCGGTGCGGCGTCTCCCCGAAGGTCGCCCGGAACGTACGGATGAAGTGCGCCTCGGAGACGTACGCGATCCTCGCCAGCGTCGGGATGTCCAGCGGTTGCGCGTACGCGCGGTCCATCGCGTCCCGGGCGCGCAGCATCGCCCGGTTCGTCTGCTCGACCGCCCTGCTCACCGGCCATCTCCCCACGACGCCGAACAGATCAGGCCCGGCCGGCACGAATCCGACGGGCACTCCACTGGCCGGAGCCTACGCTCCCCGGTCGGTCAGCCGACGACGTCGACAAGCGCCACCACCGGTTCGCCGCAGCCGGCGGCCGCGCGACTCATCCTTCGACGGCATGCAGGTCGGGAGCTTCGGCGATGAGGTGTATGCCGTCGTCGTCATGGAGGTGGAGGGTGCAGCCGGCCCGGGTGAACCGCACGGTCAGCACCTGCCCGACGTGTCGGGCGGCCAGCCGCAGCAGCACCGGCACCGGGTCGGCGGGCAGGGCGCTCGGCGGGGCCTCGGGCACCGGGATGGGCACCACCGCGTCAGCCGACGCGGCACTGGCGATGGTGTCGGTCAGGCACTCGACGCACCAGGCCAGCGCCGCTTCCAGGGTCGGGCGGGAGGGCCACTCGTCGGGGCGGACCGGGGCGTCACCCGGTCGCAGCTCGACCGACCAGCGCAGCCCGCTCAGGTAGCGCGGATCGTCGGCGTTGTGCCGCAGGTCGCAGATGCTGACCTCGCACGCCAGGTTCAGGCCGAGCGCGAGCCGGATCAGCACGGTCAGCGGCGGCGCGTCGGGGCGTACCGCCGTCACGATCAGCCGACCTGCGGGCTGGCCCCGACCGGCGGCGCGCACGTGCTCGCCCACCGGATCGGCTCCGGCCCAGGGCAGCGTGACGTGGCCGCCACGCAGTCGCGCCTCGATCTCGTGCCCGCCGTCGGCTTCGGCGAGGTCCTCCGGCCGTACGCCGAGGACGGGTGCCCAGGCGGCCAACCGATAGCGGTCGGGGAGCTGGACCACCGGCTTGCCGCCGGGTTGGGTGGCGACGAGCGTGACCGGCTCCGGCGTGCCGGTGTGCCAGGTCAGGTGCACGACCCGGTGCCGCAGGTCGGTGAGCGTGAGCACCACCGCCTCGTGCAGCCGGTGGGTGCCGTCGCAGGTGAAGCAGGCCAGCACGGACGTGTGCAGCCCGGCGCCCCGGCAGCGTGGACAGCCCGCCTCCACCCCACGGCCGCCGAGCCGGCAGTCGCAGCTGCGCAGGCGGCTGCCGGGCACGCAGTCCGGGCAGGGCCGCCAGCCGGTCTCCGCACCGAGCCAGGCCGGTTCGGGCGGCGTGAAGCCGCGCCGCAACGGCACCCGCACCCGGCGTACGACCTGGCCGGTGAGCTGCTCCACGAGGGTCTCGACCGGATCGCCGTCACGCAGGCTGCTGTGCCACCACCGCCCGTCCCGCCAGATGGCCTGTGCGCCGGGCAGCTCGGCGCCGTCGACCGGGTCGACGCAGTCGGCGAGGATCCGCCGTTCGAGCTGGTCCACGTCGACGGACGGCACGGCGGGCGGGCGCGGTCGATCGGGCTGCACCAGCCGGGCGGTGACACCCCGGCCGCGCTCGGTGAGCCCCGCGAGCGCGTCGGCCACGTCGGTGCGGGTCAGCGCCTGCGGCAGGTCGGGTTGCCCGCTCCGGAAGCCCGGCACCGGCGAGCCGGGCACCTCGTACCGGACGTCCCAGCCCATCCCCGGCCGACGTACCTCGATCACCAGGTCGAGCAGGAGCAGATCGGCGAGCACGCAGAGTCGGACGAGCCGTTCGGCCGGATCGACCGGCGGCACCGGCTCGCTTCGCCCGAGGAAGAGCAGCCAGGGCAGGTAGTCCATCCGCACGATCGCCTGAGCCTCCAGCTCCAGTCGCTGCACCAGCGGCGCGTCGGGTCGCCACTGCTGCGGCAACCACAGCTCGGGTGCCTCGTCGGTGACGGTCGCGCCGATGCGGGCGGCCAATTCGCGTACCTTCCGGCCCAGGTCGACCACCCATCCGGACTGCGTGCGCTCCGGGTCGAGACCTCCCGGCACGACGCGGTGCGAGGCGACCGCGCCGGTGTCCAGGTCGGCCACGCTGAGCACCACCTGCGCCCGCCGTTGCCCGCGCCGCCGACAGCGCCCACACGGGTCCGCCACAGTGCCCGCGCCCCGGCACTGCTCGCAATCCCGGTACGCCACCCGATGCGCGGGTATGGCGGTCTCCTCCGCCAGGAACCGGTTCCCGAAGCTGGTGCACCGGCACGGCAGCAGGCGAAAGGTCATCCCGTCGCAGTCCGGGCAGGTTATGACCGTCACCGCGTATCCGCTTGCTTCTCGTCGGCGCACGGCGGCGGTGGGATTATTGCGCACACGAATCGGCACCACCTGTTCTGAGATCGGGATCGACGTCGCGGTCATCGCTGTTGTCGGGCTTATCTTGTAGGGTCGGAAACGCCATCACAATGAATGTCTCGTCATACGTTTCCGCTGCTTGATCGCACCAATTCCGAGTTCCACGACCGCCGTCAGGATGTTGCAAAACCCGACAGGAAGGAGGGTGCGGTGGCCGAAGACATGGGGTCGACAGTGCCCCGACGACAGCTCGGCAGGACCCTGCGTGACCTGCGCACCGAGGCCGGCATCACGCTCGATGCCGCCGCCGAGGCACTGGAGTGCAGCCGACAGAAGGTGTGGCGGATCGAGAGCGGCCTCGGCTCCGTGCGCGGCGTCGACGTCCGCGCGATGTGCGAGTTGTACGCCGCCCGCGCCGAGCTGACCCGGGCGCTCACCGCACTGGCCACCGAGACGAGAGCAAAAGGCTGGTGGCACGCCTACGGCGACGCCATCCCCGACTGGTTCGAGCTGTACGTCGGCCTCGAATCCGCCGCATCGGGACTGCGGTTCTACAAGAACAGCCTCGTGCCGGGCATCTTCCAGACCCGGGACTACGCCCGGGGCATCTATCGGATCGACCAACCCGACATGACCGACGACGACCGCGAACGCGCCGTCGACCTGCGTCTGCAACGCCAGTCCCTGCTGACCCGCCGCCTGCCCAAGCCACCACAGGTGCAGGTCGTCCTCTGCGAGTCCGTCCTACTCCGACCGGTAGTCAGCAGCGCGGCCATGGCGGAACAACTCCGACACCTGCTGCGGCTGACCGAGCAGCCGAACATCTCCATCCGCGTCACGCCGCTGGCTGCTGGACCACACCAGGGCACTGTGGCGGGCGAGTTCGTCCTGCTCAACTTTCCGCTCGGTAACCGGAGCACACCCGAACCACCGGTGGTTTACAGCGAGGCGATCACTGGCGCTCTCTATCTCGACCGACCGGGCGAGTTCGCGACCTATGAGAAGGTCTGGTCGAGCCTTCTATCGCTCGCTCTTGATGAGGGACAATCGATCGAGCTGATCAACAAAATCATCGGGGAGGTTCACCATGGTTGACCTGACGAGTGCCCGTTGGCGCAAGAGCACCCGCAGCGCGGGCAACGGCGGCGAGTGCGTCGAGGTCGCCGACAACCTGCCCGGCGTCGTCGCGGTCCGCGACAGCAAAGACCCACACGGCCCCGCCCTCACCTTCACCCCCGCCGCCTGGGCCACCTTCCTCACCACCACCCGCACCACCGACTGACCTGCGAACCCGGGGGACCTCAGGATCTTGGACACTTTCCGTTCGACTCGAACGGAAAGTGTCCAAGATAGACAGTCGTCCCCCACGATTACGCCGAATGCTGGGCGCTTTGCGCAGTTTCTCCGCCGACTTCGTCACCGGCACTGGGCTGATCACCTTCTGCGGCGTGCGCCGTCGTGGAGCGCACGGCAGCCGACTACCTGTAGTTACCGGGGCTGCGACCCACGCTCGTTCCCGATAGTGTCCGCCCGACTACGCAGACATGACCTGTTTTCGCGGACGGCGGTAGGAGGACGGCATGGCCAGCATCGAAGAGGTCAAGGCGGCACTGATGCAGGCAGCCGAGCAGGGCAACGCCACGATCAACCAGATCCGAGCCGCCGCCGACAACACCGAGCAGATGCTGAGCCGGTTACGTGCCGTCGCCGCCGGCACCGGCCATCCGACGATCGCCGAGGCCATCGCCCGGGGCGAGCAGAGCAAACAACGGCTGGCCGAGGCCATGACCCTCGTGCAGGGCAGCTCGGAGGCCGCCCGCCGCTACGTCGGCATTCTCGGCTGACCAACCACCACCATCATGAGTGTCGGCGAGGTCAAGGCGGCTCTTCGCGCCGCCGTCGAAGCCGCCCGCCAGGGACGACATGGGTTCGACCAGGCGGTCTCCGAGGCCGAGGCGGCGACCCGCACGGCGACCGCCCTCCTGCACGGCAGCCGACACGAGCACGTGAGGGCCACCCACGAGGCCCTTGCCGCTGCCGGGGCAGAGGTCGCACCGACTCGCCGCCGCTTCAAGGACACCGCCGAACAGGCAAGCGACTACCTCACGCGACTCGGATGAGCGGCAGCATCGCCGAACTGGTCGCGCAGCTTCTCGCCGTACAACAGAAGCTTGATGCCGCTGCGGTGACCGCGCTACGCGCCCGGACGGACGCCGAGGTGGCCTTGGCCCGGCTGGTCGAGGTCCAGCGGGGCACCAATGACCAGCGGCTACGCGCGGCCGTCGCGGACGCCGAGGTGGCCAGGGACAAAGCCGGCCGCTACGCCCGCCTGTTGTCCGAGGCTGCCCGTCACATCACCGCGTACGTCAACACGATCGCCCCCGGCGCCGCACCCACCGCGCCTGCCGCCGACAGTGCCTTACCCACCGGCGAGCGGGTGGTGACCGAGGCCGAGCGACGCGGACGGCGTGCAGACATCGCCTGGCGAAAGCAGGTCAAGAAGGCCGACGACATCGAGGACGGCCTGAAGAACGCCGAGACCAGCGCCCGTGAGACGTTCAAGTTCTTCAAGCAACACGGCGACGGCCAGGGCGGCACCACGAGTGGAACGGCAAGCCCAGGACCCATGCCGGCACAGGATCGGCCGCACGTCGACAACCCAGTGACGGCAACGGTGATGGCCGCTGGCGCGTTGGCAGTGACGGTGAAGGCCATATGGAACCATGGCAAAGCGCGACGAGCGAGGAAGCGGGACGACAATGATCAAACCTGAGCTGGCCGAGTATGTCCGCACGATGGTTCGTGGCGATCACGTTGCCAACGACGCGGTTGAGGCCAAGCTTGACGCCGAGGGCTGGGACGGCCTTCCGCGCTACCTCGCGGCAGTCTTCTTCCTCGCCGTCGATCGCCGCTTCGGCGAGACCACCGGCCGCGCCGAGGTCATCGCCTTCGTTGGCGAGCTACGCGCCGGGCTCGCCAACGGCGGGCCCGAGATCAATGCCGAGGCTGCCGAGCAGCTCATCATGTCCATCATCGACCCATCGCTGGACTACTCGATGAGCCAGCAAATGATCGGCCGCATCCAGGCAGCCACGGTGCAGAAGATCCTCACCGAGGAAGACCTGCCGGACAACGAACTGGACGCCATACTCGCGGAAGCCGTCACGCTATCGTCCCGTCCCTGAGCACTCAGGGGCGATCGGTGCCGCCCGACCATCCTCGTCCCCCACCACCTGTCACATTGCCTACTATAAATTTGTGGAGGAGAAGGATCGCGCTGCCGGCCAGGAGGACCACGCACTGGCCGACTTCGTCCCCGAAGAACTCGACGAGATCCCCGCCGACGCCTCCGGCGAGACGAAATTTCTCTACCTCGTCGCCATCGCCGTGCAGATCGGGCAGATCGCGGTCACCGTGTGGGGGCTCGACCGCCTCTCCGATCCGAGCGTCGGCACCTGGGGCAAGATCGGCGCGGGCGCGGCCATCATCGTGGCGATCGGGATCTGCCTGAACGCCTGGAGTTCCGCCTACCACTCCGCCGCCTGGGACGAGCACCGCCCCAAGCCCGAGTGATCGCTCAATACTGATCGTGCGGAGGTCATACAGCCCGTCGGCGAGCCACGTGTAGAACTCGCCGACGGGCCAGAGATCAAGCACAGGCCACCGAGCGGGGCATCGCGTCAATCATCGAACCCTCGATGAATCGGCCGAAGGCGTCGGCCACTCACAGGACCACGACAGCATCCTCGGCGAAGGTGAACAACCCGGCGTCCAGCGTGATGCTCTTGAGTTTGGTGCCCTTCGGCACATCGAAGTAGACATTCGCCGTCACCGAGTTACCCGGGTTGATTTTGTCCAGGAACCCCTGCGCGTCGCTGTTGCCGTAGATCCCGGCCGTTCCGTCGGGCTCGAACTCTCGGCCGCTGTCGTCCTGGGCGGTCAGGGCGCTATCGGCGTGAAAGGTCTGGGCGCTCTTGGTGACGTTCTTGACGGTCACGCTGGCCTTGCAGAAGGTGCCCTGCGCCTTGGCGTTGAGGAATTCGCTGCCGACCCGGGAGATCCCACACTTCACGCTCTTGACGGTGAACTCGAAGTCACCGCCACGCACCTTGTCGCCGATACCGGTGGCTTTCGACTTCGCCGGCTCCGGCTTCTCCGCCGCCTTGGTCGGCTCCGCTGCCGCCGCCTTGGTCGCTGGTGCCGATTCCGGCGCAGGCGCCGTGTCATCGGCAGCGGGAGCCCCACTGCTCGCGGAGGTGACTTCGGTCGTCGTGTCGCCGCCGACCAACCCGACCACCAGCGCGCCACCGCAGCACAGCATGACGAACGCACCCACACCGATGAGGGTGGGCACCAGCCACGAGGTCCGCTTCCTGGGCACGGGCGGTGCAGGGAACTGGGCTGGTGCCGGTGGAGGTAGTTGACCGCCGCCCGAAGGCGGTAGCTGCGCTGCGGGTACCTGCGGGAACTGCGCGGTCGACGGTTGACCAGCCGGGGGCGGGTTTTGGGCAGGATCGTATGGGGCCGTCATCGAGTGGTTTCTCCCGGGTCTCGTCCAGCACTACCGCGTGATCAGTAAAGCGCTCCAACGGTGCCACGGTTAAACGCAGAAATGGTCGTACGGGCGGCCTGGCTCGCGCGACGAGTTCACTGTGGAACCAACCGAAATGCTGATTCGACCGTCAGACGTCAAGCCAATGCGACGGACCGGCGCACCCGACCGAAGTGCGGCAGAATCGACGCCGAGGCTGAATTCTGTCGGATATCCGCCATCCCGATCCCCTGGCTCGATCAGACGGAATATGCAAATCAGAGAGAACAATGGGTGCCCGCACATGCGACAGACGATCAGTCGTTCACGCAGCGGAGCACCGGGCGGCTGGTGAGGGCGGTCGGGTCCAGGGGTGCCGACGCCCGCACCACGAACGTCGTCGACTCACCCGGCAGCAGCGTCACCAGGGCCTCGTCGACCTCGGCGGAGGGGTCGAGCCGGTCGGGATAGAGGGTCAGGTCGCGCAGGACGGTGCGGGCGGTGACGCGTACCCGCTGGGTGCCGTCGACCTCTTCCACCACGGCCTCGAAGGACGCGGTCGGCCAGGGGATGTCGCGGTCCTCGGCGAAGAACCACAGTGCCCGGTCGGGGCCGGCGTCCGCGACGAGCAGTTCGGCGCGGGCCTCGTCGGGCCGGGTCAGCTCCGCAGGCAGCGCCAGCGTCACCGAGGTGCGGGCCGGCACCGCCAGTTCCAGCGTGGTCTTCGCGCGGGGCTCCCCGGTCAGGGTGAGCCGGGCGACCGTGGTCGACGCGTGCCACGGTCGGCCGCCGTCGTTGACCGCGACCAGGGCCAGGCCGCCGTCGCGGGGCTGGACGGTGAGCAGGCGGTCGGCGTAGGACCGGCGCAACGCGTACCAGAGGGGTTTGCGGCGTCCGTCGCCGTCGACGGCGGCCCACGAGGTGACCGGCCAGCAGTCGTTGAGCTGCCAGACGATGGTGCCCATGCAGTAGCCCCGGTGGGAGCGGAAGTGCTCGACCCCGAGTTGGATGGCGCGGGCCTGGTTGAGCTGGGTCAGGTAGTGCCAGTCGTCGAAGTCGCGCGGCGCGGGCAGGTGGGCGTCCAGGCCGCGACGCAACTTGAGGTCGCCGTCGGTGGCCTTCTGGTGGTGTGCCATGCCGGGTGAGTCGGGCGCCAGCGGCTCGTCGCTCAGGGCCCGCCGCAGCGTCGCGTACGCCGGTGGCGCCTGGTAGCCGAACTCGGCGACGAAGCGGGGCAGGTGCTCGCGGTACTTCGTGTAGTCGTCGGTGTTCCAGACGTCCCAGATGTGGGTCGTGCCGTACGCCGGGTCGTTGGGGTGGACGTCCTCCCGGCCGGAGTACGGGCTGCCGGGCCAGTACGGGCGGGTCGGGTCCAGCTCGGCGACGATCCGGGGCAGCAGGTCCAGGTAGTAGCCGTGTCCCCAGGTGCGTCCGGCGAGCGGCTGCTGCCAGTCCCAGTCGTGCCAGCCCCAGATGTTCTCGTTGTTGCCGGTCCACAGCACCAGCGACGGGTGCCCGGCCAGTCGGGTCACCTGTTCGGCGGCCTCGGCGGCCACCTCGGTGCGCAGGGGTTCCTCCTCCGGGTACGCCGCGCAGGCGAAGAGGAAGTCCTGCTGCACCAGCAGGCCCCGCTCGTCGGCCAGGTCGTAGAAGTCGTCGGACTCGTACCGGCCGCCGCCCCAGACCCGCAGCAGGTTGACGTTGGCCGCCCCGGCCTGGTCGAAGCGGTGCGCCAGACGGTCCCGGGTGACCCGGTGGGGGAAGGCGTCGTCGGGGATCCAGTTCACCCCGCGCACGAAGAGGGGCACGTCGTTGACGTGCAGCGTGAAGGGGGCGCCGTGCGCGTCGGGGGTGGTGTCCAGGCGTACCGAACGGAAGCCGATCCGCCGGTGCCAGTCGTCGAGGGTCGCACCGTCCGGCCCGCGCAGCGTCACCGTCAGGTCGTAACGGGGTTGACCGCCGTGGCCGCGCGGCCACCACAGCTCCGGTTCGTCGACGGTGAGGGTCAGCACCGCCGACCGCTCCCCCGCCGGGATCGTCACCCCGGCGGTGGCACCGGCCACCTCGGCGTGCACGGTGACCGGCACGTCGGTGGCGCGGTCGACCTCGACGTGCAGCTCCACCCGGCCGGTACCGTCCTCCACGGTGACCAGCGGCTGCACCCGCGCCAGCCGGGCGGTCGACCAGCCGTGCAGGCCGATCTCCTGCCAGATCCCGGCGGTGACCAGGGTCGGGCCCCAGTCCCAGCCGAAGTTGCAGGCCATCTTGCGGATGAAGGGGAACGGTTCCGGGTACGCGTTGGGCCGATCGCCGAGCCGGTCGCGCTGCGCCTCGGCGTACCGGTAGGCGGAGTCGAAGCGGACCGCCAGGTTGTTGTCCTCGGCGCGCAGCAGCGAGGTCAGGTCGAAGCGGTACGCCCGGTGCATGTTCTCGGTGCGGCCGACCTCGACGCCGTTGAGCGTGATCGTGGCGACCGTGTCCAGCCCCGCGCAGACCAGGTCGAGGCGCTGGTGGTCGCCGTCGGGCCGGTCGAAGGTGGTCTCGTACACCCAGTCGGTGCGGCCGATCCAGGCCAGCGCGGTCTCGTTGTCGTCCAGGTACGGGTCGGGGATCAGCTCCGCCGCGAGCAGGTCGGTGTGCACGCAGCCGGGGACGGTGGCCGGCACCACCCGACCGTCGACCTCCGGTGGCACCTGCGGGCCGGGCACCGGTCGCAGGGTCCAGCCGTCGTGCAACGGCAACCGGTCCGGCCGGCTCCCCCGTGCGTCGCTCAAGACTTCACCGCGCCTTCCATGATTCCTCGGACGATCCGGCGACCGCCGATGACGAGCACGACCAACAGTGGCACGGTGGCCACGAACGCACCCGCCAGCACCCGTCGATAGATCACGTAGTTGCCGCTGGCCAGGTCGGAGATGGCCACCATCGAGGTGGGGTAGTCGGTGCCGTTCAACGTGATCAGCGGCCACTGGAAGTCGTTCCAGGTGGCCACGAACGTCAGCAGGCCGAGCACCGCCAGCGCCGGGCGGATCGCCGGCAGGACGACGTTGGAATAGATCCGCATGGTGGTGGCACCGTCGACCCGGGCCGCCTCGACCAGTTCGTCCGGCACCGAGTTGACGATGAACTGTCGCATGTAGAACACGCCGAAGGCGGTCACCAGGCCGGGCACGATCACTGCCAGCAGCGTACCGTTCCAGCCCAGCTTGCCCATCACGATGTAGAGCGCGACGACGCCGAGTTGGTTGGGCACGGTCAGGGTGAGGACCACGAAGAGCATCAGTGGTCGGCTGCCCCGGAACCGCAGCTTGGCGAAGGCGAACCCGGCGAGCGAGCAGAAGAACAGCACGGCGGCGGTGACCGTGGTGGCGACGATGACGCTGTTCACCAGCGAGGCGGCGAAGTAGACCTCCTGGAGGGTGAAGACCTCGTTGAGGTTCACCAGGAACTGGTCACCCGGGACGACCGCCGGCGGCACCTGGGCGGTCGCCTCGTCGGTGCTGGTGGCGATGACGAACATCCAGTAGAGCGGGAACGCCGCGAACAGCGTGGTCATCGCCAGGAAGAGGTACGTCCCGACGCCCGCCGGGGTGTCCTGCGGGGCGCGGCCGTACGCCCCGGTCCGCCTGCGTCCACCGGGCGGTGTGCCCGGCTTTCGGGGCCGGGCCTCCGTGGTGCTCGGTGCGCTCATCTCCGGCCCCCCGAGATGCGGTTGGTCAGCAGGGTGTTCAGGGCCGCGACCACGAGGATGATGAGGAACAGCGCCCAGGACATCGCGGCGGCGTACCCGAGGTTGAGGTCCTTCCAGCCGACCTTGTAGACGAGCTGCGCGACGGTCTGCCACTCTCCGCCGGCCCCACCGCGTGCGGTCTGCGCGTTCAGGTCGAACAGCATCGGCTCGGTGAACAGTTGCAGCCCGCCGATGGTGGAGAGCACCACGGTGAAGATGACCACCGGGCGGATCATCGGCACGGTGATCCGCCAGAGCTGTCGCCACGGCCCGGCTCCGTCCAGGGCCGACGCCTCGTAGACGTCACGCGGGATGGACTGCATCGCGGCCAGGTAGAGCAGGGCGTTGTAGCCGATCCACTTCCAGTTGACCATCGTGGCGATGGCGATCCAGGAGTGGAGTTTGTCCGCCCGCCAGTCGATCGGCGTCTCGGTGCCGATGCCGAGCAGGCCCAGCGCCCAGTTGGCCATGCCGAAGTCGCGGGAGAAGAAGACGTTGAACACCAGTGTGGAGGCGGTGATCGGGGTGATGTACGGCAGCAGCGCGCCCACCCGCCACCAGGTCTGCGCCCGTAGCCGCCGGTTGAGCATCGACGCGATGACCAGCGCGAGCAGCAGTTGCGGGACGGTGGAGAGCAGAAAGATGCCGAAGGTGTTGTAGAGCGCGTTGCCGAAGTCGCCGTCGGTGAGGAGCCGACGGAAGTTCTCCGTACCGGCCCAGCCGGTCAGCTCCGGGTCGTCCAGCCGCCAGTGGCGTAACGCCACCACCCCGTTGAAGATCATCGGGAACAGGCCGAACACGAGGAAGAGCAGGAAGAACGGCGCGATCAACAGATAGGGCACGTACCGCATGTCGAAGCGGTGCAGCCGGTCCCGCCAGGTCAGGGACCGGGCGGTGCGGGTGCGCCGCGCCACCCGTACCGTCACCTGCCGGCCTTCTCGGCTTCCTTGATCGCCTCGGCCCAGGCCGCGCCGGACGCGAGCGTGCCGTTCTGCACCCGGTTGATCACGTTCTCCACCGCGACCCGGGTCGGCCCGTTCTTGCGGCCCAGGTACTGCGGGGTGAGGCCCTCGGCCATCCGGGGGAAGATCTGCCCGACCGGCGCGGCGTTGAAGAACTCGTTCGTGAACTCGGCGATCGCCGGATCGGCGTAGAGGGCGGGTTGCGAGGGCAGGTTGCCGACCGTCTTGAAGACCTCGATCTGCTGCTCCGGCTGGATCAGCCACTCCACGAACCTGTACGCCTCGTCGACGTTGCGCCCCTGCTTCGGCACGGTGAGGAAGGAGCCGCCCCAACTGCCGCCGCCACCCGGCACCGTGGCGATGTCCCACTGCCCCCTGGTGCCGGGTGCGGTGTTCTGGATGTGCCCGAGCATCCACGCGGGGCAGGGCAGCACCGCGAACGCGCCGCTGGTGAAGCCCTTGTCCCAGTCGGCCTGGAAGCTGGTCAGGTTGGCGGAGATCCCGACGTCGGCCGCCCTGACCGCGTAGTCGAAGGCGACCTTGGGGCCGCCTGCCATCTGCAACTGCTCGTCGGCGTCGAAGAAGCCGACCTGCTGCTGCCCGAGGATCGGATTGAACAGGTTGGTGGCGTTGTCGATGAACTTCTTCCCCGTCTCGGCGGTGTACCCCTGGCCGACCTCCAGGAACTTGTCCCAGGTGGGCCAGAGTGCGGAGACCTGGTCGCGCGCGGTGGGCAGGCCGGCGGCGGAGAAGAGGTCGGTGCGGTAGCACATGGCCAGGCCGCCGACGTCGGTGCCGAGGCCGATCTGGGTGGCGCCGTCGGCGGAGAGCGACTGCTTCCACTTCCACGGCAGGTAGGCGGTCTCGTACTTTCCGGCGCCCTTGTCGAGCAGGTTCACGAACTTGTCGGCCTGGCTGCGGAACTGGACGATGAACCCCTCGTCGACGGCGGCGATGTCGGGGGCACCGGAGCCGGCGATCAGCTTCTTCTGCAGGTCCTCGTGCTGGGCGTTGTACTCGCCCGAGTTGAGGGCGATCTTGACGTTGGTGTGCTCCGCCTCGTACTTCGTCTTGAGGTCCTGCAGGCCGAAGTCCCCCCAGAAGTTGATCGTCAGGGTGACCTCACCGCCGGAGCCGCCGGTGGTGCTGCGTCCGCTGCACGCGACGACGAGCGAACCGACCGTCAGACCCACGGCTGCGACCCGCAGCCACCGGGGTGTGGACCGTCTCATGACCCCTCCTCCACGCAGGCTGCGAACGCTCCATAGATCGAGGAGCGTCGACTGAACCGGATAAGTTAGGACCGTAAGGGCGCGCTCTCGCGGTGTCAACGGTGCGTTACAGACCGCGTCTTCCGGTAACCCGTCGGTCGGCTGAACCGAACAAGTGACGGCGTCCGATCAGCCGATCACGAAGGTGCCGGACCGCCACCGGGACGGCAGTGGGCGACCGGTAGCGTTGGTGCCCGACGCCCGCGCCCCCGCGCGCGGCGGGCAGACAGAGCGACCAGGAGGACGTACGCCGGTGAAGCGGCCCACCATCGCGGACGTCGCCCGACGGGCGGGGGTCTCCAAGGGCGCGGTGTCGTACGCGCTCAACGGGCAGCCGGGAGTCTCCGAGGCGACCCGGCAACGCATCCTCGCCATCGCCGCCGAGATCGGGTTCAGCCCGAGCAGCGCCGCGCGGGCCCTCTCCGGCGCGACCGCCCGGGCGATCGGGCTGATCCTGGCCCGACCGGCGCAGACGCTCGGCATCGAGCCGTTCTTCATGGAGCTGATCAGCGGTGTCGAGACCGAACTCTCCGCCCGCTCGTACGCGCTGACCCTCCAGGTGGTCGCCGACCAGGACGCCGAGATCGCGGTCTACCGGCGGTGGTGGGGCGAGCGGCGGGTGGACGGCGTACTCGTCTGCGACCTGCGCACCGACGACCGGCGGGTGCCGGTGCTGGAGGAGTTGCGCCTGCCCGCCGTGGTGATCGGCGGCCCCTCGGGCACCGGTGGACTGACCAGCGTCTGGTCCGACGACGCGGCAGCCCTCGTGGAGACCGTGGAGTACCTGTACGCGCTGGGCCACCGACGGATCGCCCGGGTCGGCGGCCTGCCCGAGCTGCTGCACACCGCCACCCGCACCCGGGCGTTCGGCGAGGTCTGCCAGCGGTTGGGACTGGCCGAGGCGGTGACGGTCTCCTCCGACTACACCGGCGAGGAGGGCGCCCGGGCCACCCGCCGGCTGCTCAGCTCCCGGGTCCGGCCGAGCGCGGTGATCTACGACAACGACGTGATGGCCATCGCCGGGCTCTCGGTGGCCCAGGAGATGGGGCTCGCCGTCCCGACCGAGCTGTCCATCGTGGCCTGGGACGACTCCCCGCTGTGCCGGCTGGTGCACCCGCCGCTGACCGCGCTCGGCCGGGACATCCCCGCGTACGGCGCGCACGCCGCCCGGCACCTGCTCCAGGCGATCGAGGGCGCTGCCGCGGTCGTGGTCGAGGACGAGACCGCGCACCTGACCCCGCGCGGCAGTACCGGCCCGCCCGCGTTCCGCCCATGAACCGGTTAAGCCACCGTCATCGTGGCGTGGACGGGAACTCCTCAAGGTACGCCTCGACCCGTTCCGCGGTCGCCGGCCGGGCGAGTTCGAAGCCCTGGCCGTAACGGCACCCGGCGCGCTGCGCCCCGTCGACCTGGTGGGCGGACTCCAACCCCTCGGCGACCACCTCCAGACCCAGCCGGTCGGCGACGGTGACCACCACGTCCAGCAGCGGACCGGCCGGATCGCCGCTCGGCACCACCGACTCCGGACCGACCTTGAGCAGGTCGATCGGGAGCCGCCGCAGCTGGGCCAGGGAGGCGTGCGCGGCCCGGAAGTCGTCCAGGGCGGTCCGGATGCCCATCGACCGCAGACCGGCCAGCCGGGCCACCACGGTGGACAGCTCGGCACCCACCCGGGGCTCGGCCACCTCCACCACGAGTTGGTCCGGCGCCACCCCGTACGCGTCGAGCACCGCCGCCGTACGGGGCACGAAGTCCGGCGAGGTCAGCTCCCGGGTGGTGACGTTGATCGACATCCAGAGCCGCCGACCGCCGCCGGACCAGTGCGCCACCTGCCGGCAGGCCCGGTCCAGCACCCAGACGCCCAGCTCGCCCACGATGTCGAGGTCCTCGGCCACCGGCAGCAACTCCGCCGGGAAGACCGTGCCGAGCACCGGGCTGCGCCAGCGCAGCAGCGCCTCGGTGCCGACCGGCGAGCGGTCGGCCAGGTCGACCACCGGCTGGAAGACCAGGTCCAGCTCACCCCGGGCGACCGCACCGGGCAGCTCCCGTTCCAGGTCCAGCCGGCGGACCAGTTGCTCCTCCAGGTAGGCGTCGTACCACTCGACCCGCTCCCGGCCGAGCTGGGCGGCCCGCCGCCGGGCCAGGTCCGCCTGCCGCAGCACGTCCTCGGGGCGTCCGGGGGCCAGTTCGGCCAGCCCGACGCTGGGACGTGAGCGCAGCACCGCGCCGGCCACCTCGTACGGACGGCGCAACTCGGTGATCAGGCGACTGCCCAACGCATAGGCCATCATCGGTCCGGACCCGGTGACCACCGCCAGCCCGCCGCCGGAGAGGTCGAACACCTCGTCGTCGGCGGTCACCATGGCGCGCGCCCGGCGCACCGCCCCGGCCGCCACGTCGTCGCGCAGTGCCACCCCGGGCAACTCGGTCAGGTGCAGGTCCACCACCAGCAGGGCACCCTGGTCCGGCCAGGCCGCCAGCGCCCGCAGCAGACCGGCCCGGCCGTCCGGCCCGCGGCTCTCGGCGGTCACCGGCTCCGGTCCGGGCGGTGCCGGTTCCGCCGACGCCGTGGCTTCCTGCGCGCCCCGGACCAGTTCCCGGGCGACCAGCGGAGGCACTGCGGCGAGCGCGAGCAGCACCGCCGTGTTGTCCAGCAGGAGCCCGGCCTGCACCTGGTGGACGACGGCGAGCACCACCGCCGCCGCCGGCACCACCACCACCGGCCAGGACCGGGCCGTCCGGACCTCCGGTTCGGGTCCCGACCGCGCCGCCTGCCGCATCCCGCCGGCGACCAGCAGCACCCCGGCGACCAGCGGGGCGACCGCCAGCAACGCCACCCGGCCGGCGGCCGACGGCAGCACCGCCAGCAGCACCAGCGCGAACAGGGTGGCCGACGCACCGGCCCGGCAACGGCTGCCACCGCTCGCACGCTGGGCCCCGGCCAGCACGAGCAGCGCGTCGACCGCCAGCACGCCCAGGGCCACCGCCGCGACCAGCCGCACCGACGGGGCCGTGCCGGCGTACGGCAGCAACAGCCAGGCGACGAGCACCAGCCAGACGCCGGGCGCGGCGGCGTCCAGCACCCGCAGCAGCCGTACCCGCCACGGTGGTCGCGGCGGTCGGGGCAGGCTCGACAGGCCGCCGACGAGCAGGGCGGCGGTGCCGAGGAGCCCGACCGTCGCGGCTGTCGGCCGTTGCCCCACGGAGGCCAGTGGCAGGACCGCGGCGGTGAGACCGGCGGCCATCACGGCGCCGTGCAGCAGCGCGGCGGCACGGCGGGGCCGGGCCGCGCGACGACGGGCCAACCGACCGCCGTCGACGGTGGCGGCCGGCACGTCGACGCCGGTGGCGAGCCGGGACAGGCGGACGCCCGCCAGCGTGGAGCCGGCCGCCCCGGCGAGCGCCACCACCGCCAGGGTCGGGACCGCACCGACCGCACCGACCGCGACCAACAGCACGACCAGCGCGAGTACGCAGGACTCCGGCAGAAACGGTGAGCGGGCGCCGGCACGGAACACGGCGGCTCGGAACACAGACGCGACGGGCACGACGGTCGCCTTCGTGAGGGGGCACTGGGGCGGTGCGGCGGTGCGGGGCGGCGACAGGTGAAGTCCACCGCCCAACATCGATTAACGATCCGGCTCGCCGGGAGTGACGGGCAGTCGACAGTGAGTCCGGTCACGTGTCCCCGCTCCGGGGCGGCCCGCTGCGGGCGGCATCCGGCCTGGTGCAATCATCGGGACATGGCTCGCTCCGACACCACCCGGTTCCGGCACAACCAGGCCATCCTGGTGGCGGCGATCGTCGCCACCATCGGCGCCCTGCCGCTGGCCGGTGCCCGCGCCTACCTGCTGCCGGTGTTGCTGGTGCCGCTGGCGGTGGCGGTCTGGGCGTGGCGGGCCGGCACCGACGCCGACCTCGCCGGGCTGCGCCTGCGGGCGCTGGCCGGGCAGCGTCGGATCCCCTGGGACCAGGTCGCCGAGTTCGGCGCCGATCCCCGGGGCCGGGCGATCGCCCGACTCGACGACGGTGAGCAGCTCGTGCTGCCCGCCGTACGCCGTGAGGACCTGCCCCGGCTGGTGGCGGCGGCCGGGCGGGGCGAACCCGAGACGGCTCAGTAGCCGTCGACCACCACGTTCTCCGGCCGCTCACCGGCGGCGAACCGGCGGATCTGCTCACCGACCAGCCGGTACGCCCGGGGCAGCAGCCCGCGTACCGAACCGGCCACGTGCGGGGTGATCAGCACGTTGGGCAGCTCCCAGAGCGGGTGGTCGGCGGGCAGCGGCTCCGGATCGGTGACGTCCAGCGCGGCGGAGATCCGGCCGGTGGACAGCTCGGCGAGCAGGGCCTCGGTGCGGGCCACCGGCCCCCGGGCGGCGTTCACCAGCAGCGCGCCGTCCGGCATCGCGGCCAGGAACTTCTCGTCGACCAGGCCCCGCGTCTGCGCGGTCAGCGGCACCAGCAGCACCACCACGTCGGCGTGCGGCAAGAGCTCGGGCAGCTCGTCGACGCCGTGCACCCCCTGCTCCGGCCGGGCCGTCCGGGCGACCAGCGTGAACTCCACCTCGAACGGCGCGAGCCGGTCCCGCACGGCGGTGCCGATCGACCCGGCCCCGACGATCAGGACCCGCTTGCCGGCCAGCTCGTCGGTGGGCGCCACCTCGTCGTACGCCCACCGGCGCTCGGCCTGGGCGCGGATCATCTCCGGGAAGGCCCGCAGTCGGGACAGGATCGCGGTGACCACCCACTCGGCGGTGGACGGGTCGTGCACACCCCGGGCGTCGCAGAGCATCACCCCGTCCGGCACCCGGCCGGCCCAGGCGTCCGCACCGGCGGAGAGCAACTGCACCACCGCCAGATCCGGCAGTTCGTGCGCGAACGGGACGATCTCCCGGGTCGCGAGGAAGGGCGGCACCCAGAACCGGACACCGTCGACCGACGAGGGGGGCCTCGCCGGGTCCTCCATCGTCTCGACGACGGTCTGCGGAGGCAGCTCGCCGAGCAGGGCGTGACCGGACTCGTGCGGGATCCATACCTTCACGCCAGCCGACGATAGACCCGTCGTGCGTACCGCCACCGGGGCGGGGGTCCGCCGACCTCCACGCCGACCCGGACAGCGGGCTAGGCTCGGGCGGGTGAGCGCTCCCCCGTACTCCCCGGCCCGTCGGGTCCGTGGGTTCCTCGCCGCCTCCTGCACGACGCTGCTGCTCGCGGCCACCGGGTGCAGCCTCGGCGAACCGGAACCGGATCCGGCCGGCGAGCCGCCGAACCTCCCGACGCCGTCGGCCAGCGCCCCGGGCGGCGGCCAGGAGGTGGTGGCCACCGTGCTGGCCCGGGGGCTGCGGGTGCCGTGGGGCATCGCCTTCCTGCCCGACGGCGGGGCACTGGTCACCGAACGCGACAGCGGCCGGATCGTCCAGGTCGGCCCGGAGTCGAGCCCGGACGGCCTGCGGATCACCGAGCGGCAGACCGTCGACGACGTGGTCGCCTCCGGCGAGGGTGGCCTGCTGGGCATCGCCGTGTCGCCGGAGTTCGCGCAGGACCGCACGGTCTTCGTCTACTACACCGCCGAACAGGACAACCGGATCGCCCGGATGCGGCTGGGCGAGAAACCCACCCCGATCCTCACCGGCATCCCCAAGGCGGGCGTCCACAACGGCGGCGGCCTGGCGTTCGGCCCGGACGGGCAGCTCTACGCCAGCACCGGCGACGCCGGGGACACCGACCAGTCGCAGGACGTCAAGAAGCTCGGCGGCAAGATCCTGCGGATCACCACCGAGGGCAAGCCCGCGCCGGGCAACCCCTTCCCGAACTCCCCGGTCTGGTCCGTCGGGCACCGCAACGTGCAGGGCATCGCCTGGTCCGGCGACCGGATGTACGCGGTGGAGTTCGGCCAGAACACCTGGGACGAGATCAACCAGGTGACCAAGGGCAAGAACTACGGCTGGCCCGAGGTCGAGGGGCGCGGCGGCGACAAGGAGTACGTGGACCCGATCGTGCAGTGGTCGACCGACGAGGCGTCCTGCTCCGGCCTGGCCGCCAGCGAGCGGCTGCTGGCCACCGCCTGCCTGCGCGGACAGCGGCTCTGGCTGGTCGAGCTGACCGACACCGGCACCGTGCTCGGGCAGCCGCAGGCGCTGCTCACCGAGGAGTACGGGCGGCTGCGGGCGGTCGCCGCCGCGCCGGACGGCTCGCTCTGGGTGGGCACCTCCAACCATGACGGACGCGGTCGACCCGCACCAGAGGATGACCGCTTGTTGCGGCTTGTTTTCGCAGGTGGCGGCGCCGGGCGAAGCTGAGGCATCCTCGACACGCAGCACCTCGGGTTTGCCAAGATCCTCAGGCGGGCAGGTCAGAATCTCAGCATGGACGATCACGAGAACGAGAAGCCGCACCGCGATCGGGACGGGGACGACCCGACCGGTCGTCCGCGTCGCTTCGTCTCGCTACGGCGCTCCGCCGCCGAATCGCCCCGCGCCGGGCAGCGCCATGGGCTGCGCCGGCTCGGGGCCGGGCTGGCGCTGCTGGTCGTCACGCTGACCGGGGTACTGCTCGGGGTACTCGCCGGAGGGCACGTCAGCACCGACATCGGCCCGTTCCAGGCCCGGCTCTCCGTCGCGCCGGCGGTCAACGGCAGCACCACCGTCGACATCCCGCCGCTGGGCGCGCTGCTGCTGGACAGCCACGACGGGCCGACCCGGCTGACCGTGGAGCTGGGTGCGCTGGACCAGGGCCGCACCGAAGCCCTGATCGACGACCCGGCGAGCATCAACCGGGCCACCCAGTCGGCCGTCGACGACGTCCAGGAGGGTGTGCTGCGGCTCGGTCTGCGTACCGTCGGCGCGACCGTGCTGGCCACGCTGGTGCTGGCGCTGCTGGCCTTCCGGGACACCCGGCGGGCGGCCTGGGCCGGCGCGCTGGCGCTGGTGATCAGCGCGGGCAGCCTGGGCACCGCCGCCGCCACCGTGCGGCCGCAGGCGATCGAGGAGCCCACGTACGAGGGGCTGCTGGTCAACGCCCCGGCGATCGTCGGTGACGTCCGCAAGATCGCTAACGACTACGGCCGGTACGCCGAACAGCTCCAGCGGCTCATCGGCAACGTCACCCAGCTCTACACCACCGTGTCGGCCCTGCCGGTGTACGAGCCGGAGCCCGGCACCACCCGGGTGCTGCACATCTCCGACATGCACCTCAACCCGGCCGCCTGGCAGCTCATCCGGACGGTGACCGAGCAGTTCGGCATCGACGTGGTGATCGACACCGGCGACATCACCGACTGGGGCAGCGAGCCGGAGGCCTCCTACGTCGGCTCGATCAGCCTGCTGGAGAAGCCGTTCGTCTACATCCGGGGCAACCACGACTCGCCGCGTACCGCTGCGGCGGTGGCCCGGCAGCCGAACGCGATCGTGCTGGACAACACCACCGCGACCGTCGCCGGGCTGACCATCGCCGGCATCGGCGACCCCCGCTTCACCCCGGACAAGAGCACCTCACCGGCGAGCGGCGGGCTGAACCAGCCCACCGCCGACGAGCTGATCGCCACCGGTGACAAGCTGGCCGCCACGGTCCGCAGTTCCCCCCGGCCGGTGAACATCGCACTGGTGCACGACCCGGCCTCGGCCGGTCCGCTCTCCGGCACCTGCCCGCTGGTGCTCGCCGGCCACACCCACGACCGGCGGGTCAACACGCTGCCCGAGGTGCCGGGCGAGCAGCCGACGACGCTGATGGTGCAGGGCTCCACCGGCGGTGCCGGGCTACGCGGCCTGGAAGGCGAGGAGCCGACCCCGCTGGCGATGACCGTCCTCTACTTCGACCAGGACAAGCAGCTCCAGGCGTACGACGACATCACCGTCGGCGGCACCGGACAGGCGCAGGTGAACCTGGAACGCACCGTGGTGCAGCCGCCGACTCCGCTGCTGACCCCGCCGCTCACCCCCACCCCGACACCGACCCGCTGACAGGAGCGACTTCTCCTACGTCCCCAGGCACGCAGAGGCGGCCCCGGCTCGGGGTTCTGGCTCGCCGCTTGCGGCTCGGTCTCGCGGCTCGCTGGTGTCGGTCTCGGCTGCTGTCGAGCTGAACCGCGCATGCTGTCGCGATCCTCGACCGGCCCGAGATACTCCTCGACAGCAGCGGCGAGGACGACCCGACCGGGGTGCTCGCGGAGGTCTCTGGCGGTCCGCTCGGTGCCGGTCGCGGTAGGTCGCTCACCGTCGTGAGCGACCTACCGACGACAGCCTGCGTGACCCGTCCATGCCGTCAGCTCGAAAGGGCCCGGACCCGATACCGCGACCTCCGCACGCACACCCCACCCCACCCCGGGGTGGGGCGACGGGGACAGGCACCGACCGGGGTTCCGGACTGACGGCACGAGGTCGATCCGGGCCGCTCGCTCCAGCAGCACCGGCCGAGGTCAGCGCAGGGCGAGAGCGGCCAGGGCGGCGTTGACGATGCTGCCCGGCAGCAGGTCGTGCAGCTCGTACAGCTCGGCGACGCTGCCGGACTGGCCGAACTCGTCCACGCCGAGCGGCACCGCCGCCGCACCCACCGCCGAGCCGAGCCACGCCATCGCGTGCGAGGCGGCGTCGTGCACGCTGACCACCGGCACCCGGTCGGCGAAGGCGGACCGCAGCGCGCCCGGCACGCTGGGCACGGTGGCGGTGCGTACGCCCTGCCGCAGGGTGCGCTGCCAGGCGCGGTAGAGGCGGTCCAGGCTGGTCACGTCGACCACGTGCGCGGCGACGCCCTCGTCGGCCAGTTCCGCGGCGGCGGCGAGCACCTCGGGCAGGACCGCACCCGAGGCGGCCAGTTGCACCGTCGGCGCGTCGGCCAGGTGCGGGTACGACTGGTGCGCGTCGACCAGCCGGTACGCCCCGGCCAGCACCTGCCGGCGCAGCACCGCGTCACCGAGCCGGGCCCGGGCCGCCTCGAACGGCGCCTGGTCCAGCGGGCGGGTGCTGAGCCGGAAGTAGTACGCGCCGTCCTCGGCCGGCGCGGCCGTCGGCACCGGCTGTGGCGCACCCGCGATGTGCCCGAGCGCGTCGCAGAGCAGCCAGTCCAGGCTGACCGCGTACGCGGGCTCGACGAAGGTCACGCCGGGCAGCTCCAGCCCCACGCTGGCGGGAGCGCACGCTCGCGGGGCGCGCGGGACAGCGCCTCCCGACGCTGCCCGGCCCGGATGCCGGCCGGGGACGCCGGGTCGAGGCGGTCCCACTCGGTGTCCCGGGTCAGGTCGTGCCCGGCCCGCAACGCGTCGACCTGCTCACCGGAGAGCAGCGCCGAGTGGTTGCGCGGATTGCCGGCGATCGGCAGACCCCACCCCTTGACCGTGTACGCGAACACCACGCTCGGACGGTCGGTCACCGCGTCGCACTGAGCGTACGCGTCGAGCAGCGCCGCCAGGTCGTGCCCGCCCAGGTCGGTGACGAGCGGGCCCAGGTCCTCGTCGGTGATGTCGGCGATGAACGCGGCGATGCCGTCGGGCGCCCCGTCCAGGAACTGCTCGCGCAGCGCCGACCCGGTCAGCCCGAACAACGACTGGTACTGCTCGTTCGGCATCTTGTCGATCCAGTCGCGCAGTGCCGCCCCGCCCGGCCGCTCGTACGCCTCGGCGAGCCGGCGACCGTACTTGACCTCGACCACGTGCCAGCCGGCCGCCTCGAACTGGCCGCGCCACTGGTCGATGCGGACGCCGGGGACGACCCGGTCCAGCGACTGCCGGTTGAAGTCGACCACCCACATGACACTGCCGAGTCCGGTGGTGGCCGGGTCGGCGACCGCCTCCCAGATGTTGCCCTCGTCCAGTTCCGCGTCACCGATGAGCGCCACGAACCGGGAGTGCGGGCGCGCGCCGAAGTGCGCGTCGACGTACCGCCGGGTCACCGCGGCGAACAGCGGCGCGGCGGCGCCGAGGCCCACCGAGCCGGTGGAGAAGTCCACGTCGTCCGGGTCCTTGGTCCGTGACGGGTACGACTGGAGTCCACCCCGGGCCCGCAGCGTGGTCAGGTACGACCGGTCCAGGTTGCCGAGCAGGTACTGGATGGCGTGGAACACCGGTGAGGCGTGCGGCTTCACCGCGACCCGGTCCTCGGCGTCGAGATGCGCGAACCACAACGCGGTCATCGCGGTGACCAGGGAGGCGCTGGACGCCTGGTGTCCGCCGACCTTCACCCCGTCCCCGGTGCTGCGGTCGTGGTTGGCCGCGTCCACGATCCGGGTGGCGAGCCAGAGCACCCGGCGCTGGATCTCGTCGAGGACGTCGATGTCGTGCTGGTTCACGGTGACTCCAGGGGTCCGGCACGTCGTCGTTGACGCCCGGTCGGGGACAGGGGTGGTGGTGCGGATGCAAGGAAGGGACCCTTCCTATACACCAGACGGTAAGAAGGGTCCCTTCCTTACACCTCAGGCGCCGAGGCGCTCCAGGATCAGCTCGCGGACGGTCTTGGCGTCGGCCTGCCCGCGCGTGGTCTTCATGACGGCGCCGACCAGCGCGCCGGCTGCGGCGACCTTGCCGCTGCGCACCTTGTCGGCGATGTCGGGGTTGGCGGCGATCGCCTCGTCCACCGCGGCGGTCAACGCGCCGGTGTCGGAGACGACCTCCAGGTTCCGGTTGGTCATGATCTCGGTGGGCGTACCCTCGCCCGCGACCACGCCCTCCAGCACCGTACGGGCCAGCTTGTCGTTGAGCTTGCCGGCGTCGACAAGCGCCTGGAGCTCGGCGACCTGCGTCGGGGTGGCGCCCACGTCGGCCAGTTCCACGCCGGTCTCGTTGGCCCGCCGGGACAACTCGCCCAGCCACCACTTGCGGGCGGCGGCCGGGGTGGCACCGGCGGCGATGGTGGCCTCGATCAGCTCCACCGCGCCAGCGTTGAGCACCGACTGCATGTCCAGGTCGGAGAGCCCCCACGCCTCCTGGAGCCGGCGCCGGTGCAGCCGGGGCAGCTCCGGCAGGGCCGCCTTCAGCTCGGCCACCCAGGCGGTGTCCGGCGCGAGCGGCACCAGGTCCGGCTCGGGGAAGTAGCGGTAGTCGGTGGCGGTCTCCTTGGACCGGCCGGGGGTGGTGTCGCCGGTGTCCTCGTGGAAGTGCCGGGTCTCCTGGGTGATCCGCCCGCCCGCGTCCAGCACCGACGCCTGCCGCAGCATCTCCGAGCGCACCGCCCGCTCGACCGAGCGCAGCGAGTTGACGTTCTTGGTCTCGGTGCGGGTGCCCCACTCCTCGCCGGGCAGGTTCAGCGACGTGTTCACGTCACACCGCAGCGACCCCTCCTCCATCCGCACGTCGGAGACGCCGAGCGAGCGCAGCACGTCCCGCAGCTCGGTGACGTACGCCCGGGCCACCTCGGGGGCGAGAGCGCCGGTGCCCGGGATCGGCTTGGTGACGATCTCCACCAGCGGGATGCCGGCCCGGTTGTAGTCGACGAGCGACTCGGTCGCGCCGTGGATCCGGCCGGTGGCACCGCCCACGTGCAGCGTCTTGCCGGTGTCCTCCTCCAGGTGCACCCGCTCGATGCCGATCCGCACCGTCTCGCCGTTCACCTCGACGTCCAGGTAGCCGTCCACACAGAGCGGCTCGTCGTACTGGCTGATCTGGAAGTTCTTCGGCATGTCGGGGTAGAAGTAGTTCTTCCGGGCGAACCGGCACCACTCGGCGACGGAGCAGTTCAGCGCCAGGCCGATCCGGATGGTCGCCTCGATGGCCGCCTTGTTGGCCACCGGCAGCGAGCCGGGCAGGCCCAGGCAGACCGGGCAGACCCGGGTGTTCGGCTCGCCGCCGAAGTCGGTCGGGCAACCGCAGAACATCTTCGTGTTCGTGCCCAGCTCGACGTGGGTCTCCAGGCCGATCACCGGCTCGAATCGCGCGACGACCTCGTCGTACGCGGGCAGCGTCGTGGTCATGAGAACTCCAGCTTTCGGGCGGTAGCCGGCCCGCGCCGGCATCCGGACACAACGCCGCCCAGCCTAGCCGCTCCGCCCACCTGTCCTCGGTCGGGCGTCACCCCGCGGTGAACCCCTGCCGACGGCGGTACGCCACCACCAGCAGGATGCCGCCGATGCTGAACGCCACGACACCGAGGAGCATCAGCACCAGGGCCGAGTTCTCCCCGGTGACCGGCAGCCAGGCCCCGGTCGTCCGGGACGGCGACGGCGCGGCGGCGGTCGGCGTCGGGCTCTGCGACGGCGCGGTCGGGTACGCGGTCGGCTGCTCGGTGGGGGTCGGCGAGACCGACGGGGTGGCCGTCGGGTCGGGGTAGACGACCAGCGACACCTCCTCGGTGTCGCTGGTCGCGGTGCCGGTGGCGCGGACCGTGAAGTCGAAGCTCCCGGCGACGGTCGGGGTGCCGCTGAGCACGCCGTCCGCCGCGAGCACGAGCCCGTCGGGCAGCGCCCCGGCGGCCAGCCCGAACCGGATGTCGGAGTCGCCGTCGGCGGAGAACCGGAACGAGTACGCCTGCCCGGCCGTGCCGCGTGGCGGGGCGGCCGAGGTGACCACCACGGCCGGCGTGGCGATCACCAGCGTGACCTCCTGGCGCCCCTGGAAGCCGTTCGCGTCGGTCGCCAGCAGGTCCAACCGGTAACGGCCGGCCTGGCTGGGGCTGCCCGCGAGGACACCGGCCGAGGAGAGCGACAGGCCCGGCGGCAACGCGCCCGAGCCCAGCGAGACGGTGTGCGGGGCGGTGCCGCCCGAGACGACGAACCGGTGCGTCGGGTAGACCTGCCCGACGTACCAGGGCGAGACCGGCGCCGGTGAGGTGACGGTGACGACCGGCTGCGCCACCACCACGGTGACCTGGTGGTCGGCGAACTCCCCGCTCGGCGAACCGGTGGCCCGGACGGTGAAGGCGAAGCGACTCGCCACGGTGGGCGTACCGGTCAGGGTCCCGGCCGAGGAGAGCGCCAGACCGGGCGGGATCGCGCCGGCGACCAGCGAGAACCGGATCTCCTCGTCGCCGGTGGCGGTGAAGGTGTGACCCGGGTACGGCTCGTGGGCGGTCACCCCGGACGGCGGCGGGTCGGAGGTGACGGCGATGGTGACGACCGCCGGATCCACGATCACCGGATCGACGGCGGCCGGATCCACGATCAGCGGATCGGCGACGACCGGTGCTGCGGCAGCGGGCGCGGCGACGCCGATCAGCAGCATCGTGAGCACCGAGACAATCGTGATCGGCCGCAGCGTCTTCATCGCAGTTCCAGTCGGCTAGAAGCCCATGCTTGCGTTTCGCCAGCGGCTCGGACTCTATCCAACCCGCGCACGTCACCATGCGTTATGAGTCCGAACGGTGACCTCGTGTCACCGGGGGGGCCGAGGACCGGCGGGGCGGCCGGAGCCGCCCCGCACGGCGTCACAGCGTCGGCGGCGTGAAGGTGCCGACCGCGCTCTCCAGCGCGGCGGCGACCCGGTACATCCGGTCGTCGGCCATCGTCGGGGCCATCACCTGCAACCCGACCGGCAGCCCGTCCGAGAGGCCGCACGGCACCGAGATGCCCGGGCCGCCGTACAGGTTGGTCGGGATGGTGTACAGGTCGGCCAGGTACATCTGGTACGGGTCGGAGGTGCGCGCGCCCAGCGGGAACGCCACGAACGGCGTGGTCGGCGAGATCAGCGCGTCGACCCGCTCGAACGCGGCGGTGAAGTCGCGGGTGATCAGCGTACGGACCTTCTGCGCCTGCCCGTAGTACGCGTCGTAGTAGCCCGACGACAACGCGTACGTGCCGAGCATGATCCGGCGCTTGACCTCGGGGCCGAAGCCGGCCTCCCGGGTCAGCGACATGACCTCCTCCAGCGACCGGTTGCCGTCGTCGCCGATGCGCAGGCCGAACCGCACACCGTCGAAGCGGGCCAGGTTGGAGGAGCACTCGCTCGGGGCGATCAGGTAGTAGGCCGGCAGCGCGTACGCGAAGTTCGGGCAGGACACCTCGACGATCTCCGCGCCCAGCTTCGTCAACGCGTCGACGGCCTCGTTGAAGGCGGCCATCACGCCCGGCTCGGCACCCTCGCCGACGAACTCGGAGACGATGCCGAGGCGGACCCCGGTCAGGTCGCCGGTCGCGCCGAGCCTCGCGGCGGCCACCACGTCCGGCACCGGGGCCGGGATGGAGGTGGAGTCACGCGGGTCGTGGCCGCCGATCGCCTCGTGCAGCAGCGCGGCGTCCAGCACGGTACGCGCGCACGGGCCGGGCGTGTCCAGCGAGGAGGAGAAGGCCACCAGGCCGTACCGGGAGGTCCCGCCGTAGGTCGGCTTCGCGCCGACGGTGCCGGTGACCGCGCCCGGCTGGCGGATCGAGCCGCCGGTGTCCGAACCGATCGCCAGCGGTGCCTCGTACGCGGCCAGTGCCGCCGCGCTGCCCCCGCCGGAGCCGCCCGGGATGCGCCCGGTGTCCCACGGGTTGCGGGTCGGCCCGTACGCCGAGTACTCCGTCGAGGAGCCCATGGCGAACTCGTCCATGTTGGTCTTGCCGAGCATCACGGTGCCGGCGGCGCGCAGCCGCTGCACGATCGTCGAGTCGTACGGCGGGCGCCAGCCCTCCAGGATCTTCGAGCCGACCGTGGTCGGCACGCCCCGGGTGGTGAGCACGTCCTTGACCGCGACCGGCACTCCGGCCAGCGGGCCCAGCTCCGCTCCGGCGGCCCGCCGGGCGTCCACCTCGCGGGCGGCGGCGAGCGCACCCTCGGTGTCGACGTGCAGGAAGGCGTGCACCCGGTCGTCGACGGCGGCGATCCGGTCCAGGTGCGCCCGGGTCACCTCGACCGCCGAGGTCTCACCGGAGGCGACCAGCCCGGCGATCTCGGTGGCGGTGAATCTGGTCAGCTCGCTCACGATGCCACATCCTCGTCCAGGATCCGCGGAACGCGGAACCGCTGCTCCTCGGCGTCGGGCGCGCCGGACAGCGCCTCCTCGGGGGTCAGGCACGGCGTCACGACGTCCTCGCGGAGCACGTTGGTCAACGGCACCGAGTGCGAGGTCGGCGGGATGTCGGCGGCGGCGACCTCGCCCACCTGGGCGACCGCCTGGAGGATCACGTCGAGCTGGCCGGCGAAGGTGTCCAGCTCCTCCTCCGTCACGGCGAGCCGCGACAGTCGCGCCAGGTGCGCGACCTCCTCGCGGGAGATGGCGGCCATCGGTGCCCCCTTCGTGGCTGTCCTGCGTCTGCGTACGCCCACCGCGCGGCGTGCGACGCGACGCGCGGTGACCGGAGCGAGTCTATTGTTCCGCGCCCGGCCCGCCGTCCCCGGCTCCCCGGGGCGTCCGGCCCACCGACCCGGGGACCCGTCCGGGCGGCGGTGTCGCAGCGGCCCGGCCGAGGGTCACCGAGGGCTGCGGCGGGGTACGTCCGGCTCGTCGTGGCCGCCGAGCGGGCGCACCGGTCGGTACCGACCCAGCCAGGCGACCAGTTCCTCGGCCGGCATCGGTCGGGCGTAGAACCAGCCCTGCGCGGCGTCGCACCCGGCCGCGTGCAGCATCCGCCAGGTCTTCTCGTCCTCCACGCCCTCGGCGACCACCCGCAGCCCGAGCGCCTTGCCCAACTCGATCGTCGACCGGACGATCGCCGCGTCGTCGGAGTCCTCGGTCATCCCGAGGACGAAGGACCGGTCGACCTTCACCTCCGACAGCGGCAGCCGGCGCAGGTGTTGCAGTGACGAGTAGCCGGTGCCGAAGTCGTCCAGTGCGATGCCGACCCCGATCCGGTGCAGGCGGGTGATGGTGGTCAGGACGCGGCGCGGGTCGGCCATCAACGCACCCTCGGTGATCTCCAGTTGCAGCCGTTCCGGCGCCACGCCGTACCGGGTCAACCGGTCCGCGATCTGATCGGCGATCTCGCCGGTGTGCAGATCCCGCACGCTGACGTTGAGCGCCGCCCGCAGGCCCAGACCGGCCGCCGACCACTTGGCCACCTGCTCGACCACGTCGTCCACCACCCGACGGGTGAGCAGGCGCATCACCGCGCTCTGTTCGGCGACCCGGATCAGTTCCTCCGGGTCGACCATGCCCCGGCGGGGGTGCCGCCACCGCAGCAGCGCCTCGACCCCGACCACCTCGCCGGTGGCGATGGCGACCTGCGGCTGGTAGTACATCGTGATCTCGCCCGCGTCCCCGGCCGGATCACCGCCGATCGCGGCACCGGCGAAGGGTGTGCCCTCGTCACCCGGCCGGTGGGCGCCGACCGGTCCGGCCCACGGCTCGCCGGGGACCGCCGCCGGGTCGACGGGCCGGGCGGTCCGGCGCAGGATCGGGTCCGCGCCGGTCACGATCCGGGCGATCAGCTCGTCGTCGGAGGCGACCACCGGCGGCCGGTGACGACGACGGAACCACCGGCCGGCACCGCGCTGCCGCACCACCGGGTTCGCGGTCAACGCCGCGCCGTCCCCGCCGCGCACCACCGGCGTGGTGTCCCCGTCCCGCGTCCCGGGTGCCTCGCCCGGGGTGTCGGCGGCGGAACGGGCCGCCGCGCCCGCGTCCAGCACCCGCCGTAGGTCGGCCAGCAGGCCCAACCGCTCGGCGGAGTTGTGGTCGGACTCCGCGGTGTAGACGGCGACCGTGTCGTTGCGGTGCTTGGCGTCGTACATGGCTACGTCGGCGTGGCGCATCAGGGTGGCGAAGTCCTCGCCGTGCTCCGGGTACAGGGCGATGCCGATGGAGCCGCCGACGTCCAGCGGCAGCCCGTCCAGCGGCACCGGCTCGGCGAGGACCCGCACCACCTGGTCGGCGAGGGCACGGGCCTCGGTGACGTCGTCCACCCCGGTCATCACGATGGCGAACTCGTCGCCGCCGAGGCGGACCACCAGGTCCGGCGCCGGCACCACATCGGTCAGTCGGGCGCTCACCTCGACCAGCAGCCGGTCGCCGACGGCGTGCCCGAGGGCGTCGTTGACGTTCTTGAAGCGGTCCAGGTCGATCAGGAGCAGGGCCAGGCGGGCGCCGGGCTCGCCGCGTGCGGCGCGCTCGGCGTGCCGGTGGACCTGCTCGTTGACCTCGCTGAGCAGCGCCTTTCGGTTGGGCAGCCCGGTCAGCGGGTCGAGGGCGGCGAGTTGGTGCTGTTCCACGGTGAGCCGGGCCATCCGGTAGACGGCGAACAGCGGCACCAGGACCAGCGGCACCAGGGCGGCACTGGCCCGCGCGGCGGTGACCAGCACCGGCGCGAGCAGCAGCAGGGACCCGGTGGAGAGCAGCTCGAACGGCAGGCCGTGGCGGGCGTTGGGCCACCACCGTTCGCCGAAGCGCAGTCGGACGGCCGTGGTCACCAGCCCGTAGTTCACCACGAACCAGGCCACCCCGGCCCCGCCGATCGCGGCGATGTCGGTCCACCCCAGACGGCCGCCGTCGAAGATGCCGCCCGGCCCGAGCCGGGTGACGGCGTACGCGGCGGCCAGCGCGCAGGCGTACTGCCCGGCGTTGAAGGCGACCCGCCAGGGGGTGTGCCGCATCCGGGCTCCGGAGACCAGCACGGCGACCGCCTGCACCGCGACCGCCGGGCCGAGGCCCCAGCCGAGCAGGATGGCGAAGGTGAAGCAGGTCGACGGGAAGACCGCGGACGAGGAGGGCCGCCGGCCGGGCGGCAGGAACGGGCGCGCGTCGCAGGCGACGGCGAGCACGGCCATCGTCCAGAACGCCGCCGGCAGGTCGGGCAGCGTTCCGGCGAACGAGACCATCGGCCCGACGGAGAGCAGCACGGCCACGACCAGCACGAGGCCGACGAAGACCGAGAACGGCGCGGTACGCCCGGGCGGGACGAGGTTGCGCGGATCGGGCGGCTCCATCACACCTCCCGCTACAGGACACGACGCGTGGGTTTACGCGCCGTGTCCCCATGAAACGCCCTCGACGGCCGGAAACCAGGTACGACAGCCACGAATCGGTCGTAGTCGTAATTAAGTTGGTATCCGGGCGAGTCCCCGCAAGATCGGCAAGTGCCGCTTCACTCCTCGACGCGGGCCATCGCGCGGGCCGCCTCCGGGCCGGAGTCGAGCAGAACCTGGAAGCCCTCCTCGTCGAGGATCGGCACCTTGAGCCCGGCCGCCTTGTCCGCCTTGGACCCGGGATTGTCGCCGACCACCACGAAGCCGGTCTTCTTCGACACCGAGCCGCTGACCTTGCCGCCCCGGGACTGGATCGCCTCGGCGGCCTGGTCCCGCGAGTGACCGGACAGGGTCCCGGTGACCACCACGGTCACCCCCTCCAGCGGTCGCGGGCCCTCCCCCTGCGCCTCCTCGGCCATCCGGACGCCCGCGTCGGCCCACTTGCGGATCACCTCGCGGTGCCAGTCGACGGCGAGCCACTCCCGGATGCTCACCGCGATGGTGGGGCCGACTCCGTCGACGGAGGAGAGTTCCTCCTCGGACGCGGCGTCGATCGCCTCGACCGACCGGAAGTGCCGCGCGAGTGCCTGCGCGGCGGTCGGCCCGACGTGCCGGATGGAGAGGGCCACCAGCACCCGCCACAGCTCGCGTTCCTTGGCGACGGCGAGGTTGTCGAGCAGCTTGACCGCGTTGCTGCCGAGGCTGCCATCCTTGTTGACGAAGAACGGCGAGCGGGCCAACTGCTCGGCGTCGAGCGAGAAGAGGTCGCCCTCGTCGGTGATGACCTGCGCGTCGAGCAGCGCGGCGGCGCTCTTGTAGCCGAGCGCCTCGATGTCGAAGACCTTGCGCCCGGCCAGGTGGTAGACCCGTTCGCGCAACTGCGCCGGACAACTGCGCGAGTTGGGGCAACGGATGTCGACGTCGCCCTCCTTCGCCGGGGCGAGCGGGGTGCCACAGGCCGGGCAGACGGTGGGCATCACGAACGCCCGGGCGTCGGGCGGACGCAGCTCGACCACCGGGCCGAGCACCTCGGGGATCACGTCGCCGGCCTTGCGGATCACCACCGTGTCGCCGATCAGCACCCCCTTGCGCTCCACCTCGCGTGCGTTGTGCAGGGTCGCGTACGCGACGGTGGAGCCGGCCACCTTCACCGGCTGGAGCAGCGCCCGGGGCGTGACCCGACCCGTCCGTCCCACCTCGACCTCGATGTCGAGCAGCGTGGTGTTGACCTCCTCGGGCGGATACTTGAAGGCGATCGCCCAGCGGGGCGCCCGGCTGGTCGAGCCGAGCCGGCCCTGGATCGGCACCGGGTCGACCTTGACCACCACGCCGTCGATCTCGTGCTCCACGTCGTGCCGGTGCGCGGCGTAGTGCGCGATGTAGTCCCGGACGCCGGCCAGGTCGGGCACCACCCGCCAGCGGTCGCTGGTCGGCAGCCCCCAGGCCCGCAGCGCGGAGTACGACTCGGACTGGGTGGCCGGCTGGAAGCCGCGCCGGGCACCGATGCCGTGCACCACCAGGCGCAGCGGCCGGGACGCGGTGATCCGTGGGTCCTTCTGGCGCAGGCTGCCGGCGGCGGCGTTACGCGGGTTGGCGAACGGCGCCTTGCCCTGCTCGACCAGGCCCGCGTTCAGGTCGGCGAAGGCGGCGACCGGGAAGTAGATCTCGCCGCGCACCTCGATCAGCTCGGGGACCGGCCCGAACTCCGCCGAGTCGGTCAACCGGCCGGGCACGTCCCGGATGCTGCGCACGTTGGCGGTGACGTCCTCACCGGTGCGGCCGTCGCCCCGGGTCGCCGCCCGCACCAGCCGACCCGACTCGTAGGTGAGGTTGATCGCCAGCCCGTCGACCTTCAGCTCGCACAGGTAGGGCACCGGACCGCCGGCGTCCCGCTCGACCCGTTCGGCCCACGCCGCCAGCTCCTCGTCGGCGAACGCGTTGTCCAGCGACATCATCCGTTCGGCGTGTGCCACCGGGGCGAAGTCGGTGGAGAAGGTGCCGCCGACCCGCTGGGTCGGCGAGTCCGGGGTGCGCAGCGCCGGGAACTCCTCCTCCAGCGCCTCCAGCTCCCGCAGCAGCCGGTCGAAATCGGCGTCCGAGACGGTCGGCGCGTCGAGCACGTAGTAGCGGTACTGGTGCTCGGTCAGCTCCTGGCTCAGCGTGGCGTGCCGCTCCCGTGCCTGCGGGGTCGGCTCGGCACCGGCCGCCGCCTCCTGCGCCGCGCTGACCTGCTCGCCGATGGCTTCCTCGGACACCCCGCGACCTCCTGTGATGGGCACCCCGGCACGGTATCCGGCGGGTCGGACAGTTCACCGGGAACCCCACCGGTTCGTGCCGGTCAGCGCTGCCAGGCGGCGGCGAGGGCGGCGAGTTGGTCGGCGTACTCGATGCGACCTGCCCAGTCGGCGGGCCAGGCGGCGGCACCCACGGCGGCACCGACGAACGCCCCGGCGAGCGCGGCGATCGAGTCGGAGTCACCGGCGGTCCGCGCACCCCGGGTCAGCGCGCCCACCGGGTCGTCGGCGTGCCGGACGGCGCAGTAGAGCGCGGTCGCCAACGCCTCCTCGGCGACCCAGCCCTCACCGGTCCAGCGGCACGGGTCGCCGCCGTCGTCCGGGCCGGCGAGGGCCGCGTCGAGCCGGGCCAGCACCCGCAGGCACTCGTCCCACCCCCGGGCGATGAACTCCTGCGGCGTCCGCACGCCGGGGCGTTGCCAGAGGTCGCCGAGCCAGTCGCCCCGGTAGACCTCGCGCTGCTCGTGGGCCCGCACGGTGAGCCGGCCGGGCAACTCGGCCAGCGCCGCGCCGTCGACCAGCAGCCGCACCGCGTACGCGGTCAGTTCGCTGGCCGCCAGGCCGGTCGGGTGCCCGTGCGTCAGTCCGGCCTGGAGCTGGGCCAGTCCGGCGACGGTGTCGAGGTCGACGTCGAGCAGACCGACCGGGGTGACCCGCATGTTCGCCCCACAGCCCTTCGAACCGGCCTGGGTCGCCTGCTGCCAGGGCAGTCCTCGGGACAGCTCGGCGCAGGCCCGCAGGCAGGTCATCCCAGGCGCGCGGTTGTTGTCCGGGCTGGCCGCCCAGGCCAGGAAGCGCTGCCGCAGCAACGGCTCGACGACCTCGGGCGTGTACGCGGACGCGTCGTGCAGTGCCCAGCCGACCGCGAGCGCCATCTGGGTGTCGTCGGTGACCAACGCCGGGTCGCCGACCAGTTCCCGGGGGCCGGTCGGACCGTACCGTCGCTCGATCTCGGCCAGCGTGAGGAACTCGGTGGGCTTGCCCAGGGCGTCACCGTAGGCGAGTCCGAGGAGCGAGCCGGCGGCCCACCCGGGCACAGGACTGATCATGCTGGTGATCATGCCCGCTCGGGCGGGCCGGCGCGACGGCCGGATCTCCCACGCGCGACGGTCAGCTCTCCCAGCAGAGGCAGAACGGGTGTCCGGCCGGGTCGGCGTAGACCCGGAAGCCCTCGCCCTCCCCCGGCAGCCGCCGCGCGCCCAGGGCCAGCGCGGCCCGCTCAGCGACCTCGATGTCCTCCACGGTCACGTCGAGGTGGAACTGTTGCGGCCGTTCCGGGTCGGGCCAGGTCGGTGGGCGCAGGTCGGGTGCCTGCTGGAACGCGATCCGGGGTTGGTGGCCGGGGTGCCCACCCAGCACCACCCACTCGTCGCCGTCGCAGTCCTCCTCGATCAGCGGCAGGCCGAGCAGCTCGGCGTAGAAGCCGGCCAGGGCGCGCGGGTCGGGGCAATCGATCACGGTGGAACGCAGTCGTCCGATCATGCCCGGCTTGCTGCCCCCGCGCAGCGCGCCGAAACCTCACTCCTCGACGATCCGGCGCCCCGCGTCGCGGCAGGCGGACAGGACCGCGCGGGCGTACGCCGGGGTGGCGCCCGCCAGGCCGCACGCGGGCGTGACCACCACCTGCCCGGCGAGTCGGCGACGCGGGAAGCCGAGCCGGTCCCACAGGGTGCGGACCCGGTCGGCGACCTGGGCCGAGGTCGGTGCGCGACCGGCCGGGGCGGTGCCCGGCGCGGCACCGGCGAAGAGGCCCAGCCCGGCGTCGATCGCCTCGCCCAGCGCGTCCAGGTCGGTGACCAGGTCCAGGTCGAGGGCGACGCCGGCCGCGCCGGTGGACCGGATCAGGTTCAGCGGTACGTCCGGGGCACAGCAGTGCACCACGGTCGGTACGCCGACCGCCTCCACCACCGTGCCCAGCAACGTCCGCGCGTCCTCCGGCTGCACCGCCCGGTACGTGCCGAAGCCGCTCTCGGTGGGCACCCGACCGGCGAGCACCGCCGGCAACGACGGTTCGTCCAGTTGGAGCAGGACGGTGGCCCGGGGTACCCGGCGGGCCACCGCCGCCACGTGCGCGCGCAGCCCCTCGGCGAGCGAGCCGACCAGGTCGCGTACCGCACCGGGGTCGCGCACCATCCGGCCGCCGACGGGCAGCTCCACCGAGGCGGCGAGGGTGAACGGACCGGGTGCCTGCACCTTGATCGGGCCGGCGTACTCCTCGGCCTGCTCGGCGAGCTGGTCGAGGTCGCGTTCCATCAGGTCCCGTGCGCGGCGCAGGTCCCGGCCGGGGCGCAGGGCCACCCGCCACCGCGCGGCGTAGAGCTCGACCGGCAGCTCGACCAGCAGGCCCGCGCCGCGCCCGATCATGTCCGCGCCCGGGCCACGGGCCGGCAGCTCCGGCAGGTGGGGAAGTGCGGGCAACTCACCGAGGACGATCCGCTGCGCCTCGGCGATGTCGGTGCCGGGCAGCGACCCGATGCCGGTCGCCGCGCCCGCGGGCCACGGCCAAACCTGATCACTCACGGCCGAAGGGTACCGGTCAGTCGGTGATCGTGGCGGAGCCGAGCACGATGTCACCGGCCGGGTCGGGGCGGTACGCGACGATCGCCTGACCGGCGGCGACCCCCCGGACCGGCTGCCGCAGGTCGGCACGGAACGCGTCGCCGTCCACGGTGACCTCGGCCGGCACCACGAGCCCGTGCGCCCGCAACTGCACCTCGCACCCGATCGGGGCGTCCGGACGCGGGCCGCCGGTCCAGACCGGGCGGGTGGCACGCACCTCGGCCACCTCCAGCGCCTCGGCCGGACCGACGGTCACCGTGTTGGTCGTCGGCGTGATGGAGAGCACGTACCGGGGTCGCCCGTCCGGGGCCGGGCGGTCCAGGTGCAGCCCGCGCCGCTGACCCACGGTGTACGCGTACGCGCCGGCGTGCGTGCCCACCACCGCACCGGTGGTGGCGTCGACCACGTCGCCGGGCGTCTCGCCGAGCCGCTGGGCCAGGAAGCCCCGGGTGTCGCCGTCGGCGATGAAGCAGATGTCGTGCGAGTCGGGCTTGTCGGCCACCGCCAGGCCCCGGTCGGCGGCCTCCTGCCGGACCTGCGCCTTCGTCGAGTCACCGAGCGGGAAGATCGAACGGTCCAACTGCGCGCGGGTGAGCACGGCCAACACGTACGACTGGTCCTTGGCGAGGTCGACGCTGCGCCGCAGCAGGCCGTCCGGGCCGAGTCGGGCGTGGTGGCCGGTGACCACGGCGTCGAAGCCCAGGGCCACCGCCCGATCCAGCACCGCGGCGAACTTGATCTTCTCGTTGCAGCGCAGGCACGGGTTCGGGGTACGCCCGGCGGCGTACTCGGCCACGAAGTCGTCGACCACGTCGGCGTGGAACCGGTCGGCCATGTCCCACACGTAGAACGGGATGCCCAGCACGTCGGCGGCGCGGCGCGCGTCCCGGGAGTCCTCCAGGGTGCAGCAGCCCCGCGCTCCGGTGCGGTAGGTCTGCGGGTTGCGGGCCAGCGCCAGGTGCACACCGGTGACGTCGTGACCGGCCTGCACCGCACGCGCCGCCGCCACGGCGGAATCCACACCGCCGGACATCGCCGCCAACACCCTCACCCGGACCACGCTCCCTTCCCGCGAAGCCTATCTCCGTACCGCCGGGCGGCGGTCTCCCCCCGTCCGCGCCGGGCCGGCATCGAGGCCGGTCCGACCGCCGAGCGTGCTACGTCAGCGCGGCGTCCGCAGCGCCGCCGCCCGCCGGGCCCGGTCGACGGCCGCCGGCAGGGCGGCGATGAGCGCGTCGACCTCCCCGGCGGTGCTGGTGTGACCGAGCGAGAAGCGCAGCGAGGAACGGGCCCGGTCGTCGTCGGCGCCCATCGCGAGCAGCACGTGCGAGGGCTGCGCCACCCCGGCGGAGCAGGCCGAACCGGTCGAGCAGGCGATGCCCTGGGCGTCCAGCAGGAGTAGTAGCGCGTCACCCTCGCAGCCGGGGAAGGAGAAGTGCGCGTTGCCGGGGAGCCGGTCCGTCGGGTCGCCGTTGAACACCACCTCGGGCACCGCCTGCCGCACCCGGTGGACCAGGTCGTCGCGGAGTGCGGCGACCCGGGTGGCGTACTCCTGCTGGCCCTTGACCGCCGCCTCGACGGCGACCGCGAAGGCGACGATGCCGGCGGTGTCCAGCGTGCCGGAACGCACGTCGCGTTCCTGGCCGCCGCCGTGCAGCAGCGGCACCGCGGCGACGTCCCGGCCCAGCAGCAACGCACCGATGCCGACCGGCCCGCCCAGCTTGTGACCGGTCACGGTGAGCGCGGCGGCACCGCTGGCGGCGAAGTCGACCGGCACCTGGCCGACCGCCTGGATCGCGTCGGTGTGGAACGGAACGCCGTACTCGGCGGCGACCGCGGCCAGGTCGGAGACCCGCTGGACGGTGCCGACCTCGTTGTTCGCCCACATCGCGGTGACCAGGGCCACCCGGTCGCCGTGCGCGGCCAGTTCGGCGCGGAGCGCGTCGGGGTGCAGCCGACCCGTGCCGTCGACCGGCAGGGAGCCCACCTCGGCGCCCTCGTGCGCGCCCAGCCAGTCCACCGCGTCGAGCACCGCGTGGTGCTCGACGGCGCTGGAGACCACCCGGGTCCGCCCACCGTCGGCGTCCCGGCGCGCCCAGAAGATGCCCTTGACCGCGAGGTTGTCGCTCTCCGTACCGCCCCCGGTGAAGATCACCTCGGACGGCCGGGCACCCAGCGCGGCGGCCACCCGTTCCCGCGACTCCTCGACCCGCCGCCGGGCACGCCGACCGGACGCGTGCAGGGAGGACGCGTTGCCGACCTCACGGGCGGTCGCGACGTACGCCTCCAGTGCCTCGTCGAGCATCGGAGTGGTCGCGGCATGATCCAGGTAAGCCATCACGGTTCAGCCTAACGACCGCGCCCGCCTCGACCGCAGGCCGGAGTGCTCACGCCGGAACCGCCGTCACCACGATGTTGTCGCGATACCTGCGGGCCTGGGCGTCGAACGGTCCGCCGCACGTGATCAGCGTCAGCCGGGGCCGGCCGTCACGGGCGAAGTAGCGCTCCAGCGGGATCTTCGTCTTGTCGTACTCCTCCCGGGCGACGACCCGGTAGTCGCGTGGCGTGTCGTCGGCGCCGGTGACCGTGAGCGTGTCGCCCGGCGCGAGTTCCCGCAGTCGCCAGAAGGCGCCCCGGCCCTGCTCCGCGCTGTCGACGTGGCCGGCGATCACCACCGAACCGGCGTCGGCCTCCAGGCCGGGACCGAAGCGGTACCAGCCGATCCGGTCCACGCTGGGCGGCACGTCGAACTCGCCGCTGCGCGCGTCCACCCCGACCGGCTCCACCCGTGCGACGACCTCGATCGCGGGGATCCGCAGGCGCACCGGGGGCACCGGGGTCTCCGCGTCGGGTAGCCCGCCGGGGCGTACCGCCACGCTCGGCGCCACGGCCGACGGCGTCGGACTGGCCAGTGCGGCGGCCTGCTCGGCGCCGACACTTCCCGACGGACGGGAGGCGACAGCCACCACGGCGGTCACGGTGAGCGCGGCGGCGCCGGCGGCGAGTGCCGCCAGCGCCGCCCGGTTGACGACGCTCACCGGCGACCCGAGACGGTGCCGGCCACCCGGACGCCGCCCAGCACCAGCAGCAGCACCCCGACACCCGCCAGGACGTACCAGCCGGTGGTCAGCCCGGTCCCGGCCTGGCCGCCGGTGCCGCTGGGCACGCCGGAGGGGGCCGAGTGCAGCCCGGTGATGGTCTGCGCCACGATGTCCAGGTTCTCGCCCTCGGCGGAGCCGATGGCGTAGACGATCGTCGCGGTGCCCTCGCGCAGGTTCAGGTCGGCGGGCCCGATCACCACCGTGTCGGTGCCGGCGAGCACCACGTCCGCCGAGACGCTGCCCGCGTCCACGTCGCCCTTGGCCTCGTTCGGGTTGGTCAGGTCCTCGAAGACCGGCGTGCCACCGGCCCGTACGTCCACCGCCGGAGCGGCGGCGGTGTGCCGGACGATCAGCCGGGCCTTGCCGGCGTCCACCTTGGCGGTGTCGTTGACGAACGGCGTGATCTTCGGCTTGCCCTCGGCGTCGAGGTGGGCGGCGAGGCTGAGGTTCGCCCCGCCCGGCACCTCGGCGTCGTCCACGGTCAGGATGGCCTGGCCGATCGGCTCGCCCGGCTTGGTCAGCGCGAGGTCGTACCGCCCCTCGGCCAGGTCCAGCGGACCCGCCACGTCACCGGGCTTGAATCCCTCAAGCGTCTTCTCGCCGTTGACGTAGACGTCGACCGGGGTGTCCGGGATGCCGTGCACGACGGAGACCTTCGAGGTGGCGGCGTAGGCCGGGGTGGCGGTGGCGACGCCGGCGGCGACGAAGGTCAGCGCGGCGACCGCGCCGCCTGCCGCGACCCGACGAAGGTACGCGAGCTGCATGTCTGCCTCCTGATGGTTCGTACTGGTTCGTTGGTGTTGCTGACATCCCGAGTTACGCCGGTACGCCGGCGCCTGGATGCGCCGGAAATCGACTTTCTTTTCTTCCTCTCCACCGCATCCGGCGGGGCGGTCCCGAGCGAAGAGACATCGAGGAGCCGCTGGGTCGACAGAGGGGACAGCGCCGGTGAGAGCTACAGTCGGGCATGCCCCCAACCAGGCGACCTGTCCCGTGAACGGGGCCCGGCACGAGCCGGGGACACCCGAGGACGACCTCGCCGACCGGTTCCGCCACGGCGACGAACTGGCATTACGCGAGGCGTACGACCGCTACGGCCGTGCCGTGTTCCATCTGGCCACCAGCACCCTGATCAACCGCAGCGACGCGGAGGACGTCACCCAGGCCACCTTCGTCGCCGCCTGGCTCGGCCGGGACACCTTCGATCCCGCCCGGGGCTCCCTGGTCGGCTGGCTGCTCGGGATCGCCCGGCGCAAGGTGGTGGACCGGCTGCGGTCGGTCAGCCGGGACAACCGGGTCACCGAGGCGGTCCGCCAACTGCCCGAGCCGGTCGCACCCGGCGTGGACCCGGACGTCGTGGTCGACCGGCTGGTGGTCGCCGACGAGCTCGCGCGACTCCCCGCCGACCAGCGACGCATGCTGGAGCTGGCCTTCTTCGACGATCTGACCCACCAGCAGATCGCGGCGGTGACCGGTGTGCCGCTGGGTACCGTCAAGAGTCACATCCGACGGGGCATGGCGAGCCTGAAGCGCAGATGGGAGGTGGACGGTGCCGCACCTGGAGCACGATCGGCTGGTCTTTCTGGCACTCGGTGAGAGCGAGGCGGAGGACGTCGACCGCACCCACCTCGACGGCTGCCCGCACTGTCGTGGCGAGGTGGAGAACCTGCGGCACGTCGCCGGTCTCGGTGCCGCCACCCAGGGGCTGCGCGACCTGCCCGATCCGCCGGAGCACCTCTGGCAGGGCATCACGTCCGAGATCCGGGCCGCACAGGACCTACCCGGGCTGACCGCCGACGCTCGGCGACGCGCGCCCGGTCCGCGTACCGGCGACACGTCGGCGGCCCCCGGCCGCCCGACGGTCACCGGCGGAGGCCCGGCGGCACGGGGCCGGCGTGGCCGGGTGCCGCGCTGGCTGGCGACCGCGACCACGGCGGTGGCCGCCGCCGCCGTCGGGGTGGTCGGCACCGCGGTCGTGCTGGGCGGTGGTTCGACCGACCCGGCGCCACCGGCCCAGGCGGTGGTGGCCAGCGCCCGGCTCGACGCGTACGGCAGCACGCCGCCACAGGCCCGTGGGGACGTGCGGGTCCTCGACAGCGGCGAGCTTCATCTGCATGTGGCGAATCTCCCGGCCGTGTCGGGGTACTACGAGGTCTGGCTCATCGACCCGCGCACCATGGAGATGTTCTCGATCGGCGTGCTCGGCACCGGCAGCGAGGTGCTGTTGCCGCTCCCGCCCACCGTCGACCTGGGGAAGTACTCTGTTGTCGACGTCTCCGCCGAACAGTTCGACAACGACACCGCCCACTCCGGCGACAGCCTGTTGAGGGGCTCCTTGACGGGCTGATCGGCGGGCCGGATCAGCTCCCCGGCCCGCCGATCAGCTCCCTCGGCGCAGACGACGAAGCCGCCGCCCGGTCTCCCGGTCGGCGGCTTCGTCGTCACGTCTCACTTGCGCTTGCGGATCTCCTCGGCGGCCTGCGGCACGATCTTGAACAGGTCGCCGACCACGCCGAAGTCGGCCAGCTCGAAGATGGGCGCCTCGCCGTCCTTGTTGACCGCGACGATCGTCTTCGAGGTCTGCATGCCGGCCCGGTGCTGGATCGCACCGGAGATGCCGAGCGCCACATAGAGCTGCGGGGCGACGGTCTTGCCGGTCTGACCGATCTGGAACTGGTGCGGGTAGTACCCGGAGTCGACGGCGGCCCGGGAGGCGCCGACGGCGCCGCCGAGCAGGTCGGCCAACTCCTCGACCAGCGTGAAGTTGTCGGCGTTGCCGACACCACGACCACCGGAGACCACCACGCCGGCCTCGGTGAGCTCGGGGCGCGAGCCCTTCTGCTCGGCCACCCGGTCGACGACCCTGGCCAGCCTGTCGGTGTCGCCGACGGTCACCGTGAGCTGCTCCACCGCCGGGGTGGCGGCGGCCGGGGCCGGGGTGACCGAGTTCGGCCGGACGGTGACCAGCGGCAGGCCACGGGTCACCTTGGAGGTGACCACGGTCGAGCCGGCGAAGGCCACCTGGGTGGCGGTGCCGTCGGCGGCCAGGGCCACCACGTCGGTCAGGATGCCGTTGTCCAGCTTGACCGCCAGCCGGGCGGCGATCTCCTTGCCCTCCTGTGAGGAGGCGAGCAGGACGGCGGCCGGCTGGACCCGCTTGACCAGGTCGGCGACCACGGTGGCCTTGGGCGCCACCAGGTAGCCGTCGATCTCCTCACCCTCGGCGGCGTAGATCTTCTCCGCGCCGTACTCGCCCAGCTTGCCGGCGAGCGCGTCGGCGGCACCGGCGCCGCCGAGCACCACCGCCGCCGGAGTGCCCAGCTCGCGCGCGAGGGTGAGCATCTCCAGGGTGACCTTCTTGACGCCGAACTCCCGAGTGGCTTCGACGACGACGAGAACCTCAGACATGTCCCACACCCCTCACACGAACTTCTCGGTGGCGAGGAACTCGACCAACTGGGCGCCACCGGAGCCGTCGTCGGTGACCTTGACCCCACCGGAGCGCGGCGGACGCTTGCTGTGCTCCAGCACCGTGCTGGTCGCCCCGGCGAGGCCCACCTCGTCGGCGGCCACGCCCAGGTCGGCCAGGCCCAGCGTCTGCACCGGCTTCTTCTTGGCGGCCATGATCCCCTTGAACGACGGGTACCGGGGCTCGTTGATGGTGTCCCAGACGGAGACCACGGCCGGCGTCGAGGCGGTGACCACCTCGTAGCCCTCCTCGGTCTGCCGCTCCACGGTCAACGTGCTGCCGTCGACGGTGAGCTTGCGGGCGCCGGTCAGCGCCGCCACCCCCAGCCGCTCGGCCAGCATGTGCGGCAGCACCTGCACCCGGCCGTCGGTCGACTCGGCGCCGCAGAGCACCAGGTCCGCGCCGAGCTGGCCCAGCGCCGCGGCCAGCACCTTGGAGGTGGCCACCGCGCAGGAGCCGTGCAGCGCGTCGTCCACCACGTGCACCGCCTTGTCCGGCCCCATCGACAGCGCCTTGCGGATCGACTCGGTCGCCCGGTCCGGACCCATGGTCAGGATCGTCACCTCGCCGCCGTGCGCCTCCTTGATCTTCAACGCCTCTTCGATGGCGTATTCGTCCATCTCGTTGATGACGTTGCTCGCCGAACCGCGGTCGACAGTGTTGTCGTCAGTTCGCAGGTTGCGGTCCGCGCCCGAGTCGGGCACCTGCTTGACGAGTACGACGATGTTCATCGCGCTTCGACGACCCTCCTGCTGTGGTGGTGTGCTCAATCGCCCTGGTCTGGGGCGCAGCCTTGCGTGTCTGTTGCCGTCAGGTCAACCGTGGGCTGCTGTGCAGTTGCCCACGACGCGATGTTACCTGTCGGTAGCATCGGCTTCCCCGCGCGACCGGCGTGACGCAGCTCACCGGGGGCACCACCGGTCAGGACGCCCCGCCCAGGACGTCCCTGATCCGACCGATCGCCTCGGCCTCGGCCGGGCTGACCCCCTGGTGGGCGCGGGCGGTCCGGTCCGCGGCGGCCAGCACCACCTCGCGGTAGACCCCGACGTCCTGCGGTGCCTTCTCGGTGAGGATGCCGACCGCCCGGCGCAGCGCCGGCAGCACCACCGACTCGATCTCCAGCGCCGAGTCGCGCGGCAGCCTCGGCAGCGGCCCGCTGGTCAGCGCCTCCTTCACCACTCCGCTGGCCTCGGAGATCGCCCCGGAGGCGGCGAAGCTCTCCCGGAACACCGCCAGCAGGCCGGGCTCGGCGTTCGAGACCATGAGGACCGCGCCGAAGGCGCCCGTCTTGATGGTCAGCTTCTCCTCGTCGGTCAGCCGCTGCGTCATGATCACGGAGTGTAGACGTAGGGCGTGGCCGTGGTGACCGCGACGAGGCCGAGCCGCTCCAACAGCGGACGGCTCTCCGCACCGGCGTCGACCTGCAACAGCGTCCGGTCGCGCTGACCGGCGGACCGGGCCCGGTAGGTGACCAGCGCCCGGTAGATCCCCTGACGCCGCCACTCCGGCCGGGTCGAGCCGCCCCAGAGCGTGGCGAAGGTGCTCCCCGCCGGATACCGCACCCAGCCCGCGCTGACCAGCGTCCCGTCCGCCTCGGCCACCACCACGGTGATCGACTGCGGGTCGGCGTCGATCTCCCGGGCCAGCCCGTCGGCCAGGCCGGACAGATCCGCACCCCAGAGCTGCGTCTCCAGCTCCGCGATCCGCTCCAGGTCCGCGCGACCGGTCACCTCACGCAGGTGCACGCCCTCGGGCACCACGGGCAACGCGGAGGCCAGGGGCGCGACCGGCCCCACCATGACGGACTCCTCCGACTCCGGGACGAACCCGGCCGTGCGCAGCCGCTGCGGCAGGTCGGCCGGCTCGTCGTGACCGTGCAGCTTCCACTCCACCGGCTCACGTCGCTCGACGGCCGCCGCCACCTGTCGGGCGATCAACCCGTCGAGCTCGATGCCGGTCAGACCGCCGAGATCGCGATAGGTCACCAGGCCCCGGCTGTCGAGCCCGCACACCCGCGACACCGGACCGTCCCGCTCCACCAGGACCCCGTCCGGCACCGGATCGGGCAGCCCCGGCCGCAGATGGGTGTCGTACGCCGTGCGCAACGTGATCGCGTCAAGATCCGTCATGTTTCCAGTTATGCCCGACCGGAACCGGATAATCACCTGCGTGTGGCAGTTGATCAAGAATTGGTTCGACCCGCAGGAGATGCGGTCGGTGGGGCACACCCCCGACTACCGCTTCTCGCTGGCCAACGAGCGGACGTTCCTGGCCTGGCTGCGTACCGGGCTGGCACTGATCGCCGGTGGGCTCGCCGCCGCGCAGTTCCTGCCGGAGATGCCGGCGTCCTACCTGCGCGAGGTGATCTCGGTGGCGCTGCTGCTGCTCGGCGGCGTGGTCGCGCTGCGGGCGGTGGACCACTGGGCGCGCAGCGAACGCGCCATCCGGCTCGGCAGGGAACTGCCCGCGTCCCGGTTCCCGGCCGTGCTCGCCCTGGTCGTCGCGCTCGGCGCGCTGCTGCTCACGGTGGCGGTGCTGGTGGGTGCGGTGGGCCGATGAGCGCGACCCGCGACCCCGGACTGCAACCCGAACGGACCCGGTTGGCCTGGCGACGCACCGCGCTGGCGATGACCGTGGTGGTGCTGCTGGCCGTCCGGCTCGCCCTCACCGGCGGCCCCGCCGGGGCACTGCCGGCCGCGCTGGCCGTGCTCGGCTGGGTGGCGGTCGTCACGCTCTGTTGGCGGCGGAGCAGCACCGTCGGCGCGGCTGCCGGCGGCGGCCGTACGCTCGCCCTGGTCGGGCTGGGGACGGCCGGATTCGCCCTGCTCGGCGTGCTGCTGGTGCTGCGCGGGGTGTGACCATCCCGTCGGGTAGGACATGATGGGTACATGGCCCGGCTGTACATCCTCCTCTTCGTGGTGCAGGTCGTCCTCGCCGTCTGCGCCCTGATCAGCTGCCTCTCCGCCGAGGAAGACGACATCCGTCACCTACCCCGGATCGCCTGGGTGCTGATGATCCTCTTCGCCCCGCTGATCGGCTCGATCGCCTGGTTCGTCGCCGGGCGCGAGCGCAAGGCCGACGGCGGCATGTTCTCGACGGGCGGCCCACCCACCGAACGGGGCCCGCAGCGACCGCTCGCCCCGGACGACGACCCCGAGTTCCTGCGCTCGATCCAGGAGCGGTCCCGCAAGGAGGACCAGGAACTCTTCCAGCGCTGGGAGGAGGACCTGCGGCGGCGCGAGGACGACCTGCGCCGACGCGAGGGCGACCCGCCGCGCGAGGAACCCCGCCCCGAGGTGTGAACCGGCCGGGGCGGGGTGCCGCGCTCACGCCAGGTTCGAGGAGCGGGGGTACGCGTCAGCCGGGTCGGTGAGCACGTTGACCAGGTACGGCACTCCCGCGTCGAAGGCCCGCGCCAGGGCCGGACCCAGGTCGGCCGCCTTGGCGACCGTCTCCCCCGCCCCGCCGAGGGCGCTCACCACGTGGTCGTACCGCAGCTCGGGCTGGAGGTCGGCGGCGACGTCGTAGCCGTACATGGCCCGCATCGGGTGCTTCTCCAGACCCCAGATGCCGTTGTTGCCGACCACGATCACCACCGGCAGCTTCTGCCGGGCCAGGGACTCGACGTCCATCAGCGAGAAGCCGGCCGCGCCGTCGCCCATCAGCACGCAGACCTGCCGGTCCGGGTGGGTGATCCGGGCCCCCATCGCGTAACCCATGCCGGTGCCGAGGCAGCCGTACGGGCCCGGATCGAGCCAGGTGCCGGGCTGGGCCGGCTCCAGGTAGCGCCCGGCGTACGAGACGAAGTCGCCGCCGTCGCCGATGGTGACCGCGTCGCGGGCGAGGACCCTGCGGAGTTCCCCGTAGACACGGGCGGGCCGGATCGGGTCCGTCTCGGCGGCCATCTCCTCGGCGTCGCGGGCCTTGGCGGCGTCCTCGGCGGTGCGCAACTGCGCCACCCAGTCCGCGTGGTCGGCCCGGTCGCCGGTGTACTCGGCGAAGGCGGTGAGCACGGCCCGCAGGTCACCGGCGGGAGCGACGGCCGTCTCGACGTGCGAGGCGCGCTGGCTCGGCGCGTCCACCACGTGCACCACCTTGGCGTCCCCGAAGTCACCGAAGGAGAGCCGGAAGTCCAGCGGGGTGCCGACCACCACGACCACGTCGGCGCCGGAGAGCGCGACCCGGCGGGCCTTGGCGAAGGCCAGCGGATGCTCCGGCGGCAGGGCGCCCCGACCCATGCCGTTGGTGAAGACCGGCACGGTGAGCGCCTCGGCGGCGGCGCGCAGCGCGTCCACGGCGTCACCGGCGTACACGTCGGAACCGGCGACGATGACCGGACGGGCCGCACCGGCGATCAGCCGCGCGGCGGCGGCCACCTCGTCGGGGTCGGCCTCGACCGGCTCGACGCCCGTCGCCGTCGGCAGCTCGGCGTCGCCCACCGAGAAGATCGCCTCCAGCGGGAAGTCGAGGAAGACCGGCCCCCGGTGCGGGGTGAGCGCGGTGCGCAGTGCGGCGGCGACGGCCCGGGGGATGTCGTCGGCGGTGAACACCGTCTCGGCGTGCTTGGTGACCGGGGCGACCAGCGGCAGGTGGTCCATCTCCTGGAGGCTGCCCGAGCCCCAGCGGAACTGCGGGGCCCGGCCGCCCATCACCAGCACCGGCGAGGCGTTGAAATACGCGCTGGTCAGGCCGGACACACCGTTGGTCACGCCCGGTCCGGCGGTGAGTACGGCCAGGCCGGGGCGACGCTGGAGCTTCGCCACCGCCTCGGCGGCGAAGACGGCGGACTGCTCGTGCCGCACGTCGTAGATCGGGAAGTCGGACTTGTACGCGGCGTCGTAGAGCGGGAACACGTGCCCGCCGGAGAGGGTGAACATCTCCCGCACCCCGTACGCGCGCAGCGCCGCGAGTGCGAGTTCCCCGCCGTGCCCCTCGATCCGCTCCGTCATTCCCGCTCCTTCTCGTCGGCGACCGGAGTCACACGCTACTGGCCGGTAGCTGGAATGTGAACCATCTTCATCGACCGGTGAAGTCCGGCTTCCGCTTCGCCACGAACGCCGCCATACCCTCCCGCCGGTCGTCGGTGGCGAACAGCGCCGCGAAGAGCTGACTCTCCCAGGCCAGGGCGGAGTTCAGGTCCATGTCCAGGCCGCCGTCCACGGCGAGCTTCGCCGCCCGCAGCGCCTGCACCGGGCCGCGCAGGTACGGCTGCACCAGCGCCACCGCCGCGTCGTAGACCTCGCCGGCCGGCGCGACCCGGTCGGCCAGACCGATCCGCAGCGCCTCCTGCGCGTCCACCATCCGACCGGACATGATCAGATCCTTGGCACGTGCCGGCCCGATCAGCCGGGCCAGCCGCTGGGTGCCGCCGGCACCGGGGATGATGCCGAGCTTGATCTCGGGCTGGCCGAGCTTGGCGTCCTCGGCCACCACCCGCCAGTCACAGGCCAGCGCCAGCTCGCAGCCGCCACCGAGGGCGTACCCGGTGATCGCGGCCACCACCGGCTTGGGGATCCGGGCGATCGCGCCGAGCGCGCTGGACAGGTCGGCCGCCCGCTCGGACATGTCCACGTAGGACATGTCGGCCATCTCCTTGATGTCCGCACCGGCCGCGAACACCTTCTCCCCGCCGTACACGATGACCGCGCGGACCTCGGGGTCGGTGGTGGCGGCCGACGCGGCGGCCCGCAACTCCTCCTGCACCTGGGTGTTGAGCGCGTTCATCGGTGGCCGGTCCAACCGGATGGTGCCGATGCCGTCCCTGGTCTCCAGCCGCACGAACTCACCCACGCTGACCCTCACTTCCTCGTTGAAGTCCGTGCCAACCTTACGGCGCACCTGGTCGGACACGTAGTCTGGCCGCCAGTCCCACCACCCGGAGTTCCCGCGATGGTCACGTACTACGACGACAGGTCCGTACAGGTCACCTCACGCGCCGTCACCGTCGACGGTGACTCGTACCCGCTGACCGAGATCAGCGAGCTCTGGCACCACCGGGGCACCCTGTCCTGGCGGGTGCTGGCCGGACGTGGCGCCCTCGGCGCGGCGATGATCGTCCCGCTGGTCTTCGCCGTCATCGGCATCGTCATCGGCATCTGGCTCGACCGGTCGCCGACCGTCACCGTCGCCATCATCGGTACCTCGGTGCTGATCGGCCTGGCCGCCGGGCCCATCGCCGACCAGCTCTTCGAGTACTTCGACCGCTCGTACGCCCGGGGCAGCCGCCAGCGGGAGGTGTGGATCCGCTGGCGGGGACACCCCGTCCGGCTGCTCCAGACCCCGGACGCGCTGCGCTTCGGGCAGATCTACCGCGCCGTGCAACGGGCCATGGAGGCGAACGAACCGGCCCGCCCGCCCCGCCGTCGTTGACCGGGCCGACCTCCGCATGAGGCGACGCTGACCTCCGCGTGACAGACACGGAACGCCCGGAGGTGGTTAGGCTTAGTGATGGCGCTCTATTACCGGGACGACACGGTGCAGGTGACGTCGGAGTCGATCCGGGCCGCAGGACACGTCATCCCGCTGACCGAAGTGACCTACGTCTGGCACGCCAAGGGACAGACCACCCTCGCCGTACGGGGGCGGGTGCTCGGCCGGGGCGTTCTGGTCCTCCTGCTCTCCCTGCCCCCGCTGATCGGGCTGATCTGCGTGATCTCGCTGGCCTGGTCCGCCTCGGACCGGGGCGAGTGGATGCCCGCGCTGATCGTCTTCGTCGCCTGCGTGGTCGTCGCGCTGGCGCTGGTGCCGTTCCTGGAGATCCCGCTCGGCTGGCTGGACCGCTCGTACGAGCGCGGGAACCGGGTCAACGAGTTGTGGGTGCAGTACCGGGGTCAGGAGGTGATGGTGCTGCGCACGCCCGACGCGCTGCGGTTCGGGCAGATCTACCGGGCGGTGCAACGCGCCGTCGAGCAGCAGGGAGACCACTGACGACCGGGCGCCCGGTGCCGCTGGCCGGGGCGGCGCACACTTGACGGCATGGCGATCCCCCTTCCCCGGCCGACCTCGGTCGTCGGTCTCACCCGATCCGCCCTCGACCAGGCCGCGTCGTTCGCGGCGGTCCCGACCCGCGCGTTCGCGGTGCTGGACGGCGTGGAGGAGCTGCTGAACCGGATCAACGGCGTGGTGGACCGGATCGAGGGTGTGGTGGACCGGGTCGAGCAGACCCTGGACCGCACCGACCAGATGCTCACCGACGCCGACGTGGCCGTCCGCGAGGTGGCGGTGATCAGCGCGGCGGCCACCACCGCCGTGCGGCAGGCGAGCGAGCTGACCGCCACGGCGGCCGGGGTGATCGGTGAGGCCGAGCGGGTGTCGGCGGCCGCCGCCACCGTGGTGGCCACCGCCGAGCAGGTGTCGACAGCCGCCGCCACGGTGGTGGCCGGCGCCGAGCGGGTGACCCGCACGGCCGAGGGCGTGGTCGACACGGCGACGTCGGTGACCGGCCGGGCCGCCGGCACGGTGGGCGCGGCGGCCGAGGCGGCGGCGACGGCGGCCGAGCTGCTGGCCGCGTACGAGCCGGCGCTGCGCCGGGCCGCCCCGATGGCCAACCACTTCGTCGAGCAGCTCAGCGAGGAGGAGGTCACCGCCGCCGTACGCCTGGTCGACGAGTTGCCGAGGCTCCGGGAACACCTCACCTCGGACGTGCTGCCGATCCTGGCCACGCTGGACCGGGTCGGTCCGGACCTGCACGACCTGCTCGACGTCACCCGGGACCTCAAGCTCGCCGTGGCCGGCATCCCCGGCCTGGGCATGCTGCGACGACGGGGCGAGAAGCTGAGCGACGACGCCGGCTGACACCACCCGACGCGGTGCCGGTCCGCCGCCCGCGCCCCCGGGGAGACAGCCGGCGGTCGCGGGCGGTGGCCGGAGGACGGTCAGCAGCCGCAGGCGGCGCGGCGCGGCGCGGTCAGCTCGTCCACCGGTCGCTGCGTGATCCCGGTCCCGGTCACCACCGGCAGGCCCTCCCGCGCCCAGTACTCGTACCCGCCGCGCATCTCCTTGACCGGATAGCCGAGCCGGGCGAACTCCAGCGCCGCCCGGGTGGCGCCGTCACAACCGGGACCCCAGCAGTACGTCACCACCCGCGCTCCGGGTGGCACCGTCACCGCCGCCTCCGTGGCGATCCGCGCGGTGGGCAGGTGCAGGGCGTCGGGCAGATGACCCTGCTCCCAGGCGTCGTCGCTCCGGGAGTCGACCACCACCAGATCGGGCACCCCGGCGGTCAGGTCGGCGTGCACGTCGGCGACGTCGGTCTCGAACCGGAGCCGGTCCAGGAACTGGGTGACGGCGGCATCCGGCGTGGCGGCCGGCACCGCGAAAACACGTGACATGCACCGATCCTCGGCCGGTACGCCGTCGACGACGAGTGGCGCTGCCGCCGTACTGCGCTAACATCCCGCCATGACTCCGGCGGACCGCACCGTCGCCGTGCTCGCGTACCCGGGGATGTCGGTCTTCGAGACCGGATTCGTCACCGAGGTCTTCGGTCTGCCCCGGCCCGAGCTGGGCGTGCCCTGGTACACGCTGCGGCTCTGCGCCGAACGGCCCGGCCCGGTGCCGCTGGTCGGCGGCGCCGGCCTGCACAGCCCGTACGGCCTGGACGACCTGGCCGCCGCCGGGACGGTGATCGTGCCCGGGGTGCCCGACGTGCACGGCACGCCGTCACCCGAACTGGTCGCCGCCCTGCGCCGGGCGCACCGGGGCGGCGCCCGGCTCGTCTCCCTCTGTTCCGGCGCGTTCGCGCTGGCCGGCGCCGGCCTGCTCGACGGCCGTCGGGCCACCACCCACTGGCGGTACGCCGACCTGCTGGCCCGCCGCTACCCGCAGGTGACGGTGGATCCCGACGTGCTGTACCTCGACGACGGTGACGTGCTCACCAGCGCGGGCAGCGCCGCCGGTCTGGACCTCTGCGTGCACCTGGTCCGGCGGGACCACGGGGTGGCGGTGGCCAACGCGGTGGCCCGGCGGCTGGTGATCCCGCCGCACCGCGACGGCGGTCAGGCGCAGTTCATCGAGGCCCCGGTGACCACCGGCCCGGACGACGACCGGATCGCCGGCAGCCTCGCCTGGGCGTTGGCGCACCTGCCCGCACCGCTGACGGTGGCGACGCTGGCCCGGCAGGCGCACATGTCACCGCGCACCTACCTGCGGCACTTCGCCCGTGCCACCGGCACCAGCCCGATCCGGTGGCTGATCGACCAGCGGATCCGGGCCAGCCTGGCGCTGCTGGAGACGAGCGACGCACCGGTCACGGAGATCGCCGCCGCGGTCGGCTTCGACACGTCGGTCACCTACCGCCACCACTTCGCCCGGGCGATGCGGACCTCACCGTCGGCGTACCGCCGGGCGTTCCGCACCGACGCCGACACCGCACCGGGACACGGCGGCGGACGCCCGACCGGCCGTCCCGGTCAGGGTGCCGGGACGTAGAGCTGGTCGATGTCGGCCCGGTGCGGCAGCGACACGCTCGCGCCGAGCCGACGGACGCAGGCCGCGCCGGCCGCCGCCGCCCAGCGGACCGCGTCGACCAGGTCCCGGCCCTCGCCCCAGGCCACCGCGAGCGCGGCCGTGAACGCGTCCCCGGCGGCCGTCGAGTCCACCGTGTCCACCGGTACGGCGGGCACGTGCGCGGCGACACCGTCCCGGTCGCCGTACCAGGCGCCCTGCGCGCCGAGGGTGAGCACCGCCCGGGGCACCAGGTCGAGCAGCGCCTGCGGCTCGTCCCGGCCCCGACCGGTGTACGTCTGCGCCTCGTTCTCGTTGACCACCAGCAGGTCCACGGCGGCCAGCAGGTCCGGCGGCAACGGAACGGCCGGCGCGGCGTTGAGCACCACCCGGGTGCCGGCCGCCCGGGCGGCCACCGCCGCCTCGGTCACCGTCTCCACCGGGATCTCCAACTGGGCGACCAGCACGTCCGCGTCCCGTACGGCGGCCAGTTCGCCCTCGGTGAGCGCGGTCATCGAGCCGTTCGCGCCCGGCGTCACCAGGATCGCGTTCTCGCCCGCGGCGTTGACCATGACCAGGGCCACCCCGGAGGCGCCGTAACTGGTGCGGAGGTGGCTGGTGTCGACCCCGGCGGCGGCGATCCGGGCCCGCAGGGTCACCCCGAACGAGTCGGAACCGATCGCGCCGAGGAAGGTGCTGGCGGCACCCGCGCGGGCGGCGGCGATGGCCTGGTTCGCCCCCTTGCCGCCGGGCACCGTGACGAAGTCGGTGCCGAGCGTGGTCTCCCCCGGCCGGGGCAGGGCCGGGGCGGTGGCGACCAGGTCCATGTTCGCGCTGCCCACCACGGCGACCCGGGTCTGGGGCACGAAAGCCTCCTCCGGCTCGCTCGTGTGGCTGGCTCGTGCTGGCTGGCTCGTCTGAGGTGAAAGGAGGGGTCCCCTGCTATACCGCAGGCGTTAGCAGGGGACCCCTCCTTTCACGCGGCGCGGGCGGTGTACCGCTCGCCGTGGCGTTCGACCAGCAGCGGCAGGCCGAAGGTCTTGGTCAGGTTGTCGGCGGTGAGGACGTCGGCCAGCAGCCCCTGGGCCATCACGGCGCCGTCGCGCAGCAGCAGCGCGTGGGTGAAGCCGGGCGGGATCTCCTCCACGTGGTGCGTGACGAGCACCAACGCCGGGGCGTCCGGGTCCTGGGCCAGCTCGGCGAGCCGGCCCACCAGGTCCTCGCGGCCGCCGAGGTCGAGCCCGGCCGCCGGTTCGTCCAGCAACAGCAGCTCCGGGTCGGTCATCAGCGCCCGGGCGATCTGCACCCGCTTGCGCTCGCCCTCGGAGAGCGTGCCGTACGTCCGGTCGGTCAGCGCGCCGACCCCGAGCTGGTCGAGCAGCGCCCGGGCCCGGGTTTCGTCGGCTGGGTCGTAGCTCTCCCGCCAGCGGCCCACCACCGACCAGGCCGCGGTCATCACCACGTCCACGGCCCGCTCGTCGGCGGGCAGACGCTCGGCGAGCGCGGCGGTAGCGAGCCCGATGCGGGTACGCAGCTCGGTCACATCGGTGCGGCCGATCCGCTCGCCCAGCACGTGTGCGGTGCCGGTGGTCGGGTGCAGCCGCCCGGCGGCGAGGTTGAGCAACGTGGTCTTGCCGGCGCCGTTGGGGCCCAGCACCACCCAGCGTTCGTCCAGTTCGACCCGCCAGTCCACATCGTGCAGCAGGGCGGTGCCGGACCGGCGTACGGCGACGCCGTCGAGGCTGACCACCAGATCCGCGTCCACGGGTGAGGGGGCGGGGGTGGCGCCACCGGCGCCAGGGATCAGGTCACCAGTCACCCGCCCATCCAACCACGCAGCAGCGGGCTGCCCCCACGGGCGTACGCGCCCGCCGTAGGGTGGGGCGCCGTGTCATTGCTCACCCGAAGGGCGGCTCATGGCGAGTGCGGTCATCGAGATCGACGGTCTACGGAAGACCTTCCGTAGCCTGCGTCGGGGCAGCCGCGTCGCGGTCGACGGCTTCGACCTGCTGGTCGAGGCCGGTCAGGTGCACGGGTTCCTCGGCCCGAACGGGTCGGGCAAGACGACCACGTTGCGGGCGCTGCTCGGGCTGGTACGCGCCGACCAGGGCCGGATGCGGGTGCTCGGCGCCTCCGCCCCGGAGCAGTTGCCCCAGGTGGCGGGCCGGGTGGGCGCGATCGTGGAGAGTCCGCAGTTCTTCGGCAACTTCACCGCGTACCGCACGCTGCGGCTGCTCGCGCTGGCCGGTGGCGTACCGATCGCCCGGGTCGACGACGTGCTGGAGCAGGTCGGTCTGCTCGACCGGGCGCACGAGCGGGTCAAGGGTTACTCGCTCGGCATGAAGCAGCGTCTGGCGGTGGCCTCGGCGCTGCTCAAGCAACCGGAGCTGTTGATCCTCGACGAGCCGGCGAACGGGCTGGACCCGGCGGGCATCCGGGAGATGCGTGACCTGATGCGGGCGCTGGCCGAGCGCGGGGTGACCGTGCTGGTGTCCAGCCACATCCTGGCCGAGATCCAGGTGATCTGCGACCACGTCACGATCATCTCGCGGGGGCGACGGGCCGCCAGCGGTCCGGTGGCGGAGGTGCTCGCCGGCCACGACCGGCACGAGTGCCTGGTCCGCGCCGACGACCTGGGCCGGGCCGAGGAGTTGCTGGTGGCCGCCGGGTTGACGGTCACCGGGCACGCCGACCACCTGGTGGTGGACGGGGTGCCGGATCCGGCGCTGGTCAACCGGACGCTGGGCGAGCAGGGCATCTGGGTACGCGAACTGACGCCGCTGCGCCCGGATCTGGAGAGCGTCTTCCTGGATCTGACCGGCGCACCGGGGCCGGTGGGGGTGCCCCGGCAGGTGCACGACACGTCGGACGACACGACCGTCGGCCGGGAGATCGACCTCGGCGTCCGGGAGGTGGGCGCGTGAACCTGATCCGTGCCGAGGCGGAACGGTTGGCGGCCCGCCGTTTCGTCCAGCTCATGGTGGCGTTGTTGGCGCTGGCCTTCGTGGTCACCGCCGGCACCACGATCGCCGGTTCGCACAGTCCCAGTCCGGCCGAGTTGGCCGCGGCCCAGCGACAGGCCGCCGACGACCGGCGCGGACTGGAGTTGGAGCACGACCGGTGCCTGGCCCGACAGCAGGGTTCGCCGCCCCGGGAGGAGGACGGCTACCTCCCGGCCGACTGCAGCGAGGTCGATCCGGCGCTCCGGGACCGGTTGCCGGTGGCGGCCGACTACCTCGACGGCGTGTTCACCTTCACCCGGCAGGCCGAGCCGCTGTTGTACTTCCTCGTGGCGTTCCTGGTGCTGTTCGGTTTCCTGGTGGGGGCCTCGGCGATCGGCGCCGACCTGAACTCCGGCGGCGTGGTGAACCTGTTGCTGTGGCGACCGCGCCGGATGACGGTGCTGGGCACCAAGCTCGGCACGCTGCTCGGGGCGGTGCTGGCCCTGTCCCTGCTCGCCTCGGCGACCTACCTGGTCACCTTCTGGACGATCGCCCAGTTGGCCGGCCATCCCGGCCCGACGAATCCGACGTTCTGGGGCAGCCTGGGCGCGATCTGGGTCCGGGGCCTGGTGCTGGTGCTCCTGGCCACGGCGATCGGCTTCGCCGTGGCCACGATGGGCCGGCACACCTCGGCGGCACTCGGGGCGGTGGCCGCGTACCTGGTGGTGTGGGAGTTGGGCGGCCGGATCGTGCTGGAGATCGTCGGGACGCCCCGACCCGACCAACTCATGCTGACCAGTTACGTCTGGGCGTGGCTCACCGGCAGGGTCGAGCTCTGGGACGACAGCGCCTGCACCAATCTGCTCTCCAGCTACTGCGACGGTCTCTACACGCTGACCTGGCGACCGGCACTGGCCGTGCTGTTGTCGCTCACCGTCGGGCTCACCGTGGCCGCCTTCGCGCTGTTCCGGCGCCGCGACCTGACCTGAGCGCCGGCCCGGAGGCGACAACTCCTTGCCACCTCCGGGCCGATGCTGAAGACTTCCTTCACATGGACGGCATCGGCGGCTCAGCCGACCGTGGAGCCGAAGACCTCGTCCCGGACGGCGTCCAGCGCGGTCCGCAACGCCCCGTGCACGATCGGTTCCTCGGTCAGCCCGGTGGACACCACCCGGGGGCGGACCAGCGTGATGGCGGCCACCTCGTGCTGTACCCGTTCGGCCAACGCCGCCCCGCCGGCCTGCCCCACCTCACCGGCGAGCACCACCAGCGGCGGGTCCAGCACCACGCAGGTGCTCGCCACGCCCAGGGCCAGCCGACGGGCCACCTCGTCGAGCATCGGTCCGCCGGCGGTGCCGTCGGCGATCGCGGCGCGGACGGCGTCGGCCGCCCCGGCGTCCGGGTAGCCGTGCTCGCGGGCCAGCGCGCGGACCGCGTCGGCACCGGCCAGTTGCTGGAAGGCGGGCTTGGCCCGCCGGGAGACGTCGCGCGGGATGGGCGCGCCGGGCACCGGCAGGTAGCCGATCTCGCCGGCCGCGCCACTGCTGCCGTGGTGCAGCCGCCCACCCAGCATGATCGCCAGGCCGACACCGGCACCGACCCAGACCAGCACGAAGTCCGACAGACCCTGGGCCGCACCGGACTGCGCCTCGGCCACCGCGGCCAGGTTCACGTCGTTCTCGAAGACCACCGGGGTGTCCAGGTCGTCGCGGAGCGCGGCGAGCAGACCCCGGTGCCAGCGCGGCAGGTTGAACGCGAAGGTGATGTCGCCGGTGCCCGGGTCGACCAGGCCGGGGGTGCCGAGCACGATCCGCCGTACGCTCGACAGCTGGGCACCGGCACTGCCGGCCACCTGCACCACCGCGTTGTGCACGACGCCGACCGGGTCGTCGGTGTCCCGGGTGGACTGCTCGACCCGACCGATCACCGCGCCGGTGATGTCGGCGCAGGCGGCCACCACACGCTCCGGCCCGACGTCCACGCCGACCACGTGCGCGCTGCCCGGGCGCACCGCGTAGAGCTGGGCGTTCGGCCCCCGACCACCGGCCTGCTCACCCACCCGGGCGACCAGCCCCCGCTCCTCCAACCGCTCCACCAGTTGGGATGCGGTGACCTTGGAGAGGCCGGTCAGCTCACCGAGCCGAGCCCGGGTCAGCGGCCCCTGTTCCAGCAGCAGTTCCAGCGCCGCACGGTCGTTGAGGGCGCGCAACAGACGTGGGGTGCCGGGCAACCGGGTCGCACTCATGCCATGTCCTCATGTATTAGTAAACTTTGCTAACTATCTAGCTTTGACAACAGTAAACCGACCTTGGAACGGGTAGCCGTAGCGTATCGGCCGGGTGGAAGCAGGGCTCTCGGCCGACCCGGTACGAGATCCGCACCGGCCGGCACCGAGAGGAGACACCTCCATGGGGATCGATCCGGGACTCCGCCGGCTGGCGCTGGGCACCCTGCTGGCCGCGTACCCGGGGCCGGTCCCGCCCGACTGGGCGGTCGAGCTGGTGGCCGAGGGGCTGGCCGGGCACACCCTGTTCGGCACCAACATCCATCGGCCGGAGCAGGTGGCGGCCGCCACGGCCGCGCTGCGGGCCGGACGGTCCGACGTGCTGATCGCCGTCGACGAGGAGGGCGGTGACGTCACCCGACTGGCGCACGCCACCGGCAGCCCGTACCCGGGCAACGCGGCGCTCGGCGCGATCGGCGACGTGGCCCTCACCCGCCGGGTCTACCACGCCATCGGCGCGGAGCTGGCCGCCCTGGGCATCACCGTCGACCTGGCACCCACCGTCGACGTCAACAGCGCCGACGACAACCCGGTCATCGGCACCCGCTCGTTCGGGGCCGACCCGGTCCGGGTGGCCGCCCACTCGGCGGCGGCGACCACCGGGCTCCAGGCCGCCGGAGTTGCCGCCTGCGCCAAGCACTTCCCCGGCCACGGCGCGACGATCGCCGACTCCCACCACGAGCTGCCCACCGTGGACGCCTCGCCCGACCTCCTGCGCCAGCGCGACCTGCCACCGTTCGCCGCGGTGATCGCGGCCGGGGCGAAGGCCGTGATGACCGCACACATCCGGGTTCCCGCACTGACCGGCGACGGGCCGGCCACCTTCAGCCGCGCCGTCCTGACCGACCTGCTGCGCGACCGGTACGGCTTCGACGGCGTCGTGGTCACCGACGCGCTGGAGATGCGGGGCGCCACCCTCGCCGCCGGTGGCGTCGCACCGGGTGCGGTGCGGGCCCTGGCCGCCGGAGCCGACCTGCTCTGCATCGGCGCCAAGGTCGACGCGGACCTGGTCGAGGCCGTCGCCGCCGAGATCGTCGCCGCGCTCGGCGACGGCCGGCTCGACCGCGCCCGGGTGGAGCAGGCCGCCGACCGCGTCGCCGCCCTCGCCGCCTGGACCCGGACCGCGCGGTCCGAGGTCACCGTCCCCGCCGACCTCGGGTACGCCGCCGCGCGCCGGGCGGTCCGGGTGGAGGGCGTCCTGGCCGGGTTGGACCAGCCACTGGTGGTGCAGGTGCACGCCCGCTCCACCGTCGCCGAGGGACGGGTGCCGTGGGGGCTCGGCCCGCACCTCGACGGCACCGAGGAGATCCGGGTGGTGGCCACCGAGGCCGACCCGGAGGCGCTGCGCCGCCGTGCCGGCACCCGCCCGATCGTGCTGGTCGGGCGCCACCTGCACCGGCTGCCCGGCGGCCCGGAACTCGCCGCCGCGCTGGCCGCCACGCATCCGGTGGCGGTGGTCGAGATGGGGTGGCCGGCCGCGTGGCGACCGGCCGGCGTCCAGGCGTTCGTCACCACCTTCGGCGCGAGCCACGCCAACGGGCGGGCCGCCGCCGAGGCACTGGGCCTGACCGGGCACGCCGAAACCACACGCTGAGTCACCCCGCAGCCGATCCACATCGATGCGTCCGGGCAGGTCAAGTCCACTTTTCGACACCGCAGACCACGCGGTGGCTACTTGCCGACCACCACTCAGATACGTAGCGTGATCACATCGAGCCGCACATGGGCCTGGGGGGAGGCTGCGGACCGTGGATCCGGCCCGGGATCCACGGTCCGCGCCCTGCCGTCAGGTCGACCGTCAGCCCGGATAGACGCCGTACGACCGCCAGCCCCGGTCGGGGAAACCCGCCGCCTCCGCCACCCGGGCCGAGGCGGCGTTGTCCCGGGCGTGCAGATAGGTCGGCACCGCGCCGTCCGCGAGCACCCGACGCGCGGCCTGGGCCACCAACCGCCGGGCCAGTCCGCGCCCCCGGGCGGCCGGCTGCGTACCCACCGCCAACTCGTGCCCGTGCCGGTCGTGCCGCTTGACGCCGACGCCGGCCAGGTAGCGGCCCCGCACGTCCCGCACCACCAGGACCGGCCGGTCGAACAGGCGCAACCAGGACGGCAGGCCGGCGGAACCGGGCGGCACCCACTCACCGACGTCGGGCAGGGGCGCGGGAGCGACGCTCCAGCGGAACACGTCGTCGTGTACCACCCAGCCGGGATGACCGACCGCCGCCGGCAACGCGTCCGGCAGCGACTCCGGCCGCCGGGCCAGGTCGCGTACCGCCGCGACCCGGTCCGGGGCCACCGAGAGCACGGTGCTCGTGCCGGCGGTGACGGCGACGGCCGGTCGCAACCGGCCGTCCCAGGCCGGGCGGGCGCGCCGGGTGGAGCAGACCACGTGCAGCCCGGGACCTGCCGGCCACTGTCCGAGCCAGGTCGCCAGGTGCAGGTGGAGCCGCCGGTCGAGCATCGCCCACCTCCGCACCGTCGCTCCGGCCTCCGCCGATCACGGTACGTCGGGCACTGGGCGCGGTGGTACCGATCGGGTGACCAACGCCTCGGCCGGGAACCCGGGTCATCGATCGACCGTCATATCCATTTCCATACATGGACAACTTTCTTTGAAACGGTGGGGGACATGCCGATTCAGCCGAACGACCGCTCCGCGCAGGACACCCGACGGATACGACGGTGCGCCGAACACTTCCCGGGTCAGCTCTCCTACGGCGGTCACCGCGCCGGCGTCGGTGCCCTCTCCTGGCACGACCTCAACGAACTGCCGGCGGGCTACTCCTCCCGCCGCCGCCTCAACACGCTCTGAGGCCCCCGGCACCCGGGCCGACCCGGCGAGCCAGCGCGTCCTTTCGCACACCTGTCGGGTAACGTCTGCTGGTCCTCCGACAGGCCACGACGGGAGCAACTGCGCACATGGGCAAGAAGACGATCCGCGTCTCCGACTTCAGCGGCACGGTGCTGGGTCCCGACGACGAGGCGGTCCGCGTCGTCGTCGTCGAGCATCCTGACCTGGTGGCCGGGCCCGTGCAGTTGGACGCGACGCCGGTGGAGGTGGAGAACATCGACGACGCCGCGCTGGACGTGGCGGTGGTCGAGATCCACGACCGGCACGGCAACGGTGAGCCGCGCCGGGTGGTGCTGACCGCGAGCGAGTTCGACGCGATGGCCACCGACATGCCGATGGCCCAACTGCTCAAGACCGCCGAGCGGGTACGCCCACCGAAGGCGCGACGCGCCCCGGAAAAGATCGACTACGGCACCATCGACCACGCCGGCAAGCCGCACCGGGGGCGGGTCACCGAGGAGGAGGCCCGACTGGTGCGTGAGCACCTGGACGAGGTCAACAAGCGCCTCGCCGACGCCGGGCTGCGCCAGATCGAGCCGGAGGACCCGGAGCACGCCGCCCGGTACGGCTTCCCCACCGCGCCCTGATCCGCTACTCGAACACCCGGACCTTGGCCAGGGCCGCCGCAGTGCCCGCCTCCACGGCGGCCTTCTCCACACCGAGGCCGGTGAGCACGCCCTCGCCGTCCTCCTGCTCCAGCAGCGCCAGCAGGATGTGCTCGGTGCCGATGTAGTTGTGCCCCAGGCGCAGCGCCTCGCGGAAGGTCAGTTCCAGCGCCTTCTTGCCGGCCGCGTCGTACGGGATCAGATCCGGGACCTCGCCGACGGAGGGCGGCAGCGCGGCGGTGGCCGCCTCGCGTACCGCCTCGGCCGTGACGCCCTCGGCGGCCAGCACCTTCACGGCCAGGCCCTCCGGCTCGGCGAGCAGCCCGAGCACCAGGTGCGCCGGGCCGATCTCGGCGTTGCCGGCGGCGCGGGCCTCGTTCTGCGAGGCCATCACCACGTTGCGGGCGCGCGGGGTGAAGCGGTTGAACCCCTGTTGCGGGTCGATCGGCCCGGCGTCGCTCTTGGCCACGAAGCGCTTCTGCGCGGCCTGCTTGCTCACTCCCATGCTGCGGCCGATCTCGGTCCAGGAGGCGCCGGAGCGGCGGGCCTGGTCCACGAAGTGACCGATGAGATGGTCGGCGACCTCGCCGATGTGGTCGGCGACCATCACCGCGTCGGTGAGCTGGTCGAGCGCGTCGGGATGGGCCTGCTTGATGGCCTGGATCAGGTCGTCGAGCCGGACGGGATTGTTCATCTGGACCGGATTCGTCATGCGTCAACCATAGGTTGACGACCCGCAGTCGTCAACCCAAAGTTGACGATTACCGAGCGTCGCCTCACCCCATGATCGCTGTTAACAACCTTGACTAATTCTGTTGAAATCGACAGACTGCGATATGGAGAGCGCTCTCCCCTCCTCGCCGGGGCGCCAGCCTCATCCGCAGACCCCAAGGAGACCATCGTGTCCACCATCTCCCGAAGGCTTCGACGGACAGCCGCCGCCCTCGCCGCGGCCGTCGTCGCCAGCATGCTCGTCGTCCCCGTGACCGCCGCACCAGCCGCCGCCGCCATCGGCGGACTCACCTGGCAGGACGAGTTCAACGCCCCGGCCGGTACGCCGGTCGACCAGTCCAAGTGGCGCTTCGACATCGGCGGCCACGGCTGGGGCAACAACGAGCGGCAGTACTACACCAACAGCACCAGCAACGCGGTGCACGACGGGCAGGGCAACCTGGTCATCACCGCGCGCCGGGAGAACCCGGCCAACTACCAGTGTCACTACGGCCGGTGCGAGTACACCTCGGCCCGACTGCTCACCGCCGCCACCTTCAGCCAGGCGTACGGCCGGTTCGAGGCCCGCATCAAGATCCCTCGCGGTCAGGGCATCTGGCCGGCCTTCTGGATGCTCGGCAGCGACTTCGGCAACGTCGGCTGGCCGGCCTCCGGCGAGATCGACATCATGGAGAACGTCGGTCGCGAGCCGAACACCGTGCACGGCACCATCCACGGGCCCGGCTACTCCGGCGGCGGCGGGATCACCGGCAGCCGCGTCATCGGACAGCCGCTGGCCGACGCCTTCCACACCTACCGGGTCGACTGGGAACCGAACAGCATCCGCTGGCACCTCGACGGCCAGGAGTTCTTCCGCGTCGACCCGAGCCGACTCGGCGGCAACCGGTGGGTCTTCGACCACCCGTTCTTCATGATCCTCAACGTCGCGGTGGGCGGCAACTGGCCCGGTTACCCGGACGGCAGCACCCAGTTCCCGCAGCAGATGCTCGTCGACTACGTGCGGGTCTACGGCTACGTCCCGGACGGCAACACCGGCACCACCCGGATCCGGGGCCAGCAGAGTGGACGGTGCATCGACATCCCCAGCGCCAACCCGTACGACGGGGCGCCGTTGCAGATCTGGGACTGCAACACCACCGCCGCCCAGGCGTGGACCTTCGCCGCCGACGGCACCGTCCGTGCCATGGGCAAGTGCATGGACCCGGCCTGGGCCGGTACCGCCAACGGCACCGAGGTCAACCTGGTCACCTGTAACGGCAACCCGGCCCAACGGTTCACCCTCAGCCCCGCCGGTGACCTGGTGAACCTCAGCGCGAACCGGTGCGTCGACGTCCGGGAGAACAACCCGAACAACGGCGGCCGGTTGCAGCTCTGGGACTGCGGCGGCACCGCCAACCAGAAGTGGTCCCGCGCCTGACCGCAAGCGGTACCTGTGGGCTCACCGCCGTCGGCGGTGAGCCCACGCGCCGTCCCAGCCGTAAGAGTCGGTGACGGGCCCGGCGGGTAGTAGCCCACTGCGGTCACCGAGGCACGGGAGGCGACGTGGAGAACGCTCAAGCGACCGACGGACGACGGTTCTGGTGGTGGCTCGGCGGAGCACTGCTGGTCCTGGTGGTGGTGCTGGTCTCCACCTGGACCTGGGTCACGGTGCGCGGCGACGGCCGGGCCGGGCACGTCGTCACCGGCAGCGCCGACGACCTGCGGGAGGCCACCTTCGTCCTGCTCGACGGCGCCGACGTGGTCCGGCTGCGCACCGACGACCTCGGCGGGGACGCGTACCGGGTGTCGACGTCCCGCGACTCGGGCGTACGGCCTGCGGTCTCGCTCGCCGACGGCACCGTGCTCACCAGCCTGCGCGGCACCGGTCAGGACGGGCCGGCCATCGTCGAGGTGGTGCTGCACCACTCCGTACGCTGGCACCTGCGCCTCGGCGGCGGCGCCAAGGAACAGCACCTCGACCTCCGGGGCACCCAGCTCGGCGACGTCGAGTTCACCGCCGGGGCCAGCCGGATCGAGCTGACCCTGCCGCCGGCCGAGGGCACTCAGCGGACCGTCCTCAGTGGCGGCGCGAACCAGGTTCTGATCCGCCTGGCCGGTGACGCCCCGGTGCGGGTACGCGCGGGTGGCGGTGCCGGCTCGGTCACCGTCGACGGGTCCACCCAGTCCGGCGTGGCCGGTGGCACGGTGCTGACGCCGCCGGAGTGGGAGTCGGCCACGGACCGCTACGACATCGACGCCACCTCCGGCGTCTCCAGCCTCACCGTCGACCGCACCGACGGCGACGGCTAGCCGACCGAGCCCGCCGACGGCGTGCGGAAGACGTGGTCGAGTTGGTAGTCCAACAGCGCGATGGCGGTCTCGGGACTCCGCATGCCCGCCATGACGCTGTCGGCGAGGCCGGTCGCCAGGGCGAGCAGGTTGCCGGCCTCGGCGTCCGCGTCCCGCTCGGCTGGCACCGCACCTGAGCGCTGGGCGGCGGCCACCAGTTCGCATAGTGCGCGTTCCAGCTGGACCGAGTCGCGGCTGTAGGAGAGTTCGGCCAGCGCCGGGTCGGTCAGTGCCAGGGCGTGGTAGGCGGCGAAGACGATATAGGCGGCACGCTGCTCGGCATCGACGGGAACGAACTGAACCAGCCAGGCACGCAGGCTGTCCCGTGGGTGCTCCGCCGGGTCGACCGGCATCCCGGCTACGGCGCGCCGACCCACGATGTCGGCCTGGTGCCGCAGCCCGGCGAAGAGCAACTCCTCCTTGGTCCGGAAGTAGTACTGCACGGTGCTCACCGAGACGCCCGCCTGCGCGGCCACCGTACGCATGCTCACGGCGTGCAGGCCACGCTCGCCGGCGATCCGCAGCAGCGCGGCCAGGATCTCGCCTCGGCGCGCGTCACGGTCGGACAGTCTCGGCATCGTGGCACCCCTTGTCAGCCGTTTTGGTAGTACGATCGTACTACCAAAACGGGGAGGTCGACGTGCGAGCGACGCCAGGCATCGGACGGTTCACCAGCGACCAGGCACGGAGCAGGTTCCTCGCCGCCTATGAGGTGGCGATGGGCGCATGGCCGCACCCTCGACAGGAGTGGGACGTCGAGACGCGGTTCGGCACCGTCCACGTGCACCAGCATGGCATCGCCACGGGTGAGCCGATCGTGTTGTTACACGGCGCTCAGGGCAATTCCAGCAACTGGTATCCGCAGGTCGCCCCGCTCGGTGTCCACCACCGGGTCTACGCGGTGGACACCGTCGACGACCCAGGTCGCAGCGTGCAACGCCGACCGGTGCCGAGTACGACCGACAACGCCGCCTGGCTCGACGAGACGCTCACCGCACTCGGGCTGGACGGCGTCCACCTGGTCGGCCTGTCCTACGGCGGATTCCTGGCGCTCGCCCAGGCCCTGCACCGGCCCGACCGGCTGGCCTCGGTCACGCTGCTCGATCCCGGGGGCCTGGAGAAGGTGCCACTCAGGTTCTACGCGAACATGCTGGCCGGAGCGTTGGCGACACTGGCCCCCCGGCGCACCCGGCCCTGGTTCGCCCAGCGGCTGGCCAACCATGCCCTGGTCGAGTCCGCCGAGCAACTGGCCCCGATCATGATCGCAGCCCGGCACTGGCGGTCGGGCCGCCCGGTCGCAGCTCGCCGGTTCGACGACGACGAGTTGCGCGCGATCCGCGTGCCGGTGCAGGTGCTGCTGGCCGGGCGCAGTTCGTTGCTGGATCCCCGTCGGGCGGCGGCCCGGGCGGCGGAGCTGATCCCCTCGGTCCGCACCGAGATCGTGACCGGTGCCGGCCACGGGCTGCCGCTGGAACGTCCCGAGCTGGTCAACCAGCGCATTCTCGACTTCATCGCGTCCCTCGCCCCGGGCGACTCCGCCGGCCCGGCCCGCTGACGCGGCCGGCCAACGGACACCCGGCTACGGTACGTCAAGCCGGGGTCGCGCCGCACCGGGCCGCGCAGCAAGCCCGGCCGGGTGCCCGCACTGTCGCCGGGCCAGGGGCGGAGGAAGGAGTCGGCGGTATGCGGCTGCACGTCGGGTGTGCGATGTGGACGCACAAGTCGTGGCAGGGCCGGCTGCTGGCCCACCCGCTGCCGACCTCCGAACGGCTGCGGCACTACGCCGGGTGGTGCGACGCGGTCGAGGGCAACACGACGTTCTACGCCACCCCGACCCGGGACACCGTCGCCACCTGGGCGCAGCAGACCGGCCCGGACTTCCGGTTCGTGGTCAAGCTGCCCAAACTGGTGACGCACGAGCGCCGGCTCACCGACGTCACCGAGCCGATGCGGGTGTTCCTGGACGCGATGGCACCGCTCGGCCCGCGTGCCCACGCCCTCTGGGTGCAGCTTCCCGGCTCGTTCGGCCCGGACGACGTACCCACGCTGGCCCGCTTCCTGCGCCGGCTGCCCGCCACCCACCGAGCCGTGGTGGAGGTCCGCCATCCCGCCTTCTTCACCGAGCCGCACGCGGTCCGGCTGCTGGAGACCACGCTCGACGAGGCGGACGCCGAATGGGTGCCGTTCGACACCACCGCCTTCTTCGCCGACCCGCCGACCAGTGACGCCGAGCGCGACGCCTGGACCAAGAAGCCACGGATGCCGTTGCGCACCCACGCGCTGACCGACCGGCCCATCGTGCGCTACCTCGGCCGCGACGACACGGACCGGACGGTCGAGGGCTGGCAGCACTGGGTCGACGTCACCGTGGCCTGGCTGCGCGAGGGCCGCTCCCCCACCATGTTCGTGCACACCCCCGACAACGCCGACGCGCCGGTGCTCGCCCGCCGCTTCCACGACGAGGTCCGTGCCCGCCTGCCCGAGCTGACGCCCCTGCCCGAGCCGATCCCGGTCGAGCCCACCACCCTGTTCTGAGCGACCGCGCGGCACCGACCCTACGAGCCGACCTTGCTCACCTGCACGAACGGGCGGTCGTCCCACCAGATCGCGTGGATGATGAAGCTGCTGTTCGGCGCGTTGAAGTAGACCGCCATGTTGTCCGGCGAGTTCTGCACCTTCTGCACCGCGTACCCGTCCGCCGGGGTCGCCGTGACCAGCTCGACCACGCCCGCCGAGGTCATCCGGACGACCGCCTGGCCGCCCTCCACCCGGAACGAGCGGACGTAGCTGCGGACGCCGTCGTCGCCCACCGTCACCGTCCAACCGTCCTCGGTGGTCACGGTCGGGGCCGTGGTCCGGCTCGGTCTGGTCGTCGGGCGGCGGCTCTCCACCGACTCCCGCGTGGCGCTCGGCGTGGGGGTCGGGCTCACGCTGGGTCGCGGTGACGCCGACGTCGTCGGCGGCGGTGCCGACGAGGGCAGTGGCGTCGGCGGTCCGGGCGTCTCCGCCGCAGGTGGTGGACTCAGCGTCCGGTCCTGGGCGACCGGCTCCCGCAGCACGGGCAGGATCGCCATCGACGCGAGCACGATGCTCGACGCGGTGGCGACGCACCATCCCGTGATCGGCGCCCACCAGGAAGATCGCACGAAGACATCGTCTCATCTACCCATATGGTGTACGCCATGGCGATGATCCTGCTGGTCGAGGACGACCGGAACATCGCGGCCGCCCTCACCCGTGCGCTGACCGACGCCGGTCACGTGGTACGGCCCGCCGGGCACGCCGCCGAGGCGTTGCGGATCGTCAGCACCGAGCGACCGAACCTGGTCATCCTCGATCTCGGGCTACCCGACATCGACGGTGCCGACGCGCTGCGGATGATCCGTTCGGTCTCCGACGTACCGGTCATCGTGGCGACCGCGCGCCGCTCCGAGACCGACATCATCAGCCTGCTCGGCGCCGGTGCCGACGACTACGTGACCAAGCCGTTCTCCGGTGGACACATCCTGGCCCGCATCGACGCGGTGCTCCGCCGGGCCCGGCCCACCGCGACCGAGACCCCGCCGTCGATCACCGTGGGCGAGCTGACCATCCGTCCCCGGCAACGCCTGGCCGAACTGCACGGGCAACCCCTGCAACTGACCCGACGCGAGTTCGACGTGCTGGCGTACCTGGCCGAGCGGGTCGGTCAGGTGGTCAGCCGCCGGGAGCTGATGAACGAGGTCTGGCACCAGGCGCAGATCGGCGAGGAACAGACCATCGACGTGCATATCTCCTGGCTGCGTCGCAAGCTCGGGGAGACGGCCGCCCGGCCACGCTTCCTGCGGACCGTACGCGGGGTCGGCGTGATGATGGTCGAACCCCGATGAGGTGGGCCCTGAACCGGCTGGCCATCGCCATCACCTCGATGGTGGCGCTGGCCTTCCTGGTGCCGCTGGCCATCGCCACCGGGCAGATCGCCCGGGACCGGGCCGTCAGCGAAGCTCGCCAGCAGGCCACCGCCCTGGTCACCGTGCTGGGCATGGACGCCGACCCGATGCTGCTCACCAACGCGGTGGCCAGCACCACGGCGGGCAGCGCCGGACGGCTCGCCGTGCACCTGCCGGACAACGCGCCGATCGGCGTCACCCACGTCACCGACGCGCAGGTACGCAGCGCCGCCGGGGACCGCCGGTCGGTGCTGGCCCCGGCCGGCGACGGTGTCGCGTACCTGCAACCCACCGTGCTGGCCGACGGCCGCACCGTGATCGTCGAGGTGTACGTGCCCGAGGCCGACCTGCGCCGGGGCGTCCGGACCGCCTGGGTCGTCCTCGGTGGGTTGGCGATCGTCCTGGTGGCCGGTTCGACGCTGCTCGCCGACCGGCTCGGCGGCCGGCTGGTGCGGGCCACCCGGGACCTCTCCGCGTCGGCGCGGCGGCTCGGCGGCGGCGACCTGACCGCCCGGGCGGAGCCGAACGGCCCCCGGGAACTCCAGGACGCGGCCCGGTCGTTCAACGCGATGGCCGACGACCTGCGGCTGCTGATGAACCGGGAGCGCGAGTTGGCGGCCGACCTCTCCCACCGGTTGCGGACGCCGCTGACCGCGCTGCGTCTGGACGCCGAGGCGATGCCGCCGGGCCCGATCGGCGAGCGGATGCGGCAGGCCTGCGACCTGCTCGACGAGGAACTCGATTCGATCATCCGTGGGGTGCGGCGCGGCACCGACGGGCGGGACGGGCAGAGCGCCGACCTGGTGGAGGTGCTGGCCGACCGGTTGGCGTTCTGGTCGGTGCTGGCCGAGGACCAGGAGCGTCCGTGGGAGGTGACCGGTGGCGACGTACCGGTGGTCCTGCCGATGCCGCGCAGCGAACTGATCCTGGTGGTGGACGCGATGCTCGGCAACGTCTTCGCGCACACCCCGGACGGTGCCGCCTTCCGGGTCAGCGTCTCGCCCGACGGGGTACTGGTGGACGACGCCGGGCCGGGCATCGCCGACCCGGCACGGGCGGTGCAGCGGGGTGTGAGCGCCGCCGGGTCGACCGGCCTCGGTCTCGACATCGTGCGGCGCGCCGCCGAGACGTCGGGCGGTCACCTGGTGGTCACCCGCAGTCCGCTCGGCGGTGCCCGGGTCGGCATCCTGCTGGGGACGGTCGATCACGCTCCGGAGCGACTCGGGAGCAGCAGTCGCCTTTCATGATCCTTTCCGGAGCCGTTAAGGCTCCTTTATGGAACCGCGCACTAGCGTCCTCGCCGTCACAGCCGCAGCGAGCCGTACGGAGTTCAGATGCGCAGGAAGATCACCTACCCACTGGTGGCCCTCGGCATGGTCGCCTCGTCCCTGGCGGTCTCCTCGCCCGCCCAGGCCCACGGATACGTCTCCAACCCGCCCAGCCGACAGGCGTTGTGCGCGGCCGGAACGGTCACCGACTGCGGCCCGATCCAGTTCGAGCCGCAGAGCGTCGAGGCGCCCAAGGGCTCCCAGCGGTGCGACGGCGGAGTGGCCCAGTGGTCCGTACTCTCCGACGAGTCCCGCGACTGGCCGGCCCGGAACGTGGGCAGTTCGGTGACCCTCACCTGGGTGCTGACCGCCCGGCACCGGACCGCCGACTGGCAGTACTTCATCGACGGCAGACTGGTCGCCGAGATCGACGAGGGCAACGCCCAGCCGGACGCGACTGTGTCGCACACCATCGACCTGAGCAACTTCCCCGGCCGCCAGCGGCTGCTCGCGGTCTGGAACATCGGCGACACCCCGATGGCCTTCTACAACTGCGTGGACCTGGTCGTCGGCGGCGGCGGTGCGGCGCCCAACCCCCGGCCGACCACCGCCGCGCCCACCACCGCACCGCCCACGGCCGCGCCCACCACGGCGCCCACCACCGCACCCACCCAGCCCGGCACCACGCCGACCACCGCCGCACCGACCAGCGCGGCCCCGCCGCCGGCAGCGGGCGGTGACGCCTGGGCCGCCGGGGTCAGCTACCGCACCGGCGACGTGGTGACGTTCGAGGGCAAGCGGTACGAGTGCCGCCAGGGCCACACCGCCATCAACAGCTGGGAGCCCTCGATCTACACCCTCGCGCTGTGGCTCCCGCTGTGAGGCGCCGACTGGTCGCGGCAGCCCTGGTCGTACCGTTCCTGCTCGGCGCCTGCGGGTCACCTGCCGCGCAGCCGCCGTCCGCGTCGACGAGTGACACGACGGTCGCCGAGATCACGGCCGGCGACGAGTACAACGACACCGACGTGATGTTCCTGCAGATGTTCGTCCACCACCAGCGGCAGGCCCTGCAGATGACCGCCACCGCCGTGAAGCGCGCCCAGGACCCGGAGTTGAAGACGCTCGCCCAGGCGGTGCAGGTCACCGAGTCCGACGAGCTGAAGATGATCGAGGGCTGGCTCAGGAGCTGGGGCAAGTCCACCGAGGTCGACACCGCGCCCAACCTGCACGCCCACCACGGTGGACTGCCCGGCACCGGACCGGCCGAGATCGAGGCGTTGACGACGGTCAAGGACGCCGAGTTCGACACGTCCTTCCTGAGCCTCTTCCTGGCCCACCAGCACAACGCGATGGAACTGGCCAACCTGGTCCGCAGCGGCGGCAAGAACGCCGAGACCAAGGCCTTCGGCGAGCGGGTACGCGCCTCCCGCCAGGGCGGGATCCAGCAGATGCTCGCAATGATGACCAGCTGACGACTGCGTATGGGCAGCTCGGGGACGGCCGTAGGCGTCGGCCGGCCCCGAGCCCTGTCCGGTCCTACCGACTGACCGTCGGGGGCCGGTCGCCACGCACGCTCGTCCGGGTCACCCGGTAGCGCCGGTTCAGTCGGTTCGGCCAGCCCAGGAACCTGTCGAACATGTCGGCGGCGCTGCCGGTCTGGCAGGGATCGAGTCGATGCAGGTCGTCGATGGCCTCGTGCAGGCAACCGGCCAGATAGACGAAGAGGTTGACCGGGGCACCCTCGTAGTCGGCCAGCAGGGCGAGCTTGCCACGCGTACACGGCCAGGGGTGGCCACAGTGGCGGCACAACCACAGCGGGCGCATCGGCGGATGCTCGGCCGACTCGGCCACGACCCGGTGCGGGGTCGGCGGCGGACGTTCTTCGGTCATGACCGTGGCCTCACCTGCATACGGGCTCCCGCCGACTCGGACGAACGGCGTGCGGCGTACCACCGGTCATGAGCCGCCGACGCCTCACGCAGTAGGAGGCGCGGCAGCCGGTCCGGCATTACGAAAAGTGCGTCGCCGAATCGCGGGTCGCCGGTCGGGCGAGTCGGGCCCGACGGTCAGGCCCAGGGGTTACGGACCCGGAAGGAACTCGCCCGTGCGAACGTCTGCGTACCGTCGGGGAAGTCGATCCAGAACCCCACGTCACGCTCGTGCACCACGAGATGCGGGTAGTTGTGCGCGCGCATCGTCACCGAGGCAGCCGTCGCGCCGCGCTCGGGACAGAAGGTCGCGTCCTCCCGGAACAGCGGGGTGCCCTCGTTCGGGCTCAGCCGCAGTCGCAGGCTCGCATGCCGCAGGTACCGCCCGTCGGCGCTGCGCAGGGTGACACAGTCCGGGTCGGCGAGCCCTCGACTGACGGTGAAGGTGGCCCGTCGCCGGGCCTGCGCGCTGCTGGCTCCGGTCACCTCGTCGAGCCCGGCCACGTCGCCGTCGACGGTCAGGTACCGGCCCGGTGCCCGTACGGACTCCAACGACCAGGTGCCGAGCGGGATGGTGCCGGCCGGCACGGACGGGCGTACCGCCGACGGTGACACGGACGGCGACGTCGCCGGGGTCGTGGTGGCCGGGGTCGGGCTGGGGCGCGGCGGCGCGGCGGACGTCGTCACCGGCGCCGCGACGGCCGGCGGCGGGGGCGCCGGATCCGGCCGCAGCGCGACCCCGGCGGTGGCCCCGGCGATCAACACCGCCCCGGCGGCGGCACTCGCCACCGGATGCGCCACCACCGCCTGTGTCAGCACGCCCAGCAGCGACCCGCCCTGGCCTGCCGTGCCACCGACGGCCGCCCCACCGCTGACCACCGTTGCGCCGTCGATCGCGGCGCCACCGGCGACCGCCGTCCCGCCCGCCACCGTTGCCCCACCGGCGACGGCGTGCGCCGCCACGACCGGGGTGCCGCCGGCCGCCCCGGCCAGCAGGCCCTTGGCGACCAGTGCGGCGGTCAGGCCCACCGGCACCGCCAACGACGCGATGCCCAGCAGCAGCCGCTCGGCGGGCACCCGATCGGCCACACCCGCACCGCAGTACGGGCAGTCGCGGACGTGTCGGGTGATCCGCTTGCGCCACACCGACGTGGGTCGCCCGTCCCAGCCACGGATCGCCGCCGAGAGGTCCGGGCAGGGCGGACGGGCCGCCAGCGCCGCGACGATGCTCCGGCCCGACTCCAGTTGCTCCCGCATCCGGTGCAGGCGTACGCCGACGTGCGCGACGGTCACACCGGTCGCGGCGGCGACCTCGGCCCGGCTGAGCCGACCGGTGCACTCCTGCCACCAGAGCGCCAGCAGCGGCTGGTACGCCGGGTCGAGCCACCGGGTCGCCTCGACAAGCTGTCGACGCTGGTCCGACACGTGCAGCCGCCCGATCGCCTCACCCTCGACGTCCCCGCCGCCGGACAGGTGCTCCACCCCGTCGCCCAGGGCGAGCCGGTCGACCGCGCCGCGCACCCGGCTGCGGTGGCCGGCGATCTGGTGCAGCGCGATCGCCACCAGCCAGGAGCGGAAACTCTCCGGCGCCCGCAGGGTGGGCAGGTCACGGACCACCCGGAGCAGCGTCTCCTGCACCACGTCGTCGACGTCCGGATGCCCGCTCAACGCCCGGCCGACGAGGTTGTAGAGCAACGGCAGGTGCGCCGAGACGAGCTGGTCACGGGCCGACCGGTCCCCCGCCTGTGCGGCGACGACCAACTCGGCGTGGTCCGCAGTGACCGTCATACCGCACCGCCTAGGAAATGGTCCCGCCGTGCACGACGTCACACGATATCGACAATCGCCGGCGTACGGCCTACTCCGGGCCGGGGCGGGACGGATCGCGGTGCTCCTGGATGGTCCGGGTGACCTGCTCCAGCAACTGGCGCGGATCGGTCCGCCCGGTCACCTGCACCTCCACCTCAGACTCCCCGATCCGCATCCGCACCGTGGCACCGCTGGGTTGCTGGCTGAGCCAGGTCTGCAGCAGGGCGAAGAGTCCGGGCAGCAGGCTCTGCGCCACCACCGCGATGATGACGGCCTCGCTGAAGCCCGCCCGCCCTCCGCCACGCCCGCTCAGGTCCCGTACGCCGGCCCGGAACTCCGGCCGGCGGTGGATCCAGTCGACGAGCGGGACCTGGGCCGGCTGCCGGAGCGTGGTGATCATCTGGAGTCGGACGGGTTGCCGTCCCGCTACGGACGCGTCGGTGTTCATTCGTCCACCTCGGGCTGGAAGGTCAGCTCCGCACCGGTGGCGGTGACCATGCCGGTGACGGAGAGCGGGTAGGTCTCGGTGAACTCCTCCTCGCCGAAGTAGGACTCGTAGGTCCCGCTCACCCGCACCTGACCCTGCTCCTCGTAGGGCGTGCTGACCTGCGCCGCCGCCGGGCCGAGCAGGTCGATCTGCGGCGTCGGGTAGCTGGCGATCGTCCACGTGATCCCCTTGGCACCCTGGTAGCCGCCCAACCGGAACGGGCAGTCCTGCGGGGCGGCGACGGTCTGTCGCGCACAGCCGTCGAGGTACTCCTTCACCTGCGCGTCGACCGTCGACCGGGCGGCGGGCTTCAACTCGGCGACGACCTGGATCGGCGTCGCGTAGTCGGCACCGGGTGCCACGCCGATCCGTTGCGACGGCGTCTCGCTCAACGGGCTGGCGGCAGCCGTCACCAGGTACACGCCGGGCACGGCGAGCACCGACTGCCCCTGCGGGTTCTCCGGCATCGACACCCCGTTGACCAGGAGGCCCTGCTGACCGGCGGTCACGTCCAGGGTGGAGACACCGCCGACGACGTGCCAGCCCCGGAAGACCCCCGCCGTCGCCCCGTCGTCCCGGCGCAGCGTCAGCTCGCCCTCCATGCGCTCTCCGCCGAGCACGAACGAGACCGTGGCGATCGCGTCGTCCTCCTTCCGGTCGATCGCCGTGACGTCGACGTCGGTCGGCGGCTGGTAGTCGGGCGACTCCACCATCCGGCCGAGCAGGTCGTCGCTGCGCACCGCGGCCTCGACGTCCGGGCTCAACCACCCGGCGAGGTCGTCCACGTCCCGGTCCTCCAGCGCCGAGAAGTACCCGTCGACGGCGGCCGCCGGCCGGAAGAAGCCCCACTGCACGACCCCGAGCAGGCCAGAGACCAGGCAGACCGAGAGCAGGACGGCGGCACCGACGACGGCCGGACGCCGGACGCTCACCGGGTCGTCCCCGCCGAAGAGTTCCCCGGGGCCGACCACCCGCCCCGACGGCGTCTCCGCCCCCGCGACGTCACCGGCGGCCTGGACCTGCTCCAGCCGGTCCAGGCGCAGCTCGTTCGGCGGGTGCTCGGCGCAGACCGCCTCGTCCCAGCCACTGCGCCCACTCTCGAACGATTTGCGGCGCTCCAGGACGGCCCGCAGGCCGTCGGCGTGCCCCGTCACCACGGCACCGAGGTCCGCCCGGTACTCCGCCGCGCGCACGTCGGCGCGGTGCAGCGGCTGCACCAGGTATTTCATCGTCAGCAGGACCGGCCAGAAGAACAGGAAGACGAAGAGGTTGGTGGCCGGGTGCGGGAACGTGCGCATCAGCCAGGTGGGCACCGCGTGCACCAGGACCAGGGGCAGCCCGACACCCCGGACGAAGGCCGACGTGATCTCGTCACCGGTGCGCCAGTGCACCAGCTCGTGACTGAGCAGCGCGGCGATCTCCTCCCGCGAGTCGGTGAGCAGACCGGTGGTGACCACGACGTGCCGGGAGTACGCCCGCGCGTTCGTGGTGACCAGGTCGTCCTCGACCAGTAGTCGCGGGACACTCGGCAGACCGAGCCGCTGTGCGCATTCGTGCAGGATCGGCAGAATCAGATCGCGTTCCCGCCGACTGAGGTCGCGGGCGCCCGACACCCGCAACAAACGGTGCTCCAGCACCACTCGGTACAGCGTGTAGAGCAGGCCCAGCACAATGGCCGCGCCCACCATTCCGACCAGTTGGGCCAGCAGTGAGACGGGCCCGTCCACCTCGCTGAACCGGAGGACGGGAATGACCAGCAGACCGACCAGGAATGCGATGGCCGCACCGACGAAAGCGCCGATCGGGCCACCGGACTGCTGCAGAAAGGAATCGATCAGCCCACCGATGATCGGGGCGTCGCGTACCGCGTGCGGCACCTGGTCGGCGACGATCCCGCCGCCGGTGAACGCGAGCGTGAGCGCGGCGGTCGTCGCGAGCACCACTGCGGTGAACAGCGCCACCGGCACGTAGAGCCAGGCCGCGACGAAGGCGCCCAGGACGCCGCGCCAGTCCCGCAGGATCCCGACCCGCAGCCAGACGACGGCGTTCGGATAGCCGGGCGGACGGTTGGCCAGCCGGCCCCCGTCCGGGTCGGGGCGAGTCCCCTCCTCGACGGATTCGGTCGGTCGCACGGAAGGTGCGGAAGAAGTGTCGGCAATCTGATTCCGCTGATCGCCGTAGGGCTGCGCCGCATCGGGATCGTGCTGCTGCACGGAAGCTCCTCCACGAGGCCGAACAGGGCAAGGGGCGGCCCGGCATGCAGGGGAGAATTGTTTCCTCACCAGGCCGCCGGGCCATGATTCAGTCAGGAGACGTATCGGGGTAGGCGCAGACCTTACTCCGGTCTATGCCTGACGCGCCACCCCGTTTACTCCGACCGATATCCACCGGATGCGGCAATTGGACATGCGGCGCCGGTGATTACCGCGCGATCTCCGGTATAGATGAAACTTCCACGGATCATTGGCCGGACCACAGCGATTCCCGGCCCCGGCCGCACACCGTCAGAGGTCGGTACGACCGACCGGGTCGACGGTGATCGGCACACCCGTCAGCCGCTCGCTCTCCGTCCACAGCCGCACCGCCACCGCGACGTCCAGCGCCCGCGCACTCCGGCCCGCCCGCACCGGCGGACCGGAGTTCTCCATCCGGTGCGCCGGCCCCCAGTAGCTGCCGCTCTCGGCCCCCGGATCGGTCGCGGCCCGCAACGTCGGCAGCACCCCGTCGTCGAGCTTCATCGCCACGTACCGCCCGATGGTGTTGACGACGTCGACGAACCGGTCCCGCCCCTGCCCCTCGCCGGTGTACGTCCATCCGGGATGGGCGGCGGTCACCCGCACCGGCGCCCCGGCCCCGCTCAACCGGCGATCCAACTCCAACACGAACAGCAGCACGGCGAGCTTGCTCTGCGCGTACGCGGCGAACCGCCCGTAGCGCCGTCGCTCCCAGTTCAGGTCGTCGAGGTCGATCCGGCCGGTGCGGTACGCGTTGCTGGCCACCGCGACGACCCTGGACCCCTCGGTCGCCAGCAGCAGCGGGAGCAACCGGCCGGTGAGCGCGAAGTGCCCGAGGTGGTTCACCCCGAACTGGGACTCGAACCCCTGCCGGGTACGCCGCAGCGGCGGATACATCACGCCCGCGTTGTTCACCAGCAGGTCCAGCCGGTCGTGCTCGGCCCGGTACGCGGCGGCGAACTCGGCGACCGAGCCGAGATCCGCCAGGTCCAGCCGGAGACTCCGCACCTCGGCGTCCGGGAACTGCGCGCGGATCCGTGCCACGGCCGCCTCGCCCTTGTCCTGATCGCGGCAGGCGAGCACCACCCGGGCGCCCCGGCCCACCAATAGCCGGGCGGTCTCCAGGCCGAGGCCGGTGTTGGCGCCGGTGACGATCGCGGTACGTCCCCGCTGGTCGGGAACATCGTCGTACGTCCAGCGCGTCATCCGTCACCCCTCCGGCCCGCCGCCGACGACCGGCATCGCAGGCGTGACAAGGCTTACCGCGTACCGCCGCCGCGTCAAGCGCGGTCGGCCTCGGTGGCCTGCGGCATCCTGCTCAGGCGGCCTCGCCAGGCACTCTCGGTTCAGGCCGCCTGGTCCAGGCGCTGGCGCAGCTCGGTCGGCAGCTTCAGGTCGACCGACGCCAGACACTCGTCGAGCTGTGCCACCGAGCTGACCCCGACGATCGGCACGATCGCCGGGTCACCGTCCATCAGCCAGCTCAACACCACCTGGTTCGGGGTGGCGCCCAGCTCCGCCGCCACCTCCCCGAGCACCCGCAGCCGGCGCTCGGTGCCCGGGTGCGCGTAGTGCTCCGGCAACGGCCTGTCCGCGCGGGTGTAGGTCCCCCACAACAGCGTGCTGTACGCGAACATGGTCAGATCGCGACTGCGTACCAGGTCCAGCAGTTCGTCACTCGCGTGCACGTGCCCACCCTCAGGTAGCACGGTCGCCGGACGCGGCAGCAGGTACGAATAGCGCTGCTGGACCACCGTGTACGGCGTCCACCCCCGGGCCGAGGCCAACGCCCGCGTCTCGGCCAGCCGCCAGGCGGCGTGGTTGCTGGCCCCCAGCGCCCGCACCCTGCCCTCGGTCACCGCCTCGTGGAACGTGGCCAGGGTCTCCTCGTCGGAGGTCTCGCGGTCCTCGCGGTGGGCGTAGTAGACGTCGAGATGGTCGACGCCGAGCCGCTTCAGCGAGCCGGCAAGCTGCTCCCGGATCACCGACGCGCCGAGTCCCTCGGCCCCTCCGCCGGCCGCCAACCCGGAGCCGACCTTCGACGCCAGGACCAGGTCGTCCCGATTGCCCCGGCTGGCCAGCCAGCGCCCCAGCACCGCCTCGCTCTCGCCACCGGACCCACCGGGCACCCAGAACGAGTAGCAGTTCGCGGTGTCGATCGTGGTGCCGCCGGCCTCGACGAACCGGTCCAGGATCGCGAACGAGGTCGCCTCGTCGATCACCGTCCCGAACGACATGGCACCGAGACAGAGTTGGCTGACCTGAACGCCCGATCCATCGGACAGCTCACGTCGTCTCATCGTTCCTCCAGAAATGGGCGGGATCCGTCAGCCGGAGCCTGGGTTCTGTTCCGGGCCTCCACACACGACCGTGCGTCGAGGTGAATTGTGACGCTGCTGAACCACGGCGGATCGGGAACGGACCCTGTCGGTCAGGTCTGCGGGGCCGCCGGGCGGGTGAGGCTGCGCCAGAGCCATCGTGCCGCGACGGCCGCATCGGGGAGCGGGTCGCGCCGGAGCCAGGCGGTGATGATGCCGATCGTCATGCCCGACAGTGCGGCGGCAAGGACATCGCGGGGCAGGTCGTCCTCGTCGAGGGCGGTCGACGCGTCGAGGCCGCTGGTGATCAGTTCCTCGATCCGCTCGCGGAGGGCTGCGGCGACGATCGAGGATCTGTTGCTCTGCAGGACCTGCCGGTAGACGGTCGCGTTGGCGGCGATGTGTTCGAGATAGAGCCTCATCTCGGGTGCGGTACCCGGGACGAGAGGGTCCCGCCTGGTGGTGTGGATTCCGGCGGAGGCCCGGTCGACGGCGCTCTTGAGTGCGGCCGTCAAGAGTTGTTCCTTGTCGTCGTAGTGCTGATAGAAGGTGCTGCGGTTGATGCCCGCCCGGCTGGTGATGTCTCCGACGGCGATCTCGTCCAGGGGCGTTCGCGGGCGAGGGCCAGTAGCGCTTCCTGCAGGCTCGCCGGACGTCTTTGAGTCGGACGTCGACGAGCCGGGTGCCGGTGAATCGGGACCCCGTGAACGCGCACCGTTCGATGCTGATGCCGGTGAGGGTCGCGCCGGGCAGGTCCGTCCGCACGACCTCGCACCCGTAGAGAGCCCCCGCCTCCCAGCTGACTTCACCGAGGTCCGCGCCGGTGATCCGACAGCCTCGGATGCTCTGCTCCACAAGCTGTTCGCCACGCCAGGAGACCCCATCGATGAGGCCGTCGCGGAGGTCACCGTCGGAGAGGTCGGTGACCTGGTCCAGGTCCTCCGGATGGAGGTCCGGCAGGAGAAGGGTCACGTCACCCACGGTCGTCGCCCGCATGTCTCCTCAACCTGTACGGGCGCGGGGTGGGCACGCCACCCCGCGTCGAACGATGCCGCCAGTTGGCAGACCACCTGGAGATCGCGCTGCCCACCGAGCCAGGCTCGTCACCATTGACACCGCCATCACCACCACCGTCCACCAGAGCCAACTCCTCGACGAGGAGCTGCCCCAATCCGCGCCGATCATGGAGTGGTGGTCACTTCCATGTCCACCAAAAGACGTTTTGCGGCGACCACAACTCCATGATCGGCGCCGACGGTCGCCGCGCCGCGCGTCCCGCCGACGCCGGAGCGGTTCATCGGCTCCCGAGCACCCGGCGAGCGACCAGCCATCACGACAACACGAAAAAGGCCCCGACCGGCAGAGTTCTACCAGGTCAGGGCCTTGCTGCTTGGTGCGCCGCCAGGGACTCGAACCCCGAACCCGCGGATTAAGAGTCCGCTGCTCTGCCAGTTGAGCTAGCGGCGCTCGGTGGCAACGGGGGAAACCCTAGCACGCACCCTGAGGCGGGTTCCAATCCGATACCCGGGTCCTCCCTTCGGTCGAGCTTTCCGGACATTTGGCAACAAGCACACACAAGGCGTGGGACGGGTTCATGTTGGGCGGCGTGGATGGGGCACGATGTCCGCCAGGTCGCTAAGACAGGGGTGGGGATGGGCAGGTTCGCGCGGGCCGGGGCGTTGGTGGGCACCCTGGGTCTGGTGGCGTCGCTGGCACTGTCGGGTTGTCGCGAGGAGGGCTCGGCTGCCGAGTTCGTGCCGGGGCCCGCGACCAGCGGTGCGGTGACGCCGGACACACCGCCGTCGAGTGGGCCGCCGTTGGCGGTGAGCCCGGCCGACGGGGCGAAGAAGCGGCCGGTGAGCGTGGAGATCGGTGCCGAGTTGCCGGACGGCGCGACGGTGTCGAAGGTCAGTCTGACGACCGCCAACGGCAAGGAGGTCAAGGGCAAGCTGCGTACGGACGGCTCGTCCTGGGTGCCGTCCGCGCCGTTGAAGTGGTCCACCGAGTACACGGCCACGGTGACCGCGAAGCAGCCGGACGGCTCGGTCAGCGAGGGGACCAGCACGTTCACCACGATGGCGAAGCCCGGCTCGATGATCACCTCGGGGCTCTACCTCTTCGACGACCGGACGTACGGCGTGGCGATGCCGGTGGTGGCGGAGTTCCACCCGGGCATCCCGAAGAAGGATCGGGCCGCCGTGCAGAAGCGGATGTTCGTGCAGACCGATCCGCCGCAGCCGGGCACCTGGCACTGGGTGAGCAACGGCACTCAGGCGTTCTACCGGGCGCCGGAGTACTGGAAGGCCGGCACGAAGCTGTCCGTACGGATCGCGTTGACCGGCATTCCGCTGAGCAACGGCCGGTTCGGCAACGTCGACCGGAGCGCCACCGCGAAGATCGGCTCGGCCTTCGAGATGAAGGTGGACAATGCCGACAAGCAGATGCGGGTGTACGAGGACGGCAACCTGATCAAGACCCTGCCGGTGAGCCTGGGCAAGAAGAAGACCCCGTCGTCCAGTGGCACGCTGGTGGTGATGGAGAAGAAGGAGGCGACGGTCTTCGACACGATGGACGATCCCGATCCGGAGAACCGCTACGTCACCGACATCCAGTTCGCCCAGCGGCTGACCTGGGGTGGCGAGTACATCCACGCGGCGCCCTGGTCGGAACACGTCCAGGGACGGCAGAATGTGTCACACGGTTGCGTGAACGTGTCCCTGGCGAACGCCCGCTGGCTCTTCGAACGGACCAAGGTCGGTGATCCGATCACCATCAAGGGCACTGAGCGGAAGCTGGCCGCCGGCAACGGTTGGACGGCGTGGGATCTGAGCTGGTCGGAGTTCGTCAAGGGCAGCGCGCTGCCGGTTCCGGACGGTGGTGCGGGTCCGGCCCTGTGACCGTGCCAGATATGTCACTATCCGGACATCCCGCTCCACGTGTTTCGGTTCACCTTCCGCAACGGGTACGTGTTCCGGTGCGTCTGTGATGTGGACGGGCAGCGGACCATGACTGTGAGGACACCATGCGAGTTCGGGACCAGCGCAACCGCCGGCGGGGGGTGCTCGCCGCGGGGATGCTCGCCGTGGCGATGGTGCTGACCTCCGCCTGCACCGGCGGCAAGGGCGGCGACAACGGGCCGGGCTGGCAGGACGGTGCCGACCAGCCGGCGCCGAAGGCGTCGGTGAGCATCAGCGAACCGGCCGCCGACGCGAAGGACGTTCCCGCCTCGACGGCGGTCACCTTCGCCGCCGAGCAGTCCGAGGAGACCACTGTCGAGCTGGCCGGCGCCGACGGGGAGCCGGTCAAGGGCACGCTGGCCCCGGACGGTAAGAGCTGGTTGCCGTCGAAGGCGTTGGCGTACGGCGAGTCGTACACCGCGACCGTCACCGCGACCGGCGACGACGGTGTCCCGGTGACCGCGACCAGCGCGTTCACCGTGATGAAGCAGCCGAGCAACCAGGTCCGGGTCACCAGCTTCCTCGGCGACGACCAGACGGTCGGGGTCGCGATGCCGCTGATCGTGAAGTTCGGCCGGGAGATCCCGGAGAAGTACCGCGCCGACCTCCAGCGGCGGATGACGGTGAAGTCCACGCCCGCCCAGGAGGGCGTCTGGCACTGGGTCAGCCCCACCGAGGTCCGTTACCGGCCGAAGGAGTTCTGGAAGGCCGGCAGCAAGGTCTCCTACCGGGTGCAGGCGGGCGGGCTGCCGCTGGGCGACGGCTGGTACGGCCGGGCCGACCTGACCGTGGACATCACCGTGGGCCCGAAGCTGGTCATGACGGTGGACAACAGCAACAAACGCATGGTCGTCACCCGGGACGGCGAGACGATCAAGACGATCCCGGTGAGCCTCGGCAAGAAGACCACGCCCTCCTCCAGCGGCACGATGGTGGTGATGGAGAAGCTGCGCAAGACGGTCTTCGACACGTTGGAGGAGTTGGGCCCCGAAGAGGGCTACCGCACGAAGATCGACTACGCCCAGCGGCTGACCTGGGGCGGGGAGTTCATCCACGCCGCGCCCTGGTCGGAGGGGCAGCAGGGCACCACCAACGTCTCGCACGGCTGCGTGAACGTCTCGATGGTCAACGGCGCCTGGCTCTTCGAGAACACGAAGGTCGGCGACCCGATCGTGGTCAAGGGCACCGAGCGCAAGCTCCAGAACGGCAACGGCTGGACGGACTGGAACGTGAGCTGGGACGAGTACGTCAAGGGCAGCGCCCTGCCGTACGAGCCGGCGGGCGACGAGTCCGCGCCGGACGCCTCCCCCGACACCACCGAGTGAGTCGACGGCCGGTCCGCTAGTGCGGTGTCAAGGAACGTTGGCGGTGTCGCGGCGAGGTCCAGGCGGCGGTCCGGCAAGGCGGAGTCGGGCCTGGATACCGGTGTTGTATCCAGGCCCGACTCCCACGCCGCCGGTCGTCGTCTGGACCCGGCGCGGCCCGGTGAACGTTTCTGGACACCGCACTAGCGGTCGACGCCGAGCGCGTGCGCCAGGATCCGGTGCACGTGGTCGGTGTCGGCGGGGACGTTCTCGATGAGGATGGCGGTGCACAGGCCGTCGGAGGCGGCGACCACCGCGTCCACGGCGTGGGGGTCGTCGGTGAGGGTGGCGGCGAGCGCGGCGACGTTCTCACGCCAGTGCCGGGCGATCGGGGCGAGAGCGGGTCTGCGGGCGGCGAGCGTGGACAGTTCGCGTTCGGCCAGCGCCTTCTCGCGTCCCGGCCCGGCGGACTCGACGATCAGTGCGGCCAGGCCGCGCAGCTTGTCACCCGGGCCGTCGATGATCCGGCGGATCCGTTCGGTGTACCCGTCGGCGACGCTGGACAGCGCGGCGACGAGAAGGTCGTCCAGGGTGGCGAAGTAGTAGATGCTCAGGCTGGTGGCGACGCCGGCCTGCGTGGCGACGGCACGGTGGGTGACACCGGCTGCGCCCTCGCGGAGGACGACGGCGAGGGTGGCCTCGATGATCTCGGACCGGCGCTTGGCGCCCCTGGCGCGTCGCCCGTCGACGGGTTCCTCGCTCATGCTCCCTCCCCTGGCGCCCAGGGTAGTCGAGCGGTCAGTGACCGTCGGCGTCCTGATCCGCGCCGAGGGGAGGGACGTGCCGCAGGGCCACCAGGCACAGCAGGGTGGCCGCCACGATCGCGACGCCGGCCACGGCGGAGGCGACGTTCACCCCGGTGGTGAAGGCGTCCCGCGCGGCCCGTACGGCCTCGGTCGGCACCTGGTCGGCGACGGCGAGCGCGCCCGCGAGACTTCCGGTGAGGCGGTCGGCGACCTCCGGTGCGGTGTCGGCCGGCGCGACCATCCGCGCGGTGTAGAGCGCGGTGCTGAGGCTGCCGAGCAGCGCGACGCCGACGGCGATGCCGAGTTCCTGGACGGTCTCGGACATGGCGGCGGCCGATCCGGACTTGGTGGCCGGTGCGGCGCCGACGACCATGTCGGTGCCGAGCGCGGCGATCGCCCCGAGACCGAGGTAGACGGCGGCGAACCCGGCCACGACGGTCACCGTGTCGCCGGGAGCGGCGGTGGCCAGCAGGACGTAGCCGAACACCGACGACGCGAGCGTGGCGGCCATGACCAGGCCCGGCCGGACCCGCCGGGCGACCAGGGGCGCGCCGACGGCGGCGGCGAACATCGCCAGCGCCGGCGGGCCCATCCACAGGCCCGCGGTGAACGGGGTGAGGCCCTCCACGAGTTGGAGGTACTGCGTGACCATGTACATGGTGCCGCCGACACCGACGAGCCCGATCAGCAGGACGGCGAGAGCTGCGGAGAAGGCCCGGTCGGCGAAGAGGGTCACGTCCAGCAGCGGCGCGGTCAGGTGCCGTTGCCGGCGGACGAACGCCACCCCGGCGATCGCGCCGACGACGAGGAGGACCGGCGTACGCGCACCGGCACCGTGGGAGGCTGCCTGCTTGACCGCGTAGACGACGGGCAGGATCGCCGCCAGGGACAACGCGACGCTGACCAGGTCCAGCGGCCCGGCCTGCGGGTCGGCGTACTCGGGCAGCAGTGACCTCGCCCCGATCAGGACGACGATCGCGACGGGGACGGCGAGCAGGAAGGCCGCGCCCCACCAGTACGCGTCGACGAGGGCACCGCCGACGACCGGACCGGCCGCCATGCCCAGGGCGAACATGGTGGCCCAGGCCCCGATCGCCATCGCGCGCTGTCGGGCGTCGGCGAACATGTTGGAGATCAGCGACAGCGTCGAGGGCATCAACGTCGCGCCCGCGATCCCGAGCAGCGCACGGGCCGCGATCAACAGTTCCACGCTGGGCGCGACGGCCGCGAGCACCGACACGAGCGCGAACGCGGCCATCCCGATCCGGAGCAGGCGTCGCCGGCCGATGCGATCCCCCAGGGTACCCATGGTGATGAGGAACCCGGCGATGAGGAACCCGTAGGCATCCATGATCCACAGGGTCTGCGTGGCCGACGGGTCGAGCGCCTCGGCCATGCTCGGCAGCACCAGGTACAGCACGGTGACGTCCAGACCCATCAGCAGCGTGGGCAGCGCCAGCAGCCCGAGGCCCGCCCACTCGCGCCCGCCCGCACGCCGGACGGCGACCTCCGACACGGCACCTCCACAAGATATTTGAACGAACGTACAACTAGAACTATCGTTCAAATATCTGTCGAGGGCAAGGCCACAGCGGATACGGGCGCGTGCTGGCCCGAGGGGAGGGGCGACCGGAACGAGAACGAGGCCCGAACCAAAGGTTCGGGCCTCGCAGGTGTGGGGTGACTGATGGGAATTGAACCCACGACAACCGGGACCACAACCCGGTGCTCTGCCAACTGAGCTACAGCCACCATGCCGCCGCGCCCGAACTCATCGCCCGTGCGGGTGCGGAGAAATCATACCCCCACCGTGGTCGACCGCGTCCAGCGGGTTGCCGGGACGCTCAGAGGTCGGCGGCGATGGCCTTGGCGCTCTCCACGTCCGGACCGGGCAGCGGTACGAAGATGGTGCGCCGGTAGTACTCCAGCTCGCGGATGCTCTCCCGGATGTCCGCGAGCGCCCGGTGGGCGAGGCCCTTCTGCGGCTGGCCGAAGTACACCCGGGGGTACCACCGGCGGCACAGCTCCTTGATCGAGGAGACGTCGATCATCCGGTAGTGCAGGTGCGCGTCGAGACGGGGCATGTCCCGGGCGATGAATCCCCGGTCGGTGGCGATCGAGTTGCCGCAGAGCGGTGCCGTCCGTGGGTCCTTCACGTGACTGGTGATGTAGTCGAGCACCCGCTCCTCAGCCTCGGCCAGGCTCACCGTGGAGCGGCGAACCTCCTCGGTCAGCCCCGACTTGCCGTGCATCGTGCGGACGATCTCCGGCATGGCGTCGAGCGCCGCGTCGTCGGCGTGGATGACCACGTCCACGCCGTCGCCGAGCACGCGCAGATCGGGGTCGGTGACCAGCGCGGCCACCTCGATCAACCTGTCGCCACCGAGGTCGAGCCCGGTCATCTCACAGTCGATCCAGACGAGAAGATCAGCCATCGGCACAGCCTACGCGCAGCCCACGCACCGTGGCTGCGCGCCGCCGGCCCGACCGACCGCTAGGGTCTTTCCCGTGCCCGCCGAACCCGCCACACCGTCCAGCGTCGACCTCGAAGACCCTGGTGGCCGCACCGCACGGCGGATCGTCGGGGCACTGGCGCTCGCCTCGGTGTTGCCGGTGCTCTACCTGCCGGGCACCGTGCACGACTTCTTCGACCTCAAGATCTATATGGCGGCGATGGACTGGTGGGCCGCCGGCAATCCGCTCTACGACTACGCCCAGCCCGACCGGGTGCAGGGTGAGCTCTTCTTCACCTATCCCCCGTTCGCCGCGTTGCTGCTGCTGCCGTTCTCCCTGCTGAAGCTGGGCGCCACGGTGGCGATCTTCACCGGCCTGACCGTGCTCGGCGTGGTGGTCACCACCAAGTGGCTGCTCGACCCGGTGATCCGCCGGCACCGCCTGCCGTACGCGTTCACCCTGGCCGTGGGCGCGCTGCTGGTCCTCGGCGTGGAGAGCACCCGGGAGACGATCACCTTCGGACAGATCAACATGCTGCTGGTGGTGCTGATCCTCGCCGACCTGCTCTTCGCCGTACCCCGTGGCAGCCGGTGGGCCGGGATCGGCATCGGGCTGGCCACGGCGCTGAAGCTCTTCCCGGGCATCTTCATCGTCTATCTGCTGGCCACCCGGCGCTGGCGCGCGGCGGTGGTGGCGAGCGCGGCCGCCGCCGGAGCCACCCTGCTCGCCGCTGCGGTGGCACCCGGCGACTCGTGGCGCTTCTGGACGCACGAGCTGTGGGCCACCGACCGGGTCGGTCGCACCGACTACACCGGCAACCAGTCGCTGTTCGGGCTGCTGAGCCGGCTGACCGCGCCGGAGGAGCCGAGCCGGTTGATCTGGCTGCCCCTGGTCGCGGCCGTCGTCGCGTACGGCCTCTGGCGGGCGGTACGCGCCACCCAGGCCGGCGACGCACTCACCGCGCTGACCCTGACCGGCCTGGTCGCCGCCCTGATCAGCCCGATCACCTGGACGCACCACATCTACTGGTTCGTCCCGGCGGTGATCATCCTGATCGACGCGGCGTTGCGGACCGATCCCCGCACGCCCGAGGGGGCGCGGCGGCGCCGCCGGCTGAGTTGGCTCGCGCTCGGCACCTCGATGATCATCGTGTACGGCGTGGTGTCGTTCTACGACTGGGGCGTCACTCCGACACCCACCCAGACGCCGTGGGAGTTCGTACTCCGCAACGCGTACGTGCTGCTCTGCCTGCTGCTGCTGGTCGTGCTGCCGGTGCGTCCGCGGGTGGACCGGCCACTGACCGAGTCGCACGAAGCGGACACTCTTCCCGAGACGACCATTCACCGGTAATCTGCCCGTAGAGGCATCATCCCTCCGATGGGCACCGATATCCCCCGGTGATGGGCGGGCCCTCCACGTCGGCAGCGCGGAGGGCCCGCCCCACCCGTCCCGGCACCGGTGCTCACCGATGTGCCGTCAGGACGGCTGCCCCGGCACCCACCGAGGGACCGTCAGGACGGCGGGGCGGGCGGGCGCAGCGGGTGGTGCGGGGCGGGCAGGTCGGCCAGGGTCTCCGGACGCGGCACCGGGGCGATCGCCGCCCGGGGCGCGGCGGCCACCGACACCAGTTGCCGCTCGGGCGTCGCACGCGGCGACGGCGGGGTGCCCAGGCCGCTGAGCGAGCTGACGCCCAGCCTGCCGGCGAGCACCGGCACCTGGTCGGGTTCGACCACGAAGACCACCTCGCGCGGGCGTACCGGGCGCAGCAGCACCAGCGCCGCGAGGACCACCAGCAGGATGCCGCCGGCCAGCGAGCCCCAGGTGGCCGGCGCGACCCAACCGGCCCGCAACTCGGCGCGCAGGTCAAGGGCCAGGTCGGCCCGGCCGTCGGGGTGCATCAGCACCAGGCTCAGTCGCTGACCGGCCAGTTCCCCGGGACTCCATTCGAGGGCGCCGGCACCCGCGCGTACCCAGAAGGTCTGTGCGGCCGGGGCGGCCGGCACGGTCGGCGGCGTGCCGACCTCCGGGGCGCGGTGCTCCAGCCGGACCGGCAGCGGGCCCCGGGCCAGGGCGGTCCGCTGCACCACCGCGTGCGGTGCCCCGGCCAGCCAGCGACGCGCCTCGTCGGCCGGGGCCAACCCGACGAACGCCGGGCCGTCCGGTGTGCGGGCCTCCAGCCGCAGCCGCGCCTGCCCGACCCGACTGAACGGCACCTCCTGCCGCAGCAGCGCGTCCAGGTCGACCACCACCACCGCGTGCCCGGGTGTCCGCACGGTCTCGACGCGGGCGGTGAACCCCCCGCCCGGATCCGCGTGACTGGTCAACAGGCCGAGTCCGGCGGCACCGAGCAACGCGGTGGTGCCGGTGATCAGCAGCACCATGCCGGCCAACGCCCACACGAAACGCATCCGCCTTGTCCCCCTCCGTAGCGAGATACCCGGCAGACCTTACCCACGGCGAACGGCTGATCTGCGGATATCCACGGCAGCGGGTCCGAAAGCGGACGGGCCCGCCGGGGACATCCCGGCGGGCCCGCGACAACCGGAGCGGTCAGGAGGTCGAGGTCGCCTCGCCGTCGCGGTCGGCCGGGCCGGCGTCCCGGCGGGTACGCGAGAACGCGAGCCCGCCCAGCACCAGACCACCGACCCCGGCGACCAGCCCGGCAACGCCCAGGCCGACGGCCAACCCGGAGCCGTCCTCGTCATCGTCGTCAGCCACCGTTTCCGGCGCGGGCGCCCCGGCCGGCCCCTCCGTCGGGGTGCCGGCGGCGGCGAGGGTGAGCACCGGCGCCGGGGCGGCGGGCTCCTCACCGCCCGGCTGCGGCTCGTCGATCCAGCGCACCACCCCGCCGTCGGAGTAGGTCTGCAGCGCCTTGAAAACCATCTGGTCCACCTCGGGCAGCGGGCCCAGCATGACCGGGAACTCCTGGAACGTGCCCGGGGCGATCCCGGCGTCGCCGCTCGCCGTCCAGGTGACCTTCGCGACCACGTCCGAGATCTCCGCACCGTGCACCAGGATCGGCGGGTCGACCCGCCGATTCTCCACCGCCACCGTCCAGCCCGGCACCGGCGCGGTGGAGACCGAGCCGATCGCGGCGTTCTCCGGCAGGAAGATCTCCAGCTTGGTGGTCGACGCCGTGTCGCTCTCGTTCGGCACCCGGAACGCGAACCTGCCGTAGTCGCCCTGCTCGGCCTCGCTCGGGCTGATCGAGACGTGGGCCGACGCGGGCGTCGCGAAGCCGAGGACGGCGGTGGCGACGGCGCCGAGCGCCAGGGCGGCGGCGGTACCCACGGTACGCCGGTGACGGATCATCGGTATGGAACCTCTCTAGGCAACGGGCACGGTGGCGGTCACCGTGGCCTGGTCGATCTCGGTGGTCCGGGCGGTCACCCGCAGCTCCCACTCCCCCGGACCCGGCAGCGTGATCTCGCCGGTCGCATGGTTGTCGGTCAGCGGCAGCAGCGGGATGTCGATCGCCTCGATCCCGGCCGACGGCAGCGCGATGGTGGCCTTCCACTCGACGACCGGCTGCGGCCGGTTGTCCAGCGTGTACGCGTAGAAGTGCACCGAGTTGTTGCCCCGCCGGGCCGGGGACATCTCGATCTGCAGCGCGTAGAGCGTGCTCTCCACCCGGGTGGTGAAGTAGCCGGCGTCGACGGCGGCGACGTCCGAGGAGGCGGTCCGCGCGGGAGTGGTCTGCACCAGGACGGCGGAGACGCCGAGCACGACCGCGGTGACCGCCAGCTCCGCCCAGACGGCCCGGCGTACCGGCGCGGGGCGGCTGGCCGCGATCCGCTTGCGGATCAGGTTCCGCGAGTACGCGGCCAACCCGATCACCACGGCGAAGAGCCCGACCTTGGCCAGCACCAGTCGGCCGTACGTGGTGCCGACCAGCGCTGCCGGGGTGGCCACCTCGATCAGCGCCTGGACGATGCCGGCGAGCAGCAGCGCGGAGACCGCCAGCGCGGCCCAGCGCGACCAGATCGGCAGGATCGCGCCCAACTCCCGCTCGTCCGCCCGGGGCAGCAGGAAGGCGGCGAGCATCACCAGACCGCCCAGCCAGACCGCCATGCTGCCCAGGTGCACCGCGTCGACGATCACCGACACCGCCGGGGCGGGTGAGGCCGCCGGGTGCCCGGCCAGCGGCCAGGTGAGCAGCGCCGCACCGGCGAGCAGGCCGAGGATGATCAGATCGGCCCGGCCGACCGGCCCGGCGAGCAGCGGCCGGAGCAGGAACACCGCCGCCGCGAGCAGTCCCAGCCGGATCAGGTGCGCGGCGCCGAAGGTGCTGCCGAGCACCAGGCCCAGCCCCTCGCCGCTGATGTCGAACGGCCCGCCCCCGCTGGTGTACGGCACCTGCAACAACGCCACCGCGACGGTGGAGACCGCCACCAACCCCAGGCCGGTCCAGGCCAGGCGGGCCGGTCCCTGCCGGGAGAGCCGACGCGGCCAGAGCAGCGCGAGCACCAGTGCGGGGCCCACGAGCAGCAGCAGACCGACGTACCCGACGAACTTCGCGGTCTTGATCGCGTTGGTGACCAGCGGATCGGCCCGGCCGTCGTCGCCGCTGTCCACCGGCGGCTCCGAGGGCGCGCCGACGGAGTACGTGAACGCACCGGAGACCGGGTGGCTGTCCGCCGAGATCACCCGGTAGGTCACCAGGTAGGTGCCGTTGCCGCCGGAGGTGTCGACCGCGATGTTGACCACGCTGTCGGTGAAGGTCGGATCGCCCCGGTCGACGCGGGAGCCGTCCGGGGCGATGACCCGGATCCGGTCCGGCACCCGGCGGACCGTCTCGCTGAAGGTGAGGACCACCTCGGCCGGCACCGTGGGCACCACGGCCGACGCGGCCGGGCTGCTGCTGGAGAGCACGGCGTGGGCGGCGGCCGGTCCGGCGGGGACGAGCAGCAGGGCGACGACGGTGACCAGCAGGCCGGCAGCGGCGGCCCAGCGGGCGGATCGGCGGCGAGGGACGGCAGTCATGACCCACATCGTCTCCGACCGGACCCCCTTCCGGCGAGTCGCGGCCATCGATTGACGACTATCGTCCTCGATCGGGTACGCCCACGCGGGTGCCGAGCCGAGGTCATGAGCGGGTAGTCGGCCGGAACCCGGAGAAAGTTCCCGGCGTGGCGCAGGCCATGAAGGGCCGAAGGACCCTGCTGCTGCCGGTCCCGCCGCGTAACCTGGGTTGTCGTGATCCCCGCTCCGCGCGACAGCCGCGCCACCGCCGACACCGGCGGTGTCGACGGACACGCCGGCCCCGACCCGGCCACCGGATGGGCCCTCGCCGCCCGCGACGGCGACCCGGCCGCCCAGGCCGCCTTCGTCCGGGCCACCCAGGCCGAGGTGTGGCGGTTCACGGCGGCACTGCTCGACCGGGACAGCGCGGACGACCTCACCCAGGAAACCTACCTGCGGGCGTTCCGGGCACTGCCCACCTTCGAGGGCCGGTCCACCGCCCGCACCTGGCTGCTCGGCATCGCCCGGCGGGCCTGCGCCGACCACCTCCGGACGGTGGTCCGGCGGCGACGCCTCGACCAGCGACTCACCGCCCACGCGCACACCGACCTGGCACACCCCGATCCGGCCGGGCAACTCGGCACGGCCGACCTTGTCCGCCGACTGCCCGCCGAGCGGCGCGGCGCGTTCGTGCTGACCCAACTGCTCGGCCTCTCGTACGCCGAGGCGGCGACCGTGGAGGGCGTGCCGGTGGGCACCATCCGATCCCGGGTCGCCCGGGCCCGCGCCGACCTCGTGGACGCGGTCGGTGAGGCGCTGGCCGGGTGAACGGGGCTGCGCGGAGCGCGACGTCGAGGTGGACACGGTGGCGGCCCTGGCTCGGGCTCGCCCTCCGGCTCGGGCTGGCCGCCGTCTGGCTCTATGCCGGCGCCTCCAAGGTCGGTGACCTGGCCGCCTCCGGCCGCAGTGTGCACGCGTACCAGGTGATGCCGTACGACCTGGCGGTGGTGATCGGCGCGGCGCTGCCCTTCGTCGAGCTGGCGTTGGGCGTACTCCTGCTGCTCGGGTTGGCCACCCGGCTGACCGCCGGGGTCTCGGCGGTCCTGCTGCTGCTCTTCATCGCGGGCATCGCCTCGGCCTGGGCCCGTGGCCTGGCGATCGACTGCGGTTGCTTCGGGACCGGCGGCGAGCTGCCGACCGGGCAGCGCCCCAGCTACCTCCCGGAGATCCTCCGGGACGTGGCCTTCCTGGCGATGGCCGGGTTCCTGCTGATCTGGCCCCGGACGGCCGTCTCACTCGACGGCGTCCTGACGGGCGAACCGGTGGAGGACGAAGATGAGTAGTCGCAAGGGACGCAAGGACGCGGCAAGGGTCGTCCGGGAGCAACTGGCCCGCGAGCGGCGCCGCAAACGGACCCTGTGGATCTCACTCAGCGCGGTGGTGGTGCTGGTCATCGCCGGGCTGATCGGGTGGAGTGTCTGGTCGGGCCAGCGGTCCGGCGACTTCACCCCGCCACCGGGCGCCAACGACGCGGGCACCGGCGTGGTGGTCGGCACCGGACCGGTCACCGTCGACGTGTACGAGGACTACATCTGCCCGGCCTGCAAGCAGTTCGAGCAGACCAGCGGCCCCACCCTCAAACAGCTCGTCGACGACGGCAAGATCCGGGTCGTGTACCACCCGGTGGCCTACCTGAACCGCTTCTCCAGCACCCAGTACTCGACCCGTGCGTCCGCCGCCTCCGGGTGCGCCGCCGAGGGCGGCAGGTTCAGCGAGTTCGGCGCGGCGTTGTTCGAGCGCCAGCCGCCGGAGGGCGGCGCCGGCCTCAGCAACGACCAGCTCATCGACATCGGCGCCGAGGTCGGGCTGGACCGGGACGCCTTCGGCACCTGCGTCCGGGACGGCAGGTACACGTCGTGGACCGCGCACGTCACCGAGGAGGCCAACCGCGCCGACGTCACCGGCACCCCGACCGTGCTGGTCGACGGCGAGCCGGTGCAGCAGTGGACGCCGGAGAACATCACCGCCGCGGTGGAGGCGGCCGGAAAGTGATCCGTGCCCTGGCGGCCCGCGTCGGGCTGTCGCCCCTGGCGGCCCGTCCCTGGCTGTCGCCCCTGGCGGCCCGCGTCGGGCTGCTGCTCACCGCCGTGGTCGCCGCGCTGCTGGTGACCGCCGCCCCGGCCGCCGCACACGGCGCGGACGCGCCCGACGGCACCGACTACCGGGTGGCGGTCGGCGCGGTCGCGGCCCGACCCGACCTGCGGGTCCGGGTGGTCGAGGCGGGCGCCAGACTGGAACTGACCAACACCGGTGACCGGCCGGTCGAGGTGATCGGCTACTCGGGCGAGCCCTACCTGCGGGTCGGGCCGGACGGCGTCTTCGAGAACACCCGCTCCCCGGCGACGTACCTGAACCGCACCATCCTCGCCGACACCCCGCTGCCGGACGAGGTCGATCCGGCCGCCGCACCGCAGTGGCGACGCGTCGACACCGGCACCACCGCCCGCTGGCACGACCAGCGCGCGCTGTGGCGCGAGGCGGGTCCGCCCGCCCAGGTCCGCGCCGCACCCGACCGCGAGCACCGGGTACGCGACTGGGCCGTACCGCTGCGCGACGCGGACGGGCGCACCGAGATCCGGGGCACCCTGGACTGGGTGCCGCCGCCGGACGCGTACCCCTGGTGGGTGGCGATCACGCTCGGCGCGCTCGCGGTGGGCGCGGCCGGGCTGCTGCCGGCCGCCTCCTCCCCCGGCGGTCGGGCGCGGACCGGCCTCGGTGCGCTGCTGGCGGTCGGCGGGGTGGCGGCGGTCGTGCTCGCCGTGGGACGGGTGCTCGACGCCGGGGCCGAAGGAGTCGGCGCCGTGCTGGCCGGGCTGCTCTCCGGCCCGGTCTGGACGCTGGTGACCGGGCTCGGCGCGATCGTCGCCGGTGGCGTGGCGGTGACCCGACGCGACGGTGTGGACTTCGTGCTGGCGCTGGCCGGGGCGTGCCTGGCCCTCTTCGCCGGGATCGCCAACGCCGCCGTGCTGTCCCGGGCCGTCCCACCGGTGCCCTGGTCGGCCACCGCCACCCGGATGCTGGTCGTGGTGGTCATCGTCGCCGGGGCCGGAGCACTCGCCGCCGCGGTGCTGCGCCTGCACGCCACCGGCCGGGCCGCCACACCGACCGGGCCGACCGAGCCCGCCACACCGACCGAGCCGGCCGAACCGGTCACTCGGTGACCGGGTACGGCAGGGGGCGGAACGGGTAGGGCAGTTCGAGCCAGTGCCGCGCCAGCAGCTCCGCGTCGGCCAGGAGCGCCGGGGTCGGAGCGTCGGCGACGATCCGGCCGGCGTCCAGGATCACCGAGCGGTCGCAGAGTTCGTAGGCGTACGGCAGGTCGTGGGTGACCATCAGCAGCGTCACCGGCAGGGACCGCAGGATCACGGCCAGCTCCCGCCGGGCCGCCGGGTCCAGGTTGGACGAGGGCTCGTCCAACACCAGGATCTCCGGACGCATGGCCAGCACGGTGGCCACCGCCACCCGGCGGCGCTGACCGAACGAGAGATGGTGCGGGGTCCGCTCCCGGTGCTCCGACATGCCGACGGCGGCCAGCGCCTCGTCCACCCGAGCGGTGAGTTCCGCGCCGCGCAGCCCGAGGTTGGCCGGTCCGAAGGCCACGTCCTCGGCGACGGTCGGCAGGAAGAGCTGGTCGTCCGGGTCCTGGAAGACGATGCCGACCCGGCGGCGGATCTCCGCCAGCGTGGCCCGGTCCGGACCGACCGCCAGGCCGCCCACGGTGACGCCGCCCTCGGTGGGCACCAGGATCCCGTTGAGGTGCAGCACCAGCGTGGTCTTGCCGGCACCGTTCGGGCCGAGCAGGGCCACCCGTTCACCCCGGGCCACCGTCAGGTCGACACCGCGCAACGCGACGTGCCCGTCCGGGTAGGCGTACCGGACGCCGTGCACGTGCAGGCTGGGCGGCGGCCCACCGGTGGTCACGTCAGCACGGCGGCGGTGGCCGCCACGGTGCCCGCCAGCACCGGGACGGTGGCCGCGAGCAGCCACTGACCGGTCGTCGCCGCACCCGGACCCGACCACACCACCGGCATCACGCCGGTGTACCCGCGCGAACGCATCGCCAGGTACACCCGCTCCCCCCGCTCGAAGGCGCGCAGGAACAAGGCACCGACCCCGACCGCGAACCCCCGCACCTGCCAGAGGAAACGCGGGTCGTCGCCCCGGGAGATCCGGGCGATCCGCATCCGGCGGGCCTCACCCACCAGCACGTCCAGGTAGCGCAGCATGAAGGTGGCGATCTGGGTGAGGATCTGCGGGCAGCGCAGCCGGTCCAGCCCGACGATCAGATCCCGCGTGGTGGTGGTCGCGGCCAGCAGCAGCGACGCCCACACGCCCAGGGTGCCCTTGGCGAGGATGTTCCCCGCGCCGTACAACCCGTCGACCGACAACGCCAGCCCGAGCACGTCGACCCGCTCACCGGTGCCGAGGAACGGCAGCGCGACCGCGAACAGCACGAACGGCAGCTCGATCGTCGAGCGCAGGAGCAGCCAACCGGCGGGCACCCGGGCCAGCGCGGCGACGGCGGCGACCAGCAGGGCGTACACGCCGAAGGCCCAGAGCGCCACGCGGGGCGTCGCGACGACGGCGACGGTGAACGCCACCATCGCCGCGATCTTGACCTCCGGCGGCAGCCGGTGCACCGGTGAGTCGGACTCCCGGTACAGCACGTGCGCGGCGGCCATCCCCGCCGCTACCCCCGGCCCGACGCGGTGACGCCGTTCCGGTCCGCCTCGCCGTCCGGCCCCGGGCCACGACGGCGGACCAGCCAGAACGCGCCGCCGGCCACGGCGAAGGTGAGCAGTACGCCCAGCACGCCGGCCAGACCGGTGGAGACGACGTCGTTGTCCAGCCCGGCGATGCCGTAGTCGGCCAGCGGCCCGCCGATCTCGTGCTCCTTCTCCTGCCGCGCCGGGCAGTCCCCGCCGACGATCTCGTCGTCGGCGTCGAAGACGCAGCCCTCCCGCAGCGACGAGTCCAGCCCGTCGGGGTGCGCCGAGGCGACGCTGCTGACCAGCCCGGCCAGCAGCAGCGCGACGAGCAGACCGCCGACGAGGAAGGACCGGGACCGGGTACTCATCGGACACCTCCGGTAGCCGGGACGGACCTCGACGCGGTCGGCGACAGGGCCCGCAGCGCGTACACCAGGTCGGGTCGGACCTTCGCCACGGTGACCACGGTGGTCGCCGTGATCAGCCCCTCGCCGACGCCGATGAGCAGGTGGGAGGCGGCCATCGTGCCGGCCAGACCGGCCAGGTTGCCGCCGAGGTCGGTGGTGCCGCCGAGCTGGTACTGCAGCACGAAGCCCATCGCCGCGACCAGCACACTGACCACCGAGGCGACGAAGGCCGCCACCGCCAGCCCGGTCGGCGTACGCGGCAGCACCCGCAGCAGGAGCGCGATCGTCAGGTACGCCACCGCGATGCCGACGACCGCCATGTTGGTCACGTTGAGCCCGAGCATCGCCACGCCGCCGTCACCGAAGACCAGTGCCTGCACCGCCAGCACCACCGCCACGCAGAGCGCGCCGACCCAGGGACCGACCAGCATGGCGGCGAGCGCACCGCCGAGCAGGTGGCCGCTGACTCCCCCGATGAAGATCGGGAAGTTGAGCATCTGCACGGCGAAGATGAACGCGGCGACCAGACCGGCCATCGGCGCGAGGCGGTCGTCCAGGTCCTGTCGTCCGCGCCGGACGCAGAACGCCATCGCCGCCAGCGCCAGCACCCCGAAGGCCGCCGCCACCGGGCCGTTGATGATTCCGTTGGAGATGTGCATGGCCAGGGTTTCCACGTGACCTCCCACGTGACGGCGGGCCCACGCTCGCCGGCAGAGGTGAGCGTATTTCCCGACATAGGCTGTTGCCAATACCTGGCAAGAGGGTGATCACGGGTGCGGCGTGCCGACCGGGTCGGCACGGCACGGCGGTAGGGTCGTGCCATGACCGCACCCGCTCGTCTCGCCGCCGGTGACGCGGCACCCGAGTTCACCCTCCCCACCGACACCGGAGGGCAGCTCACCCTGGCCGACCTGCGCGGCCGCAAGGTCATCCTGTACGCCTACCCGGCCGCGATGACCCCCGGCTGCACCAAGCAGGCCTGCGATTTCCGTGACTCGCTCGCCTCGCTCCAGGCCGCCGGCTACGAGGTGATCGGCATCTCGCCGGACAAGCCGGAGAAGCTGGCCACGTTCCGCGAGCGCGACGCGATCACCTTCCCGCTGGTCGCCGACACCGACAAGTCGGTGCTGACCGCGTACGGGGCGTACGGCGAGAAGCAGTCCTACGGCCGTACGGTGACCGGGGTGATCCGCTCGACGTTCGTCATCGACGAGAACGGCAAGATCGAGCGGGCGCTCTACAACGTCAAGGCCACCGGCCACGTCGCCAAGCTCCGCCGCGATCTCGGCCTGGACTGACGCGGCGGACCGCCCGCCGACTCGACACGGTCCCGGCGCGACGCTCTAGACTCTGTCTCGCTGGCGGGAGTGGCGTAATGGCAGCCGCGGTAGGTTTAGGTCCTATTGTCCGAAAGGACGTGGGGGTTCGAATCCCCCCTCCCGCACCGACCGGTCCGTCGCCTTGGTCACGATCGCAGGTGATCGGGGTGCGGTTCGATGACGATGGGCACCGTGAGTCTGCGCTTCGTCCTGGATCCCGAGCTGACCCCCGATCTGCGTACCCGGATCGTCGCGCTCTGGGTCGACGTCACCAACGCGGGCGGGGCGGTCGGCTTCGTCGCCCCGGTCACCGCCGACCATGTCCGCACCATCGCCGACCCGACGCTGGCCGGGATCGCGGACGGGCCGGACCGCCTGCTGCTGGGGTACGACGGTGACCGGCTGGTCGCCATGGCGATCTTCACCGACCCACGGTTCCACCTCAAGACGCACCTGCGGGTGCTCACCCGCGTGATGGTGCACCCGGACACGCAGGGGCGTGGACTCGGCGAGGCGCTGATGCGCGAGGCCGAGCGGGTGGGCCGGGTCCTGGGGCTGGCGGCCCTGCACGTGACGGTGCGGGACGGGCTGGGACTGGACCGGTTCTATCGGCGACTCGGCTACCGCGAGGTGGGCCGCTGGCCCGCAGCGCTGCGGGTCGGCCCCGGCGACGACCGCGACGAGATCCTGATGTGGCTCGGGTTGACGCCCGACCCGACCGGCTAGCGCTGCCGGCGAGCGGGTCGTCAGGTGCCGCAGCCCGGCGTCGTGGCGGCCACCGGCACGGGCGGCAGGGCGGCGGGATCGCTGGTCGGCGCGGCCGGGGTCGCCGTCTCGGCCGACGGGGTGGTCGAGACGGACGGGGTCGGGCTTCCGGTGGCGCTGGCGCGCGGTTTCGGACTGGCCGACGGTGACCGGGACGCGGTGGTCGTGCCGCCCGTGGTGCCGCCGTACATCCGGACCGTGGAGCGCTGGACCTGACCGGGAGCCATCCGGATGCCGGTGGCGGTCACCCGGTGTCCACGGGTGTCGGTCACCCGGATCTGGTACGGTCCGGGGCCTGCGCCGGAGTCGATCAGCCAGTAGTTGTAGCTCTCCCGGGCGGCCGCCCGCCAGTTACCCGAACTGCCTTGGCGTACCTCGACCGCGCGCAGCGGGTTGCCGTGTCCGGCGACCAGCACGGCGAACCAGTACTGCGACGCGCCTTCCTTGATCCGGAAGGTGAGCGGGCCGGCCAGCGGCGGGTCGACCACCAGGCGGTAGCTGACGTTCACGATGCCCTGCACCGGGTCGGCGATCCGGGCGAACGCCTCCCGGGAGAGGTCGATGTGTCCGGGCGCGCACTCCGGGCACTGGTCCATGATCATGACACGGACCTTGCCCTTGGGCCCGGTCACGTCGAGGTAACCGCCGCAGCCCGCGCCGCCGGCGTACTCGCTGGGGCCGAGGGCGACGTAGAGACGGTCGGCGGGGGCGGACGGGTAGGAGCAGTTGCCGCCCTCGCCCTTGGAGTCGTAGAAGGTCGACTTCCCCTTGTTGAGGGTGCCGGCGGCGGGCGGGGCGAGCAGCGCGGCGGCGACCGGGGCGGCGGCGCGGGGCGGTGCGGCGCAGGCGGGTGCGGCACCCGAGCGCAGGGCGAGGGTCAGGCCGAGAACGGTGGCGAGTGTCGCCACGGCCCCACCGGCCAGCCAACGGCCCAGCTTCGGACGCCGGGTGCGGGCTCGGTCGGCGGGGCCGTCGGTTCCGTCGGTCACGCGGACCGATGTTGCCGGACGGCCACCGGGTCGGACAAGCCACCTAAGCGAAAGCTAAGACGAAGATCAGCGGGGCCGGTCGACACGCCTCAACCGGCCGGTTCCACCTGGTCACCGACGGTGAGCCGGCCGTACTCCACCGGTACGACGTTCAGCCCGAACAGCAACTGGCGACCGATGTTGCGGTGCCGGGCGAGGGTGCGCAACGGTTCCCGGCCGCGTACCCCGGTCTCCTGGTCGGTGGTGGTGACCAGGCAGCGGGCCGACGTGCCGGCGGCGCGGAACGCGACACCGCCGATCCGCAGCGGCCTCCCCTCCCAGCCGTCCTCCGCCCAGGCGGGTGCGCCGTCGACGACCAGGTTGGGACGGAACCGGGTCATCGGCACCGGTTCCGCGCCCGCCTCGGTCAGCCAGTCGCCGAGCGCGGCCAGCGACGTGGTGCTGGTCAGCAGCACCGGGTACGCGTCGGCGAAGCTGACCCGGTCGCCCGGGTCGTGCTTCTTGCGGCCCGGTTCGATGTGCCGGGTCGGCTCGGCCAGCCAGACCAGCCGGACCGGCCGGTCCAGCACCGCGCTGCACCACGCGTCGGCGGCCGGGCCGGCGGGAAGCGCGTCGACCCGCAGCACCCGACGGCGGAAGGTGCGCACCGGCACCGGGTCGACGCCGACCGGCTCGGGCACCGACAGGTCGGGCTGCCCCTCGGCGCGCAGCAGCAGCCCGTCGGGTCCGGGCCGGGCATGCACCCGGACCAGCGAGGTGTCCTCGCGCTGGGTGACGCCGACGCCTTCGGCGTCCACGACCATCCAGCGCCGGTCGCCGTCGAGGCCCCACGGCGCCACCCCGACCTCGGCGTGGCCGATCCCCCGACAGCCCTTGATCGGATAGGTGTTGATCTCGGTCAACCGCACCCGGTCACCATGCCACCCCGATGCCGTCGCCGGGGTACCAGTGGTCGACCGGCGTCTCCCGGTAGGCGAGGAACCGGCGGCCGGTCCGCTCGGCGTGGTCGGCCAGCACGGTGGTGTGCGTGACGTTGTCGGTGAGCAGCATCGCCCCCGGTGCCAGCTTCGACTCGACGGCGTCGAACTCGCGCTTCTCGTAGGCGCGGCGGTGGTCGCTGTCGTGCAGGAACAGGTCGACCGGCCGGTCCAGGGCGCCGATCGACTCGACGGAGTCGCCGACGACCAGGTCGATCACCTCCGACCAGGGCGCGACCCGGGCCAGGTAGCCGGCCTCCGGGTTGATGTCGATCGAGCTGACCCGGCCGGGGTGGCCCTCGGCGGCGTTGCGCAGCAGAGCGGCGGCGAGTACGCAACTGCCCAGCCCCTTGTCCACGCCGGTCTCCACGATGTGCGTCGGCTTGCGGGCACGGACGATCGCGTACCAGCCGATCCGGCGGGCGTACCGGACCTGCGTGTCGGCCAGCCCGCGACGGGCCGCACCGGCGGTGGCCGAGGAGATGTGCTGCCGCAGCGCGTCGTCCGACTCGATCTCCTTCAGGTAACCGCGCACCTGCTGCACCGGCAGGTCGCAGACCACGCTGACGAACCAGGCGAGGTGGCTGCGGCTGAGCTTGGTCAGCTCGTACGTGTAGTTGTGGTGCTCCCGGGAGGCCACCAACCAGCGGACCGAGGTACGGAGCACCCGGGCGTCATGACGGGCGACCGCGACCAGTCGCTTCGGGAAGGCGGCAACGGGTGCGAGGCGGGTACGGGCAATGGCCCGACGCAGCTTGACGGCGTCCACGGCTGGGTTGTATCAGACTGACGGGAACGTGTGGGGGACACGACGGGACGGCCAGGCGAAATTCGGCACCGGCCGGGGATTCCCCGAGAACGTGAAATCAGTAGCATCTCCGCCATGTCGAGTGGAGAGCAGGCCGGGACCGTCTCCCCGGCGGAGAACCCGCCTGCGGGAGGCACCGACGCGCCGGAGCCGACGACCGCCGGCAGACCGCGTCGCCGATGGCTGCGGATCACCCTGATCAGCGTGCTGGTGCTGGTGCTGGTCGGCGCCGGGGGCATGGTGGCCGCAGGCTTCTATCTGAAGTCGGTCGAGTCGGACATCGAGCGGGTCGACGCCTTCGACGGCGTACCGGCGGAGACCCGGCCCGAGGTGGTCGCCACCGACGCGCTCAACATTCTGGTGCTCGGCAGCGACTCGCGCGATCCGGAGAGCACCGGCGGTTCTCGCACGGACACCATCATCCTGGCCCACCTGCCGAAGGACCGCTCCAGCGCCCAGCTCATCTCCATCCCCCGCGACACCTGGGTCGCCGTGCCACGCTCCGCGGAGGGACGCGGCGGTCGCGACGCGAAGATCAATGCCGCGTACGCGTGGGGTGGGGTGCCGCTCATGGTGCAGACCGTGGAACAGTTCACCAAGGTCCGCATCGACCACGTGCTGATGGTCGACTTCGCCGGTTTCACGGAGATCATCGACGCGCTCGGCGGCATCGAGGTGAACTCCGAGAAGCAGTTCACCTCGATCCATCCACCGTTCCGCACGTTCCAGGCCGGTCCGCAGAAGATGGACGGCGAGACGGCTCTCGACTACTCCCGCCAGCGCAAGCAGTTCGCCGACGGCGACTTCTCCCGCATCCGGCACCAGCAGCAAGTGATCAAGGCGATCCTGGACAAGGCGACCTCGGGCGGGTTGCTCACCAACCCGGCGCGGCTGAACTCCTTCCTCCAGGCCACCTCCGGCTCGCTCTCGATGGACAAGGATCTCTCCCTGTTCGACATGGCCACCGAGAACCGCAACCTGCGCGGCCGGAGTCTGACGTTCGTGACCAGCCCGACCAGGGGCACCGGACGGGTCGGCTCGGAGAGCGTGGTCTTCGCCGACGACGAGCGGGTCGACACGTTCTATGCGGCCGTCCGCCGGGACGCCGTCCAGGACATCATCGCCGGGGCAGAGAAGAAGTGACCGGTGGTGGTGCGGCGCTCCGGTCGGGGCGCCGCACCACCACTGCCCGATCTCAGTACGCGCCGCGCCGGGCCAGCACCACCCGCACCGTGCGCCAGAGGATGCCGAGGTCGTAGACGAGCGACCAGTTGTCGACGTAGTGCAGGTCCAGCCGGACGGCGTCCTCCCAGGTCAGGTCGGATCGGCCGGAGATCTGCCAGAGGCCGGTGATGCCCGGACGGACCAGCAGTCGACGCCGGACGTCGCCGCGATAGTCGTCGTCCTCGGTCGGCAACGGGCGCGGCCCGACCAGGGACATCTGCCCTGCCAACACGTTGATCAACTGAGGTAGTTCGTCGAGCGACAGGGCACGCAGATGCCGACCGATCGGCGTGACCCGCGGATCGTTCTTCATCTTGAAGAGCAGGCCGTCGCTCTCGTTGTGCGCCCGCAGGGCCTCCAACCGCTGCTCGGCGTCGGTGTACATGGTGCGGAACTTCCACACCTTGAACGCCTTGCCCTGGTGACCGATCCGGCTCTGCCGGAACATCACCGGACCGGGATCGGTCACCTTGATCGCCACCGCGATCCCGAGCAGCAGCGGACTCAGCACGATCAGCCCGGCGAGCGCCGAGAGCCGGTCCATCACGCTCTTGGCCAGCAGGGACAGGCCGGAGATCGTCGGTTCCTCGACGTTCAACAGCGGCAGGCCCTCGATCGGACGGACGTGGATCCGTGGCCCGGTGATGTCGGTCACCTGCGGCACCACGACCAGGTCGAGGCCGGTGCCCTCCAACTGCCAGGCCAGCTTGCGCAACTCGTACGACTCCAGGCTGGCCGGACCGCAGACCGCGATGGTGTCGGCCCCCAACTGCTGGACCAGCGGCACCAGATCCCAGCCGACATAGACCGGCACCGGCGCCTCCACCCGCTCACCCGCCCGAGGGAACCGGGGCAGGTGGATGGCGACCGGACGCAGACCGGCACCGGCGTTGCGGGTCACCACCTCGTGCACCGCCAGGGCGTCCGAGAGGCGCCCCACCAGCAGCACCTTCTGCGAGGCCCGCTGGCTGCTGCGACGGATCCGGCGGAGCACCACCCGGGCCACGAACCGGACGAAGACGGTGTACACCAGCAGGCCGATGATGATCGCGGCGACGGTGGCCCGGGACAGGTCCTTCTTGAAGCCCAGGGCCAGGAAGGAGACGGCGGCGGCCATCGCCACGTTGGCCCGGACCACCCGCTTGAGTTCCTCGGTGCCCCGTCCGAGCGCCCGCCGGTCGTACGCGCCGGCACCGGCGAGGATGGTCAACCACATCAACGGCACGATCAGGTTGGCCACCAGCGCGAAGGTGCTGACACCGAGCAGCCGCTCGTCCCAGAAGCCGGCGTCCGCCTCCTCGAACACCGTGACGACCGTCTGGCTGGCGGCCCACGCGGCGAGGAAGTCGAGCGCGATCAGCCAGGCCATGTACCGCCGTCGCCACTTCGCCCGGGGCGCGACCGGACGACCGAAGACCGACCGGGGCATGCCGTTGGACGGAGGTGTGATCACCCCGAGATCGGGGTCGAAGCGCGGGGCCGGTACCGGTCCCACCGTCTTGAGGAACTGGGTGTGCGCGGACACGACTTTCCTTTCACCAGCCTCGTCAATCGTGACGATAACGAACGCCACGAGTGCCCAACCGTACGGTGCACGGTGGACGAAGGTTCACGGTGTCTCGACAGGGGCCGCTGTCGGCAGGCCGCCCCGTAACCCCGGTGGTAGGCGGAAAGTAGCTCATCTATTGACCCACCGGGTCTGGCGGCTGTCACCAGGGCCGCCGTATCCTGCGTTCGCTCCGGTGGCTCCGACGCCAACGGCGTTCACTCCGCGGGGGAGAGGAACTGGACATGTCGAGGCAACCTGTCGTGGGCTGTCCGGCCACGAGCGTGCCCGACGACGCGGGAATGTCGATCCTGGACCAGCAGCCTCCGGAGCCGGAGCACGAGAGCCACGACCCGCAGGTGACCGAAGCCGCCGAGGCCCCACCCGCATCGGCGGCAACGGAAACCGGCCCGCGGCCCGGTCTCGACGTGACCACGGTGCTGCCGTACGCCGGTTCCCGCGCTTCGGCCCGTACCCGTGGTCTGCGTGCCTGGATGTTGACCGCCCCGGTCGACGTCGCCGCACTGCTGTCGCCGCTCGCCGTCACCCCGCAGTACTGGCGTGGCACCCTCGTCATGACCGCCCTGACGGTGGCCGTCTTCGCCGCCGGAGGGCTCTACCGCGCCCGCCGCCACGTGAGCATCCTCGACGAGTTGCCGAGCCTCTGCGGCCGGCTGCTGGCCTCCTCGGCGATCGTCGTGATCCTCGCGGCGCTGCGCCACGACTCCCCGCAGTACCTCGTCGGCTTCATTCGCGGCATGGCAATCGCCGCCGTCCTGGTGCTGGCCGGTCGGCTGCTCACCCGAGAGATCGCCACCCTGGCCCGCCGTCGCCGCTGGGTCGAGCACAACGCCATCATCATCGGCAGTGGACCCACCGCCGTGGAACTGGCCCGGTTGCTGCGTCGCTACCCCCGCTACGGGCTGCGGTTCGTCGGGCACGTCGACAGCCCGTCACCGGCGACCTCGTCCACGGTGCCCGTCATCGGCACGCTCGACCAGCTCGGGCATCTGGTACGGCTGACCGAGTGCGACGTTTTGATCATCGCCGATCCGGACTGTCCCGAGCTGGTGCTGATGGAGATCCTCCGGCAGCCCCCGGTCGCCACCTGCGACCTGTGGGCGGCCCCCCGGCTCTGGGGCTCCCGGTCCCACGGCGACCACATCGGCGCCATCCCGATCGTCAAGGTGAGCGACACCATCCTGTCCGGGCCGCACTGGGCACTCAAGCGCGCCTCCGACGTGCTCTTCGCCGGCTCGGCCCTGCTGTTGCTCAGCCCAGTTCTGTTGCTCTGCGCCGCACTCGCGTTCGTCGACGGAGGGCGCGGCGTCTTCTTCCGGCAGGAGCGCATCGGTCGACACGGTCGATCCTTCGACATCATCAAGTTCCGCACCATGCGGCCACTCGACGAGCAGGAGTCACAGACCAACTGGTCGATCGCGCACGACCGCCGGGTCTCCCCGATCGGGCGTTTCCTCCGGCGTACCTCCCTGGACGAACTGCCTCAGCTCTGGAACATCCTCAAGGGCGACATGAGTGTGGTCGGCCCGCGCCCCGAGCGCCCGTACTTCGTGCAGAAGTTCTCCGCCGAATATCCCAGCTATGCCATGCGTCACCGGGTGCCGGTGGGACTCACCGGCCTCGCCCAGGTCAGCGGCCTGCGAGGCGATACGCCGATCTCCGATCGCGCCCGCTTCGACAACTACTACATCGAGAACTGGTCACTGTGGCTGGACACCAAGGTGCTCCTGCGGACGGTGGCAGAGGTGTTCCGCGGTGGTGGTCGCTGACCGATCTGCCATAGTCCGTGCCGTCGTCCGGACCGGACCGGCGACCTGATCGCCCGCCCGCGACCGGCGACGCCCTCACCGACGTGCCCCTGAACCCACCGGCGACGCCCTCACCGCGTGCAGCCGAACCGCTTGGAGAAATCCCGATGCCGGACGTTTCGGTAGTCATCCCGACGACGGGCAGGCCCAGCCTCGCCGAGGCGGTCGCCACCGCCCGCGCGCAGCGCGGTGTCTCGGTGCACGTGGTCGTCGTATGCGATCTCGCCGAGGTACCGACCAGCGTGTCCGAGGTGCGCGGCCAGATCGACGAGATCGTCTGCACCGGCGGCGGACGACGCGGCTCACACGCGCGCAACCTGGGCGTACGCCATGCCGCGCCAGGTAGCCACGTGGCGTTCCTCGACGACGACGACGCGTGGTTGCCCGGCAAGCTCGCCGCCCAACTGCCCGTCCTGGAACGGCTGGCCGGCGAGGGCTGGCTGCCAGTGGTGTCGTCGCGGACGCTGCAGCGCAAGGCGGGCGCCGATCCGCTTCCCGCCGCCGTGCCGGGCACGCTGATCGCCGATGGCCAGCGACCGGAGGACTACCTGTTTCGTCGACGGCAACTCGGGGTGGCACGCCAGTCGCTGCCGACCTCGACGCTGCTGACCACCATGACGCTGGCCACACAATGCCCGTGGGACGAGTCGCTACCCCGCCATCAGGACTGGGACTGGCTCGTCCGGGCGGCCCGACTGCCGGGTGCGAAGATCGTGCAGATCGAGGAGGCGACCGCTGTCTACACCGTGGGCAGCCCCGGCTCGATCTCGGCGGGCGCCGACTGGCGTACCTCATGGGCCTGGGCCCAACGCTGGGAGGGCGTCTGGGCACCGGAGACCTTCGCCGACTTCGTCACCGCACAGACCCTGCGGTACGCGCTCCAGGCCCGTGACCGCGAGGGCGTACGCGAGATGGTGCGGGCGATCCGACGCAACTCCGTTCCGTCGGCGAGCAACGCCGTTCTCGCGGCACTCGGCCTCGTGCCGCGCTCCGTGCTCGAACGGGTGGCGATGCGCAAGTCCCGGACCACCGGCGGGGTCCCCACGGGTGGGCAGCAGTGATGCGTCTGCACTTCGTGCTCCCCCAACTGGAACCGCTGTACGGCATGGAACTCGCCGCCGCGCTGCTGATGCGAGGACTTCACGACCAGGGCGTCGAGGTGTCGGCGACCGTGGTGTCGGGGCCCGTCCCGGCCTCCCTGGGCGACCTGGCGATCGACACGCTCGGTCTCGGCACCCGGATCACCCGCCTGATGGAGGCGGTCCCACCGTTACGACGCCGGTTGCCACGTCTCCCGGCGAACACGCAGATCGTGGCGAGCGGACTCTGGGGCAGTGTCCCGGTCGGTGCCGCCTTGACCGGCACCGGTCGCGAGTACGTCGCCTGGGAACACTCGCTGCTGCCGGAGCGGCTGCGCATCGACGGCCGGGTCCGGATGCTCGCCCGGGCAGCCCGGGCCCGCGCGCTGCGGCCCCGACTCGTCGTCGCCGTCTCCGACGGTGTCGCGCGGACCGTCCGGCGACTCGATCCCGAGCAGCGGGTGGTGACGATCCTCAACCCGATGCCGGCCAAGCCGTTCGTCGCGCCACGCGAGGTGCCGGACCGGGCGCGGATCCGCCTGCTCACCACGGCCGCCTTCCGGCCGTACAAGAACCACTCCTGCGCGCTCGAAGCGCTGGCCCTGCTGCCCACGAACTACCAGCTGACGCTCGCCGGGGACGGGGAGGAGCGTGAACTGCTGCACGACACGGCGCGTCGGCTCGGGTTGCAGGACCGTACGACCTTCCTCGGCCGGGTGCCGACGGTGGCCCGTCTCCTGACCGAGGCGGACATGCTGGTGCATCCGTCCCGTGCCGAGACGTTCGGCTTCAGCATCGTGGAGGCCGCCGAGGCGGGGTTGCCGGTCGCCGCGCTGCCGGTGCCCGCCCTGGACGAGATGATCCCGACCTTCGTCCCGGGCACGCTGGCGGCGGACACCTCGGCCGAGGCACTCGCCGCCGCGATCGTGCGGCTGGCCGGGGACGGCCGCCCCGGCGTCACGGACTTCGAGAAGGCGTGGCACGCCCGGTGCACCGGGTTGGACCCGGCGACGGTCGGGGGCCGGTGGGTGGAGGCGTTGACGTGACAGCGGTGCCCGGTGACGTCGCGGACGATGGTCGTCCACGACCCGGTCGACGCAGGCCGTTCCGCGCCGGTCGAGGCGACGGTTTCCTGCGCAAGTCCGGCACCTTCTTCACCGGTACCCTGCTGCGCACCCTCGCCCAGGGAGCTCTCTTCGTGCTGCTGGCGCGGGAGATGCCGATCAGCACGTACGGTCTCTTCGTCGGTGTCACCGCGCTGGTCGCGGTGGTCTCGCCCTTCGCGTCCGCCGGCGCGCCGAGCCTGATCATGCAGAACTACGCGGACGCGCCGGGCGAGTGGGCCCGCCACCTCGTGCGTGGGTTGTTCCTGTCCACCGTCTTCGGCTGCGCGGCAACCGTCCTGGTCGCCGCCGCGGGGCTGGCCATCTGGGGCGCCGACGTCGGAGTGGTGGACCTGCTCTGTCTGGCCTTCGCCGACCTGGTCGCGTGGCGGCTCATCGAGGCCGTGGCGGCGTCGATCCAGGTACGCGGTCGGATCCTGCTCGCCGCGCTGATCCCGGCCCTGCTGCACGTCTGTCGGCTGGCCGGCGCCGTGGTGCTGGCCGTCGCGGCGGGACCGATCACGTTGCACGAGTGGGCGGTGACGTCCGTGGTGCTATCCGTCGTCGTGTGCCTGCCGGTGATCCTGGGCGGGCTGCGCGGCGGAGGCCGGCACGCGATCAGCGTCCGGGGCTCCCTCGGACAGGCTCGGACCGGGATGCTCTTCGCCGTCGGGCTGTCGGCCCAGTCGGTCTACAACGACGTCGACAAGGTCATGCTCTCGCGTCTGGGCACCCCCGAGAGCGCCGCCATCTACGCCGCGGCCTACCGGGTGGTCGACCTGGCGTACACACCGGCCCGGTCGATGAGCGCGATCGCCTATCCCCGGTTCTTCGAGGCGGGCCGCAACGGCCCTCGGGCGGCCCTGCGGATGGCCCGGGGCCTGTTGCCGCGATTCCTGGCCTTCAGCGTGCCGGTGAGCCTGCTGCTGGTCGCCTTCTCGTGGATGATGCCGCTGGTGTTCGGTGCCGACTTCGAGGCAGCCGTGCCGGCGCTCCAGGGCCTGAGCGCGCTGCTCGTGCTGAAGTCTCTGCACTACCTTGCCGCAGATGCCTTGTCCGGAGCCCGGATGCAGGGGCGACGGACGGTCTGCCAGATCGGCGTCGGTGTGCTGAACGTCCTGCTCAACCTGTGGCTCATTCCGGCGTACGGCTGGCAGGGTGCCGTCTACTCCAGTCTGGCCTGCGACGCGCTGCTCGCCGTACTGCTCTGGGGATGTCTCGCCGTCGCCGTCCGCCGCGACCCGGCGGGCACGCCCCCCGCGCCACGTTCCATGGAAAGGGTCTGAGGTGACCACACTCTTCGGTGTCCTGCTGAGCGCCAGCGGTCTCGCGGTGGCCGGCTGGCTGGTGTACGCGCGTAAGGCGGTCGCCGCCAGCTTCGGCGGTGCGTCGACCGCCGTCGCGCTCATCGGATTCGCGGTGCTCGCGAACGCCGCGCCCGTACTGGCCGGGGACCACTCGTCGGCGCTCATCGGCGTCCTGGTGTTCGCCCTGGTCGTCTGGCTGCTCGTGGCACGCCGCGGACGGCTGGCCGGCCTGCCCGAGACCTGGCGACGGATCTGCCTGGGGTTGGCCGGGGCCGTGCTCGTCTGGTGCGTCGCCGTCGACGTCCTCACCGGGGACGGCGTGTACGGGTCACGACTGCCGGCGTATGCCGCCGCCGGTCTGCTGTTGGTGGCGGCCTGGTTGCTGGCGACGGGGGCCCCGGTGAGCCTGGGCGCGATGGCCTACACCGGGCTGGCCGTCCTGGCTCTGCTCACCATCCCGACGGCCGTCTACGGACAGGCATGGCGGGCCTGCACCGATGGGCAGTTGGAGAAGTGCTCACTGGCGGGCGGACTGTTCAAGAGTTTCTACGACTCCGAGAACTACATCGCTCTGATCACCTCGTTCACGCTGGTCGCCGCCGTCTGCGCGTTGCGCCGGGCCGAGCGGTGGGCGGTGGTGGCGTTCTGCCTGCTGGTCATCGTGGCGACCGGGTCCCGGACGAGCTACCTGGCACTGGCCGCCGTCGGCGTCTGGGTGCTCGGCGCGTGGGTGCTCCAGTGGTACCGGCCGTACCAGCGGATCCACTTCGCCCTCTGCGTGTCGCTGGTCGTCGGCGCCGCAGCCGTGGCCACCTATCTGACCTGGAGCGCCTCCAAGACCACCCTGAGCAACCGGGGGAACATCTGGATCCACGTGCGGGAGTACATCGCCGGTGCGGAGGCCACGGGTGTGGGCGTCTCCAAGTGGTACTACCTGCGGGACATCGGCGAGGCTCCACACCACTTCTTCCACTCGGGTTACGTGCTCGCCATCTTCTCCGGCGGCTTCGTCGCACTGACCCTGTGGGGCCTGTTGTTGGCCACGCTGCTGCGCGCGCCTGTCGTCGACGGGCGCGCGTTCTCCGCCAAGGCACCGGTGGCACTCTTCGTGATCTACTCGTTCACCGAGGTGGTCTGGAACCCGCTCTCGGTCGACGGACTCACCTGGATCTTCGTCCTGATGGTGTTGACGAAGTCCGCGCTAGGATCGACCGGCCCCGTCCCGGTCGACGCGACGGCCGACCGCCGGCCGGGAGCGCTGGCCCGGCTCCGCCGCAGGACCGGCCGGCCCCCCTTCGGTCGTACGCCCACCGAGGCGCGTGACTGACCGGGCTCCGGACCGGTCTCCGCCACAGTCGTCGCGGGCCGCAGGTCCGCTGGTGTGAGGAAGGACCCGATGTCGTCAGGCTCCCTCACGGCGCCGGTTCATCGGGCCGCCGCCCGGCGGCCGTCGACGCCCGGCTCGGGTTTCCGACGGGACATCCAGGGACTGCGCGCGTTCGCGGTCGTGGTGGTGATCCTCGAACACGTCTTCGGGTGGCCGGCCGGCGGGTTCGTCGGCGTCGACGTCTTCTTCGTCGTCTCCGGTTTCCTGATCACCGGCCTGTTGCTCGACGAACACGACCGCAGAGGACGGATCTCCTTCACGGACTTCTACCGTCGACGGGTCCGCCGAATCCTGCCGCTGGCGATGCTCGTCCTGGTGAGCACGTACCTCGCGTCGTCGCTGCTGTTCTTCGGCGAGCGGGTCCGCGCGACGGCCTGGGACGCGCTCTGGGCCGGTCTCTTCGCGGCCAACTGGCGATTCGCGTACACCGGCACGGACTACTGGCAGATTGACGGACCGGTCTCGCCGTTGCGGCACTACTGGTCGCTCTCCGTCGAGGAGCAGTTCTATCTGGTCTGGCCGGTGCTGCTGGTGGCGGTGCTCGGCATGGCCGCCCGACGGGGCAGGTACGGTAGCGGCTCCCGGTGGGCGGTCGGCATGGTGCTGGCGGCCGTGGTCGTCGGCTCCATCGCGTTCGCCCTGTGGGAGGTCGGTCACCGCCCGACCGTCGCGTACTTCTCGACCTTCTCCCGTGCCTGGGAACTCGGGGTGGGTGCGCTGCTCGCGGTGGCGGCACCGCTGCTGGCCCGGATTCCGGCCCCGGCCCGCCCGGCATACCAGTGGCTCGGCCTGACCGGCCTGGTCGTCTCGGTGCTCGTCATCACCGCGCAGTCGCCCTTCCCCGTCCCGGGCGCCTTCCTGGCGGTGATCTCGACGGCCCTGGTCATCGCCGGTGGCGTCGGTGGCCAGCGGCTTATGTTCCCGCTGACCAACCGGGCGGTCGGATACGTCGGTGACATCTCCTACTCGCTGTACCTATGGCACTTCCCGCTGCTCGTCCTGATCGGGGCCGCCCTGCCGACCGGTGGACACGTCGTCGCGCTGCTCACGCTCGTCGGCACGGCGGTGTTCTCGGTGCTCTCCTACCACCTGGTGGAGAATCCGGTCCGTCGATCGTCCTGGTTGGAACGACGGCCTCCGGGCAAGCCCCGACAACCCAGCGGTGTGGCCCGGATCCGCCGCACCGCCGTCCTGGTGACGCTGGCCGCGGTGACGGTCACGGTGGGCACGGTAGCGGTCCGGACCTCGTCGTCGCCGCAGGTTGGACCGGAGGTGGCGGTGGTCGCGTCGCAGCGGGAGCTGTCACAGCAGATCGGGGCGGCACTCGACGCCGCCGACTGGCCGGTGCTGACCCCTCCCCCAGGCGAACTGGACACTCTGGGATTCACACGGGGGGACGGCCAGGGTTGCCGGCCCTCGGTCCCGGAGGGCAACGACTGCACCGTCACGCCACGCCCCCGCAGGCTGGCGGTCGTTGTCGGAGACTCGATCGGCAGTGCCTGGCTGCCCCTGGTGCGGCGGGTGCTCGAACCGGACGGGTGGGAGGTGCGGGACCTGACCTACGCCGGCTGCCCCTTCCTCGCCTCGGACACGGTGTCACCGACCGCCAGCATCACCGAGACGTGCCCCGGTCACCGGCGGGCGGTACGTACCGTCGTCGAGAACAGCCGGCCCGATCTGGTGATCCTCAGCAACGCCTACCGGCAGCGGTTCGCCGACACCGGCGGGAACCCGTCGCTGGCCGAGTGGGAGCAGGCCGCCCGCACCGCCAAGGAGAGGTGGCTCGGTGCGGCGGGCCGGGTGGTGGCCCTGCAACCGCCGCCGCTCGGCCCCGACCCGAAGACCTGCATCACCCGGCTCTCCGCGCCCCGCGACTGCATCTCGGCGCTCTCCGAGGAGTACCGGACGTACGCCGAGGCCGACCAGCGGGTCTGGGGTGGTAAGGGTTCCTGGTACATCCCCACCACGGACTGGTTCTGTCTTTCCGGCCGCTGCCCCATCTTCATCGGCGGGGTCATCGTGCGACGCGACGGCAACCACGTCACGCCCGACTACGCCCGCCGGTTGGCTCCGCTGTTCGACGACGCGCTGATTCCGATCCTCGGTCCGCCGTCGACCGACTAGCCCCGGGCGTCACCGTGCATTCGGTCGCCGCCGCAGCAGGACCACCACCACGATTCCACCCACCAGTGCGACTCCGGCCGCTACCAGCAGCGGTACCGCCCAGCCGGGCCGGGAGGACGGCACCTCCCCACCGGCGGCCACGGACGCCTCACGGTACGCCTGCGCCAACGCGTTCATCGGTGCCGCCTCCGCTGCCTCGGCGAACCGGGCGGCGGCCTCGGCCTCGTCGTCACCGAAGTACGCGTCCAGGGCGCTGCGGTAGATCCGGTCAGGCTCGCCGAGCGCGTGCGCGACACCGGCCGCGTCGAGAAGTCCGGTCATCCGGGAGACCGGGACCACGAGCCGGTTCAGCCGGTCGGGCTGCAACAGGTCGTTGTCGAGCATCCCCACCACCCGGCCCTCGCCGTCGACCACGATGCCACCTCGGGACGAGGAGCCGATGTCCTCGTTGATGCGGTAGGTCGACGACTCGACGTCCAGCTCGGTCACCTGCACCGGCTTGGTCAGCACCTGGTAGGCGGCGGAGCGGTAGTCGGTGTCGGTGGTGCCGTAGCCGAGCGCGTGCAACGCCGTCCCGGCGGTCACGGTGGCCGAGGTGTTCAGCTCCACGGCGGGCAGGTTCGCCTGGTCCAGCTTCACCAGCGCCAGATTGCCCTCGTCGAGGCTGAGCGCGCGGACCACGGTGCCGGGAATCGCCGCGCCGTCCTTGAGGTCACCCTTCGCCACGTTCAGCTGTCCGTACAGGGTGGCCGCCGGTGGCGTGCCCGCCTCGGGTCCGGTGAAGACGCTGCTTGCCAGCCGGGCCCGGACGAAACCGCTGACCTCGGCGGCCTTCAGCTCGCCGTCGGCCACGCGGGTGTCGGCCAACGAACCGAGCGCATGTTCGAGCAGGATGTCCGGGGCGGGCTGCACGCACTGCCCGTTGGTGAGCACGTGACCGTCGTTGTTGACCACGACCCCGGTGCACCGACGGCTGAAGGTGAACGGCTCCGGGTGCAGCAGTGCGTTGTCCTGCCGGTTGCGGATGAAGCCGGTGAGGACGGCCTCCAGGAAGACCATCGACGGCGCCGCGGTGGCGAGGGTGCGCTCCTCCGCGCTACGCGGCGTGGCCTCCGCCCACGGCTTGAGCCCCGGTGCGGGCGGAGTGGCGGTCGGGGCGGGAGCTGGCGTCGAGGGGTCGGACCCGCTCGCCGAGATGGCCCAGACGCCGGCGCCGCCACCAGCGACGGCAGCCAGGAGCAGCGCGGCGACCGCGACCCACAGACCGGTCTGCCGCTTGGGTGGTGCGGATGGCTGGATCCGGCGCGCCGGGGCGGTGAACGGATCGTGCTGCGGCGGATCGTCGAGGGACGGACCGAGGCCCGGGGAGATCGGCGCGCCCGAGACAGGATCGGCGTAAATCGGCTGCCTGGGCAGGCCGGAGACCGGTTGCGAAGCAGCCGAGACCGGTCGCGGCGGACCGGAGACCGAGTGGGGCGCACCGGAGGTCGGAAGCGGCGGACCGGAGGTCGGGTGCGGTGCACCGGACACCGCGCGCGGCGGACCGGAGGTGGGGTGGGGCGCACCGGACACCGGAGCGGGCGGACCCGACACCGGCGGCGGGGCCGGCGTGGGTACGGGCTGGTAGTCGACCCCGAGGGCCCGGAAGAGTTTCTCCGCGGCCGGTCCGGTCTCGGCGGGATAGGCCACCCAGGGCGCGGCGGCGGAGAAGTCGGCGTAGGTGAAGGGCAGTCCACCGGGCGCCTGCGCCAGGTGGTTGACGATCCCGGCGAACGCCTCACGCCAGCCCGGAGAAGCGGCCACTGCGGCGTCGAGCACCGCCACCGTCACGAAACGGCCCTGCCCGTCGATGGCTGCCCACGCTTTGCCGACCGGTGACCCGCCCAGCAGGTGGGTGTACCGGTAGGGGCCGTCCGGCTGCATGACAACTCCTCTAGTCGACCGCCGTGCGGATCCTATCGACCCGCCGCACCTCGCCCTGTCCGCCGGTCGTGGGCCTTTCCTCGCCGATTCGAACCCGCAGGTCACGACCGGGCAGGGGTCGGGAAGGGTTGCCTCGTGAAAGTTTTCATGCATAGAGTCGACGAATGAATGACGGAGCCACCGTCGCGTCGACCGAACGAATGGTCGGCCTCTTCGACGGGGTGCGACTGACCCCGACGCAGCGGCGCATCGCGCACTGCCTGGTGCAGCACGCGCCCTCCGTCGGCTATCTCTCCGCCGCCGAGGTCGCCGAGCTGGCCGGGGTCAGCCAGCCGTCGGTCACCCGGTTCGCGGTGGCGCTCGGCCACGACGGTTATCCGGCGCTGCGCCGCCGGTTGCGCGAGCTGACCGCCGCCGCGCCGGGTCCGGACACCGCCGGCAACGAGCTACAACAGGCCGTACGCGCCGAGATGGGCAACCTGGACCGGCTGGCCGGGCAGCTCGCCGACCGGGACCGGATCGCCGAGACCGGGCGACTGCTGGCCGCCAGTCGACCTCTGCCCGTGCTCGGGCTGCGCGCCGCCGCGCCGCTGGCCGCGTACTTCGCGTACTTCGCCGCCAAGGTGCACCCGGACGTGCGGGTGCTCGACGACGGCGGCAGCCTGCTCACCGACCGGTTGGAACAGGCGGCCGAGGCCGGGGCCGGGGCGCTGCTGGCGTTCGTGCTGCCTCGTTATCCCCGGGAGACCCTGGACGCGCTGGGCGAAGCCCGGGCCGCCGGGCTGACCGTGGTCGCGATCACCGACTCGCCGGTCAGCCCGGCGACCGAGCACGCCGACGTGGTGCTCGCCGCGGCGGTCGGCGCGCAGCTCGTGTTCGACCTGCACACCGCTCCGATGACCCTGGCCATGGTGCTGCTCCAGGCGATCTGCGACGCCGCGCCGGCCGAGACCCAGCGTCGGCTGGAGGCGTTCGAGGCCTCGGCCACCCGTCGTCAGTTGTTCCTCGGTTAGGAGGCGTTCCGCACATGACGCAGTCCATCCCGGCCGCGCCCGGCACCGGACACATCCGGGCCGCGCGCGGCACCACGCGTACGGCGCGCAACTGGCCGCAGGAGGCCGCGCTGCGGATGCTGATGAACAACCTCGACCCGGAGGTCGCCGAGCGCCCCGACGACCTGGTCGTCTACGGCGGCACCGGGAAGGCCGCGCGGGACTGGCCGTCCTACCACGCCCTGGTGCGTACGCTGACCGACCTGCGCGACGACGAGACGATGCTGGTGCAGTCGGGTCGGCCCGTCGGGGTGCTGCGGACCCACGAGTGGGCGCCCCGGGTGCTGCTGGCCAACTCCAACCTGGTCGGTGACTGGGCGACCTGGCCGGAGTTCCGCCGCCTGGAACAGCTCGGTCTGACCATGTACGGCCAGATGACCGCCGGCTCGTGGATCTACATCGGCACCCAGGGCATCCTCCAGGGCACCTACGAGACCTTCGCGGCCGTCGCCGAGAAGCGGTTCGGCGGCACCCTCGCCGGCACGCTGACGCTCACCGGCGGGTGCGGTGGGATGGGTGGCGCCCAGCCGCTGGCGGTCACCATGAACGGCGGCGTCTGCCTGATCGTGGACGTCGACCGCACCCGGCTCGAACGGCGGGTGCACGACCGCTACCTGGACGAGATCGGCGACGACCTGGACGACGCGGTCGCGCGGGTCCTGGCGGCGAAGCGGGACCGGCGGGCGCTCAGCGTCGGCGTCGTCGGCAACGCCGCCACGGTCTTCCCCGAGCTGCTGCGCCGGGGTGTGCCGATCGACGTGGTCACCGACCAGACCAGCGCCCACGATCCGCTGTCGTACCTGCCGGAGGGGGTGGAGCCGGCTGACGCCCGGGACTACGCGACGGCCAAGCCCGCCGAGTTCACCGACCGGGCGCGGGCGTCGATGGCGAAGCACGTCGAGGCGATGGTGGGCTTCCTCGACGCCGGTGCGGAGGTCTTCGACTACGGCAACTCGATCCGGGGCGAGGCACAGCTCGGCGGGTACCCGCGCGCCTTCGACTTCCCCGGCTTCGTGCCGGCGTACATCCGGCCGTTGTTCTGCGAGGGCAAGGGGCCGTTCCGGTGGGCGGCGCTCTCCGGCGACCCGGCCGACATCGCGGCCACCGACCGGGCGATCCTGGAGCTGTTCCCGGAGAACGAGCCGCTGGCCCGCTGGATCCGGATGGCCGGTGAGCGGGTCGCATTCCAGGGCCTGCCGGCGCGGATCTGCTGGCTCGGCTACGGCGAGCGGGACGTCGCGGGTGTGCGGTTCAACGAGATGGTCGCCGCCGGTGAACTGAGCGCCCCGGTGGTGATCGGGCGGGACCATCTGGACTGCGGCAGCGTGGCGAGCCCGTACCGGGAGACCGAGGCGATGGCCGACGGCTCCGACGCGATCGCCGACTGGCCGCTGCTGAACGCGCTGGTGAACACCGCCAGCGGGGCGTCCTGGGTGTCGATCCACCACGGGGGTGGGGTGGGCATCGGCCGGTCGCTGCACGCCGGGCAGGTGTGCGTGGCCGACGGCACCGCGCTGGCCGGGCAGAAGATCGAGCGGGTGCTCACCAACGATCCGGCGATGGGGGTGATCCGGCACGTCGACGCCGGCTACGACGCGGCCCGCGAGGTCGCCGCCCGCACCGGCGTCCGCGTGCCGATGTCCGAGTGAGGAGGGGTCCCTTGCTAACGCATACGGTAGAGGAAGGGTCCCTTCCTTTCAGGTTCAGGGAACTGTGGGACGAGATCGCGCCGGTGGGGCGGGACGCGGACAGCGGCGGCTACCTGCGCTACGCGCTCACCGCACCGGAGCTGCGCCTGCGGGCGTGGTTCCGGGAGCAGGCCGACGCCCGGGGCATGCCGGTGGCGCAGGACGGCAACGGCAACCTCTTCGCCTGGTGGGGTGACCCGGACGCCGGTGGCGCGGTGCTGACCGGCAGCCACTTCGACTCGGTGCCGCACGGCGGGGCGTACGACGGGCCGCTCGGCATCGTCAGCGCCTGGCTCGCCGTGGACGAACTGCGAGCGGCCGGTGTCACTCCGGCCCGGCCCCTGGTCGTCGCCGCCTTCGTCGAGGAGGAGGGCGCCCGCTTCGGCGTACCCTGCCTGGGTTCGCGGCTGCTCACCGGCCAGATCAGTCCCGATCGGGCGGGCGCGTTGCGGGACGCGGCCGGGGTCAGCTTCGCCGAGGCGCTGGGACACCCGCCGGCGGGGGCCGATCCGGCGTTGCTGGGCCGCTTCGCGGCCTTCGTGGAGCTGCACGTCGAGCAGGGCCGCGCGCTGGTCGACCGGGACGCACCGGTGGCGGTGGCCAGCGCCATCTGGCCGCACGGCCGCTGGCGCTTCGACGTCACGGGCGAGGGCAACCACGCCGGTACGACCCGGATGGCCGACCGCCGCGATCCCATGTTGACGTACGCGTTCACGGTGCTCGCGGCGAACAAGGAGGCCCGGCTGCGCGACGCGCACGCCACCGTGGGTCGGGTGACCGTGGAGCCGAACGCCACCAACGCGATCCCGTCCCGGGTGACCGGCTGGCTGGACGCGCGGGCCGCCGAGCCGGAGGCCCTCACCGGGCTGGTCGAGGCGGTACGCGCCAAGGCCACCGAACGGGCCCGACGCGACGGAACCGAGGTGACCCTGACCGAGGAGTCGGCGACGCCGCTGGTCTGCTTCGACGGCGGGTTGGCCGACCGGCTGGCCGGGCTGCTGGCCGCGCCGGTGCTGCCGACCGGGGCCGGACACGACGCGGGGGTGCTGGCGGCACACGTACCGACGGCGATGCTCTTCGTCCGCAACCCGAGCGGTGTGTCGCACTCCCCCGCCGAGTCGGCCACCGACGCGGACTGCGCGGCCGGGGTGACCGCCCTGACCGAGGTGCTGGCGGAGCTGACGCGGGCGGTCCGGCGCGACGCGGAGCGTGCCGGATGACCGCCACCCGCTGGCTCGCCGAGTACGCGTGGCTGCCCGCACACGCCGCGCCGACCCCGGACGTGCTGATCGAGACGGTCAACGGCCGGATCACCGGCGTGACGCCGCTGACTCCCGGCGGCGACCCGGACGCGGGCGTGGACGTGCTCGCCGACGCGGTGCGGCTGCCCGGGTTGACGCTGCCCGGGTTGGCCGACGCCCACTCGCACGCGTTCCACCGGGCGCTGCGCGGGCGCACCCACGGCGGGCGCGGCGACTTCTGGAGCTGGCGCGACCAGATGTACGCGGTGACCGGTCGCCTGGACCCGGACACGTACCTGGCGCTGGCCCGCGCGGTGTACGCCGAGATGGCGCTGGCCGGGATCACCTGTGTGGGCGAGTTCCACTACCTGCACCACGGTCCGGGCGGCGCCCCGTACGCGGACCCGAACGCGATGGGCGCGGCGCTGGTCGAGGCGGCGGCACAGGCCGGGATCCGGCTGACGCTGCTGGACACCTGCTATCTGACCGCCGGGGTGGACGGTGCGCCGTTGGTCGGGCCGCAGGAGCGCTTCGGCGACGGTGACGCGCAGCGGTGGGCGGAACGGGTCACCGCGTTCACCACGGACCGGGAGCGCGCCCGAGTCGGCGCGGCCGTGCACTCGGTCCGGGCCGTCCCGGCCGACCAGCTCGCCACCGTGGCCGGGTGGGCGCGACGACGTGACGCACCGCTGCACGTGCACCTGTCGGAGCAGCCCGCCGAGAACGACGCCTGCCGGGCGGTGCACGGGCTGACGCCGACCGGGTTGCTGGCCGAGCACGGTGTGCTGGGACCGGCCACCACGGCGGTGCACGCCACCCACCCCACCAGCGCCGACGTGACCCTGCTCGGGGAGAGCCGGACCGGGGTGTGTCTCTGCCCGACCACCGAACGCGACCTCGCCGACGGCCTCGGACCGGCCCGCCGGATGGCCGACGCGGGGATCCCGTTGAGCCTGGGCAGCGACAGTCACGCCGTGATCGACCCGTTCGAGGAGGCCCGCGCGATGGAACTCGACGAGCGGCTGCGGACCCGTCGGCGCGGCCACTTCGCCCCGGCCGAGCTGCTCACCGCCGCCACCGAGGCCGGGCACGCCGCGCTGGGCTGGACCGACGCCGGTCGGCTCGCCGTCGGTGACCGCGCCGACCTGGTGACGGTGCGGCTGGACAGCGTACGCACGGCCGGGGTGGTCCCGGCGGGTGTGTGGTTCGCGGCCGGCGCCGCCGACGTGACCCAGGTGGTGGTCGACGGCCGGGTGCTGGTCCGCGACGGCCGGCACGTCCGGGTCGACGTCCCCCGCGAGCTGGCCACGGCCATCGCCGAGGTGACCGGTGCCCAGTGAGCCGAAGGTGCGCGCGGGCAGCCTGCTGGTGGACAACATCGGCGAGCTGGTCACCAACGAGGCCGGCGCGGGCGAGGGCGGGCCGTTGGGCCTCCGTCGGCGGGCCGCCCTGCTGGTCGAGGCGGGCGAGGTGGTCTGGGTCGGTCCGGCCGCCGACGCGCCGGCTGCGGACCGGCGGATCGACGCCGACGGCGCGGCGGTGCTGCCCGGGTTCGTGGACAGTCACGCGCACCTGGTCTTCGCCGGGGACCGGGCGACGGAGTTCGCGGCCCGGATGGCCGGGCAGCCGTACACCGGTGGTGGCATCCGGACCACCGTGGGCGCCACCCGGTCGGCCACCGACGGGCAGCTCCGCGCCACCGTGCGCCGACTGCACGACGAGGCGTTGCGGCAGGGCACCACCACGATCGAGATCAAGAGTGGGTACGGCCTCACCGTCGCCGACGAGGCCCGCTCGGTGCGGATCGCCGCCGAGGTGACCGAGGAGACCACGTTCCTCGGCGCGCACGTGGTGCCGACCGAGTACGCCGACCGGCCCGACGAGTACGTGGGGCTGGTCTGTGGGCCGATGTTGGCCGCCGCCGCGCCGTACGCCCGGTGGATCGACGTGTTCTGCGAGCGGGGCGCGTTCGACGCCGACCACGCGCGGGCGATCCTGACCTGCGGACAGGCGGCCGGTCTCGGCGTACGGGTGCACGCCAACCAACTCGGCCCCGGCCCGGGGGTACGCCTGGGGGTGGAACTCGGCGCGGCCAGTGTGGACCACTGCACGCACCTGGACGACGCCGACGTGGACGCGCTGGCAGCCAGCGAGGGCAGCACGGTCGCCACGCTGCTGCCGGGTGCCGAGTTCTCCACCCGGTCGCCGTATCCGGACGCGCGTCGGCTGCTCGACGCCGGGGTCACCGTCGCCCTCGCCACCGACTGCAACCCCGGTTCGTCGTACACGTCGTCGATGCCGTTCTGTGTCGCGTTGGCCGTCCGCGAAATGCGGATGACCCCGGCGGAGGCGGTGTGGGCCGCCACCGCAGGCGGCGCGCAGGCGTTGCGCCGCACCGACGTCGGCGTGCTGCGGCCCGGTGCACGGGCCGACCTGATGATCCTCGACGCCCCGTCCCACCTGCACCTGGCCTACCGGCCGGGAGTACCCCTCATCCGCCAGGTCCTGCGCAACGGAGTGCCACGATGACCGTCACCATCGAACCCACCGGGGTCTGTCCCGCCGACGTGCTCGCCGTGGCGCGCGGTGCCGCCACCGTCGTGCTCGACCCGGCCACGATCGCCGCGATGGCGACCAGCCGGTCCATCGTGGACGGCATCGAGGCCGCCGGTCGTCCGGTGTATGGCGTCTCCACCGGCTTCGGCGCGCTCGCCAACACGTTCGTCGCCCCCGAGCGACGTGCCGAACTCCAGCACGCGCTGATCCGCTCGCACGCGGCGGGCGTCGGCGCGGCGATGCCCCGCGAGGTGGTGCGGGCGATGATGCTGCTGCGGGTCCGTTCGCTGGCGCTGGGCCACTCCGGGGTACGGCCGCTGGTCGCCGAGGCCCTGGTCGACCTGCTCAACCACGACGTGACGCCGTGGGTGCCGGAGCACGGCTCGCTGGGTGCCTCCGGCGACCTGGCACCGCTGGCGCACTGCGCGCTGGTGCTGCTCGGCGAGGGTTGGGTGCTCGGCCCGGCCGGGGAGCGGCGGCCCGCCGCCGACGCGTTGCGGCAGGCCGGTCTCGCTCCGGTGGAGCTGGCCGCCAAGGAGGGACTGGCACTGATCAACGGCACCGACGGCATGCTCGGCATGCTGCTGCTGGCGATCCACGACGCCGCCCACCTGTTCACCATGGCCGACGTGACCGCCGCCCTGGCGATCGAGGCGATGCTCGGCTCCGAGCGGCCGTTCCGCCCGGAGCTGCACGCCATCCGCCCGCATCCCGGGCAGGGCGTCTCGGCGGCCAACATCCACCGCTTGTTGCAGAACTCGGCGGTGATGGACTCGCACCGCGACGACCTGGCCCACGCGGTGCAGGACGCCTACTCGATGCGGTGCGCGCCCCAGGTCGCCGGAGCGGCCCGGGACACGCTGGACTTCGTCCGGACGGTCGCTGGCCGGGAACTGGTGTCCGTGGTGGACAACCCGGTGGTGCTGCCGGACGGGCGGGTCGAGTCGACCGGGAACTTCCACGGCGCCCCGCTGGGCTTCGCGGCGGACTACCTGGCCATCGCCGCGTCCGAGGTGGGTGCGATCTCCGAACGTCGGGTCGACCGGCTGCTCGACGTGACCCGCTCGCGGGACCTGCCCGCCTTCCTCTCCCCCGACGCGGGGGTCAACTCCGGGCTGATGATCGCCCAGTACACCGCCGCCGGGATCGTGGCGGAGAACCGGCGGCTGGCCGCGCCCGCCTCGGTGGACTCGCTGCCCACCAGCGGCATGCAGGAGGACCACGTCTCGATGGGCTGGGCGGCGACCAAGAAGCTGCGGACGGTCCTGGACAACCTGACCAGCCTGCTCGCGGTGGAACTGCTCGCCGCCGTACGCGGACTCCAGCTCCGGGCCCCGCTGACGCCGTCCCCGGCCGGACAGGCGGCGATCGCCGCCCTCGGCGGAGTCGCCGGCCCACCCGGCCCGGACGTCTTCCTCGCCCCGCTGATGGAGGCGGCCCGGGACGTGGTGTCCGGCCCCGCGCTGCGCACCGCCATCGAGGCCGAGATCGGCCCCCTGACCTGACTGTGCGGCTGGCCCGCGCAGAGCCGGCCCTGGCCCGGACGGGCCGGGCGGCGACCTTGGTGGTGGGTCAGGGAGTTGCGGGGAGGACCTTCGCGATCAGGGCGGCCAGCTCGCGCAGGGCCTTGCCCCGGTGGCTGACCCCGTCCTTCTCCTGCGGGGTCAGCTCGGCGTTGGTGCGGTCCTGACCGTCACCCAGGAAGATCGGGTCATAGCCGAAACCGCCCTCACCACGCGGGGCACGCAGCACCCGACCCGCCTGACGGCCGTCCACGAGGTGCTCCTTGCCACCGGGCAGCACCAACGCGATCGTGCAGACGAAGGAGGCGCCCCGGTGCTCGTCCGGCACGTCGCCGATCTGGTCCAGGACGAGCTGGAGGTTGGCCTGGTCGTCACCGTGCCGCCCGGCCCAGCGGGCGCTGAACACGCCCGGCATGCCGTTGAGCGCGTCCACGGCCAGCCCGGAGTCGTCGGCGACGGTGGGCAGACCCGTACGCCGACAGCCCTCCCGCGCCTTGATCAGCGCGTTCTCGCCGAAGGTCAGCCCGGTCTCCGGCAGCTCCGGGTACGCCTCGACGTCGTCGAGCCCGATCAGGGCGACCCGGTGCGCGCCGAGCGCACCGTCGAGGATCCGCTGCAGCTCGACGAGCTTCTTGCGGTTCCGGGTGGCGAGCAGGACCTTGTTCACGGAGTCACCTTTCGTTCGCGACTGTGGGGCTCGCAAGCTCACTCCTCGCACTCACGGAGTCACCTTTCGTTCGCGACTGTGGGGCTCGCAAGCTCACGTTCGCTCGCGACGGCCCTCACAGGAGAGCCGCGCGCTGGGCTTCGGCCAGGTCCAGACAGCCGGCGACCGCCAGGTCGAGCAGCGCGTCCAGTTGCTCGCGGGCGAAGACGCCGGCCTCACCGGTGCCCTGCACCTCGACGAAGTCCCCGGTGCCGGTGCAGACCACGTTCATGTCGACCTCGGCGGCCACGTCCTCGTCATAGCACAGGTCCAGGCGCGGCTCACCGGACACCACACCGACACTGACCGCCGACACCGACCGGTGCATCACCTTCTCCGGCTTGCCGGCCAGGGCCTTGCGGTCGGCGAGCCAGCTCACCGCGTCGTGCAACGCCACGTACGCGCCGGTGATCGCGGCGGTCCGGGTGCCGCCGTCGGCCTGCAGGACGTCGCAGTCCAGCACGATCGAGTTCTCGCCGAGGGCCTTGAGGTCGATGCCCGCGCGCAGGCTCCGACCGATCAGCCGGGAGATCTCGTGGGTACGCCCACCGACCCGCCCCTTGACGCTCTCCCGGTCGGACCGGGTGTTCGTGGCACGGGGCAGCATCGCGTACTCGGCGGTGACCCAACCCAGCCCGGAGCCCCGGCGCCAGCGGGGCACGCCCTCGGTGACGCTCGCCGTGCAGAGCACCCGGGTCGCGCCGAACTCCACCAGCACGGAGCCTTCCGGGTGGCTGCTCCAGCCACGGGTCAGGGTCACCGGTCGGAGTCGGTCGGGCTCCCGCCCGTCAGGTCGCGCCATGCCTGCACCCTATGCGGTGCCACGATCGGACCGTCCCCGGGTGCCGTCGGGGCGACTCGGTCGTGCCGACCGACGACCAGGGTCACCAGGCCGACCCGCCTGTCGCTCGCCGAACGGTCGACACGGTGGACCCCGGCGGTACGCCGGCCGTCTCGACCATTTCCTCCCGCTGCTCCTGAAGCTGACGCGGTTGGTACCACCCCCGGTAGGCGAACACGCCGCAGCAGCAGAGCGCGAGCAGCAACGCGGCGACACCGATCAGGAGACCCACCACCAGGCCGGTGCGGGGCCGCTGACGCGGTGCCGGTGCCGGTGGGAACGGTCCGGGGCGTGGCGGAGGACCGTACGCTCCGGGGCCCGGCGGGGGTGCCCAGGCGCCCGGCGGGTGCGGCACGAACGCCGGAGGGTACGGCCCGGCGGGCGGCCGGCCCGGCGCGGGAGAAGCCGGCCGGTCGGCGGGACGCGGATCGGGTGGGCCGGCGGAGGGGTCGGTCACCGGGCGATCCTAGAGTCCGGTCGACGACCCCGCTGCCCGCTCCCGGCGCAGGCTCAGATGTCGTAGCTGGCGCCCGGTCGGACCACGTCCAGCGGGCCGCTGTACGCGGCCGCCGCCGAGGTGACGGTGTGCGCCTCGCTGCCCCAGGCGGCCACCAGGTGGGTCAGCAGCAGCCGTCCCACGTTGGCCTTGGCCGCCGCCTCGCCCGCCTCCCGGCCGGTGAGGTGCAGATCGGGTGGATTGTCCACGCCGTCCAGGTAGCTGGCCTCGCAGAGGAAGGCGTCGGCGTTCTGGGCCAACCGCAGCAACGCCTCGCAGGGGGCGGTGTCCGACGAGTAGCAGAGCGTCCGGCCGCCGTGCTCCAACCGCACACCGTACGTCTCCACCGGGTGCAGCACCCGGTCGACGGTGACGGTGAACGGGCCGATCGGGAAGGTGCCGGGTTCCAGCGCGTAGAACTGGTACACGTCCTCGACCGTGCTGTCCTCCTGCCCGTACGCGGTGGCGAGCCGGTCCGGGGCACCGGCCGGGGCGTACACCGGCAGCGGCGGGTACGGGCCGTCCGGGGCGTACCGCCGGACCACCACGTACGACGCGGCGTCGAGGATGTGGTCGCAGTGCAGGTGGGTCAGGAGGATGGCGTCCGGCGCGTGCAGCCCGGCGTACCGCTGGAGGGTGGACAACGAGCCCGGGCCGAAGTCCACCAGGAGCCGGAAGTCCTCGGCCTCGACCAGATAGGCCGAACACGGGGACTCGGGTCCGGGGAAGCTGCCCGCACAGCCCAGGACGGTCAGTCGCATCGAGTTGTCTCGCTGTCACGATAGGTAGCGATCGAGCCGGTCGCCGCTCCGGAGATGATCAATACCGACGCGTACGCCACGCTGCGCAGCCTACGCCCGCGCGCCTGAACGCAAGAATGATCCGCTGGAAGTTGTCACCAACGTGACACCCGTTCCGCCCATCCGATCGAGCCCGGGTTACCGGACCGGCTGATCTGGACCGTCCGACGCGACGAGGGCCACCGGCATCACGCCGATGACCCTCGTCGATGTCGCCGGGCTCAGGCCCAGAGCTGCCCCTCCAGGGCGTCCTCCGCGTCGGCGAGAGTGCCGCCGTACGCCCCGGTGCTGAGATACTTCCAGCCGCCGTCGCTGACCACGAACGCCACGTCGGCACGGCGGCCGTCCCGTACCGCCTCGTGCGCCACGGCCAGGGCGGCGTGCAGCACCGCCCCGGTGGAGAAGCCCACGAACAGACCCTCCACCTCCACCAACTGCCGGGTACGCAGTACCGCGTCCCGGGTGCCGACGGAGAACCGCCGGTTGAGCACGGTCGCGTCGTAGAGCTCCGGGACGTACCCCTCGTCGATGTTGCGTAGGCCGTAGACCAGCTCGCCGTAGCGCGGCTCGGCCGCGACGATCTGGATGCCCTCGACCTTCTCGCGCAGGTAGCGCCCGGTCCCCATCAACGTGCCGGTGGTGCCCAACCCAGCCACGAAGTGGGTGATCGTGGGCAGGTCGTGCAGCAGCTCGGGGCCGGTCGTCTCGAAGTGCGCCCGGGCGTTCGCCTCGTTGCCGTACTGGAACAGCATGACCCAGTCCGGATGCTCGGCGGCGATCTGCTTCGCGGTGGCCACCGCCTGGTTGGAGCCGCCCGCCGCCGGCGAGAAGATGATCTCCGCGCCGTACATCCGGAGCAGCTGCACCCGCTCGGTCGAGACGTTCTCCGGCATCACGCAGACCAGCCGGTAGCCGCGCAGCTTCGCCACCATGGCCAGCGAGATGCCGGTGTTGCCGCTGGTCGGCTCAAGGATCGTGTCGCCGGGCCGGAGTTTGCCGGACTCCTCGGCGGCCCGCACCATGAACATCGCGGCCCGGTCCTTGACGCTGCCGGTCGGGTTGCGGTCCTCGAGCTTCGCCCACAGCCGCACCGGCGGTGCCCCGTCGGGCACCGTCGGCGACAGTCGGGGCAGCCCCACCAGGGGCGTACCGCCGCAGGCGTCCAGCAGGCTGTCGTACCGCGTCATCGCGGTCGCCTCAGCTCGCGGCGACGGGCGCGCGAAGCCCGGCCACGGGCGCGCGGTGCTGGCTGGTCGCCGCAGCGGCCGCACTGTGCTGGCTGATCGCCGCAGCGGCCGCGAAGCCGAACGCGCCACCGGCCACGGCGGGCAGGATGGTGACGCTGTCGCCGTCGTTCAGCTTGGCGTCCAGCGCGCCCAGGAACCGGACGTCCTCGTCGTTGACGTAGACGTTGACGAAGCGGTGCAGCGCGCCGGCCTCGGTGACCAGCCGGCCCCGCAGCCCGGCGTGCCGGGAGTCCAGGTCGGTGAGCAGGTCGGCCAGCGTGTCACCGCTGCCCTCGACGACCTTCGCGCCGCCGGTGTAGCTGCGCAGGATGGTGGGGATGCGAACCTCGATGGCCATGTCTGTCGTACTCCTCGATCAGGTGTGCTCGGTGACGGGAAAGGGCGTGCGGGTGCTGAAGGGGATCAGCGACCCGAACACTCGTAGTCGACCGTCGCCGGGCTCTGCCCGAACATGTACGACTGCACGGCGTGCGGGTCCACCCCGGCGTCGAGGATCCGCACCGGCTCCTCGGTGACCACCCCGTCCACGATGCGGAAGGAACGGATCTCCTCCGTGTCGGGTTCGCGGGTGGAGACGAGCAGGTAGTGGGCGCCGGGCTCACCGGCGAAGGAGATGTCCGTCCGCGAGGGGTACGCCTCGGTGGCGGTGTGCGAGTGGTAGATCACGACCGGTTCCTCGTCGCGGTCGTCCATCTCGCGCCACACCCGCAGGTGCTCCATCGAGTCGAACTCGTAGAACGTCATCGAGCGGGCGGCGTTCTCCATCGGGATGTGCCGGGTCGGAGTGTCGCCGCCGATCGGGCCGGCGACCACGCCGCAGGCCTCGTCGGGGTGGTCCCGACGGGCGTGGGCGACGATCGCGTCAACGATCGACCGGTCGATGCTCAGCACGTCGCCAAGACTAGCGCCCGGCGGCCCACGACCGCGAGGTCGCGCCGGTCACAGTCACTCGATCAAGGCGTTGAGCAGGGACTCCTGGAGATAACCGAGATACGCGTAGACCGAAAGCTGGAACACCCGGCTGGAGGACGGGTCCTCGGCGACCGCATCGTCCAGTTCTGCCCCCAGATCGGTCCCGTCCTTGATCTCCAGCCGTACGCCCATCGCCAACCGGGCGTCGTTCAGCGCCCGCAGCCACGCCTCGGCCGCCTCGGCGTCCAGGCGTACCTCACCGCCGCCGTCACCGTCGTCGGGCAACGCGGCCAGGATCGCCCCGGCCTGATCGATCTTGGCGGTCTTGAGGTCGCCCTCGGTGTACCGGCGGAACTCCGCCGTCCCCGCCGCGTCCTCCGGATAGACCTCCGGGAAGAGTCGGCACACCACCGGATCGGAGTGGTCGAACCCGTCGGTCAGCAGCCCGACCACCTCGGAGGCGACCTTGCGCAGGACACGCACCTCGTCGACGGCGAACGAGGCGACGTACCGGTCACCCCGGCGGCGGAACATGCTCACGAGCGGTCCACCGTCGCCCACAGTCCGTACGCGTGCAGCTGCGAGGCGTCGTGCTCCATGCGCTCGCGGGCCCCGCTGGAGACCACCGCCTTGCCCTTGTGATGCACGTCCAGCATCAACTGCTCGGCCTTCTCCCGGCTGTAGCCGAAGAGCTTCTGGAAGACCCAGGTCACATATGTCATGAGGTTGACCGGGTCGTCCCACACGATCGTCACCCACGGCCGATCGGAGGCCGGCACCTCATCGGTGTCCGGGGTCTGCGCCGGTGCAACCTGCGGAGCCGCCATGCCCCCCATCGTGCCACCGGTTCGGCGGAACCGAGGAACCGGAACGCCGGACCGGCGGGGATCGCCACCGACCGCCGCCCGATGACCACGGCTGGTCGTCCTGAACGCACACGCGGGCACCCCGGTGGCCGGGCCGCCGGGGTACGCCGCGTGGCGGTCAGGCGAGCAGGATGCCGTGTTCGGCTGCATCGGACAGCACCGTGCCGAGCGAGAGACGGACCGCCTCGAACCGACGAGCGATCTCGCGGGACAACTCCAGCTCCACCTCCCGCAACGCCCGCTGGGACCAGGCCCGCGCGGCGCTCTGGTCGGCGTTGGCGGGCGTACGCCAGTGTTGCCAGCAGCCACCCGCAAGCGACACCGCGACCGGCGGCAGGACCTCGGTCCGCGGCACGGTGGGGTACGCCGCCAGCGCGTCGATCGCGGCGGGGCCGATCAGTGACGCCACGCCGGCGGTACTGGTGATCAAGAGCACCCGCTCCAGTTCCGGACCGGTGACGTGGTCGGACATTCCCCACCGGACCGCCTTGGCGATGCGACGACGGACCCCTTCCGGCAGTGGAGCGCCGAAGAGCCGGCCGCCGACGTCCTCGACCAGTTCCCGCACCGCGTGGTCGCACTGCGAGGTGGCCAGCAGGGAGAGCGCCTCCATCTCCCGGTCGAGCAACTGTGGCAGACCGGCGCAGCCGGTGCCGAAGACGATCTCCTGCACCACCCTCAGGTGCAGTTTGGCCAGTTCCAGCGCCAGATGCTGGCGGATGCGCCGACCGGCGGACCGCACCTGGCGGTCGAGCAGCTCGGACCACTCGCCCGGCTCCGGCAGCACCGGCACCCGGCCGTACAGCCCGGGCACGTCCGGCGGATCGAGGCTGGAGCGTTCCAGTCCCTCGTCGGAGGCCCACCCGACGAGCGCCCGCCGCAGGTCCAGTGCGTCGCCCGCGACGATCGGGAACCAGCGGGCCTTGGCCAGCCCGGGTACGGCGGCGAGCAACGCGGCCCGGTGCGCCTCGACGGTGACCGCGATCGGATCCACCGCCGTGCCGTCGGCCGACTCCGGCGACGCCCAGCCGCCCGCGCCCGGCGTCACCGCGAAGAAGACCTCGACCCGGCTCCCCACGACCTCGGCGAGCAGGTGCAGTTCGGCAGCGCTGAAGGACTGGTCCGCCGCGATCACGAACAGCAGTGCGCCGGCCCGGCCCGCGGCGTCGAGCACGACCCCGGTGCCGGTCCGTCCGAGCGAGGAGATGTCCGGCGTGTCGACGAGGACGTACCGCTTGAGCAGTGGCGCGGACAGGTTCAGCTCGACCCGGCGGGGCGGCCGGGCCAGCGCCGGTCCCACCTCCGGCAGGTCCACACGGTAGGAGAACGGCGCCCGGTAGCCGGGCACGTAGGCGGACCGGCTCGCCTCGGCCGCGTGCCGCACCACCAGCCAGCTTCCGGCCGGCACGGTGAACATCCCGGCGTCGAGGTCCAGCAGGGCGGCCAGCACGTTCGCCCGCCCGGCACCGGCCGGACCCACGGCGACCACCCCGAGGGGCTCACGCGGATCGACGGTCACGCCGAGCCGATCGGGGAACGGGCGGTGACCCGGCGGCCCGGTCGCATCGTCGGACGTACCGATGTCGTGGAGAGGGCCCGGCTTCATCAGGCGGCGGCCTCCGAGGCTGGGCGGTCGGCAGGGCCGGCCGCGGTGAGCATCCGGCGACGCACCCGGATTTCGGAAGAGTACGGGCGCGGGCGGCGGGAACGGGACAAACGAAAGTACTCTTGGGTAACTCCGCGACTACTCAACTTCACCCGCTCGGGCTACCGGCCGGGGCACAGTTCCATCGATATGCTGCGCGAATGAGTCGGTGGAAGTTCGTGGGCCGCACGGCGGAACTCGACCGTCTGCAGGCGGCGGTGACCGGCGCCCAGGGCCGGCGAGGCATATTCTTCGCCGGAAGCCCGGGTATCGGCAAGAGCCGTCTGCTCCGGGAAGGCGTCAACGCGCTGCCCGTCGAGGAGTACGCGGTCTGGTGGATCGCGGCCAGCGCCACCACCCAGGCGGTGCAGTTCGGCGGCCTGGTCCAGGTGCTTCCCGTCGAACAACCACAGGGGCTCTCCCCGGCCGGCATCCTGCGCTGGGCCGTGGACGTGTTGCAGCAGCAGGCCGCCGGCCGACGGATCGTGCTCGCCGTCGACGACGCCCACCTGCTCGACCCGCCGTCGGCCGCACTCGTGCACCTGGTCGCCCGGTCCGAGAACGCCTCCGTGGTGGGCACCCTGCGCGACGGCGAACAGATCCCGCTGCCGATCCGCGCACTGTGGACGGACGGACTGGTCGACCACGCCGAGGTGAGCCCACTGCCACCGGCCGAGACCGCCCGGTTGCTCCGGGAGATCCTCGGCTGCCAGGTCGACCACGCCTCGTCCGAGCGGCTCGGCCGACTCAGCTCCGGCAATCCGCTGCTGCTGCGCGAACTGGTGCACGCCGTCACCAACAGTGGCGAGTCCAGCAAGAAGTACGGCGTCTGGACCTGGACCGGCCGACTGGAGTTGGCACCCAACCTGACCGACCTGATCGACATCCGGATCAACCAGCTCACCCCGGGCGTCCGCACGGTCGTCGAGCTGGTCGCGTTCGGCGAGCCGCTGGGCCTGCGGCTGCTGTACCGCGCGGCGGAACAGGCCGATGTGGAGACCGCCGAGGAGCGTGGTCTGATCACGGTGGCCCCCTCCGACCGGCGGGTCGACGTCCGCCTGGCCCACCCGCTCTACGGCGAGGTGGTACGCCGGCAGTGCCCGGTCAGCCGGACCCGCCGGTTGCAGGCACACCTCGCCGAACTGCTGGAAGGGGTCGGCAAGCGACGCCGGGAGGACCTGTTGCGGGTCGCCGTGTGGCGCCTGGACTCCGGCACCGCGCAGGATCCGGCGATGCTGGTCGACGCGGCAGCTCAGGCGTTCGCGCGCTACGACGTACCGCTGGCGACCCGGCTGGCGCGGGCCGCGCTCGACGCCGACGGCGGGTTCGACGCGGCCGAGCTGCTGGCCACCATCCTGATGTTCGCCGACCGCCCGGCCGAGGCGCTCGGCGTGCTCGACGCCGTCGCCACCGACACCGGTGACGAGGAGCGACTCAGCCGGTGGCTCACGGTCCGCGGCATGGTCAGCTACTGGGGACTCAGTCAGCACTCGACGGTGGAGGAGATCGCCAAGCGGGGCGGCGACCTCAAGGACCACGCCGCCCAGGCCCGGGTACGCGCCTTCGAATCGATCATGCGGCTGCACCGGCTGGACGCGCCGACCGCGCTCCGGCTCGCCCAGAACGTGCTGGACCGTCCGGCCGCCAGCATCGCCGCGCGGGAGCTGGCCCGGTGCGCCATCGCCCACCTCCAGGCGGTGCAGGGGCAACTGTGCCGCAGCGCCACCGCCGTCGACCTCGTCCAGGCGAAGGTGGCCAGTTGGCGGGCGGACATGCCATACCTCCAACTCGCCGTGGAGTTGGCCCGGGGCACCCGGTTGGCCCTCTCCGGTGACCTGTCCGGCATCGACGCGCTGGTCGCCGACGAGTTCGCCGACCTGGCCGACGCGGGTGACTTCCGGCTGGGCAGCGGCTACCTGGCGATCCTGCGCGCGTACGCGGCCCGGCTGCGCGGACGCAGCGACGCGGCGTTGCAGGCCGCGCTCGGTGCCTGCGCGGTGCTGGCGACCAGTCGGGTGTACGCCGGTCTCGCCCAGGCCGAACGCGCACAGGCCGCCGCGTTGCGCGGCGACGCCCGGCAGGCCGCCGAGGCGATGGCCGAGGCGGACCGCATCCACGCGCCGAGCATGGCCGTGCTGTACCCGTGGCTGGAGCAGGCCCGGGCGGCCACGCTCGCGGCCGGTGGTGACCTGACCGGCGCGGCGGCCCACCTGCACGGGCTGGTCGACCGGCTGCGGGTGGACGGCTTCGCCGGGCACGAGACCCTGGTGCTGCACGATCTGGTACGCCTCGGCGAGGCCACCGCGCCGACCGGCCCGACCTGCTCCGACGGCAGCCGCCGCACGGTCGCCCAGCGGCTGGCCGAACTCTCGGAACAGGTCGACGGCACCCTGCCGCCGCTCCTGGCCCGGCACGCCCGCGCGGCGGCGGAGAGTTCGCCCGAGCAGCTGCTCGCCGCCGCCGACGGTTTCCTGGACCTGGGGCTGGCGCTGCCGGCCGCGGAGGCCGCCGCCGAGGCGGTGCACCTGCTGCGCCAGCGTCGCTCGCCGCAGCTCGCCAGCGCCGGTGAGCGGCTCGCGGTGATGCTCGGCTGCTGTGACATGGTGCACACTCCGGCGCTGCGCGCGGCCACCCCGACGCTCAGCGACCGGGAGTGGCAGGTGGCCCGGCTGGCGGCCTTCGGCGAGACCAGCCGCGCCATCGCTGAGCAGCTCTTTCTCTCCGCGCGGACGGTGGAGAACCACCTCCAGCGGATCTACACCAAGCTCGGGGTGACCGGACGCGTCGAACTGCGGGCGGCGCTGCGGACGATCCCGGGCCACGACGGCACGGCGACCGCCTGAACCCTAGGCTGGGGCTGTGCACAGCCTTCGTCCCGCCCTGCTGACGGACCACTACGAGCTGACCATGGTCAGCGCCGCCCTTCGCGACGGCACGGCGGATCGCCGCTGCGTCTTCGAGGTGTTCAGCCGGCGGCTGCCGATCGGCCGCCGCTACGGCGTGGTCGCCGGCACCACCCGGCTGGTGGAGATGCTCCGCGAGTTCCGCTTCGACCCGGCCGACCTGGACTTCCTGCGCCGCACCGGTGTGGTCGACGAGCAGGGTGCCGCGTGGCTCGCCGACTACCGGTTCACCGGCGACATCGACGGCTACCCCGAGGGCGACCTCTTCTTCCCCGGCTCCCCCATCCTCACCGTCACCGGTGGTTTCGCCGAGTGCGTTGTGCTGGAGACGCTGGTGCTGTCGGTGCTCAACCACGACTGCGCGGTGGCCGCCGCCGCAGCCCGGATGGTGACCGCCGCCCGGGGCCGGGCCCTGATCGAGATGGGTTCCCGGCGGGCACACGAGGAGGCCGCCGTCGCGGCGGCCCGTGCCGCATACCTCGCCGGGTTCCGGTACACCTCCAACCTCGCCGCCGGCCAGCGGTACGGCATCCCCACCGCCGGCACCGCCGCGCACGCGTTCACCCTGCTGCACGACGACGAGCGGGCCGCCTTCGCCTCGCAGGTCGCCACGTTGGGCAAGGAGACCACGCTGCTGGTCGACACGTACGACATCAGCCAGGGGATCCGTAACGCGATCGAGGTGGCCGGGCCGGAGCTGCGGGCGGTCCGGATCGACTCCGGCGACCTGACGGTGATCGCCCAGCAGTCCCGGGAACTGCTGGACTCGCTCGGCGCCACCGAGACGAAGATCATCGTCTCCGGCGACCTCGACGAGTACGCCATCGCCTCACTCGCCGCCGAGCCGGTGGACATGTACGGCGCCGGCACCGCCGTGGTCACCGGCTCCGGCGCGCCCACCGCCGGCCTGGTCTACAAGCTGGTCGAGGTCGAGGGGCGGCCGGTCGTCAAGCGCTCCGAGCACAAGGCCACCATCGGCGGGCGCAAGGTCGCGGTCCGCCGACACAAGCCCACCGGCACCGCCACCGAGGAGATCATCGTCTCGCAGGGCGTGCCGGACCGCCGTTCCCACGACCGACTGCTGCAACGGTCGTACGTCGCCGACGGCGAGCCGGTGGAACTGCCGACGCTGGACGAGTCGCGCGAACACCTGCGCCAGTGCCTGATCTCCATCCCGTGGGAGGGCCTCAAGCTCTCCGCGGGCGACCCGGCCATCCCGGTCACCGTCGTACCCGCCGGATGACCGCCCTACCCGCCGAGTGAAAGGAGCGCGTCGGTGAGCAACGCGCTGATCATCGTCGACGTGCAGAAGGACTTCTGCGAGGGCGGCTCGCTGGCCGTCGCGGGCGGAGCCGGCGTCGCCGCCGGGATCTCCCGGCTGCTGGCCGGCGAGCCGGAGCGCTGGGACCACGTGGTGGCGACGAAGGACTACCACGTGGACCCGGGCAACCACTTCGCCGACGCACCGGACTACGTCAGCACCTGGCCCCGGCACTGCGTGGTCGGCACGACGGGCTCCGAGTTCCACCCGGAGCTGGCCACCGACCGGATCGAGGCCGTCTTCCACAAGGGCGAGTACGCCGCCGCGTACTCCGGCTTCGAAGGGCAGACCCCCGACGGCGCGGGACTGGCCGACTGGCTGCGCCGACACGGGGTGGACCGGGTCGACGTGGTCGGCATCGCCACCGACCACTGCGTCCGCGCGACCGCCCTGGACGCCGCCCGCGAGGGCTTCGCCACCACCGTGCTGCTGGACCTGACCGCCGCCGTCGCACCCGACACCACCGACGTCGCGCTGCGCGCCTTCGAGGGTGCCGGGATCACCGTGCACGGCGCCCCTGTGATCAGGGACGCATGATCGGCTAATTGGCTGGCGTCGGCACCACCCTCCGTCGAAGATGTCCGGCGGAGGTACGGACCGACGTGAACATGAAGCCTTACCGGGAGGCGCTCGCCCTACCCGGTCTCCGGTCGTTGCTGCTGGTGGCGGTACTAGCGCGCATCCCACTGACGGCGACCGGGGTCACGTTGACCTTCTATGTCGTGCAGGACCTCGGGCGCGGCTACGGCGCCGCCGGACTGGCCGGTGCCGCGATCACCGTCGGTGCCGCCGTCGGCGCCCCGCTGCTCGGCCGGCTGGTGGACCGCCATGGGCTGCGTCCCGTCCTGGTCCTCACCACCGTCGCCGAAGCCGTCTTCTGGTCCACCGCGCCACAGCTCTCGTACCCGCTGCTGCTGCCGGCCGCCTTCCTGGCCGGCCTGCTCGCGCTGCCCATCTTCTCGGTGATCCGGCAGTCCGTCGCCGCGCTGGTGCCACCGGAGAAACGCCGCCCCGCGTACGCGCTCGACTCGATGTCCGTCGAGCTGTCCTTCATGATCGGGCCGGCGCTCGCCACGGTCGGCGTGACCACCGTCTCCGCGCGCCTCACGCTCTACCTGGTCGGCGCCGGAATCGTCACCGCCGGAATCGCGCTGTGGATGCTCAACCCGCCGGTCCGCAGCGCCGGTGAGGCAGCCGCCGGCCCGCAGCCGAGGATCGCCCGACGCCAGTGGCTCACCTCCCGACTGATCGCCGTCTTCGCCGTCAGCACCGCGGCGACCCTCGTACTCGGTGGCACCGACGTGGCGGTCATCGCGGTCCTACGCGAGAACGGCGACGCCGGGTTCACCGGCGTGGTCCTCGCCGTCTGGGCGGTGGCGTCGCTGGCCGGCGGTTTCGCGTACGGCGCCGCCCGCCGCTCCTCCTCCACCGTGGCGCTGATGGGCGCGTTGAGCCTGTGCACCATCCCCGTCGGGTTGGGTGGCTCACACTGGTGGCTGCTCTGCCTGGCCCTGATCCCGGCCGGAGCCCTCTGCGCGCCCACCATCGCCGCCACCTCCGACGCGGTGAGCCGTCTCGCCCCCGCCGGCGTACGCGGCGAGGCCATGGGCCTGCACGGCTCGGCCGTCACCGTCGGCATCGCCGTCGGCGCCCCCCTGTCCGGAGCGGTAATCGACGCCTCCACCCCGCTGTGGGGCTTCGCCGTCACCGGCGCGATCGGCGCCCTGGTGGCCCTCGCGGTCCTCCCGATCGAGCTACGCCACCGCCGCGCCGACCGCACCACCCTCGACACCCCGCCACCCACCGTCCCCGCCGACGCCACGCCCATCCCCTTGGTCCGATCGGGCCCGGAGCACGAACCCACACCGGCCCTCTCCACGACCACCTCCTGACACGGCCGCCGCGTCAAACCCGCACCCGCCTCCCTGGCCGTCGCCCTGGCCCGCTGCCGACGGCCGTGGCCGAGGCAGCAACTTCAGGGACGTTGCTGCCTCGTCTCGCTCTGAGACAGCAACAACCATGACGTTGCTGCCTCACCGCAGCGGGGCACAGCAGCGCCGATCAGGTTTCCGGTGGTCGACCCGACGTACGGCCCCTGGGTGGAAAGGGCGACGGGCGCCTCCCCGGGTGGGGGTGGCGCCCGTCGTGGGTGCGTGCGGTGGTGTCAGCGGCGATCGATGTCGCTGGAGGTGTCCTCCTGGTAGCTGGCACCGCCGTCGGACTCGCTGGTGAGCGGCTTGGAGCCACCCTCGGGCGGGCCGGCCAGGCTCTGCCCGGCGGCAAGCTCGGGGAACTTGGCGTCGAAGGCGGGGCGCTCGGAGCGGATGCGGGGCATCCGGTCGAAGTTGCGCAGCGGCGGCGGGGAGGTGGTCGCCCACTCCAGCGAGTTGCCGTGGCCCCACGGGTCGTCGACCTCGACCACCGGACCGGCCTTGTACGCCTTCCAGCAGTTGTAGATGAACGGCAGCGTGGAGATACCGGTGATGAACGCGCCGATCGTGGAGATCATGTTCAGCGTGGTGAAGCCGTCGATGGCCTGGTAGTCGGCGTACCGCCGGGGCATGCCCTCGTTGCCGAGCCAGTGCTGCACCAGGAACGTGGTGTGGAAACCGATCATGGTCAGCCAGAAGTGAATCTTGCCGAGCCGCTCGTCCAGCATCCGGCCGAACATCTTCGGGAACCAGAAGTAGATGCCGGCGAACACCGCGAACACGATCGTGCCGAAGAGCACGTAGTGGAAGTGCGCCACCACGAAGTACGAGTCGTGCATGTGGAAGTCGAGCGGCGGGGCGGCCAGCAGCACGCCGGTCAGGCCACCGAAGAGGAAGGTGACCAGGAAGCCGACGGACCAGAGCATCGGCGTCTCGAAGCTGATCTGGCCGCGCCACATGGTGCCGATCCAGTTGAAGAACTTCATACCGGTCGGCACGGCGATCAGGTAGCTCAGGAAGCTGAAGAACGGCAGCAGCACCTGGCCGGTGGCGAACATGTGGTGTGCCCACACGCTCATCGACAGGCCGGCGATGGCGATGGTGGCGGCGACCAGACCCTTGTAGCCGAAGATCGGCTTGCGGGAGAAGACCGGGATGATCTCGCTGATGATGCCGAAGAACGGCAGCGCGATGATGTAGACCTCGGGGTGCCCGAAGAACCAGAACAGGTGCTGCCACAGCATCGGGCCGCCGGTGTCCGGGCTGTAGACGTGGGCACCGAGGAGCCGGTCGGCGGCGAGCGCGAACAGCGCGGCGGCCAGCAGCGGGAAGACCAGGATCACCAGGAGGCTGGTGACCAGCATGTTCCAGGTGAAGATCGGCATCCGGAACATGGTCATGCCGGGCGCGCGCAGGGTCAGGATCGTGGTGATCAGGTTGACCGCGCCGAGGATGGTGCCCAGACCGGAGATGGCCAGACCGACCACCCACATGTTCGCGCCGACGCCGGGAGAGTGCTCCACGGTGCTCAGCGGGGTGTACGCCGTCCAGCCGAAGTCCGCCGCGCCGCCCGGGGTCAGGAAGCCGGCGGTGGCCATGGTGCCACCGAACAGGTACAGCCAGTAGGCGAAGCTGTTCAGTCGCGGGAAGGAGACGTCCGGCGCGCCGATCTGGATCGGCACGATGTAGTTACCGAAGGCGAACACGATCGGCGTCGCGAAGAACAGCAACATGATCGTGCCGTGCATCGTGAACAGCTGGTTGTACTGCTCGGGCGAGAGGAACTGCAGCCCGGGCCGGGCCAGCTCGGCCCGCATGATCAGGGCCATCAGGCCACCGATCATGAAGAACACGAACGCGGTGACCATGTACATGATCCCGATTTGCTTCGCGTCCGTGGACCGCAACAGCCGCGCGATGGCCGACCCCTTGACCGGCTCCCGGACCGGCCAGGGCCGGGTCACGACCGGCTTGGGTGCGACGGTGGTCACGAGTGGCCTCCGGTTCTGGGTTGTCCCGCTCGGCACGCGTGTCTCTGCGGGCCGTCATCCGCAAGGAGGATAGTCCCCGGCAGGTGAGAGCGCCGCGTGGGGTCACCGGGCGTGGATCACAGCGGGCCGAGGAGCAACCGGTAATGCTCGCCGAAGATGCGGTCGCCGCGTCCGCGCAACAACGGGTCGCGGAGCGCCGGCGGCACGTCGCGGGTGCGGTTGCGGTCCCGGGTCCGGTCCCGCACCCATCGGGTACGCGGTCGGCGGCGGCTCTCGTACGCGGTCAGCGCCGCCTCGACGCTGCCGGCGGCGGCCAGCGACTCGGCGAGCACCACCGCGTCCTCCAGAGCCATCGCGGCACCCTGGGAGAGCGTCGGCGCGGTGGCGTGGGCGGCGTCACCGACCAGCAGCACCCGGCCCCGGTGCCAGCGACCGAGTTCGACCTCGTCGGTGACGCTGGCGTGCACCGTCCCGAGCGCGTCGAGCACTTCGGGCACCGGGCCGCCGTACTCGCCGAACAGCTCCCGCAGCCGGGCCCTCGGGTCGGCCGGCGACGCGGTGCCGGCCTCGTCCGCGTAGCAGTGCAGCCGACCGGCACCGATCGGCACCACCAGGATCCCGCTGCGTTGACCGAGCAGCGCGGTCCAGTCCCGGACGGTCGGCCCGTCGCGGACGACACTGCGGTAGACCACCTGACCGGCGGGGCGGGGCGGTCCACCGAGCGCGGCCAGCGCCCGGATCGAGGAGCGCGGACCGTCGGCACCGATGACCAGGTCGTACTCGGTCTGGGTGCCGTCGACGAAGGTGACGCCGACGGTGTTGGCCAGCAGGTCGATGGTGCGGACCTCGGCGCCGTGCCGGACCGCGCCGCCGGCCCCGCTGAGCAGGACCCGGTGCAGGTCGGCGCGGGGCAAGGCGCGGCATTCGCCGACGCCGGCCCAGAGTGTGTCGAGGTCGACCTCGCACAGCGGTACGCCGTCCGCGTCCAGGAAGCGCTGGCGGTGGATGACCTGCCCGTAGGGGCGTACCGGGTCGTCCAGGTCGAGTCGGCGCAGCGCGCGGGCGGCGTTGCCCGGCAGGTAGAGGCCGGCGTCGGCGAGTTCGCCCGGGGGCGCCTTGTCGGTCACGTCCGGCCGGAAACCCGCCAGGCGCAGCGCCCGGGCCACGGCCAGACCGGCGATGCCCGCGCCGACGACGAGAATGCGCAGGGGGGAGCTACGCATGGGGTTGTACGCCTCCGGAGTGGTCGGCACGCGTTGGAGGCAAGACACTACTCGGCGCAATCGGTGCACGCCAGAGGCAACCAGCCCACGACGGACATCCCTCGGCGCGGCGATCCCTCCCGTCGGCGCCGCCCAGCGCCCGGCCGGGGGCCTTGCGCCGACCGGTCGGCGCGTACGTGACACACCTCATAATTCCCCTCAATAACCCCGGTCGGTTGCGCCCGTTGTTTCAAGTATGTAAATGTGACGATGAGCACATGGGAGCGCTCCCGGAGCCACCCACCCCCGGCGGCGAGCACCTCCCTCCGCTCCACTCGCACACCGTCCCGGCGTCCCTGACGCCGCAGCGCAAGGAGCATCATGAGACGTATCCTGCGGGCCATCACGGCCGTCGGCCTGCTCGCCGCCGGCTCCACCGTCGCCGTGGCCCTCGGCGGCACCGCCTCCGCCGACACCCTGATCTGCGAGCAGTACGGCAGCACGGTGATCCAGAACCGCTACGTGGTGCAGAACAACCGTTGGGGCACCACCGCCGAGCAGTGCATCAACGTGACCAGCAGCGGCTTCGAGATCAGAACCCAGAACGGCAGCAGCCCGACCAACGGCGCTCCCACCGCGTACCCGTCGGTCTTCGTCGGTTGCCACTACACCAACTGCTCCCCCGGCACCAACCTGCCGATCCAGGTCAGCCAGATCAGCAGCGCGAGCAGCAGCATCAACTACCGGTACGTCAGCGGGGCCACCTACAACGCCTCGTACGACATCTGGCTCGACCCGTCGCCGAAGCGCGACGGCGTGAACCAGATGGAGATCATGATCTGGCTCAACCGCCAGGGCTCCATCCAGCCCATCGGCTCCCCCGTCGGCAACGCGAACATCGACGGCCGGAACTGGGAGGTCTGGCGCGGCAGCAACGGCTCCAACAACGTCATCTCGTACCTGTCGCCGTCGGCCATCAGCAGCGCGAACCTCAACCTGCTGGCCTTCATCAACGACACCCGCAACCGGGGCGCGATCACCAACTCCTGGTACCTGACCAGCATCCAGGCCGGCTTCGAGCCCTGGCAGGGCGGCGCCGGCCTGGCCGTCACCAACTTCTCGGCCTCGGTCAACGGCGGCGGCACCAACCCGCCGCCCACCACCACCCCGCCGCCCTCGGGCAGCGGCGCGTGCGCGGTCAAGTACACCGCCAACTCGTGGAACAACGGCTTCACCGCCGACGTGCAGATCACCAACACCGGGTCGAGCACCCTCAACGGCTGGACGCTGGCGTACTCACTGCCCTCCGGACAGCAGATCACCAGCTCCTGGAACGCCACGGTGAGCCAGAGCGGATCCTCGGTGACCGCGCGGAACATCAACTGGAACGGCACACTCGCCCCCGGTGCCACGGCCAGCTTCGGCTACCAGGGCTCACTGAGCGGGTCGTACTCCTCCCCCACCACCTTCACCCTCAACGGCGCCACCTGCACCCGCTCCTAACCTGATGTAAGGAAGGGTCCCCTCCTAACGCCTCGCGCATAGGAGGGGACCCTTCCTAACATCCAGCCGGCGAGAGGACCGAGGCCGTGCAGATTCGCCTCGACGGCGACGGGCTCGTGCTGCGCCCGTGGGCGGTACACGACCTGCCTCAGCTCGTCGTGATCTTCGATCATCCGGAGATGGCCCATCGGCTGCCGGTCGCCACGCCCTTCGACCGGGCTGCGGCCGAGGCGTACCTGGCGAAGGCGCGGGCCTCCCGCGACCGGCTGTACCTGGCCGTCACCGACGCCGACGACCTGGCCCGGGGCGAGGTGATGCTCAACCTGGTCACCGGCGGCATCGGGTACGCGGTCGGGCCGCCCTATCGGGGCGAGCGGCTGGCCGCCCGGGCGCTGCGACTGCTGACCGCGTACGCCGACTCGATCCCGGGCCTGCCCACGACGTACCTGGAGATCGAGGCGGACAATACGGGCAGCATGGCCACCGCTCGGGCGGTCGGCTACCGGCCGACCGGTGACGAGCCGGTCGTCGTCGACGAGGGACGACGCCAGCTCGTGCTGCACCGCTGGGAACGCGGCGGCTCGGTGACGCCCTGCACCCGCTCCTGACGTTAAAAGGGGTCCCCTGCTATGCACGAGGCGTTAGCAGGGGACCCCTCCTTTCACAAGCCCAGTGCGTCGATGTCGCGGATCTCCTCGGCGGTGAGGGAGAAGCCGAAGACGTCGGCGTTGGCCCGGATCCGGTCCGGGGTCACCGACTTGGGGATCGCCACGATCTCGTGGTCGAGGTGCCAGCGCAGCACCACCTGGGCCGGCGAGACGTTGTGTGCGCCGGCGATCCGGGTCAGCACCGGGTCCGACAGGTCGCTGGCCTTGAACGGGCTGTAGCCCTCCAGCACCACGCCCCGGTCACGGTGTTCGGCGTGCCGCTGCCGGTCGTACAGCCGGGGGCTCCACTTGATCTGGTTGACCGCCGGGTTCTCCTCGGTGGCCTGGATCAGCTCGTCGATCTGCGGGGTGCTGAAGTTGCTCACGCCGACCGCGCGGGCCAGGTTCGCGTCCCGGGCGGCGAGCATCTCGCGCCAGGTCGGGATCAGGGCGCCGGGGTCGCTGGGCGGCCAGTGCAGCAGCCACAGGTCGACGTAGTCGAGGCCGAGGGCGCGCAGGCTCGCCTCGATCGTCTCGCGTTCCCGACCGACCTGGTCGGCCGGCAGTTTGGTGGTGATGAAGACGTCCTCGCGGCGCAGCCCGCTCTCGCGGACCGCTCGGCCGACCTCCTCCTCGTTGCCGTACATGGTGGCGGTGTCGATGTGCCGGTAGCCCGCGTCCAGCGCGGCGAGCACCGCCTTGTAGCCGGTCTCGCCGGTGGCCTGCCAGGTGCCGAAACCGAGCAGGGGGATTCGGACGTCACCGGGGAGGACGGCGGTGGGCTGGTCGACGTGGTCCATACCGACTGTTCTACCCCTGATCGTCGCCGCCATTCCCGGAGCCGGGCACGCCGCCCCGGTTTGCCGGAGAATGTCATCGTGGCTGACCGGCTGGAGGAGTACCGGCGCAAGCGCGACGCGGCGCGTACCCCGGAACCGGTGCCGGCGTCCCGGAGTCGCCGGGCCGGCGCGGACCGGGGCCGCTTCGTCATCCAGCAGCACCACGCCCGCAGCCTGCACTGGGATCTGCGGCTGGAGCACGACGGGGTGCTGACCTCGTGGGCGGTGCCACGCGGGCTGCCCCGCGAGCCGGGCCGCAACCACCTGGCCGTGCACACCGAGGACCACCCAATGGAGTACCTGGACTTCTCCGGTGAGATCCCGGCCGGCGAGTACGGCGGCGGACGCATGATCGTTCACGATCGGGGCACCTACCGCTGCGAGAAGTGGCAGGAGCGCGAGGTGGTGGTGGAACTGCGCGGCCGGCGCACCACCGGGCGGTACGTGCTGTTCGCCGCCGGTGGCCGCGACGGCCGGGACTGGATGGTGCGACGCACCGATCCGCCGCCGCCCGGCTGGACCAGCATGCCCGAGCAGGTCGCGCCGATGCGCCCCACACCGGCCCGCCGGCTCCCCGCCGACCAGGCCGACTGGGGGTACGAGCTGCGCTGGGACGGGGTACGCGCGACGGCGTACGTGTCGGGCGGGCGGTTGCGGCTGCTCGCCGAGGACGGGGCGGAGATCACCGGCGGGTACCCCTGGCTGCGCCCGATGGCCGAGGCGCTGGCACCGACCGAGGCGGTGCTCGACGGCGTCCTGGTCCGCATCGACAGGACCGGCCGGGTTCGACCCGCCCGGGGTGGCCGGAGCACCTCCGACGCCCAGTATCTGCTGGTCGACCTGCTCTGGCTGGAGGGCGTGAGCAGCGTCGACCTGCCCTATCCACAGCGCCGGGAGTTGCTCGACGGTCTGGCGCTGGCCGGGCCGCACTGGCAGACTCCGCCGTGGTTCCCCGGCACCGGCGCCGAGGCCCTGCGCACCGCCCGTGAGCAGGGGTTGCCCGGGGTCGTGGCGAAGCGGCTGGACTCCGGTTACGAGCCCGGACGGCGCAGCCCGGCATGGCGCAGCGTCGACGTGAGCTGAGGGGGCCATCGTGCACCTGACCCACCTGGAGTGCCCGCGCTGCGGCACCGAGCACGACTCCGGCGTACCGCAGAACCTCTGCTCGTGCGGCTCGCCGCTGCTGGCCCGCTACGACCTGGCGGCGGTGCGGCGGACGGTGGAGCCGGAACGGTTCGGGCTGCGCCCGGCCGACCTGTGGCGCTATCGGGAGCTGCTGCCGGTGGCGGACCCGGCGTACGTCACCACGCTCGGTGAGGGTTGGACGCCGATGCTGCGTGCTCCGGCGTACGGCGCGGAGATCGGTGTCGACGAGCTGCTGGTCAAGGACGAGGGGTTGACCCCGACCGGCTCGTTCAAGGCGCGCGGCGCGGCGGTGGGGGTGTCCCGGGCCCGGGAGCTGGGGGTGCGGCGGATCGCCATGCCGACCAACGGCAACGCGGGCGCCGCGTGGGCCACCTACGCGGCCCGCGCCGGGATGGGCGCGACCATCGCCATGCCGCTGTCCGCGCCGACCATCTGCCGCCGCGAGTGCGTGGCCGCCGGGGCGGACCTGCGCCTGGTGGACGGGCTGATCGGCGACGCCGGGCGGCAGGTCGCCGCGCTCGTCGCGGCCTCGGCCGGTTCGATCTTCGACGCCGGTACGCTGCGCGAGCCGTACCGCCTCGAAGGCAAGAAGACGATGGGGTACGAGATCGTCGAGCAGTTGGGCTGGCAGGTGCCCGACGTGATCATCTATCCGACCGGCGGCGGGGTGGGGCTGATCGGCATCCACAAGGCGCTCGGTGAGCTGCGCGAGTTGGGCTGGGTCGAGGACAGACTGCCCCGGCTGGTGGCGGTGCAGTCGACCGGCTGCGCGCCGATCGTGCGCGCGTTCGCGGCCGGCGAGGACCGGGCGCAGCCGTGGGCGGACGCGCACACGGTGGCGTTCGGCATCACCGTGCCGGCGCCGCTCGGCGACGAGTTGATCCTGGCCGCGGTACGCGCCACCGCCGGAACCGCGATCGCGGTGGACGACGCCGAGATCCTCGCCGACCTGCGGGACTTCGCGGCTCGTGAGGGGCTGCTGCTCTGCCCGGAGGGGGCGGCCTGTCTGACCGCCGCCCGCAGGTTGCGCGCCGGTGGCTGGATCCGCGCGGGCGAGCGGGTGGTGGTGCTCAACACCGGGACCGGGCTGAAGTATCCGGAGACGGTGGACGTGAGCGGCGTACCGCTGCTGCCCGCCTGACGCGCGACGCCCGGACGGTCACTCGGCGGCCGGGTCGGTCAACCGCCAGGCGGCGTTGACCAGCCCGATGTGCGACAACGCCTGCGGGGTGTTGCCGAGCTGCGCCCCGGTGGTCAGGTCGATCTGTTCGCTGAACAGGCCGACGTCGTTGGCGTGCCCGGCCACCTGCGTGAACAGCCGGGCCGCCCGCTCCTGTTCGCCGGCCAGCACCAGGCACTCCACCAGCCAGAACGAGCAGAGCAGGAAGCCGGCCGGGTCGGTGTCCCAGCGGCGGATCAGGCCGCCCTCGCCGCCGAGTTCCCGCTCCACGGCGTCGATGGTCGCGCGCATCCGGGGGTCGGTCGCCGGCAGGAAGCCCACCACCGGCAGGTACAGCACTGCGGCGTCCAGCTCGGGCGAGCCGAACGCGCCGGTGAAGACACCCCGCTCCCGGCTGAAGCCGTCGCGGAGCACGGCGGCGCGGATCTCGTCCCGGACGCCCGCCCAGCGTCTCGGATCGGCCCGCTCGCCGAGGTGGGGTGCCAGCCGTACGGCCTTGTCCATCGCCACCCAGCAGAGCGCCTTCGACGCCACGTAGTGCCGGTCGGTGTCGCGGGTCTCCCACATGCCCCGGTCCGGCAGGTGCCAGGTGGCGGCCACCTGTTCGGTGAGGCCGAGCACCATCTCCCGCACCTCGGTGCCGAACGGCTCGCCGAGGTAGTCGCGCAGACGCCACACCGCCGACACCATCTCGCCCGGTACGTCCAGTTGGCGCTGCCGCCAGGCGTCGTTGCCGACGCGTACCGGGGAGCTGCCCGCGTAGCCGGTCAGGCCGGGGCAGTCGTGCTCGGAGACGTCCCGTTCCCCTTCCGGGCCGAACATCACCGGCACCGGATCGGCACCGATCCGGCCGATCGAGCGGGCCGACCAGTCGAACAGCCGCGACGCCTCGGTGGGGCAGGCCGCCACCCACAGCGCGCGCATCGTCATCGCGAAGTCGCGCAGCCAGGAGAAGCGGTAGTCGTAGTTGCGGTCACCGCCGACGCGTTCCGGCAACGACGTGGTCGGTGCCGCGACGACCGCGCCACTGCGGGCGTACGTGAGGCCGATGAGCACGGTCGCACTCTGTCGGACCAGGTCCGGGTACCGGCCGTCGTAGTGGTGCGTGTCGCGGAAGGAACGCCAGGCCTGCACGGTGTCCGCCAGCCGCCGGACCGGGTCCAGCGCGGGGGGCCGTTCGCCGTAGGCGGGGGCGTACGCGACCTCGAAGCCGAGCACCTGCCCCTCGTCGACCTCGAAGACGTGCCGCACCCGGTCGTGCTCGGCGGTCAGCCGCATCCCGGCGCAGCGCAGCGTCAACTCGACCGGCCCGGCGACGGCCCGCACCCCACCGTCGTCGAGTTCGCAGAAGTAAGGGGTGAGCAGGCTGTTCTCCGGCCGGGGCCGGAAGTCGAGCGCCATTCGTACCCGGCCGGAGAGTCCTTCCACGACGCGGAGCAGCACGGCCGGCGACCGCAGGCCGAGTTCGTGGCCCCGGGCACCGGCCTCGGCGGCGAGCGCGTCCGTCACCGCGACGCTGCCCTCCGGGGTCCGGTGCACGGTCCGCAGCACCAGGGTGTCCGGTCGGTACGCCCGCTGCACCCGGTGTCTGGCGCTCCCGGCGGCGACCGGCGCGAGCCGCCAGTGGCCGCCGTCGGCGTCGAGCAGCCGGGCGAACACGGCGGGCGAGTCGAACCTGTTCGGGCACCACCAGTCGACGGAGCCGTCCCGCCCGACCAACGCCCCCGATCGACAGTCGGAGAGGAACGCGTAGTCGGAGATCGGCGGCTGCACCATCCGGTGCGCGTACCCGGATCCTCGTCCACATCACGCCGGCCCGGAGGCCCGGGCCGGCGGGACGGGTCAGGAGGTCGGCGGCTCGTCCTCGCCGGCGGCCTCGGCCGCGTCGGCCTCCTCCTTCGTCTTGTGCACCGCCTGGTCGGCGTGCTCCGGCGGCCCGTAGACGGTGTAGAGCACCAGCGGGTTCGGTCCGGTGTTGACGAAGTTGTGCTTCGTCCCGGCCGGCACCACCACGAGGTCTCCCTGCACGACCTCGCGCTTCTCGCCGGCCACCCGGGCCTCGCCGGTGCCGCTGACGAAGGTGAGGATCTGGTCGATGTCCTCGTGGACCTCCTCGCCGATCTCACCGCCCGCCGGAATCGTCATGATCACCAGTTGGGTGTGCTTCCCGGTCCACAGCACGCGCCGGAAGTCCGGGCTCTTCTCGGCGACCGTGGCGATAGTGAAGTGCTCCATGACCGGGACATACCCCGTTGCGACCCGCTCCACGCCGGGACTTGCAGATAGTGGAATTGCGAACGATCCGAGGGTTTGGAGGCACGCCGAACGGGGATCGACACGACCGGCCGGCACTGGTCGGCCATGCCAGGTCCCCGTCGACGTACCGCCGTACGGCTGCGGTGGCGGGAGACGGCTGAGCGCGGCGACGTTCGGGTCCTCGGATCGAACGGCGCCGTGCGCTCGTGCCCGGACCTCGGTCGGTGCCCCGTCCGTGCGGCCACGCCGGGACGGTGCACTCCACGGCTACGCCAGGACGGCCAGGTGGAAGGGCCGGTCGGCAGAGGCCCCGGCGCTGTCGAAGGTGGTGACGAAGACCGCGTTCGGGATGCCGGTACGCCCGGCGACGGCGATCTGGCCGGACGGCGCCAGCCCCGAGCTGCCCGACAGCCCCACCGTGCCGACACATCCGGCGGCGGTCACGTCCTGGTCGAAGACCACCTGGTACATCCCGGTGCTCAACCGGTCGGCGGTCGCGGCGCCCATCCCCCGGACCAGGACACCGTTCGCGCTGACCACGGCGAACAGCACCCTCGCCGTGGACGGCATGCCGGCGCCGCCGCAGGTGGTGTGCGCGGCGTCGGCACGGGCCGTGGTCTCCTCGCCTGGCGCCGGCTGGGTCGCCCGCCTGCTCCTGGCTCTCGCGCTGGACATCGTTCTCCTCTCCAGCCGGCCGGGCGGCCGAGACGTGTTGAGTTGATTGGGGCGACTAAGAAGGATCAGCACCGATCAGCACCCTTTGTGCATCGAACGTATGTCGCGTTCCCCGTCGACAGCCACACGACAGGCTGTCCGATCAAGGACAATCGAGATCTAGATCAAGGCTCTGACCTGCGACGGAACTTCCGTAGTCGGGTGTGTGTCGTCAGTCGTCGAGGTCGAGCACCGGTACGCCACCGGTGCACCGCACCGACAGCTCGTGCTCGCCGCTCGGACCGACGAACTTCACCTCGGCGTCGTCGTCCGGCCCCCGGTCCACGTCCTCGACCGAGTAACCCTGCTTCGGCGACCAGGACGCCAGCCACACCCCGCCCGGCACGCACTCGGCCACCACGCTGCCGCCCTGGTTGGAGAAACTGCGCCGGTGGGACGGCTCCGGAGTGGGACTCGTCGAGGTGGTCGGGCTCACCGGGGCCGTGGCCGTCGGGTCCGGCGTACCGGTCGGGCCCGGCGTACCGCTCGTCGGTCCGGTCGGCCGGGGCGGCGCGGCCAGTTCGCGGGCGATCTCCTCCTGGCTGCGGACGCCGCCCGGCGTGCTGGTGAGGCTCTCCCCCACCAGCCGGATGGCGGCGACTCCGATCAGCGTGGCGACCACCGCGGTGGCCAGCCACCCGGCGACGGCGAGGAGCGTGCGACGTCCCATCACCCGACTATCCCTGATCGCGGGTTGAGCCGACCTTCGGGGAAGGCTAAGGGAGGGTTAACGGACGCCGCCGTCGCGCCCGGGCGGATATACCCTGCCTGCTGTGGCCCGCCTGCTGCTCATCGAGGACGACCTGACCATCCGCACCCCGCTGGTGCGGGCGCTGCGCGAGCGGGGACACGCGGTGGCGGCGGCGTCGACCGCGATGGCCGGGCTTCGCGACGCGCTCGACGACCGCCCCGACCTGGTCGTGCTCGACCTCGGGTTGCCCGACCTGGACGGCCGCGAACTGCTCCGGATGCTGCGCGCGGTCAGCGCGGTGCCGGTCATCATCGCCACCGCCCGCGACGACGAGACGGAGATCGTCCGGGTCCTCGACGCGGGGGCCGACGACTACGTGGTCAAGCCGTTCACCGCCGCCCAACTCGACGCGCGGGTCCGCGCGGTACTGCGACGCGGGCCGGGCGGACCGGCCGAGGAGGACCCGACGGTGGTCGTCGGCGGACTGCGGATCGACCCCCGGGCACGGCAGGTCAGCCTGGACGGCGCGCCGGTCGAGCTGACGCCGCGCGAGTTCGACCTGCTGCGCCACCTGGCCACCCGGGTCGGCGAGGTGGTGACCAAACGCGAGCTGCTCACCGAGGTGTGGCAGATCCCGTACGGCGGCGCGGACAAGACCGTCGACGTGCACCTGTCCTGGCTGCGCCGCAAACTCGGCGAGAGCGCCCAGCAGCCGCGTTACCTGCACACCGTGCGCGGGGTGGGGGTCCGGCTGGTCTCGCCCGAGGCACCACGATGAGGGCGCGCCTGGCACTGCTGGTCACCGCCGTCAGCGTGCTCATCGTGATCGCCTTCCTGGTGCCGCTGGCGCTGCTCCTGCGGACCTCCGCCGAGGACCGGGCGACCGCACGGGCCACCGCCGACGTGCAGGGTCTCGCCCCGGTGGTCGGCACCGCCGACTCCGAGACCGTCCGGCTGACCGTCGACCAACTCGTCCAGTCCGGCCGCCCGGTCAGTGTCTTCCTCCCCGACGGCGAACAGCTCGGCGCACCGGCACCGCGTACGCCCGCCGTCGAGCTGGCCGCCCGGGGGCAGAGCCTGACGGCCGAGACGCCGGAGGGCCGCGAGGTGGTGATCGCGGTACAGGGCCGTACGGACGGCACCGCGGTCATCCGCACCTTCGTCTCCGAGGCCGAGCTGACCCACGGGGTGGACCGGGCCTGGCTGGTGCTCTCCCTGCTCGGACTGCTGCTGGTGCTGATCGGTCTCGCGGTGGCCGACCGGTTGGCCCGCACCCTGGTCCGCCCGATCGGTGAGCTGTCGGCGGTGTCGCACCGGCTGGCCAACGCCGAACTGGACGCGCGGGTCGAGCCGTCCGGGCCGGCGGAGCTGCGCGAGGTGGGTGGTGCCCTCAACCACCTGGCCGGACGGATCCAGGAACTGCTGGTGCAGGAACGCGAGCAGGTGGCCGACCTGTCCCACCGGTTGCGGACCCCGCTGACCGCGCTGCGGCTGGAGGCCGAGTCGCTGACCGATCCGCAGGACGCCGCCCGGATCGCCGGTGCGGTGGACGGGCTGGAACGGGCGGTCACCGGTCTGATCCGGCAGGCCCGCTGGCGTACGCCCGCCGACGGTGCGGTGGTCACCGACGCCGTGGCGACGGTGACCGAGCGGGTGGCCTTCTGGTCGGTGCTGGCCGAGGAGACCGGCCGGGCGGTCGACCTCGACCTGGCACCCGGCCCGCTGCCGGTCGGCGTCCCCGTCGACGAGCTGGCGGCGGCGGTGGACGCGCTGCTCGGCAACGTCTTCGCGCACACCCCCGACGGCACCGCCTTCGCCGTGCGACTCGCTCCCGACGGCGACCGGGTGGTGCTGGCGGTGGCCGACGAGGGCCCCGGCATCGCCGCCGAGTCGGTTCGGCGCGGAGCCAGCCAGGCCGGGTCGACCGGCCTGGGGCTGGACATCGCCCGCCGGGCCGCCCAGGCCAGCGGCGGCCGGCTGGAACTGGGCGAACGTCCCGGTGGCGGCGCCGAGGTGGTGCTCGTCCTGGGCACGCCGAAGATCGCCGAGCGCTTTTAACCCGGCCTTAGTGTTCGGACAGCGCGCCGCTATCCCGCCGCGACAGATGCTGTGTGCATCAACCGAGGAGAGGTGGCACCAATGAAGCGCAACCCCCTGATCCTGGCGTCGGTCGGCGGCGCCGCGGCGGTCCTCGCGGCGGCCGGGATCTTCCTGGGCGTCACGGCGGCCGACACCGACCGCGCGCGGCAGACCACGCTGACCGCGGCGACCGCCGCGCCGGAGGAGACCACCCCGGTCGCTCCCGACGCGGTCACTCCCCCGGCTGACCCGGGCACGGTCGCCCCGCCGACCGACCCCGGCACCGTGGCCCCGCCCGCCGACCCGACCACGGCCACCCCGCCGGCCGGCACCGGCACGCCGGACCCCGCCGACAAGGTGAGCCGCGAGCGGGCCGGTGAGATCGCCCTGGCGCACGCCGGCGGCGGTCGGATCACCGAGATCGACCGGGACCGGGAGAACAAGCGCCCGGTCTGGGAGGTCGAGATCGTCAACGGCGACGTCGAGCACGAGATCGACGTCGACCGGGAGACCGGCGAGGTGCTCAAGGCCGAGAAGGAGCGGTACGACGGCGACGACGACCGCGATGACGACGACGATGACGATGACGACGATGACGACCGCGACGACGACTGACCGGTCGACAGCGGGCCGGTGACGGCCGATGGACACCCCGGGCGGCACCTGCCGCCCGGGGTGTCGCGCTGTCGGTGCCCCGCGATGACAGTCGCGGAGCTGACAGAGTTCCGCCGAATTTCCGGCTGCATGCCCTGTGAGCTGGGTAATCACCTGGCTACATTTAATTATGGTGCCCGCCCACCGGGGCTGGGCGACGGAACCGGTCTACCGTCCCGTTCTCCCCGCACGGCGGGGCGAACTGGACGCGCTCGGCCACCTCGACGACGCCCTCGCCCCGCTGATCGCCCCGATCCTGCACGTGTCCGAACTCGACAGATCCATCGTGGAAGCCGTGAACCGGTTGCCGCCGGGGCTGATCCCGGCCGTCGACGTGGGCGCGCTGCCCGATCCGGCCGGTGCCGAGCCGCTGCGATGGGGCGTACCGCTGGTTCCGGTGATCGGCCTGACCGACGGTGACCAGCGGCTCGCGGCGCACGGGGTCACCGCCCGGGCGTACTGCGGCCGGGCCGTGGTGCGCCTGCGGATCCGCCTGGACCGGGCCGGACCCGACGCCGCCACGACCGCCGTGGAACGGATCTGGCGGTACGCGCGACTGGCCCCCGAGCAGTGCGACCTGGTGCTCGACTGCGGTGACGTGTGCTGCCCGGCGGACATCCGCACGACGGAGCCCCGGGTACGCCGGGCGCGGGACTGGGCCCGACGGCACGCCTGGCGCACGGTCACCGTGGTGGCGGGCGGGATGCCCCCGGCACTGGCCCGACTGCCCACCGACGAACCGGTCCGGCTGGACCGTTGGGACTGGCTGCTCTGGCGGCGGCTGGCCGACCTCGGGGTGGGGTTCGGTGACTACGGCGTCGCCTCCGCCGCGCCCGGCGCGGAACCGGCCGACCGGCTGCCGACGGTCCGCTACACCGACGTTGACGCGTGGTGGCTCTACCGGTGGTCGCGGCGGGGCCGGCGCGGCGACGAGCGGGTCGCCGACCTCTGCCGTGAACTGGTGTCCGCGCCGCACTGGCCGTCGACGGGCGCCGGCTTCTCCTGGGGCGACCACGAGATCGTGCGCCGGGCGCGTCGGGTCGCCGGAGCCGGGTCGGCGACCAACTGGGTGGCCTGGAGCACCTCGCACCACCTGGCACACGTGCTGGCCACACTGGGGCGTACCAGCGGTGGTGGAGCCCGGCCGCCGGGGCCCGTCCCGCCCCCACGGCCCCGTGGCGGGGAGCACCGCCGCGCGGGCTGAGCCTGCGGCTACTGCTGCTCGGTGAACCCGAACTGCACCACGCCCTCGTCGTCGACGGTCGCGTCGACCGCGGCGTCGCCGAGCAGGTCGGCGGCGTCGGAGTCGAGGAAGATGCGGGCGCCCTGGTTGTCGACCACCTGATCACCCGCGACCGGCGCGGCGACCAGCTCGACGGTGAGCGATCCGGCGGTGGTGTCCGCGGCGATGCGTACCCCACCGCCCTCGGCCACGTCCTGCTGGTTGGCGAGATCACGGATCACCAGGACGGCGTTGTCGGTCATCGTGAGCATGGCGGGACTCCTCGTGGGTTCTCGACTCCCGGTGCCGGAGGCACACTGCCGGCCAGTCCGTGAGCGGACCGGCACTCGGCCCGCACACCGGGTACGGATGTGGCGGCCTTTCCAGGCCGACCACACCCGGCGCGGCTCGCCGGGCAGCGGTCGCCCACCGCCGCATCGGGGCAGCTCAAGGCCCCTCCACTGCCCACGGTGCCCGCTCTGAAGGCATCCGTCAAGTAGACTACCGTCGATTGATTAACCGGGTGTGAAAGCTCTGCGAACGGGTACCCGACGAGGTTTCCCTGATGTTAGGAGGGGACCCCTGCTATACCGCAGGCGTTAGGAGGGGGCCCTTCCTTGCATCTTGGGCGGGGGGACGGGAGCGGCGGGATCGCCGCGTTCGATGAGGGCGGCGATCTCGGAGTCACGCAGGCCGCGCAGCGCCAGCACGCGGGTGCCCCAGCGGTGCAGCCGGCACGGGTGCGGGCTGGCGTCGTTGCGACAGACTGTGCCGCCGGACCATCTTCGGGGCGCGTGCACCACGACGGCACGGACGGCGAATTGGGCGTCCTCGGCGGTCACGTACGGCGGCAGCGGGATCTCCCGCAACGCCGTTCCGACCGGCTCGCCGGTGGGCGGGGACGGACGGAGGGTACTGCTGCTGCTCATCAGCCTGGCCTCCACAAAGGACAGTTGAACCCGGACAGCAGGACGGTACGGTCCGGTGGAGGCGACCCGACGGACAAACTGCCCGACGGCGGGTACGGCTGCCGTCAGAGGCGTTCCAGCAACACCACGGGGATGTCCCGGTCCGTCTTGGTCTGGTAGTCGTCGTACGCCGGCCAGACGGCGACCATGTCCGGCCAGAGCCGGGCCTTCTCCTCGGCCGTGGCGGTGCGGGCCCGTGCGGTGAAGCGCTCGGCCGCGACCTGGACCTGGGGCTCCGGGTCCGCGAGCAGGTTCAGATACCAGGCGGGGTGTCGGGGAGCGCCGCCCTGGGAGGCGACCACCACGTACGCGTCGCCGTGCCGCCGGTAGATCAACGCGGTCCGGCGAAGGGCGCCGCTGCGTCGGCCCCGGGTGGTCAGCAGCAACGTGAACACGCCCGGCTGCCACTCGTGTCCCTCGGCACCGTCGGTCTCGACGTACCTGTCGATGTGCTCGGCCACCCAGTCGGTGGGGCTGTCCACTACCTTCTCGCCCGACGTCATCGGTCCTCCTCGATCATGATCGGTCACCGACCACGCTACTGGAGAACCGTGCCGGGGGCAGGTCAGCGCAGTGCGACGGCCTGGAGGCCGACGTTGCCGCAGTGCGGTGTGAACGTCTCCTCCACCGTCCAGGTGAGCAGGACACGGGTGCCCTGCGGCGCCTCGAACCGGACCGTCACGCCCGAGGAGAGACTGGTGTGCCGCTCCTCCAGACGCAGCGTCCGGCGTGGCCCGTCGTCGCCCACGCGTACGTCGAGCCGACCCCGGGCCATCCAGACGCCGAGATAGACGGTGGCGGTACGCGGCTGACCGTCGGCGACGACGGCGAGCCGGAAACCGTTGCCCGCACCGCAGGTGTAGACCCCGTCCGCGACGTCGCCGGCCGAGTTCACCGGCGCTCCGTCGCGCCACCGGAACAGTTCCTGGTTGCCGTCCCAGCTGTCCCGGTCGCCCTGGCCGCCCAGGTCACGCAGGGAGGCGGAGCCGTCGCGCTTGCGTACCGGACTGGTGGTGCCGCCGAGGCCCCAGTGCAGCCAGTCGCGGCGGCCCGCCTCGGTCAGGTCCACCGTCGCCGGGATGTCGGCCCGGCCGAGCGTCAGCGTCGGCGGCGCGGCCGGCGGGGCGGGCGTGGGCACCACGACGGCACTCGGCGAGGGGCTCGGACTGCGCTCGCGCGGTCGCAGGCCCGGCATGGCGTCGGCGTCGGCGGTGGCGCTGGGCAGCGCCGGACGCCCGACCACCGCTGGCAGGCCGTCCGGGTCCGGCTGGTCGTCCGGCACCGGCTCCGACCACCAGTTGACGTAGCCGACGAGGGCCAGCAGACCGGCGAGGGCGGCGACCGCCTCCACCGTGGTGCGCCGACGTCGCCGGGCGCGGGCGAGCCGTCGGGCCGCTGCCCGGGTCTCCCCTTCGGCCGACGGTGGCGCTGTCGGTGGCGAGGGTCGGGCCGATTCCGCGCGGCGGCGGCCCGCCCGGGTGCGGTGCGACGCCGGCCCGACCGGCTGCGCGGGCTTCTCCTCCGCCACCGACTCTCCACTTCTGCCGGACCGGAATCACGCCGGCACGCTCGACCCGGACGCGGGGCCGTCTCACATTCGCATCACCGACACCCGGCGCGCTAGTCAGGCGGCAGCGTCGTGGCCGGTTCGTCGCCACGGACGGCTCAGCCGAGGACCTGGAAGCCGAGGGCGCGGGCCATCATGACGGCCTGCACCGCGTCGACGATCGCGCCGGAGCGGTGCACGGCGGTCGGATCCAGACCGGAGAGGTCACTGCCGCGCAGGTCCGCACCGGACAGCCGGGCTCCGCGCCACTGCACGTCGGAGAGGTCGCCGCCGCTCACGGTCGCGCCGGTCAGGTCGGCACCGGAGAGGTCGGCCTCCCGCATGCGTACGCCGGTGAGGCGCGCGCCCCGCAGGTCGGCGCCGGCGAGCGTGACGAACGACCAGTCGCCGCCGTCGACGGTCAGCGGACGCAGATCGCACCGGTCGAAGCTGCTGCCCACGAACTTGCAGCCGGTAAACTCCGCCTCGAACAGGTTGCAGCGGGTGAAGACACACCGGGTGAAGGCCGAGTCGACGTGCCGGGAGACGTTGAACAGCACGTCGCCGAAGGTGCAGCCGTCGAAGACGGCACCCCGGCTGGTGGCCTCGGTCAAGTCGACGCGGTGGAAGGTGCACCCGACGAAACGCCGGTCGGTCAGCTCCTCGGCGTACCAGTCCTCGTCGTGGAAGGTGACGCCCTCGATCGGCTCCGGCATGAGGCGGAGCCTAGCCAGTGACACCGACGACCTTTCGTTCCCGGCCCGCGTACCGGCCGGTAGGTTCGGTCGGATGAGCATGGCACGCAGCATCGCGCCGGCCGAGGTCGGTTTCGACCCGGCCCGGCTGGCCCGGATCGACGCGCACTTCGGCCGGTACGTCGACGACGGCCGGCTCGCCGGTTTCCAGGTCCTGGTCACCCGGCACGGCGAGATCGCGCACAGTGCGGCGTACGGGCTGCGCGACCGCGAGGCGGGTACGCCGGTCGAGGCGGACACGCTCTGGCGGATCTACTCCATGAGCAAGCCGATCACCTCGGTGGCGGCGATGATGCTCTGGGAGGAGGGCCGTTTCGAGCTGACCGACGAGATCGGCCGCTGGCTGCCCGAGTTCGCCGACATGCGGGTCTACTCGAAGGGCTCGACGCTGAAGCCGTACACGGTGCCGGCGATCGAGCCGATCCGGGTCTGGCACCTGCTCAGTCACACCTCCGGGCTGACGTACGGCTTCATGCAGACCTCGGTGGTCGACGGCCTGTACCGGGCCGCCGGGTACGACCTGTACCCGCCGTCGGGCGTGGACCTGGCCGAGGCCTCCCGGGTCTTCGGTGAGCTGCCACTGCTGTTCCAGCCCGGCACCGCGTGGGGCTACTCGGTCGCCACCGACGTGCTGGGCCGGCTGATCGAGGTGGTCTCCGGGCAGAGCCTGGACACCTTCCTGCGCGAACGGATGCTGGATCCGCTGGGCATGACCGACACCCGCTGGCACGTGGCGGGGGCCGACGCCGAGCGACTGGCCGCGCTCTACGTGCCGGACCCGGCCACCGGTCGGGCGGTCCGGCACGACCGGCTCGGCGACCTGGCGTACGCGAAGCCGAGTCTCCTCTCCGGCGGCGGTGGCCTGATCTCGTCGGCCGCCGACTACCACCGGTTCACCCAGATGCTGCTGCGCGGCGGCGAGCTCGACGGGGTACGCCTGCTCGGCCCGCGTACGGTGCGCCTGATGACCCGCAACCACCTGCCCGGCGGCGGTGACCTGGGCACGCTGTCCACCGGCGGGTTCGCCGAGACGACGCTGGACGGCATCGGGTTCGGCCTCGGCTTCGCAGTGGTCGACGACCCGGTGCCGAGCCGGCTGCCGAGCAGCGTGGGCGAGTACTACTGGGGCGGGGTGGCCAGCACCGCGTTCCTGGTCGACCCGGCGGAGCAGCTCACCGCCCTGCTGTTCACCCAGCTCATGCCGTCGAGCACCTGGCCGCTGCGCGCGCAGCTGAGGCAGCTCGTCTACTCCGCCCTGGTGGACTGAAGGATCGCCGTTCCACCGACGCTCCCCGGGCCCGGTCCATAGCCTGGGGTGGTGAGCAACATCGTCGTGTTCGGGGCGGGCGGCACCGCGGGTTCCCGCATCGTGGTGGAGGCGGTCGACCGGGGACACCGGGTGGTGGCCGCGGTACGCCGACCGGAGGCCGTCTCGTACCTGCCACCGGCCGTACGCGTGGTCACCGGGGACGCCACCAGCGAGCGCAGCGTACGGGAGTTGGCGCCGGACGCCGACGCGCTGGTGGTGGCGATCGGCGGTGGCGACCGTACGCTGTGGCCGGACGCGGCCCGGAGGCTGCTCCACGTGCTGGGCGGGATGCCGGCCGCGCCCCGCGTGATCCACGTCGGCGGCGGGTCCACCCTGCTCACGCCGACCGGGGGCCGGTTGCTCGACGAGCCGGACTTCCCCGCCGACTACCGGGAGGCCGCGCTCGGCCAGGCCGACGCGCTGGACGTCTACCGGTCCGCTGCCGACGGTGTCACCTGGACCTACCTGTCCCCGCCGCCGCTGGAGTTCCATCCCGGCGAGCGCACCGGACGGTACCGCACCGGCACCGAGCAGCCAGTGACCGACGACGATGGCCGCAGCGCGCTCAGCTACGAGGATCTGGCGGTCGCGGTGGTCGACGAAATCGAGAGCCCGCGTTTCCGGAATATGCGGTTCACTGCCGCATACTAATTCCTCGATCTTGAGAACGAGCAGCTAGCGGGTTAGATTCGAGCCGCAGTGACCCGGGATGTTCACCCCTGACTCCTGGGTCCGTACCTCGAATCAGGAGGCTTGCTCTTGTCATCCCTCGACGACGCCGTGACACCCTCGCACGAATCGTCCAGCTCCACTGTGTTCAACCGTCGACGCATGCTCACCGTCGCACTCGGCGGGGCGGCCACCGTGGCACTCCCGGCACCGGCCTGGGCCGCCGACGACAAGCGGCCGGGCGCACACCGCCCGCCCAAGCTCACCCCCCAGGACCGCAAGGTCATCGCTCAGCTCTCCCCCCGCCGGGCGCTGGAACACCTGAAGGTGCTCTCCGAGGACATCGGCCCGCGCATCGGCGGCACCGAGTCCGAGCGCCGGGCCGCGAACTACCTCGCGGGCCAGTTCGACAAGCTGCGGTACGACACCACGCTGCAACCGTTTCCGGTGGCCGACAAGTTCCTCGCCCAGCTCAGCTCCCCCGCCGGCCTGCCGACCGACCTGAACTGGCAGGTCGGGGCCAGCGCCCACGCCGCCCTGGACACCTCGGTCACCGCCGCGGTCGTCGACGTGCGGGCCGGTGCGGCGGCGGACTTCACCGCCGACGTCGCCGGCAAGATCGTGCTGGTGGACTACGTCGCCGCCCAGCGGGAGGCGGTGGCGGCGCGGGCGGTGGCCGCCGGTGCGGCCGGTGTGGTCTTCCTCCCGGCCGACCTGGTCGAGCCGCGCCGCGCGTCGGCGTTCTCGCCCACCCTGCCCGGCTCCGCCGCCACGCCGCTGGGCATCCCGGTGGTCGGCGTCGCCCAGGCGCAGAAGCACCGGCTGCGGGCGCTGCTCGCCGCCGGACCGCTCACCCTCACCGTCGCCACCACCGCGCACCGCGGCCTGACCTCGTACAACGTGCTGGCCGAGCGGCGTGGGCGGTCCGGCGCGAACGGCCCGGTGGTCATGGTCAGCGCGCACTACGACTCGGTGATCGGCGCGCCGGGCGCCAACGACGACGGCTCCGGCACCGTGCTCTGCCTGGAACTGGCCCGGGTGCTGAAGGCGATCCCGATCAACGCCACGGTCCGGTTCGGCCTCTGGGGCTCGGAGGAGCAGGGCCTGATCGGCTCGCGCTACTACGTGCGGGAGCTGCCGCAGGTGGAGCGGGACCGGATCCTCGCCGTCTACCAGAACGACATGGTCGCCACGAGCTGGGACCCGGCGACGCGGTACTGGCTGCTCTCCTTCACCGGCGAGGCCAACCGGGCCACCGACGAGGTCTCCGCCGCGGCACTGCGGCTCGGCTACCAGCCGCAGATCTCCCCGGTGACCCAGCGCGGCGCCAGTGACCACCAGTCGTTCCAGGAGGTCGGCATCGCCAGCGCCAACTTCTCCTGGCGGGGTGAGGAGTCTCCGGCGCTGCTGGAGCCGCCGTACCACAGCCCGGAGGACACCATCGCCAAGAACATCAGCCTGGAGCGGTTGCAGGTGTCAATGGAGCTGATCGGCTGCGCGACGTACGCGACGGCCGGACACTGACACCCACCACCGGGGCGGGGGGGGGGGGGGGGGGGGGCGGCCCCCCCCCCCCCCCCGGGGGGGGGGGGGGGGGGGGGGGGGGGCGGAGGTGGTGGAGGGCGGTGCGGGCGGTACGACGGGCGGTGCGGGCACCGGCG
>NZ_JBEYSG010000004.1:0-526053 GCF_040642635.1 Micromonospora sp. NPDC047793 | reverse complement strand
CCCAGACCGTCCAGGTCTCCGCATTCCCCGACCACTACGCCCAGTGGGAACAACAGGCCGCCGACCTCGTCGCCGCACACTGGAACAGCTGACCCCACACCACCACGACGGCCGGCACCCCCAACAGGGTGTCGGCCGTCGACGGATCCACGACGTTAGGAAGGGTCCCCTGCTATACACCAGGCGGTAACAGGGGGCCCTTCCTTACATCAGGACAGCAGGGCGTCGAGGGCCAGGTCTACGTCCTCGGGGGTGGTGTAGAGGTGGAAGGAGGCGCGGACCCGGCCGGCCCGGACGGCTGCGCGTACCCCGGCCCGTTCCAGCTTGTGCTGCGCGTCGGGCACCTCCACGGTGACGATCGCGCTGTCGCCGGGCGGTCGCCCCAAGCCGGTGAGGAACCGGTTGGCCAGCGCCACGTCGTGCGCGTACACGGCCGGCACCCCGATCTCCAGCAGCAGTTCCAGCGCCGGGGCCGCGCCGACCCAGTTGAACCAGGACGGCGAGATGTCGAAGCGGCGGGCATCGTCGGCGAGCCGCAGCGGCGGCCCGTAGTAGGAGGCGTGCGGGTCGCGGCCCGCGTACCAGCCGGCGGCGTCGGGCCGCAGCCGCTCCCGCAGGGCCGGATCGAGGTACGCGAACGCGGTGCCCCGCGGTCCCATCAGCCACTTGTAGCCGCCGGCCACGACCACGTCGGCCCGGCTCGCGTCGAACGGCAGCCAGCCGCACGCCTGGGTGGCGTCCACCACGACGAGCGCGCCGTGCGCTCGGGCCGCCGCGACGATCTCGTCGTACGCGGCCACCGCCCCGTCGGCGGACTGCACCAGGCTGAACGCCACCAGGTCGGTGCTGTCGTCGATCGCGTCGACCAGCCCGCCCAGCGGTACGGTGCGAACCTGCACGCCCCGTTCCTCCTGCACCAGCCACGGGAAGAGGTTGGAGGTGAACTCGACCTCGGGAACGACCACCCGCGCCCCGGCGGGCAGCGCGGCGGCGACCGGGGCCAGCATCTGGGAGACGACGGCGCCGACCGACACGTCTGCCACCGGCACCCCGACCAACTGGGCGAACGCGGCCCGGGACCGGTCGGTCGTCTCGCTCCAGCCCTCCCACGAGCCGCGTCCGGCTCGCCACGCCGCGAGCGCGTCCTGCAACGCCTCCCACGCCGGGTCCGGCGGCAGCCCGTAACTGGCGGTGTTCAGCCATCCGGGCTGTGGTTGCCACAGTTTCTGTGCCTGTTCCAGTTCCACGCCCCGACGTTAGCCCTGGTCACGCCCGCGCCCCAGCGCCAATCCGCGCGCCCTGGCTCCCGACCCGCGCTAAGGGCCTGCGTTCCGAGAACCGTTCCGGCACCCGTGTCGTGCAGGCCGAGCAGGGTCAGCTCACGTTGGCGGGGCCGAGGACGCTCTTGAGGTCACCCATCAGGGCGGTGGTGGCGGCGACCCGGAACAGGCCGAGTCGCCAGGTCTCGACGCGCCCGCTGCGGTGCAGCTTCACGTGCACCTCGGTGTCGCCGGGATGCAGCAGCAGGGTCTCCTTGAGCCGGTCGGCGAGCGGTGGCGTGAGCCGGTTGACCGGGATCGTCAGGGTGACCGGTTTGCTCGCCGGGTTGCTGCTGACGTCCGGCAACTGCATGTCCATCGCCATGATGCGGGGGGTGTCGTCGCGCCGGTCGATCCGGCCCTTGACCACCACGATGGCGTCCTCGGCGATGTACTGCCCGATCACCTCGTAGGTGTTCGGGAAGAACAGCGCCTCCACCCCACCGGCCAGGTCCTCCAGGGTCGCCGAGGCCCACGCCCGGCCCTGTTTGGTGACCCGACGCTGCACGCCGGAGAGGATGCCGGCGAGGGTGACCACCGCGCCGTCGGGCACGGTGCCCTCCTCGGACAGGGTGGCGATGGTGCAGTCGGCCGCCGCGTTCAGCACGTGTTCCAGACCGAACAGCGGGTGGTCGGAGACGTACAGGCCGAGCATCTCGCGTTCGAACGCGAGCTTGTCGCGCTTGTCCCACTCGCCGTCGCTGATGACGGGCATGACCGTGGTGGTGGTCGCCGTCTCGGTGTCGCCGAAGCCCGAACCGAAGAGGTCGTACTGGCCGACGGCCTCCTTGCGCTTGACGTCGGCGTACGCGTCGATGGCGTCGGCGTGCACGGTGAGCAGCGCCTTGCGCGAATGCTTGAGCGAGTCGAACGCCCCGGCCTTGATCAGCGATTCGATGGTCTTCTTGTTGCAGACCACCGCGTCCACCTTGGACAGGAAGTCGTAGAAGTCCGCGTACTCGCCCTTCTCGTCGCGGCACCGCATGATCGCCGCCACCACGTTGGCGCCGACGTTGCGGATCGCGCCGAGGCCGAAGCGGATCTCCTTGCCGACCGGGGTGAACGGCCCGGCGGAGGTGTTCACGTCCGGCGGCAGCACCTGGATGCCCATCCGGCGGCACTCCGACAGGTACATGGCCATCTTGTCCTTGTCGTCGCCGACGGAGGTCAGCAGCGCCGCCATGTACTCGGCCGGGTAGTGCGCCTTCAGGTACGCCGTCCAGTACGACACCAGCCCGTACGCGGCCGAGTGCGCCTTGTTGAAGGCGTACCCGGCGAACGGGACCAGCACGTCCCAGACCTTCTGGACGGCCTCGTCGGAGTAGCCGTGTTCGCGGCAGCCGTCCCGGAACGGGCCGAACTCCTTGTCGAGGATCTCCTTCTTCTTCTTGCCCATCGCCCGACGCAGCAGGTCGGCCTGGCCGAGCGTGTAGCCGGCGAGGATCTGCGCGGCGCGCTGCACCTGCTCCTGATAGACGATCAGGCCGTAGGTGGGGGCGAGGATCTCCCGCAGCGGCTCCTCCAGCTCCGGGTGGATCGGGGTGATCTCCTGGAGGCCGTTCTTGCGCAGCGCGTAGTTGGTGTGCGAGTCGACGCCCATCGGGCCGGGGCGGTACAGCGCCAGCACGGCGGAGATGTCCTCGAAGTTGTCCGGCTTCATCATCCGCAGCAGCGACCGCATCGGCCCGCCGTCGAGTTGGAACACGCCCAGGGTGTCGCCCCGGGCCAGCAGCTCGTACGCGGGCTTGTCGTCCAGCGGCAGGCCCAGCAGGTCGAGTTCCTTGCCGTGGTTGAGCTGGATGTTCTTGACCGCGTCGTCGATGATGGTGAGGTTGCGCAGGCCGAGGAAGTCCATCTTCAACAGCCCGAGCGACTCGCACGTCGGGTAGTCGAACTGGGTGATGATGACCCCGTCGGAGTCCCGACGCATCAGCGGGATGTGCTCGATGATCGGCTCGGCCGACATGATCACACCGGCGGCGTGCACACCGGTCTGCCGGATCAGCCCCTCGATGCCCCGGGCGGTGTCGATGACCTTCTTGACGTCGGCCTCGGACTCGTACATGCCCCGGATCTCGCCGGCCTCGGCATACCGGGGGTGCTTCGGGTCGAAGATGCCTTCGAGCGGGATGTCCTTGCCCATCACGGCCGGCGGCATGGCCTTGGTGATCCGGTCGCCGACCGCGTACGGGTAGCCGAGCACCCGCGCCGAGTCCTTGATCGCGGCCTTCGCCTTGATCGTGCCGAAGGTGGCGATCTGCGCCACCTTGTCCTCGCCCCACTTGTCGGTGACGTACTTGATCACCTCACCGCGCCGACGCTCGTCGAAGTCGATGTCGACATCCGGCATGGAGACGCGCTCGGGGTTGAGGAACCGCTCGAAGATCAGCCCGTGCGGGATCGGGTCCAGGTCGGTGATGCCCAGCGCGTACGCGACCAGCGACCCGGCCGCCGAGCCCCGGCCGGGGCCGACCGCGATGCCCTGGTTCTTGGCCCACTGGATGAAGTCGGCGACCACGAGGAAGTACGACGGGAAGCCCATCTGGATGATGACGCCCAGCTCGTACTCGGCCTGCACGACGTGGCCCTCGGGGATGCCCTGCGGGTAGCGGCGGGCCAGGCCGACGAAGGTCTCCTTGCGGAACCAGGACTCCTCGGTCTCGCCCTCGGGCACCGGGAAGCGCGGCATCAGGTTGTGGAACTCGAACATCCCGGTCGGGTCGACCCGCTCGGCCACCAGCAGCGTGTTGCGGCAGCCCTCCAGCCAGACGTCGGAGCCGTCCACACCGCGCATCTCGTCGGCGGACTTGATGTAGTAGCCGCTGCCGCCGAACTTGAACCGGTTCGGGTCGGCGACGTTGCTGCCGGTCTGCACGCAGAGCAGCACGTCGTGCGCCTCGGACTGCGCCTCGTGCGTGTAGTGCGAGTCGTTGGTGACCACCGGCGGGATGCCCAGCTTGCGACCGATCTCGACCAGCCCGTCCCGGACCCTCTTCTCGATGTCCAGGCCGTGGTCCATCAGCTCCAGGAAGTAGTTCTCCTTGCCGAAGATGTCCTGGTACTTCGCGGCGGCCTCGAGGGCCTGCGCGTCGTGGCCGAGCCGCAGCCGGGTCTGCACCTCGCCGGAGGGGCAGCCGGTGGTCGCCATCAGCCCGTCGGCACACTCGGCCAGCAGCTCGGCGTCCATCCGGGGCCACTTGACGAAGTAGCCCTCGGTGTACGCCTTGCTGGTCAGCGTGAAGAGGTTGTGCAGGCCGGTCTTGTTGCGCGCCCAGATCGTCTTGTGCGTGTAACCGCCACTGCCGGAGACGTCGTCGCTCTTCTGCTCCGGGCGACCCCAGCGCACCCGCTTCTTGTGGAACCGCGACTCCGGCGCCACGTACGCCTCGATGCCCAGGATCGGGGTGACCCCGGCGGCCATGGCCTGCTTGTAGAAGTCGTTCGCGCCGTGCATGTTGCCGTGGTCGGTCATCGCCACGGCCGGCATCCCCTGCCGCTTGACCTCGGCGAACAGGTCCTTGAGGCGGGCCGCACCGTCGAGCATCGAGTACTCCGTGTGCACGTGCAGATGCGCGAACGAATCGCCCACGGAGCCCCCCGGGTCGGATGATCGAGACGGTCGGGGCTAACCCTAACCCTGCCGCCGGAGGCCGTTCCAGCGCGCCGCGCACCCCCGGTCCGCCGGGGTGTCGCGGATCATGCCGGCGCGGTCCACCGGCCCACCACGGCGGCGTGACCAGGCGCAGGCGACCGGTCACGGAGCGGCGCGGCCAGACCGGGACGGCACCCCGCAGGGCGACACGGCACGGTCACGGGGACGCAGGCACGGGCGGCACAGCGGCGGCGGCGCGGTCGCGGGGCGGCGCGGTCGCGGGGCGGCGGCGTAGCCTGGAACGACACCAGCACGGGACGGCACGATGACCCTGGCGGACGGGATCGACGACCTGGCCGGCGCGGCGGCGCGCGGCGACTCGGCCGCGCTCGACGCCCTGCTGACGGCGATCCGTCCCGAGGTGCTGCGGCTGTGCGGCCGGCTGCTGCCCAACCGGGAGGACGCCGAGGAGGCCTGCCAGGACGCCCTGCTCGCGGTGGCCCGGGGCATCGGCCGATTCGAGGGGCGCGCGTCGTTCCACACCTGGCTCTACCGGGTGACCGCCAACCGGGCCCGCTCGACCTACCGGGGGCTGCGACGGCGGTGGCTCGTCGAGGCGGGCGGGGTGCCGCTGCCGGACCCGCCCGATCCGCGCCGCACCAGCGTGGTCGCCGGCACCCGGCTGGACCTGCTGGAGGCGCTCGACGCCATCCGCCCCGAGCTGGCCGAGGCACTCACCCTGCGCGACGTGCTCGCCCTGGGTTACCGCGAGATCGCCGACCTGCTCGGTCTGCCGGAGGGCACCGTGAAGTCCCGCATCCACGAGGCCCGCCGGCAGGTCCGGCAGAGGCTCACCGATGCGGGCGGCTGACCGCCGGGCAGCGCCGCTCCTCGCCGTACTCCTGATCACCGCCGGATGCGCGGACCGGCCGGTGGCGCCGCTGCCGGTCGTGCCGCCCACCCCGGCGCCGTCGTCGCCCGCCGCGCCGACCACGGGCGCGCCGCCGCTGGCCGGGCCGACCACCACCGACCCCCGGCCGCCGTCCGTCCGGGCCACACGGAGCCCGTCGCCGCCCGCGCCGGTCCCGACCACCCGCAGGAGTACGCCCCGACCACCGTCCCCCACCACGCCCGACGCCTGCCTCGGCGCGGTCCGGTACGACCTGGTGCTGGCCGACGTCGGCCCGATGCCGACGTCGCTCTGCCTCGCCACCGGTGGCGTGCTGCGGATCCAGGGCATCGGGCCGGGGCAGGTGACCGTGGACCGGACGGATCTGGCCGACAGCCACTACGAGGCGGGGGTGGTCGACGTCCGCTTCCTCCGCAGCGGCACCGTGGACGTCACCATCCCGTACGAGGGCACGGTCCACGTGGTCACGGTGGTGGTGCGCTAGCCGACCCGTACTCCGTCCAGCAGACTCTCGACGAACGCGTCGGCGGTGTCGGGTGGTGGCACCACCTGCGCGTAGAGCAGACCGACCGGGGCGCGGGCCGCCGCCTCCACCAGCACCGGCCGGTCCCGGGCACAGTCGAACCGGGCGACCACCCAGTCCAGCCCACTCCGACGTACCCGCCGCACCGGCGCCGGGGTGCAGTCCGCGTGCGGCTGCTCGGCGACGAACCCGGCCGGGTCGGTGCGCCGTCCGGCGGACGCGGACAGTCCCAGGAACGCCCCCGGCACCGTCGGATCGACGGCCCAGCGGTCCGGCTCGGGCGAGATCACCAGGGCCGGTTCGAGTCGCCCGTCCCCGCCGTACCGGCCGGCCCAGCCGGTGCCCGCCGACCGCCACCCGTCCGGCAGGTCCACGCGCAGCGCTCCGCTCGTCGCGGTACGCGTCACCGCCGTCGCGTCGGCCGCCACCGCACCCGCCGTCGCCACCAGCACCAGGACCAGCCCGACGCCACCCCACCACCGACGTCGCGCCCGCACCGGCCCGGCGTGCCCACCGTCGGGTCGCGCGGTCCCGGAGACGGCCGGGGCGACGGGGACGGCCGTCGTCCCGCCGGTCGTGGTCGCACCGACACGGGCGACAGCCGTCGGCGTACCCGCGTCGACAGCGCACGGCGTACGCCTGTCGACATCCGACACGGGGTCGTTCATGGCGGTGGCGGCCGGAGCAGGGCCGACGGTCGCGACGGTGGCCGAATCGAGGGCGGCCACGGCGGCGGTCACCGGCGGCGCGGCACTGGCGGTCGCGGCACTGGCGGTGGCGGCCAGCAACGCGGACCGGAAGTCGGCGGCGTCAGGGTGACGGTCGTCCGGTCGCGTCGCCCCGGCCCGGCGCAACACCTGTGCCACCGCCGGTGGGACGCCCAGCCGTAGTCGTGTCCCGTCGACGTGCAGCCGGTCGGCACCTCCGGCCAACGATGGAGTGGTCGGGTCCTCGGGTCGAGGGAGCTCGCGCGCAGGGGTCGCGTCCCTAAGGTCAGAGTGGTCGGACGCAGGGGTCGCGTCCCTGGGGTCTGGGCGGCCGGGTGGTGGAATGCCGAGCAGGCGCAGGCCGAGGCGGCCCAGCGCGTACACGTCGGCGCGTACGTCCACGACCGCCAGCGGGTCGTCCTGCTCCGGCGCCATGTAACCGGGGGTACCGGCGCGCACGGTGAGTCCCGAGGCGACGGCGAGCGCCTTGGCCAGACCGAGATCGGCGATGAGGACCCGTTCACCGGCCGGTGTGCTGCGGAACAGGATGTTGCCGGGCGTGAGGTCGCGGTGCACCACCCGGTGCCGGTGCAGGACGGCCACTCCGGCGGCGATCTCGCCGAGCACGGTCAGGGCGGTCGGCACCGGCAGCGGCCCGTCGGCGAGCCGGTCCCGCAGGCTGCCCCCGTCGGCCCAGTCCAGCACGGTGTACGGCCGCCCGTCCGGCAGCTCGCCGACGGCGCGTACCCGCACCAGCCGGTCGTCCTCCATGCGCCGCAGCAGGCGGGCCTCGTCCAGGAAGCGTTCCCGGACGCGTACGTCGTGGTGCCAGTTCTCGGCCAGCACCTTGATCGCCACGCGGGCGTCCAGTCCCGGGTCGTACGCCAGCCACACGGTCGCGAACGACCCCACTCCCAGCAGCCGCTCCACCCGGTACACCCCGAACCCCGCAGGCATCCCCACCGCCCCACCCTGCCCCTCCCCCACCACCCCGGCAACCACCCCCCGCCCCGCCCCTCCGCCCCGCCCTTCCGCCCCGCCCCTCCGCCGCCCTGCCCTGCCCTGCCGATCATGGAGTTGCGGCAGACCCATAACGGGCATATCAGCACAACGCCAGAACCCCCACTCCATGATCGATAGACCAGAGCCTCAACTCCATGATCGACGGAGCCTGACGTTGGAAATCCCGACTGGCACGGCCAACCCCTCGCCCGACCGTCCGATCAGAGCGCGTGTTGCCGAAGACCGGCCACGCGCAGCGGTTGACCAAGAAGTTTGCGTCCTCAAGCCCCTCGCAAAGTGACCAAACTTCTTGATCAACGCGGGCCGGGGGTCCGGCCAGGCAACCCGGCCAGCCAGCCCAGGGCCGGGCCAACCCGGGCCGGGCCGAGCTGGGTGGGGTGGGTGGGGTGGGGAGAAAAGGTGGGCGGGGTGGCGAACCGGGAGGGCGGGGGTGGGGACGAACGGGGTAGGAACTCGATGCCGAGGAGGCGATCTCCGTGCACCGTCTCGTGTATGTCGCTGTCGCGACTGTCCTGGCCCTCGTCGGGGCCGCTCCGGCCCAGGCCGGGTCCACACCCCAACCAGCCCATCCGCAGACCGGAGCCGGTCTCTCCGCCGCCCAACCGTCGGTGAGGGTGGGGACGCCCGCTGTCACCGTGACGACAGCAGACGTACCTCTTGTCACCGTGACGACCGCAGACGTGCCCGCCGCTGCCGTTCGAACGGCGGGGACCGATCTGTTGAGTGTCCGGGGAGCCGGTCCGTTCCGGATCGGCACGTCCTTGGACCGGCTGACCGCCGCCGGGCTGATCGACTGGACCGTTGCGGGCTGCGGGGGCGTGGTGGACGCCGGGGTGACCGGTGAGTGGGCGGGTGTCGTCCTGCTGACGTTCCGGCACGGGCGGCTGGTCCAGGTGTTCACGGCCACCGCGCCGCCGTACTCCCCGGCCGGGGCGGGTGTGGGGATGAGCTTCGACCGGTTGGAGGCGGTCTACGGCCCGCGCGGTGAGTTGATCCGCAACGACGCCGACACCGCCAGCGCGTACCTGGTGCGGGTCGGTTCCCGGGTGGAGTTGTTCACCGGGCATCCGATCCGGCCCGGTGTCGGTGGCTTCCAGGTGGGGCCGGCGGCCTTCGTGGAGCGCACCTTCCGGCAGGGCACCACCTGCTGAGCGATCGCCCCGGGCGGCAGTGCCCGGGGCGATCGGCCAGCCGGTCGACCTCAGTGCATCGGCAGGCCCGCCTCCTGACGGGCCCGCTCGTCGCCACTGACGGTGTGCAGTGCCTTCTCGCGGATGAACAGCACCGCCACCAGGGCGAGGAACGCGATCGGGGCGCCGATGAGGAACAGCTCGGAGGTGGCGGTGGCGTACGCGTCGCGCACGATCACCAGCACCGGCTCGGGCAGCGCGGACAGGTCGGGTACCTCGGTGGTGCCGCCGTCGGCGGCGCCCGCCGCCGGGCCGAGTTGCGCGGTCATCAGGCCGGTGACCCGGTTGGCCAGGACGGCGCCGAGGGCGCTCACCCCGATCGCGCCGCCCATGCTGCGGAAGAAGGTCAGCACGGAGGTGGCCGCCCCCAGTTCGTGGGCGGGTACGTCGTTCTGCGCGGCGAGCACGAGATTCTGCATGAGCATGCCGACGCCGGTGCCGAGGATCGCCATGTAGGTGAAGAGCAGCGGCAGCGGGGTCTCGGTGCCGATGGTGGAGAGCAGGAGCATGCCGACGACCATCACGGCGGCGCCGGTCACCAGGTACGCCTTCCAGCGGCCGTACTTCGTGATGAGCTGGCCGGCGACCGTGGAGGAGACCAGCAGGCCGAGGATCATCGGCAGGCTCATCAGTCCGGCGACGGTCGGCGACTTGCCCAGCGAGGTCTGGAAGTACTGGGACAGGAAGACGGTGCCGCCGAAGAGGGCGACGCCCACCAGCATGCTGGCGATGGTGGTGAGCGTGACGGTCCGGCTGCGGAAGATCTTCAGGGGGATGATCGGCTCGGGGACCCGGGACTCGACCCAGACCGCCGCGCCGAGCAGCGCCAGACCGCCCACGACCATCAGCGCGGTCCAGCCGGAGGCCCAGGCGAACCTGTGCCCGGCCAGCGAGGACCAGATCAGCAGCGTGGACACCCCGGCGGTGATCAGTGCCGCGCCGGCCCAGTCGATGCGTACCCGGCGGCGGGTGACCGGCAGGTGCAGGGTGCGCTGGAGCAGCACGATGGAGACGATGCTGAACGGGATGCCGATCAGGAAGCACCAGCGCCAGCCCAGCCAGGAGGTGTCGACCAGGACGCCGCCGATCAGCGGGCCGGCGATGGTGCCGACCCCGAAGACGGCGCCGAAGATGCCGGCGTAGCGGCCCAGTTCGCGCGGCGGGATCATGGCCGCCATCACGATCATCGCGAGGGCGGTCATGCCGCCCGCGCCGATGCCCTGCACCACCCGGCTGAACAGGAGCACCTCGACGGTCCGGGAGAGTCCGGCGATCAGTGAGCCGACCACGAACAGGCCGAGGGAGAGCTGGATGAGCAGCTTCTTGCTGTAGAGGTCGGCCATCTTGCCCCAGAGCGGCACGGTGGCGGTCATCGCCAGCAGCTCGCTGGTCACGATCCAGGTGTAGACGGTCTGGCTGCCCTGGAGGTCGGCGATGATGCGGGGCAGCGCGTTCGCCACCACCGTCGAGGCGAGAATCGCCACGAACATGCCGACCATCAGCCCCGAGAGGGCCTGGAGGATCTCCCGGCGGGACATCGTGCCGCTGCCCGCCTCGTGGGCGTCGATCGGCTCGGTTGTTGCGGTCATGGACGCTTCCTCACGCGTGGTACTGCCCGGGGCACGGTCGCGCCCGGGGTGACGGCAGGTCGGTGTGTGGCGGCGGTCAGCCGGTACGCGGGTCGGGCAGTCCCGCCGCGACGGTGGCGAACGCCTCGTCGAGCAGCGCGGCGAGGGAGCCGGCGCCGTCGCAGGTCGCCCAGCGGATCATCGCGGTACGCAGGGCGGCCCCGGCGACCGCGACGACGAGCGCCGGGTACGCGTCGGTGGCCGGGCACCCGGTCCGGGCGGCGACCGCCTCGACCAGCGCCCGTTCGGTGACCGCGTTGCCGGTGATCAGGCGCGCCAACAGCACCGGGTGCTGGCTGACCACCCGCATCCGCAGCAGCGACAGTTCGGCGTTGCCCTGCACCTCGTCGACGACCTCGGCGAAGGCGCGCCGGAGCGCCTCCAGGGGCGACAGGTGCGCGGGTACGGCGGCGAGGGCGCCGAGCACCACCTCCCGGTCGGCCTCGGTGTCGCCGATCAGGGCGTCGTCCTTGGTCGGGAAGTAGTTGAAGAAGGTGCGTGCGGAGACGTCGGCCGCCTCGCTGATCTCCTCGACGGTGACCTGGTCGAGTCCGCGTTCGGCGACCAGACGCAGCGCGGCGGTGGCGAGGGCGGCGCGGGTCTGCCGCTTCTTGCGGTCGCGCCGGCCCAGCGAGGTCGAGTGTTCCGAGGTCACGGCAGAACTCTAGGACCAAAGATGCAGCCTCTGCAAAGTTTTACTTTGTGACGTGAAACGCCCGCTCCGACACCATGTCGCGTGACAGACACTATTGCTAGCTGGACAATGCTGTGTGGCACACACTATCGTGTGACGCATGGTCAGCGACGACGTCCTACGGACACACCTCCAGGAGCTACGCCGGGGAACGGTGGTGGTGGCCAGCCTGGTCGCGCTGCGTCGACCCGACTACGGCTACGCGCTCCTGCAACGACTCACCGGGCACGGCTTCCCGGTGGACGCCAACACGCTCTATCCACTGCTGCGCCGACTGGAGGAGCAGGGGCTGCTGAGCAGCGAGTGGAACACCGAGGAGAGCCGGCCGCGCAAGTTCTACCGCACCAGCGAGTCCGGCGAGCAGGTGCTGCGCCGGCTGCTGGACGACCTCTCCGCCGTACAGACCTCCCTGACCGACCTGATCGAAGGAGCCCGGAGATGACGACCTCCCTGACCGACCGGTATCTCGCCGCCACGCTGCGTTCCGTGCCGACCGGACGGCGTGCGGAGATCGCCGACGAGTTGCGCGCCTCGATCGCCGACATGGTCGACGGCCGGACCGCCGCCGGGCTCGACGCCACCACCGCCGAGCGCGAGGTCCTCACCGAGCTGGGCAACCCGGCACAGTTGGCCGCCCGCTACAGCGACCGGAGACTCCAGCTCATCGGCCCGGAGTACTACCCGGCCTGGCAACGCCTGATGATCGTGCTGCTGAGCACCGTGCCCGCCGTCGTCGGCGTGCTGATGGGCGTGCTGGAGGCCACCACCGCCGCGAACCCGGCCGGCGCGGTCGGCGAGGGCATCGGGGCGGCGTTCAACGTCGCGGTGCACATCGGCTTCTGGGTGACGCTTGTCTTCGCGGCGATGGAACGGTTCGGCACCCCGCTGCACCTGCCGGAATGGACCGTCGACCAACTACCCGAGGAGCCCGTCGAGCGGGACGTCAGCCTCACCGACGTGGTGGCCTCGATCGTGTTCCTGGTCCTGTTCATCGCCTTCCTGCCGTGGCAGCAGTTCCAGCGGGTGATCGGTGACGGCGACCGGCTGCCGATCCTCGACCCGGCGCTCTGGACGTTCTGGCTGCCGGTGTTCCTCGTGGTCCTGGTCGCCAGCATCGGTCTGGAGTTCGCCAAGTACCGGGCCCGCCGGTGGACCTGGCCGCTGGTCGGCGTCAACGTCCTGCTCAACCTGGGCTTCGCGGTGCCGGCGATCTGGCTGCTCCAGGACGAGCGGCTGCTCAACCCGGAGTTCGTCGACCGTTTCGCCTGGCTGCGCGACGGCGGCCTCGCCACGGTCAGCCGGATCAGCATCGTGGTGATCGTCGTGATCGCCATCTGGGACGTCGCCGACAGCGCGGTCAAGGCGTACCGGGCCGGACGCTGATCCGACAGTCGGGTGAGGGCGGGACGCATAGCGGTCCCGCCCTCACCGGGCGTACACCTCAGGGGAGAACGGGCAGCTCTGGACCGTCGCCCGTACGATCATGAGCGCTGGAACCGACGTGCAACCGAGGGAGCGGCCATGGAACTGATCATCGGATTGCTGTGTCTGGTGGTGATCGTCGTAGCGGTGCTCGGCTTCGGCGTGTCGATCTACAACGGGCTGGTCCGGGCCCGCAACGCGTACCGCAACGCCTTCGCGCAGATCGACGTGCAGCTGGTCCGCCGGCACGACCTGATCCCCAACCTGGTGGAGACCGCCAAGGGATACCTCAAGCACGAGCGGGAGACGCTGGAGGCGGTCATCTCGGCGCGCAACAACGCCGTCAACGCGCAGACCGCCGCGTCGGCCGCGCCCGGCGACCCGGCGGCGATGCAGCAGCTCAGCGGCGCGGAGAACGCGCTGAGCGCCACGCTGGGCCGACTGTTCGCGCTCTCCGAGGCGTACCCGGACCTCAAGGCCAACCAGAACATGATGCAACTGTCGGAGGAGCTGACCTCCACGGAGAACCGGGTCGCCTTCGCCCGGCAGGCGTACAACGACTCGGTGATGGCCTACAACAACAAGCGCGAGGTGTTCCCCGCGAGCATGCTGGCCGGGATGTTCTCGTTCGGTCCGGCGGCGCTGTTCCAGCCGGACGACCCGACGCAGCGCAATGCCCCGCAGGTGTCGTTCTGAGGCACCGATGAACTTCTTCGAACGACAGCGCCAGGTACGCCGGCTGTCGACCCGCCTGGTCCTGCTGTTCGTGCTGGCCGTCATCGGCATCGTGGTGGTGGTGAACCTCGCGGTGGTGTTCGCCTTCAACGTCGGCACCAGCAACCCGCCCCAGCTCGCCGGGATGATCGTCATGGTCACCGTGGCCACCGTCGCCGCGATCGGGCTGGCCGCGACGCTGCGGACGCTCACGCTACGCGGCGGTGGCGGGAAGGTGGCCCGTGAGCTGGGCGGGGTCCCGGTTCCGACGGACACCACCGACCCGGAGCTGCGGCGGCTGCGCAACGTCGTCGAGGAGATGGCGCTGGCCTCCGGCGTACCCGTGCCCGAGGTCTACGTGCTCCCGGAGGAGACGGCGATCAACGCCTTCGCGGCGGGGTGGAGCCCCTCCGACGCGGCCGTCGCGGTCACCCGGGGCGCGTTGCAACGGCTCAACCGCGACGAACTCCAGGGCGTCATCGCCCACGAGTTCAGCCACGTGGTCAACGGCGACATGCGGCTCAATATCCGGCTGATGGGCCTGCTCTTCGGCATCCTGTTCCTGACCGTGGTCGGTCGGGGCCTGGCCCGGGCCGGCGCCCTCGGCGGCGGACGGAGCCGCAGCAACAACAACGGTGGTGCCCTGCCGTTCATGCTGGTCGGGCTGGCGTTGCTGGTGGCCGGGTACATCGGCGTGCTCGCCGGCCGGCTCATCCAGGCGTCGGTGTCCCGGCAGCGGGAGTACCTCGCCGACGCCTCGGCCGTGCAGTTCACCCGGCAGACCAGCGGCATCGCCGGGGCACTCAAGAAGATCGGTGGCCTCTCCGACGGCTCCGAGCTGCGCACGCCCAAGCGCGACGAGGTGGGGCACATGCTCTTCGGCGAGGCGGGCCGGGCGTCCTGGCTCGCCACCCACCCGCCGCTGGCCAAGCGGATCCAGGCGTTGGAGCCCTCGTTCGACCCGAACGAGCTGCGGCAGCTCGCCCAGCGCTGGGCCGCCGCACCGCCGTCGGGACGGCAGGAGGACATCGCCCTCGGCCTGGCCCCGAGCGGTCCCGGCACCGCGCCGGGCCGTCGTGACTCCGCCCGCCCGACCGCAGCGGCGCTGCCGGTGGAGGGCACCCGGGTACGCGTCGCGCCGGCCGAGATGCTGGGCCGGGTGGCCGCACCCACCGAGACGGCGTACACGCACGCCGCGGCGATCCTCGACCGCATCCCGCAACCGCTGCTGGACCGGGCCCGCAACCGGGACTCGGCCGCGCCACTGGTGCTCGGGCTGCTGCTCGCAGCCGAGCCGGACGTACGGCGACACCAGTACGACGCGATCACCCGGCAGCACGGTCAGGCGCTGGCGGACGCCGCCCTGCGGGAGGCCGACGAGGTGGCCGGACTGCACCCGATGCTCCGGCTGCCCCTGGCCGAACTGGCGTTCCCGGCCCTGCGCGCCCGTACGAACGGGGAACTGGAGTCGCTGATGGCGGCCGTGTTCACGCTGATCCACGCCGACGGCGCGATCAACGTGTCCGAGTACTGCCTCTCCCGACTGCTGCTGGCCGAGATCCAGGAGTCACTCAAGCCGGACTCCCGGTGGCGCACCGACCGGCGTACGCTCACCGACTCCCGTTCCGCGGCGGCCCACCTGCTCGCCCTCCTGGCCCAGGTCGGGCACGGTGACCGGGCCGCCGCCGAGCAGGCGTTCCAGGCCGGTGTCGCCACGCTGCTGCCTGGCACCTCCCTGCCGTACGCGCCGCCGGAGAACGGCGTACACGCGTTGGAGACCGCCTGGCCGGTGCTGGACGGACTACGTCCGGGCGACAAGGAGCGGCTGGTCGCCGCCGTGGTGGCGGTGATCAGCCACGACGGGATGATGACGGTGCCGGAGATCGAGCTGCTGCGGACGATCTGCGGCCTGCTGCACTGCCCGCTGCCGCCGATGGCCGGCGACGGCATCGGCTGACCGCCGCACCACCCGCCGGTCGGGCCCGTCAGGGCGCGACCGGCGCGGCGACCGGACGGCGGTCCTGCCACTCGCGGGCCAGCATCGCGTAGATGACCTCGTCGGCCCACTCCCCCTTGACGTACTCGGCGTGGCTTGCCGAGAAGTCCGGCAGAGGCGAGGGCGACCAGTATGATCCGGGTATGACAAAGCGTGTGACGGTCAGCCTGCCGGACGACATCGCGGCCTACCTCGAAGGTGAGGAGAACGCCTCGGCGGCCGTCGCGGACGCCCTACGGGCTCGCCTGGATCGGGCCGCCGCCACTGCTGCGATGTTGCGGGCAGTGGGCATCGATGTGACCGAGGAGGGTGTCGCGCGGGTACACGGAAGGCTTCCTCGCCTCACACCTGAGCAGCGGGCGGAGAACGCGCGACGGCGTGACATGCTGGCAGCCGGCACCTGGCCTGCGGACAACGACATCGCCGCCTGATGCGCCAGGACATCGAGATCCGGGCCGTGCTCGACTCCTCGGCAGTGCTCTCCTTCTCCCGAGGGCACGTGCATGTCGGGGAACTGCTGGTCGACATCGCCGATGAGGGTGCCTACGTGGGGCTGCCCACGGTGGCTCTGTTGGAGGCTTACGCACAGATCAGCGCGGACCAACCGGCTACCGCACGCCTCGGCGTACTGGCCACCCTGCCCGGCGTGGCGATTCTTCCGCTCGGAGCGGTGCAGGCGGCCGAGGTGTCCGCCACGGTCCGCATGGTGAAGGGCGACCTCGCCCGCGCTCACGCCGTATGGGCCGCGCTGCGGCACGATGCCTACTACCTCACCACCGAACCGCACCTCGTCCCGGCGGTCATCGCCGCCGATCTGGTGCACGTGATTCCGGTCGACGACGCCTGACCTGCCGCGTCGCCCGTTCCCTCATCCGGCCGCCGGAGGTGCCCGCCGCCCCACCATGCGGCGGGATGGCATTCTCAGCAGGTGACCACCGAGAGCAGCGACGACTGGCGGCGGCCGGGCCCCACGCCTGAGCAACGGCGCCTGGACCTCTACGCCGGGCTGGCCGCGACGGTCATCGCCCTGTTCAGCCTCACGCTGGCCCGCAGCACCGGCACGTTCCTGCTCGGGCCTCCGCCGTCCTGGCTCGAACAGATCCTCTGGACCGTCGCGGTGCCGCTGCCGCTGATCTGGCGACGCCGGTACCCGGTCGTGACCACGCTGGCCGTGTCCGCCGCGTTCATCGGTGCGCAGGTCCGGGCCGTCCCCGAGTGGCAGCTCTCCCAGTGGGCGCTGTTCGCCGCCATCTTCACGCTCGGCGCCTGGGGGCCGAACCGCCGGATGTCCCGGCGGCTGCGGATCGGCATCATCGCCGCCATGTTCGCCTGGCTCGCCATCGCGTACTCGATCAGCCTCGACGAGATCACCCCGGACTCCTTCGAGAACGCGCTCGGGCCGGTGCCGCCGGTGCTCGCCGCGATCGTCACCGGTCTGCTGATCAACGTGTTGTTCTTCGGGTTCGCGTACTTCTTCGGCGAGACCGCCTGGATCGCCGCCCGCCGGCAGCACGAGCTGGCCGAGCAGGCAGAGCGGCTGCGCCGGTCGCAGGCGGAGGCCCGGCAGCACGCGGTGGTCGGCGAGCGGGTCCGGATCGCCCGGGAGCTGCACGACGTGGTCGCCCACCACGTGTCGGTGATGGGTGTGCAGGCGGCGGCGTGCCGTCGGGTCTTCGACAAGGATCCGGCCAAGGCACGGACCGCGCTCACCTCGATCGAGGAGTCGGCCCGGACGGCGGTGGACGAGCTGCGCCGGATGCTCGGGGTGCTGCGTGCCCGGGACAACGGCCCGGAGGGCACCGGGCAGCCCGCCGGGGTCGACCGGATCGCCACCGTGGTGGACCGGGCGCGGGAGGCCGGGCTGCACGCCACGTTGGGCGTGTACGGCGACCCGACGCCGCTGCCCGAGTCGGTGTCCCAGGCCGCGTACCGGGTGGTGCAGGAGGCGGTGACCAACGTGTTGAAACACGCGAGCGGGGCGACCCTGCTCGACGTCCGGGTCCGTTATCTGGCCCAGGAGATGGAGGTCGAGGTGACTGACGACGGACGGGCCACCCGCCCGGCGAACGACGACGGGTTGGGGCTGGTCGGGATGCGGGAACGGGTCGCCACCCACGACGGCGAGCTGGAGGTGGGCCCGCGTACCGGTGGTGGGTGGCGGGTGCGGGTCCGGTTCCCGCTGCCGCTGGCGGCCGGGAGCACGCCGTGACCGGGGCGACGCCGCCGGTCCGGGTGCTGCTCGCCGACGATCATCACCTGGTGCGGACCGGTTTCCGGGTGATCCTGGAGATCGAGGACGACATCGAGGTGGTCGGCGAGGCCGCCGACGGGGAACGGGCGGTCGCCATGGCGCGGGCGCTGCGTCCGGACGTGGTGCTGATGGACGTCGAGATGCCCGGCGTGGACGGGTTGGAGGCCACCCGCCGGATCAGCACCGAGACGGACGAGCCGGGCGGCCCCGCCGTACTCATGCTCACCACGTTCGACCGGGACGACTACCTGTTCGCCGCGCTGCGCGCCGGGGCGAGCGGGTTCCTGCTCAAGAACGGCACGCCGGAGTCGTTGGTCGACGCGATCCGGGTGGTGGCCCGGGGAGACGGTCTGCTCGCCCCGGAACTCACCCGCCGGGTGATCGCCACGTTCGCCCGGCCGGGCGGCGCGACCGGGACCGTCGGCGGTCCCACCCCGGAGGAGGCACTGAGCGACCTGACCCCCCGGGAGCGGGAAGTGCTGGTCCTGGTGGCCGGCGGAGCCAGCAACGCCGAGATCGCCACCGCCCTGCACCTGGGCGAGGCCACCGTGAAGTCGCACGTCAGCCGGGTGCTGGCCAAGTTGGGTCTGCGTGACCGGGTGCAGGCGGTGGTCTTCGCGTACGAGCAGGGGGTGGTCCGGCCCGGCGGGTGATCTCCACCCGGAGGAGGAGCCCGGATTTCCGTCGACGGACGGAGGGCAGTCGAGGACCGAACTCCTAGCGTGGAGGACGTGACCCCTGTACTCCGCCTCGACGGCGTCGACCGCAGCTTCGGCGACCGCCAGGTGCTCAAGAATGTGTCCTTCGATGTCGTCGCCGGGCGGATGACCGGCTTCGTCGGCGGCAACGGCGCCGGCAAGACCACCACCATGCGGATCATCCTCGGTGTCCTCGCCGCCGACTCGGGCCGGGTGACGTGGCGGGACGCGCCGCTGAGCCGCGAGATCCGGGGACGGTTCGGCTACATGCCCGAGGAGCGCGGCCTCTATCCCAAGATGAGCGTCCGTGAGCAGGTGGTCTACCTGGGCCGGCTGCACGGGCTGACCGCCGAGGGCGCCCGGCGCGCCACCGACGACCTGCTGGAGCGGGTCGGGCTCGGCGAGCGCGGCGACGACCTGCTGGAGACGCTGTCGCTGGGCAACCAGCAGCGTGCCCAGATCGCCGCCGCCCTGGTGCACGACCCCGAGGTGCTGGTGCTCGACGAGCCGTTCTCCGGGTTGGACCCGATGGCCGTGGACACCGTCGTGGCCGTGCTGCGCGAGCGCGCCGCCGCCGGTGCCCCGGTGCTCTTCTCCAGCCACCAGTTGGACGTCGTCGAGCGGCTCTGCGACGACCTCGTGATCATCGCCGACGGGTCGATCCGGGCCGCCGGCAGCCGTGACGAGCTGCGGGCCGCGTACACCACGCCCCGCTACGAGCTGGTGGTGGAGACCGACGCCGGTTGGCTGCGGGACCAGCCCGGGGTGACCCTGGTCGACCTGGACGGCGCCCGCGCCGTCGTCGACCTGACGCCCGGCGCGGACGAGCAGGTCGTGCTGCGCGCCGCGCTGGAGCGTGGCGCGGTCCGCACGTTCCGCCCGGTCACGCCCTCCCTCGCCGAGATCTTCCGAGAGGTCGCCCAGTGAACACCATGCAGGCCACCCGACTGGTCGCCGCCCGCGAGATCCGGGTCAAGCTGCGCGACCGCACCTTCCTGATCAGCACGGTCGTCTTCCTGCTGATCGCCGCGGCGGCGACCATCCTGCCGCCGCTGTTCTCCGGCGGGCCGTCCACCGTGGCGGCGACCGAGGCGGCGGCGGCTCCGCTGCGCGCGGCCGGTCTGGAGGTACGCGTCGTCCCCGACGACGCCGCCGCCGAGCAGGCCGTCCGCGACGGTGACACGGACGCCGCAGTCGTCGCCGGCCCGAGGGTGCTGGCCATGAACGACGCCCCCAACGACGTGGTCAACGCGTTGAGCACCCGGCCTCCGGTCGAGTTGCTGAACCCGGACGCGATCGACCCGCTGCTGGCGTTCCTGGTGCCGTTCGCCTTCGCGTTCATCTTCTTCATCACCTCGCAGACCTTCGGCGTGCAGATCGCGCAGAGCATCATCGAGGAGAAGCAGACCCGGATCGTGGAGATCCTCGTCGCGGCCGTACCGGTCAAGGCGTTGCTGGCCGGCAAGATGCTCGCCGGCACGGTCCTCGCGCTCGGTCAGATAGCCCTGGTGGCCCTGGTCGCGGTGGCCGGCATGGCGTTCAGCGGCAGTACCGACATGATCACCCTGCTCGGCCCGGCGATCGGCTGGTTCATCCCGTTCTTCCTGCTCGGCTTCGTGCTGATCGCGGCGATGTGGGCGGCGGCCGGTGCGCTGGTCAACCGGCTGGAGGACATCGGTGGGGTGTCGACGCCGGTGCAGCTCGCGGTGATGCTGCCCTTCTTCGGGGTGGTCTTCCTCAACGACAACCCCACCGCCATGACGGTGCTCTCCTACCTGCCGTTCTCGTCGCCGACGGCGATGCCGCTGCGGCTGTTCGCCGGGGACGCGGCGCTCTGGGAGCTGTTCGCCTCGCTGGCGCTGCTGCTGGTGGCGGCGGCCGGATTCCTGCTGGCCGGGGCCCGCGTCTACGAGGGGTCGCTGCTGCGGACCAACGGCCGCACCTCGCTGCGGACCGCCTGGCGGGAGCGCGAGACGATCGGCTGACCGTCCGACCCGCGCCACGCGTCGGCGGCCCCGCACGGGGTCGTCGGCGCGTCGCCGTCAGCGCGTCGCTGTCAGCGCGCTCGGGCGAGGGCGAGTTACGGCAGGTCGTGCCGTCAACGCCCTCGGGCGAGCTTGAGGTGCGGCAGGTCGCGGGTGAACTCGCGGAAGCCGACACCGAGGTACAGGCCCCGGGCGGCCGGGTGGCCCGGAGCGCCGAGGCAGGCGACCAGCATGCGGCGTGCCCCGGCGGCGCGGGCGAGCTGCATCCCGTAGAGCTGCAAGGCGGTGCCCAACCCCCGCCGCCGGAAGTCCCGGTGAGTGCCGACGGGTTCGAACTCGGCGGTCCGCGTGGCCTCGTCGAGCCAGACGATCGCGGTCGCGGCGAGCGTGCCCTCCGGCGCCTCGACCACCACGTGCAGGTCGGCACGGTAGGGCCAGGTCCGCTGCACCCGCGCGCAGGCGGTGTCGGTGAAACTGGACCGGGGCCAGGCGTCCCGGTGCGCCCGGGCCAGGGCCACCGTCGACAGGTGCTCGGCGGTACGCAGCCGGAAACCCTCCGGCAGCACCGGCTCCGGCACGTCGACCAGCTCCCGCGCGTTGAACTGCACCCAGGAGCCGGTGTCGGAGCCGGTCTCGGCGTCGAACACGTACCCGTGGGCGGCCACGGCGGCCCGCGACGCCGCGTCCCCGACCTGCACGGTCAGCGCGCGGTCGACGTCGCCGGCCACCTCGTCGTACCAGTCGAGGACCTCGGCCAGCAGCTCGGGCCGGTCCGGATGCGCCTGCCAGATCAGGTTGGCCCGGGTGACCTCGCGGAACGTCCCGTCGCTGCGCGCCACCCGGTGCGGCAGGTACGCCCACCCCCACGCGGCCAGCCGGTCGTCGACGAACCACAGCCGGTGCCGCCAGTACCGGTGCAGGGCGTCGTGGTCCTTGGCCCAGCCCCAGGCCAGCTCACCGACGGTCGCCTCGCCGTTGACCAGCTCCGGCCGCCGGGCCATCACCTGCTGGGCCAACCCCTGCATCAACCGCAGCTCGTGCAGACCGAGATCCGTCATCCGGGCACCCTCGCAGGACCCCGGCCGGGCTGTCGAGGCAATTCGGTGCCGCCGGGACCACTCGCCGCCGAGGTCACCAGGGGACGGTGGACCAACCGGCGGGCAGGCGCGGCGTCGGCCAGGCCGGGTCGGGCCGCCAGGCCGCCCAGGACTCGTCCCACCAGCGCTCACCGGCATCGAGAAGGGCCGCGATCCGGTCGCCTTCGGCGCGGATCGCCTCCCCCATCCCCGGGTAGCGCCCCTCCACCAGCCGCTGGGCGAAGATCTCCACATCCTTGAAGACGTACCGGTCGGCGTCCGCCGCCCACCACAGGTCCAGCTCGTGGTCGAGCGTGTCGACCCCGATGGGGGTACGCCGGAACGGGTCCTGGAGGTTGAAGTACCACCCGGCGAAGTCGCGCTGCGGGCCGGACCAGAACACGTCGACCGAGTGCGCCTCACCGGGGCGCTGGAGCATCAGCTTGCCGTGTCCGGTCCAGGCGGTGTGCCCGGCCGCCTGCCACGGGTGCCGTCCGCACGGGAAGGTGCCCTCGTCGGGAAACCCGAACTCGGCACCCGTCGGCAGATAGAGCGCCAGCAGGTCGGCGGAGTCCTCGACGCAGATCGTCGGCACGGCGAACCAGACCTCACGGCCCTGCTCTTGACCACGCTCTTGGTCACGGCCTTGACCACGCTGTTGGTAACGGCCTTGATCACGCTCTTGGTAACGGCCTTGATCACGCTCGATCGGGGATCGAGTGCCTTCCCCGGCACCCCGAGACCACTCGATCCCGGATCGAGCAGGCCGTGACGCCGTTCGCGGCACCTCGAAGCGCAGGATCTCCCGGCGGACGACCACGTCACCGGGATGGAAGCGTCCCGTCTCCGTCACCGCTCCTCCAGCGTGTGTGCTGGTCAGTCCCCCGCCAGCTCCGGCCGATGCTCCCTGATCCACGCCTGCACATCCGACTTCCGCCACACCTTGCCCATGGCGAGCACGGCAAGCGGCTCCGGGAAGTTGCGCTGGTTGGCGATGACCGACGCGCGCTGCCGGGAGACGTTCCCCAACATCTCGCGGATCTCCGACACGCCGACCAGCTCCATAGGTTGACAATGACAGCGACGATCACTCTCGACACCGACAACTACGGAGCCTATTGACACAGGCAATAGCTAGCGACAGCATGGAGATATGCGCACGCCCCACCCGCCGCCTGCTCGGCGTGAGCCGCTGGGTCGGCTGCATCCCGTGTACCAGCACCTGCCCGACCGACCCCACTGGACGTGTCGAGCCTGCTCACGGGACTGGCCGTGTCCGGCGGCCCGGATGCTGCTGCGGGTCGAGTACGACCTCGACCGGGTCGGTCTCGCCGTCTATCTCGGCGGCCAGTTGTTCGACGCCACCGGCGACCTGCTGCGGCTCACCGAGGGCCCGCTGCCGACACCCGGCGAGTTGTACAACCGCTTCCTGGCCTGGGCGACCCCACAGTCCTGGCGAGCACCACAGTCCCGGCGAGCACCACAGTCCCGGCGAGCACCACAGTCCCGGCGAGCACCACAGTCCTGGCGGCAGCCACAGGCCGGGCAAGCGCCGGAGCTCGGGCGGCAGCCACCGCCCCGGCGACAGCCACCTGAGCCGGCCGGAATGTCACCCGTGGCTGGTAGAAGTCCAGCACCCGCCGACCCGAGGAGCACGATCATGGACGTACGCGACGCGGCCCAACGATGGGCCGACGCCTGGGCCACGGGCTGGCCCGCCCAGGACGGGGAACGCATCGTCGAGTTGCAGGCCGAGCAGGGCGACCACTGGGCGTCGATGTTCCGCCCGTGCCGGGGCCGCGTCGGGCTGCGCGCCTACGTCGAGGAGTGCTTCGGCGAGGAGGCCCGACCGGCCGAGGTCTGGTTCGGCGTTCCCCGAGTCGACGGCGACACCGCGACCGTCGAATACTGGGCGATCACCTACCCGTACGACCAGCCGGTCACCCTCTCCGGCTGCACGGTGGTCCGTTTCGACGCCGACGGTCTGGTCGCCGAGTCCCGCGACTACTCGCACGCCAAGGAGGGCAGCTTCCCCCCACCCACCGGCCTGTTCGCCGACCGCCACCCGTAGATCTTGGACAGTTACCGTCCTGGCGGCGAAACGGCAACTCTCCAAGATCTCCGAGATGGCGACGCCGGACGCGCGGATCGGCACGGGCGGCGGAGACTCAGCCCCGGGGGCAAGCGCAGCGGAAGCTCAGCCCCAGGCCTGATCCCGCTGCGGCCGGTGGCCTGACGGACAGCGGACGGCCCGGCACCCGATGACCGGGTGCCGGGCCGTCCACGGATGCGTCGGCGGTGCGGCGGATCAGCCGACCGCCTCCATCACCTCGTCCGAGACGTCGAAGTTCGCGAAGACGTTCTGCACGTCGTCGCTGTCCTCCAGGACGTCGATCAGCTTGAATATCTTGCGGGCGCCCTCCTCGTCCAGCGGCACGGTGACGCTGGGGATGAGCGAGGACTCGGCCGACTCGTACTCGATGCCGGCGTCCTGGAGTGCGGTGCGCACGGCGATCAGGTCACCCGGCTCGGAGACCACCTCGAACGCCTCACCCAGGTCGTTGACCTCCTCGGCGCCCGCGTCGAGGACTGCCAGCATCACGTCGTCCTCGGTGGTGCCCGCCTTCGGCACGATCACCACGCCCTTGCGGGAGAACATGTACGACACCGAGCCGGCGTCGGCGAACGAGCCGCCGTTGCGGGTCAGCGCGGTGCGCACCTCGGTGGCGGCGCGGTTGCGGTTGTCGGTCAGGCACTCGATGAGCAGCGCGACGCCGTTCGGGCCGTACCCCTCATACATGATCGTCTGGTAGTCGGCGCCGCCGGCCTCCAGGCCGGAGCCGCGCTTGACCGCCCGGTCGATGTTGTCGTTCGGGACCGAGCTCTTCTTGGCCTTCTGGATCGCGTCGAAGAGGGTCGGGTTGCCGGCCGGGTCACCGCCGCCGGTCCGCGCCGCGACCTCGACGTTCTTGATCAGCTTGGCGAACATCTTGCCGCGCTTGGCGTCGATGACCGCTTTCTTGTGCTTGGTCGTCGCCCACTTTGAGTGGCCGGACATCTGTTACCTCCGTTGCTACCCGCCGTCTGCATCGACCGCACCGCGCACGCCCTGCTCCGCACCCGCGCACGCGGTGGTGCCGGTCAGCTCTGGTGGAAGCCTGGCGGCCAGATGGCCCTGCCGAATCTCGACAATCCTACCGACGTGCGGCAGGTGGTCGTCACCCGCCGCACGTCGGCCGCCGGCCCGATCTCTCCCGAGCTTCACAGATCAGACAAAAGCCACTGGATCGCACACCCGCCGCGTCGCCGAGCACCGCCTGCTCGGCCTGGTCCGGTCGGTGCGGCGCTCGACGACCGCCGCCTCGATCTCGGTGAGAGCGCGGTGAGCGCCTCGGCGCGCGCGGCGGCGGGCGCGATCCGTCCCGGTGCCGTCGGGTCGACGGAGTCGCCTTCTTGGCGGCTTCCCGACAGATGACGCAGAGGTCGCCGACGGCGCGCATCGCAATTCCCCTAAAACCGCCCGACGATCCTCCCCGGCACATCCGGCAATTGCCGAGGATCCGCCAAACGGGCATTCTTCCGGCCCCCGGGCACGCTTCTTCCGACTGGCCCGGGTGCCACACACTGTCGCTGTCGTGAGCAGCACACCGACCCCGGGAGGCGATACGTGCTGGAGGAATTCGAGGAATTCGGCCGCGATCTGCCGATGATCGGCAAGGGCGGCGTCAGCGCGCTCAACAAGTTCTCGCTCATGGTGGAACTGCCGTACGCGCAGGATCTCGACCTTCCGCCCGAGCACAAACGCGCCGTGGGTGCCCGGCTGTACCGCAGTGTCGCCGAGGTGCTGGAGGCCGCCGAACTGTACTCGGTGCAGCACCTGCGGCTGGACTGGTCCGACGGCAACATCGGGATCGTCTACGACGACTCGTCATTCGGCTTCCGGATGGCGATCCGGCGCGACCTGCGCATCATCCTCGAACGGCCCGGATCGTCGCTGCGCCTCTTCCACAATTGGTACCGGGTGTTCATGCCCTACATCCAGGGGCTGGTGTCGCGAATCGCCATCGACCTGTCCGACATCCTCCATTCCGATTTCGACCTGCAACCGATCCGGACCAGTTACCTCTTCTCCCTGCTCACCTACGATTTCATTCCGGTACGCGCACCCCGTCCGGTCAGCAGCCACCAACTGATCGGCAACCTGCTGTCGCACCGCCCCGGCGAGGACGGCCGATTCCTCTCCGTACCCAGCGGTGGTGCGGCCGGGCCGCTGCGCACCGGCCGGCTCGACGTGGAGATCTCCAACTTCCGGGAGGTCGCCCCCGACGTGCACGTCCGCGAGATCTACGACATCCAGGCCCCCTCGAACCAGGGCTACCGCGGCATCTGGCTGGACTTCTACTGCATCTCCGAGACCGTCGGCGACGGTGACCCGGCTCTGGAGTCGCGCATCGCCCCACGGCCCGAGTTCCTGCTGGAGCAGTACACGGTCCCGTACCGCGACTTCTTCCGGGACCGCGTCGTCAAGGGCTTCCTCGCCGACTTCTTCAAGGACTGCGAGTTCTCCTGCGCCGTCGGGACCATGCCGTGACGCAGGAGACGCTCAACGTCATCCAGTTCGCGGGGCTGGTGGCCACCTTCGTCTGCAGCATCGCCGCACTCTTCCTGTCCTGGCAGAACAACCGCTCCTCGGACCGGGAGGTGCGGGTCGCCGCCGAACAGCTACGTGCCTCGATCATCCCCGTCCCGATGATCCAGGACTCCCGGCTGACCTGGCGCGGGCAGACCCTGGTGGTGCTCTCCGTCCGGCTCCGCAACGTCGGTGCCGGGCCGATCCTCGGCATCCAGATCGCCGGCATCCGGATCGACCGCACCAGCCTGGCGTTCGAGGCCCTGAGCGCCCCGAAGGCGGACGTCGTCATGCCCACCACGGACGTCGAGCAGCGGCTCCGGTTCGTCGACCCACCGCAGATCGCGCAGCCGAGTCTGGTGCTCGTCGAGATCGAGTACTTCGACGTGCTGGGCAACCACTACCAGCAGCCGCTTCCGTTGACGGTCGTCTCCGGCACCGGCAGCGGCGCCATGGCCGGAGTCCGTCCCGCCCGCATCAGCCGGAACCCCTAGAGAGGCAGTCGCGGATGTCCAAGCTCATTCTCGGCCGGGCAGTCGTGCGTCACCTGGAACCCGAGCCGCTGTCCAAGAGCCAGTTCGCCCAACGGCGACCCAGCGACACCGGCGTACGCGCCCGCCTCGGACTGGGCGAGGAACACATCATCGACGACGCCGAACTGGGTCCGGTGGTCGCCTCGGACGACGACAGCCACCTGATGACGATCGCGCCCACCGGAGCCGGCAAGGGCCGGGACGTGATCATCCCGAACCTGCTCACCTACGAGGGTTCGGTGGTGGTGATCGACCCGAAGGGCGAGAACTACGACGTCACGCACGAGCACCGCCGGACCGTACTCGGCAACGAGATCGTGCTGCTCGACCCCTTCGGTGCCAGCCACGGCGGCAGCGACAAGCGTGGCTCGCTGAACCCGTTCGACGTGTTCGGTGCGCTGCGGCGCGACGACGACGCCGCCGAGGAGGCCGAGGACTTCGGCCGGGTCGTCTCCGACATCCTGATGGGCGGCATCCAGTCGCTGTCCGACCCGTTCTGGGACGAGATGGCGCAGCTGCTGATCGCCGCGCTCGCCACCGACCTGATGACCGGTCAGCCGGACCGCCCCGACACCCTGCAGGAGCTGCGTACCCAACTCTTCGAGTCGGACCTGCGCTACCGGCTCGCGGTGGCGCTGGACACCCGCTCGACGTCGATGCCACCGGGCACCCGGCAGGAGTTCGAGATGCTGCTCAGCATCGCGGACGCGGAGAAGACCTTCAGCGGGATCGTGGCGACCGCAGCCCAGCAGCTGGCCGCCTTCAGCTCCCGACGGACCGTGGACGCCACCGCCCGGACGAGCTTCGCGCTGAGCGACCTGACCGCCCCCGAGCGCCGGATCTCCATCTACGTGGTCATCCCGCCGCACAAGCTGCGGACCCATCAGCGTCTGCTGCGGGCCTGGGTGGGATGCCTGCTCTACTACGTGATGAACAGCCGGTCGATCAACCATTCCCGGCTGCTGTTCCTCATCGACGAGGCCGCCCAGCTCGGCCGCTTCTCGCTGCTCCAGGAGGCGATCACCCTGCTGCGCGGGTACGGGCTGCGCACCTGGACCTTCTGGCAGGACCTCGCGCAGTTGTCCAGCCTCTACGGCGTCGCCGCCGAGACCATGATCAACAACTCGGGCGTGCTCCAGGTGTTCAGCCCGGCGAACTTCGGTGCCGCCACCGCCCTGTCGCTGCGGATCGGGTGCAGCGTCGGTGAACTGCTGCAACTCGCCCCGGACGAGCAGGTCATCGCGTTCAAGAACGAATGGCCCACGAAGATGGAACGCTTCAACCACCTCACCGACCCGGTGCTACGCGGCTGGGCCCGCGCCAACCCCCGACACGGCACCCCACCACCGCCCGGGTGAGGCGTACGCCCGGGAGGTGGTCGACCCGCCGCGCGAGCGTGGCCACACCCGTGGTGGAGGTCGCGCGCGCTCCGCGCGAAGGCGACCCCCGCGTGCGTGGTCGAACCGCCCGCGCGAGCTGGTCTGCGCGATCCGACCGCGCGAGCGCGCCCCCGTGGCGCGGTCAGCCCGCCGTGCGGACCAGGTCCACGAAGTAGGCGTGCAGCCGCGCGTCGCCGGTGAGTTCCGGGTGGAACGAGGTGGCGAGCAGGTTGTCCTGGCGTACGGCCACGATCCGCCCGGCGGCCGGGCCGGCGGTGACCGTGCCGAGCACCTCGACGTCGTCGCCGACCCGCTCGACCCACGGGGCACGGATGAAGACGGCATGCAGCGGGCCGCCCTCGACCCCGGCGATCTCCACCGGTGCCTCGAACGAGTCGACCTGGCGGCCGAACGCGTTGCGCCGGACGGTCATCGAGATGCCGTCGAAGCCCCGCTGGTCCGGGCGGCCGTCGAGGACCTCGGTGGCCAGCATGATCATGCCGGCGCAGGAGCCGTAGACCGGCAGGCCGGCGGCGATGCGCTTGGCGATCGGCTCGCGCAACTCGAAGATGTCCACCAGCTTGCTGATCGTGGTGGACTCCCCGCCGGGGATGACCAGGCCGTCGACCGCGTCCAGCTCCGCCGGCCGGCGTACCGGTCGGGCCTGCGCGCCCGCCCCGGTCAGGGCGGCGACGTGCTCGCGGACGTCGCCCTGCAGGGCGAGCACACCGATCACGGGTGCCGTCACAGGCGTTCCTTCCGAGGTGTTAGCAGGGGTCCCCTGCTATGCACGAGGCGTTAGCAGGGGGCCCTTCCTTTCACGTCACCAGCCGCGGTCGGCGAGGCGGTGCGGGACCGGGATGTCGTCGACGTTGATGCCGACCATCGCCTCACCGAGCCCCCGGGAGACCTTGGCCAGCACGTCCGGGTCGTCGTGGAACGTGGTCGCCTTGACGATCGCGGCGGCCCGCTGCGCCGGGTTGCCGGCCTTGAAGATGCCGGAGCCGACGAAGACGCCCTCGGCACCGAGCTGCATCATCATCGCCGCGTCGGCGGGGGTGGCGATGCCACCGGCGGTGAACAGCACCACCGGCAGCTTGCCGCTCTCGGCGACCTCCTTGACCAGCTCGTACGGCGCCTGCAACTCCTTCGCCGCGACGAACAGCTCGTCGGTCGGCAGGGTGGAGAGCCGCCGGATCTCCTGGCGGATCTTGCGCATGTGGGTGGTGGCGTTGGAGACGTCACCGGTGCCGGCCTCGCCCTTGGAACGGATCATGGCCGCGCCCTCGGTGATCCGGCGCAGCGCCTCGCCCAGGTTGGTCGCCCCGCAGACGAACGGGACGGTGAACGCCCACTTGTCGATGTGGTTGGCGTAGTCGGCCGGGGTCAGCACCTCGGACTCGTCGACGTAGTCCACGCCGAGCGCCTGGAGGATCTGCGCCTCCACGAAGTGCCCGATCCGGGCCTTGGCCATCACCGGGATGGAGACCGCCTGGATGATGCCGTCGATCATGTCGGGGTCGCTCATCCGGGAGACCCCGCCCTGGGCGCGGATGTCGGCGGGGACCCGCTCCAGCGCCATCACCGCGACCGCTCCGGCGTCCTCGGCGATCTTGGCCTGCTCGGGGGTGACCACGTCCATGATCACGCCACCCTTGAGCATCTCGGCCATGCCGCGCTTGACGCGGCCGGTGCCGACGACCGGGGTGGCACTGCTGGTCGGGGAAGTCATCTGGGACAGGCTCCTCAGGCGGCTCGGGGCGGGGGCAGCGCAGATGCTACGCGCGGCGCGACGCCCCTCCGACAGCCAATTCCAGGCGTGGTGGCCTGCTCTGTGGCCCCGGTCACCCGCCTGCCGGGAGACCGGCGCAGAGAGCAGATCAGCGGGTACGCACGTCGACGGCGGGCACGGTCAGCGTCGGGTCGTCGATGTCGAAGTAGCGCGGCCAGGTGTGGCGCCGCCCCATCCGCAACAGCCGCACCAGCGGCCGTCCGCGCGCCGAACGGGCGTCCCGGACCAGGTCGGTGTGCACCTGCCGGGCCAACGCGAGTCGCCGGCTGGCCGCGATCACCGCGTCGCAGTCCGGGTCGGCGGGATCGAGTTCGACCGCACGCAACTGCCGGGTCAGGTCGTTCTCGGCCGCCTCCCGCTCGTCCGGGCCGGCGTCGAGCGCGATCCGCGCCGCCGCGTACAGCTCGACGCCGTACCGCCGCTCCGCCAGCACGGCCGCCGCAGCGGCCCGGCGTAGCAGATGGGCGTCCAGGGCCCGCGCGGCGAGCTGCGCACGGGACTGGAGCCGCTCGACCCGGCCGGCGGTCCAGATCAGGTACGCCGCCACCAGGGCGACGACCACCGTCGCGCCCACCACCCACCACATGCCCGGCATCGTAGTGCTGCTCCCGTTCCTCCCGGTCAGTCCGGCCCCACCCACTCCTGGTCGATCACCCGCCCGTCGGTCGCCTCGATCGCCGCTGCGTATACCTCCAGAACGCGCCGGGCAACCACGGGCCAGTCGAAATTCGCCACCACCTGGTGCCCGCAGGCGGTCAGCTCGGCCCGCTGGGCGGGATCGTCCAGCAGCTCGGCCAGGCGCCCGCGCAGCGTCACCGCGTCACCGGTGGGGAAGAGCCGCCCGGCCCGCCCGCCGTCGAGCACCCGGCGGAACGCGTCCAGATCGCTGGCGACGACCGTGGTGCCGGCGGCCAGCGCCTCGGTGAGGATCATGCCGAAGGACTCGCCGCCGGTGTTCGGCGCCACGTACAGGTGCACACTACGCAGCATCCGGGCCTTCTCCTCCTCGGAGACCAGCCCGAGGAAGGTCACCCGATCCCGAAGATCGGGCGGAAACTGGTCGAACAGGTCGTCCCGGTCCCCCGGTCCGGCGACCAACAGGCGCAACCCGGGGCGCTGCCGGGCCAACTCCACGAACGCGTCGCGCAGGATCGGGAACCCCTTGCGGGGCTCGGTGAACCGGCCCAGGAAGCCCAGCGTCCCGCCGTCGCCCGGCGCGTACTCGCCCGGCCAGCCCGGCAGCGGCGCCACCCCGGCGAACTTGGCCACCGCCACCCCGTTGGGGATCTCCACCGCACCGCCGTCCAGGTGCTCGACCTGCACCTTGCGGGCCAGCGCGCTGACCGCGATCCGCGCGGTGATGCGTTCCAGCACGATCTGCAGGACGCCCTGGGCGACCGAGAGCACCCGGGAGCGGGTCATCGCGGTGTGGAAGGTGGCCACCACCGGCCCCCGCGCGGAGAGCACGGCGAGCATGGAGAGGCTCAACGTCAGCGGCTCGTGCACGTGCAGCACGTCGAAGTCGCCCCGGGTGATCCACCGGCGCACCCGGGCGGTGGAGACCGGGCCGAACGCGATCCGGGCCACCGAGCCGTTGTACGGCAGCGGCACCGACCGGCCGGCCGGCACCACGTACGGCGGCAGCGGCGAGTCCTCGTCCGCCGGAGCCAGCACACTCACCTCGTGGCCGAGCCCGATCAGCGCCTCGGCGAGATCCATGACGTGGTTCTGCACCCCGCCCGGCACGTCGAAGGAGTACGGGGAGACGATGCCGATCCGCATTGCGTCCCGTCCCCTCAGTCCAGCCACATCCGCTGCAACATGTGCCAGTCTTGCGGATGCCGGGCGATGCCCGACGCGAGACCGTCGGCGATCCGCTGGGTCAGCGTACGGACCCGCTCGTCCAGCGAGCCCTCCGCCGGCCCCGGCAGCGGCAACGGCCCCTCGATCGAGGCGCACGCCGTATCCGCTTCGTACCACAGCGACGCCACGTACAGCGGGGCACCGGTGCGCAGCGCCAGCAGCGCCGGACCGGCCGGCATCCGACTCCGGCCGCCGAAGAAGTCCACCTCCACGCCCCGGGCGGAGAGGTCGCGGTCGGCCAGCAGCGGCACCACCGCACCGGCCTGGAGCCGGTCGGTCAGCACGTCGATGGGCTGACGGTCTCCCCCGGTGGTGGGCAGGATCTCCATGCCCAGGCCCTCCCGGAATGCCACGAACCGCTCGAAGACCCCCTCCGGCTTGAGCCGCTCGGCGACGGTGGAGAGCGGCCACCCGTTGGCCGCCACCCAGGCACCGGCCAGGTCCCAGTTACCGGCGTGCGGCAGCGCGACCACCGCGCCCCGCCCGGCCGCCACGTCGGCGGCGAGCATCTCGGTGCCGTCCAGCCGGAAACCGGCGAGCACCTGCTCCCGGCTCAGCGACGGCAGCCGGAACACCTCCATCCAGTAGCGGGAGTACGACCGCAGGCCCGCCCGGACCAGCTCGTCCAGCTCCTGGTCGGGCAGCTCCGGACCGACCACCCGGCGCAGGTTGGCGCGCAGCCGGCTGGCACCCCTGCCCCGACGGCGGTGGGCCCGGTCCGCCACCGCGTCGAACGCCGCCGCCGCCACCGGCCGGGGCAGCACCCGGACCAGCCGCCAGCCGGCGACGAACCCGAGTTCGGTGAGGTTCACCTGAGCTGGGCCTGCCGGTAGACGTACCGCATCCGCTGGCCGACGGTGAACAGCGACACCGCCGCCAGCAGCCAGAGCGCGATCGGCAGCGCCGCCGGGTGGACCAGCGCGGCGAGCACGCCGCCGACGCCGACGATCAGCAGCCGCTCCGTACGCTCCGCGATGCCCACGTCGCCGCTCATCCCGAGCCCCTCGGCGCGGGCCTTGACGTACGAGACGAGACCCCCCGCGGCCAGGCAGATCAACGCGGCGGCCATGCCCCCGCGGTCCCCCTCCCCGGCCAGATAGAAGGCGACCGCGCCGAAGACGGCGCTGTCGGCGACCCGGTCCATGCTGGAGTCGAGGAACGCGCCGAACTTGGTGGACCCGCCGCTCATCCGGGCCATCGTCCCGTCGAGCAGGTCGGTGAGCGCGAAGACCGTCACGATCAGCGCACCGGCGACCAGATGGCCGCGTGCACCGAAGCCGAGTGCGCCGATGAGCACTCCGACGGTGCCCGCGACGGTGACCGCGTTGGGGGACACGCCCGCGCGCAGCAGGCTGCGGGCGATCGGCTCGACGACGCGGGTCATCCCCGCGCGGGCCGACACTTGGAAGATCTTCGCCATGGCGGTCCCACGATAACGGTCGGCTCCCTGGCCGACGACACCGCCGGTCCGCGTGGCAAGGCTTGTGTCGGTCCGCCTGCGGGTGTGAGATCGAGCAGTAAGGTGACGCGGCTCACCCGACCACCCGTTGACTGCACGCTGCGGAGCGGTCCCCCGGAAGATATCGCCGCAGTACCCGCCCGGGCCGCGTCTCCGTCGCGCGCGGCGGTCGCCACCTACCACCACCGGTTGAGGGAGGTGCGCCCCGATGGCGCAGAAGAGTCACGACAAGGGGCCCGCCGGCGGCGTGCCGGCGGTGACCGACCCCGCCAGGATCCGCAACGTGGTGCTCGTCGGGCACTCCGGGGCGGGCAAGACCACGCTCGTCGAGGCGTTGCTCGCCGCCAGCGGCACGATCGACCGGCCGGGTTCGATCGCCGACGGGACCACCGTCTGCGACCACGACCCCGCCGCCGTACGCCAGCAGCGCTCGGTGGCGCTCTCCTGCGCGCCGCTGCACCACGACGGGATCAAGGTCAACCTGCTGGACACGCCCGGCTACGCCGACTTCGTCGGCGAGTTGCGGGCCGGACTGCGGGCCGCCGACGCCGCCCTGTTCGTGGTCTCCGCCGTCGACGGCATGGACGCCGCCACCGCCGCGCTCTGGGAGGAGTGCGCCGCCGTCGACATGCCCCGGGCGGTGGCCGTCGCCCGCCTGGACCACCCGCGCGCCGACTTCGACGAGGCGGTGGCGCTGTGCCAGCGCGTCTTCGGCGACAACGTGGTCCCGCTCTACCTGCCGATGCTGGGTGACGACGGCGAGTCCACCGCCGGCCTGCTCGGGCTGATCACCCGACGGGTCTTCGACTACACCGCCGGCCTGCCCGCGCAGGTCCGCGAACCCGACCCGGAGCACCTGCCGGCGATCGCGGAGTCCCGCGACGAGCTGATCGAGGGGATCATCGCGGAGAGCGAGGACGAGACCCTGATGGACCGGTACCTCGGCGGCGAGGAGATCGATCCCGCCCTGCTGGTCGAGGACCTGGAGAAGGCCGTCGCCCGAGGTCACTTCTATCCGGTGGTGCCGGTCTGCGCGGCCACCGGCGTCGGGCTGGACGTGCTGCTGGAGGTGCTCACCGCCGGATTCCCGTCCCCGCCCGAGCACGACCTGCCGCCGGTCACCGGCGTCGACGGCTCGCCCCGCCCGCCGCTGACCTGCGACCCGGACGGTCCCCTGGTCGCCGAGGTGGTCAAGACGACCGTGGACCGGCACGTCGGGCGGGTCTGCGTGGTACGCGTCTTCTCCGGCACGCTGACTCCGGACCGTACCGTGCACATCGCCGGACACGGCCTGGCCGAACGCGGCCACCCGGACCACGACGCCGACGAGCGCGTCGCCCACCTCTACAGCCCGCTGGGCGCCACACTGCGCGAGGTCGGTGTCGCGGTGGCCGGTGACATCTGCGCGATCACCAAGTCCGGCAGCGCGGAGACCGGCGACACCATCTCGGCCAAGGACGACCCGCTGCTGATCGCCCCGTGGGAGATGCCCGAGCCGCTGCTGCCGGTGGCCGTGGTCGCGAAGACCCGCTCGGACGAGGACGCGTTGGCCCGCAACCTGGCCCGGTTGGTGGCGGGTGACCCGACGATGCGGCTGGAACGCAACCCGGATACCCACCAGGTGGTGCTCTGGTGCATGGGCGAGGCACACGCCGACGTGGTCCTGGACCGGTTGCGCGCCGGCGGGGTCGAGGTGGACACCGAACCGGTGCGGGTGCCGATGCGGGAGACCCTGACCGCACCGGCCCGTGGACACGGCCGGCACGTCAAACAGTCCGGCGGGCACGGCCAGTACGCGGTCTGCGACATCGAGGTGGAACCGCTGCCGCGCGGAGCCGGCTTCGATTTCGTCGACCGGGTCGTCGGCGGCGCCGTACCGCACCACTACGTCCCCTCGGTCGAGAAGGGCGTACGCGCCCAGATGGAACGCGGGCTGGTCGCCGGTCACCCGGTGGTGGACCTGCGGGTGACCCTGGTCGACGGCAAGGCACACAGCGTCGACTCCTCCGACGCGGCGTTCCAGACCGCCGGGGCGCTGGCCCTGCGCGACGCCGCCGAGCAGGGCGCACCGGTCGTGCTGGAGCCGATCGACGAGGTGACGGTCCGGGTCCCCGACGGCAACGTGGGCGCGGTGATGGGTGACCTCTCCGGTCGACGCGGCCGGGTGCTCGGCACCGAACCGGACCCGGACGCCGAGGGCCGCACCCTGGTACGCGCCGAGGTGCCCGCGACGGGTCTGCTCCGGTACGCGGTGGAGCTGCGCGCGATGACCGCCGGCACCGGCACCTTCCACCGCCGCTTCCTCCGCTTCGACTCCCATCCCACCCCCTGACACCACCGCCGTCGCCCGCCCGCCGTCGCCGCCCGCCCGCCGTCGCCGCGATCATGGACTTGTGGCTGTCCATTGGTCCGAATTTGGCCTTTTGGGAGCGCCACAACTCCATGATCGGCGCGAAGGTGTGGTCAGGGGCGGGCGGTGGGGAGCATGGGGCTGGGCCAGTAGGGGCGGTCCACCTCACGCAGGGCGGCCGAGCGCAGGGCGGCGAGTCGGCGTTCGACCTCGGCGAAGTGGTCCGGGCGCAGCGGACCGAGGGCCAGGGCGGCGGCGTTCTCCTCGACCTGGGCGACCGTACGGCACCCCGGAATCGGGATGGTGCGGTCGCTGCGGGCCCAGATCCAGCCCAGCGCGCCCTGCGCCAGGGTGCGCCCGTCGGCGGTCAGCGCCGCCCGCACGGCGTGCACCCGACGCAGCCACTCCGGCGCGGGCCGCCCACCCCGGAACCACTCCAGCCATCCCGAGGTCATCCCCCGGACGTCGTCGTGCGGCAGCGTCGAACAGTGGTGGTACTTGCCGGTGAGCAGCCCCATCCCCAGCGGCCCCCGGTTGACGCTGGCCAGGTCGTACTTGTCGCAGACCGCGAGCAGGTCGGGGGCGTCCCGGAGGACCGACAGGCTGTGCTGGACGACCGCGCCGTGCCGGGCGTCCTGACCGAGCGCGACGGCCCGGTCGACCCGGTCGGTGCTCCAGCCGTACGCCCGCACCAGCCCGTCGGTGACCAGGTCCTCCAGGACGCCGATCAACGCCTGCGCCGGGGCGACCGGCAGGTCGGCCAGGTGCAGTTGGTACAGGTCGATCCGATCGGTGCCGATACGGCGCAGCGAGTCCCGTACCGCCCGGTGCAGGTATGCCGGGGACGCGTCCCTGCCGGTGGCCTGCCGGGACCGCTCGTCGAACGTGTACCCCCACTTGGTGGCGATCACCGCCTCGTCGCGCCGGCGGCCCAGGGCCCGGCCGAGGAGCCGTTCGCCGTGCCCGGCACCGTACGAGTCGGCGGTGTCGAAGAGGGTCACGCCGAGGTCGAGGGCGCGGCGGACCGCCCGGACGGACTCCTCGTCGTCGACCGCCCCCCAGCCGAGCGGGGTGTGTCCCTCGGACCAGGGGCCAGCGATCGCCCAGCAGCCCATGCCGAGGGCACTGACCTCGATCCCGCTGCGCCCGAGCGTCCGCGTCGACTCCGCCACCGGCGCATCGTGCCATCTTCCGGACAGGGTTTGACAGACATCCAGCACGATCATCCGTACGGGGGACCGTCTCCCACGGATCACCCCTGATCGACCCGGATCCGCCCCGTTTCGTGCCCCACCCGGACGACCTGCGGATCGGCCCGGATCCGGTTTCCCTCCCCGCCCCCTTTGCTCTGCTCACCGATACGCATCGACTTCAGCGCGTAACCGTTGCGTGGGGTGAAGCAGAGCAAAGGCGGCGCAGCGGTAGCGGTCGGCGCACACCTCGCCGGCCCCAGGGCGGAGGCGAGGCGCGAGGCGCGGAGCCCAGGGTGCCGGAGGCGCGGCGCGAGAGGCGCGGGTGAGGTCAGGTCGGCCAGGCGCGTACGAGCAGGTCCCGGGTGTCGCCGAGCAGTTGCGGCAACACCTTGGTCTGCCCGATCACCGGCATGAAGTTGGCGTCGCCGCCCCAGCGGGGCACCACGTGCTGGTGCAGGTGGGCGGCGATGCCGGCGCCCGCCACCCCGCCCTGGTTCATGCCCAGGTTGAAGCCGTGCGCATTGCTGACCTTGCGGATCACCCGCATGGCGGCCTGGGTGAACGACGCCAGCTCGACCGTCTCCGGCTCGTCCAGGTCGGTGTAGTCGGCCACGTGACGGTACGGGCAGACCAGCAGATGCCCCGGGTTGTACGGATAGAGGTTGAGCACCACGAAGACGTGCTCGCCCCGCGCCACGACCAGGCTCTCCTCCGCCGACCGGGCCGGCGCCAGGCAGAACGGGCAACCGGAGGGCTGCTCGTACCCGCCCTCGGGTCGGTCCTCGCCGGAGATGTAGGTCATCCGGTGGGGCGTCCAGAGCCGGTCCAGCCCGTCGGCCATGTCCCTGTCGCTGTGCTCGTCCGCTCCCCCAGTCACACCGGCGATCCTACGGCCCCAACGGGCGGGTGCCGAGCCTCGGCCCGGCACCCGTCGTGAGCGGAGAAGCGGCACGCGTCGTGATCAGTGGAGCGGCACGCGCCGTGATGTGAGGAAGGGTCCCCTGCTCTACCGCAGGCGTTAATAAGGTGCCCTTCCTTACATCTGGGCGGAGGGGCCGACGTTGGTGCGGGTGCGGACGACGTCGAGTACGTGGGAGACCGCCTCGTCCAGCGGCACCCCGTTGCGCTGCGAGCCGTCACGGTAGCGGAACGAGACGGTGCCGGCGGCCACGTCGTCGTCCCCCGCGATCACCATGAACGGGATCTTCTGCTGCTGGGCAGTGCGGATCTTCTTCTGCATCCGGTCGTCACCGGCGTCCACCTGGGCGCGGACGCCCTCGGCGCGCAGCGCGGCGACGAAGCCGTGCAGATAGTCGGCGTGGTCCTCACGGATCGGGATGCCGACCACCTGCACCGGGGCCAGCCAGGCCGGGAACGCCCCGGCGTAGTGCTCGGTGAGCACGCCGAAGAACCGCTCGATCGAGCCGAACAACGCCCGGTGGATCATGACCGGCCGCTGCCGGGTGCCGTCGGCGGCCTGGTACTCCAGACCGAAGCGCTCCGGCAGGTTGAAGTCGACCTGGATGGTGGACATCTGCCAGGTCCGGCCGATGGCGTCCTTGGCCTGCACGGAGATCTTGGGGCCGTAGAAGGCCGCGCCACCCGGGTCGGGCACCAGGTCCAGGCCGGACTCCTCGGCCGCCGACCGCAGCGCCTCGGTGGCCCGCTCCCAGTTCTCGTCGGTGCCGACCGACTTCTCCGGGTTGCGGGTGGACAGCTCCAGATAGAAGTCGTCCAGCCCGTAGTCGCGCAGGAGTTCGAGCACGAAGGCGAGCAGGGACTTCAGCTCCCCCGCCATCTGCTCCTCGGAGCAGAAGATGTGCGCGTCGTCCTGGGTCATGCCGCGCACCCGGGTCAGGCCGTGCACCACACCGGACTTCTCGTACCGGTAGACCGTGCCGAACTCGAACATCCGCAGCGGCAACTCGCGGTAGGAGCGACCACGGGACCGGAAGATCAGGTCGTGCATCGGGCAGTTCATCGGCTTGAGGTAGTAGCTGGCGCCGTCCACCTCCATGGGCGGGAACATGCCGTCGGCGTACCAGTCGAGGTGCCCGGAGACCTCGTAGAGGTGGCCCTTGGTGATGTGCGGGGTGTTGACGAAGTCGTACCCGGCCTGCTCGTGCTTGATCCGCGAGTAGTTCTCCATCTCGCGGCGGATGATGCCGCCCTTGGGGTGGAAGACCGCCAGGCCGGAGCCGAGCTCGTCGGGGAAGCTGAACAGGTCGAGGTCCGCGCCGAGCTTGCGGTGGTCGCGCCGGGCCGCCTCCTCCAGCAGCTTCAGGTACGCCTTGAGCGCGTCCCGGGTCGGCCACGCGGTGCCGTACACCCGCTGGAGCTGGGGGTTCTTCTCGCTACCCCGCCAGTAGGCGGCGGCCGAGCGCATCAGCTTGAACGCGCCGATCAGCCGGGTGTTGGGCAGGTGCGGGCCCCGGCACAGGTCGGACCAGCAGACCTTGTCGGAGTCGGCGGCGAGGTTGTCGTAGATGGTCAGCTCGCCGCCGCCCACCTCCATCACCTCGGAGGAGTCCAGCCCCTCGCCCTTGACGTCGATGAGCTCCAGCTTGAACGGCTCGGCCGCCAGCTCGACCTTGGCCTCGTCGAGGCTGTCGAAGCGCCGCCGCCGGAACCGCTGTCCGGACTTGACGATCTCCTGCATCCGCTTCTCGACCTTGGCGAGGTCGTCCGGCTGGAAGGGCTTCTCCACCGCGAAGTCGTAGTAGAAGCCGTTCTCGATCGGCGGACCGATGCCGAGGCGGGCCTCGGGGAAGACGTCCTGCACCGCCTGGGCCAGCACGTGGGCGGTCGAGTGCCGCAGCACGTCGAGCCCGTCCGGCGAGTCCAGCGCGACCGGCTCGACGGCGGTCTCCTCGGCCGGACGCCAGTCCAGGTCGCGCAGGGTGCCCTGCGGGTCGCGGACCACCACGATCGCCTTCGGGCCGGTGGTGGGCAACCCGGCCGCCGCCACCGCGTCGGCCGCCGTGGTCCCGGCGGCGACGACGACGGGGTCGGCCACGGCGGGGGTACGGGGTGCGGACACGGGTGAACTCCTCGCAGCAGATGTGACGGAAAGGTGCCGGTGACGGCTCACCGCGATGGTATCGGTCGGCGTGGTGGCCACCGTCCCCGACACCGTAGGGGACGAATCCCGCCACCGTTGAACCTTTTCGGCCCGGGATCCGAACTACCAGGTGTGGCCGGAGCCGGTTCCGGCCACGTCGATGTGGAGGGGAACCCAGCATGGCGATGACGCGCGGCGGCAGCCGTCGACGCCGGGGCGCGCTGGTGGCCGCCCTGGCCACGGCCGGGGTACTGCTCTGGCCCGCGAGCACGGCGTGGGCCGACGGTGTGACGTTCACTCCGGCCGAGGCCCAGCAGGGCAACTCGGTCAAGCTCGAGTTCGTGGTGCCCGACGAGCGGCCCGGGGTCCGGACCGAACGGATCGAGATCCGGATGCCGGTGGAGACGCCGGTGGCCGAGGTGTATCCGCTCTCGGTGGAGGGCTGGGCACCCGCGATCACTCCCCGCAAACTGGACGTCCCGATCGCGGGCATGCACGGCCCGGCGACCGACGTGGTGACCGCCGCGTTGACCTGGACCCGGGCCTCGGGGCCGGCGGCGCAGGGACCGGCCCGGCTGATGTTCTCGATGGCGCCGCTGCCGCAGACCGAGCAGGTGCAGTTCGCGCTGACCCAGACCTACGCCGACGGCCTCCAGGTGCACTGGGGCAACGGTCCCGGCCAGCGTCCGCTGCCCGCGCTGACCCTCACCCCGGGCGACCCGGCGTACCCGGGTGCCGCCCACGGCGCTCACGGCGCGGCCCCCGGCGGGGCCGCGCCGGGCGATCCCGCGCCGGCCGCCGCCACGCCCGACGAGGGCCCGAACGCCAACAGCCTGCTCGCCGCCGGCCTGGTCGCCGGTCTCGGCGGCGGCGCGGTGATCGGCTGGCTGATCAGTCGACGCCGCCGCAGCACCGCCGAGGAGATCGACCGGTCGGTCCTCGACGAGCAGCCCACCGCCGAGCCGACGGCCGACGCCGAGTCGACGCCGGTCCCGGCCGCCGCGACCCGTTGAGCGTGGCGGGTCAGCCGGTCCAGTCGGGTAGGGGTTCCCGGGCCGCCAGCCAGTCGGCCGGTACCCCGCCCGGGGTGCCCACTCCGGTGTGGGCGGCCACCACCGAGCCGGCGATGGCGGCGGTGGTGTCCACGTCACCGCCCGCCTGGACGCAGGCCCGGATCGCCGCCGGATAGTCGGTCAGGTGCACGGCGGCCACCCACAGGGTGAAGGCGACGGTGTCCTGTGCGGTGACCCGCGCGCCGTTGCCGACCGCCGCCACGACCTCGGGCAGTGGGCGGTCGAGCAGCCGGGCGACCCGACGTACGGTGTGGTGCACCTCGGTCGCCGGGTCCAGCGCGGCGGCCACCCCGGCGAGCAGGCGGGCCGGGTCGGGGCGGTCCCCGTCCCGCCGCGCGCGGGCGGCCAGCGAGGCGGCGACCGGCCACGGGGTGCCGGTCCGGATCAGGCGCAGGATGCGGACCGCGCCCGGCCCGTACCCCCGGTACGGCTCGCAGCGCTCGGCGAAGGCCAGGGCGAGGGCGTCCCGGTCGACGCGGCCGTTCTCGGCCAGCGCCGCCACGACCGAGCAGGCCATCTCGGTGTCGTCGGTCCACTGCCACGGTGGCGGGGGAAGCCGGCCGGCGGTCAGGTCGGCCGGGGTGTTGCCGGGGACGAAGTACTGGGAGCCGAGGGCGCCGCCGACCGAGAGGCCGGCCAGCGAGTCCCGGGCCAAGGACAGGCGGGTGTCGGGATAGCGGGTGAAGGTCATCGTCGTACCAGCTTGGCGCGTTGTCGGGTGGGCCGCAACGACGTACCGCGCCACTCCGAGTACCGTTCTGGCGTGGCCACCGTCCTGCTGGTCGAAGACGATCACGTCGTACGCGGCGCGATGCTTCGTTCCCTCACCGACCGGGGCCACGCTGTGCACGCGGTCGGCACCGCGCTGGACGCGCTGCGCCGGGTGGCCGCCGAGACCCCCGATCTGGTCGTGCTCGACCTGGGCCTGCCGGACCTGGACGGGTCGGACGCGCTGCGGATGCTGCGCGGCATCACCGACGTACCGATCATCATCGCCACCGCCCGCGACGACGAGCAGTCCGTGGTGAAGCTGCTGCGGGCCGGCGCCGACGACTACATGGTCAAACCGTTCACCGGCGCGCACCTGGACGCGCGGATCACCACCGTGCTGCGCCGGGTCGGCCGCGCCAGTCGCGGCGTGGCACCGGCCGTGCACAGCGTCGGCGGGCTCCGGGTCGACGTCGGTGAACGCAGCGCCCTCCTGGACGGTGAGGCGCTGGCGCTGACACGTAAGGAATTCGACCTGCTGGCCTATCTCGCCGCCCGACCTGGCCGGGTAGTGTCCCGGCGGGAACTCTTGGAGGAGGTATGGCGGCAGCCATCGGTCGGCGAGGACCAGACAATCGACGTGCACCTGTACTGGCTACGCCGCAAAATGGGCGAGTCCGCGGCGAAACCCCGCTACCTTCGCACCGTGCGGGGGGTGGGCTTCCGGCTGGTGGCGCCGGACTGAGGCGCTCGCTGGCGCTGCTGACCGGCGGCACCGGCATCCTGCTGGCACTGGCCTTCCTGATCCCGCTCGGCCTGACCCTGGGCGGCCAGGCCCGCGACGAGGCGATCGCCGACGCGGCCCGGCGCAGCGCGCTGGTCACCGGCGCGCTCGCGGTGAGTACCCAGCCGGTGCTGGTGGAGCGCGCGATCGAGGCGAGCGGCGTCGACCCGGCGACCCGCCCGGTGGTGCACGGTCTCGACGACGTGGACGCCGGGGCCGGACGCGCCGACGCAGGCCAGCTCGACCGGGCCCGCGCCGAGGGACGTTCACTGGTGGTCGACGTCGACGGCGGGGTGCTGCGGCTGGACCCGGTGGTGCTGGGCGACCGGACGGCCGTGGTGGAGGTCTTCGTCTCGGACGAGGCGCTCGGCGGTTCGGGCCGCTGGTGGCTGCTGGTCGGAGTGGCCGTCGCCCTGGTGGGTGCCGCCGTGCTGGTGGTGGACCGGCTCGCCGCCCGTACGGTCGACGCCACCCGGGGGCTGGTCAAGGCGGCCCGCGCGGTCAGCGACGGCGACCTGGGCGTACGCGTGGAGCCGAGCGGCCCGCGCGAGCTGGCCGAGGCCGGGCACGCGTTCAACCGGATGGCGGAGCGGTTCGTCGCGGCCCGCACCGAGGAGCGGGAGCTGGTGGCGGACCTGTCCCACCGGCTGCGGACCCCGCTGACCGTGCTCCGGCTCGACGCGGAGGCGCTGGAGTCCGACGACACCAGCGTGGACGCGTTCAGCCAGGCGGAGCTGGACCACCGACGCGGCATCCGGCGGATCCGGCAGGCGATCGTCACCCTGGAGGGTGAGATCGACGTGCTGATCAAGACCACCCGCAAGGCGGTGGCCACCGAGGCGGCACCGGCGATGTGCGACGTGAGCGAGGTGGTCCGGGATCGGATGGTGTTCTGGGCGGCCCTCGCCGGCGACCAGAACCGCCCGCACCGGGTGGTCGGGGCCCAGTTGCGGATCCCGGCGCCGGTGCCCCGGGCCGAGTTGGCCGCCGCGCTCGACGCGGTGATCGGCAACGTGTTCCGGTACACCCCGCAGGGCACCGCGTTCGAGGTGGCGGTGTCCCGCCGCGACGGGTACGTGGCCATCCGGATCGACGACGCCGGGCCGGGCATCGCCAACCCGGATCGCGCGCTGCGCCGGGGCACCAGCGACCAGGGCTCCACCGGCCTCGGGCTGGACATCGCCAAGCGGGTGGCGTTGCAGGCCAACGGTTCGGTGAGCATCGACCGGGCCCGACTCGGCGGCGCCAGCGTGGTGATGCTGCTCGCCGACCCGGAGGCGACGCCCCGGCAGGTCAGCCGGTTCGGCCTGGTGGGTCGGATGGCCCGGGAGGCACGGGAGCAGAAGGGCAGCGGCCGGCGCTGGCCGAGGCAACGGCCCACCGACGGCTGACGACGGCACGAGCCGCCGGGTTGTGCGGCGGCACAAGTCTTCCTTAGATCCGAATTAACGACGTCCCATTGGCCCGGTACGGGTGTCAGGATCAGGTCCGAAACCAGCAGTTCCGTCGGCCTACCGCTCCCAGCGCACATCGGCCGGCGGAGCCGTGCGCGCGGCGGGAGACACGGTCCCCCCACACCTCCTCCCGTCGCGCGCACCTCGATGCCTCCGCCGGTCCCGACCGGGGTCGGCCGGGACCGGGGACGTCCCCACGGACCGCGCGGTCAGTCGCGCGCGGCGGCCAGGTAGGCGTCGATCTCCGCGATGATCCGCTGCTTGCCCACCGGGTCGAGGAACGAGGCGGCCACCGCGTTGCGGGCCAACGCCGCCACCTGCTCCGGGCCGGCGTCGAGCAGTCGGGCGGCCACCGCGTACTCGTCGTCGAGGGTGGTGCCGAACATCGGCGGGTCGTCGGAGTTGATCGTCACCAGCAGCCCGGCCTCGACCAGCGTCGGCAACGGGTGCTCCTCGATGACGGCCACCGCCCGGGTCCGGACGTTGGAGGTCGGGCAGACCTCCATGGCGATCTGCCGCTCCGCGAGGTACGCCAGCAGTTCCGGGTCCTGTGCGGCGGAGATGCCGTGACCGATCCGCTCGGCGCCCAGCTCGCGCAGGGCGTCCCAGACGGTCTGCGGGCCGGTGGTCTCCCCCGCGTGCGGCACCGAGTGCAGCCCCGCCGCCCGGGCCTGGTCGAAGTAGGGCTTGAACTGCGGCCGGGGCACCCCGATCTCGGGGCCGCCCAGGCCGAAGCTGACCAGCCCGTCCGGGCGCTCGTCGAGGGCGATCCGCAGCGTCTCCTCGGCGGCCGGCAGGCCCGCCTCGCCGGGGATGTCGAAGCACCAGCGCAGCTCGATGCCGAAGTCGGCGGCGGCCCGCTTGCGGGCGTCCTCGATCGCCTCGCAGAACGCCGGTGCCGGGATGCCCCGGCTCACGTGCGAGTACGGCGTCACCGTCAACTCGGCGTAGCGCACCTGCTGGCGGGCCAGTTCCCGGGCCACCTCGTGGGTGAGGATCCAGACGTCCTCCTGGTCGCGCACCAGGTCGACGACGCTCAGGTACAGCTCGACGAAGTGCGCGAAGTCGCGGAAGACGAAGTAGTCGGCGAGCAGCTCCGGGTCGGTGGGGACCGGCGTACGACCCTCGTGGCGGGCGGCCAGCTCGGCGACGATCCGGGGCGAGGCGGAACCGACGTGGTGCACGTGCAGTTCGACCTTGGGCAGTCCGGCGATGAAGGTACGCAGATCGGTCACGTTTTCTCCTGGGCGATGACACCGGTACACCGGCGACGACGACGGTCCGTGCGCAGTCTTACAGGCCGTCGGCGCGATCAGGGGGCGGCACGTCCAGCCGGGTCGGGCGCGCGGCCCGGCCTCGGCACGGACGCCAGGGGTCACTAGGCTCGGTCGTATGGAGCAACGCACCTTCCCCCGGATGGGCCGACAGGTCGGCGTGGTCGGGCTCGGCGCCTGGCAGCTCGGCGCCGACTGGGGCACGGTCACCGAGGACGACGCCATGGCGGTGCTGGACGCCGCGGTCGACGCCGGCATCACCTTCCTGGACACCGCCGACGTCTACGGCGACGGCCGCAGCGAGCAGCTCATCGGGCGGTACCTGGCGGCCCACCCGGACGCCGGGCTGACGGTGGCCACCAAGATGGGGCGTCGGGTGACACAGACCCCCGATGCGTACATTCTGGACAATTTCCGTGACTGGACCGATCGTTCGCGGGCCAACCTCGGCGTCGACACACTGGACCTGGTGCAGTTGCACTGCCCGCCGACGCCCGTGTTCGCCACCGACGCGGTCTTCGACGCCCTGGACACCCTCGTCGCCGAGAAGCGCATCGCCGCGTACGGCGTCAGCGTGGAGACCTGCGACGAGGCGCTCACCGCGATCGCCCGCCCGGGGGTGGCCAGCGTCCAGATCATCCTGAACGCGTTGCGCCACAAGCCGCTGGAGCAGGTGCTGCCGGCCGCTTCGGCCGCCGGGGTGGGCGTCATAGCCCGCGTACCGCTGGCCAGCGGGCTGCTCTCCGGCCGGTACGACGAGCGGACCACCTTCGCCGCCGACGACCACCGCTCCTTCAACCGGCACGGGGAGGCGTTCGACGTCGGCGAGACGTTCTCCGGCGTCGACTACACGCTCGGGCTGGAGGCGGTACGCCGACTCGCCCCGCTGGTCGGCGACGACCGGACGATGGCCCAGTTCGCCCTGCGGTGGGTGCTCGACCAGCACGGGGTCACCGTGGTCATCCCGGGCGCCCGCGACGCGGACCAGGCCCGGGGCAACGCCGTGGTGGCCGGTCAGCGGCCACTGTCGACGGACGAGCAGGCCGCCGTGGCCGCCGTCTACGACGAGCTGATCCGTCCGCAGGTGCACCAGCGATGGTGACCGGGGAGGTGACCGGCGATCCGGCCGGCGGCACGGGCAGCCCGGCCCCGCCGGAACGGATGAGCGGCTGGTTCCGACTCACGCTCGGCCTGCTGGCCGTGGTGGTCGGGGCGATCTGGACGGTGCAGGGCCTCGGGTACGTCGAGGACGGCCTGATGACCGACCAGCGGATCTGGGCCGTACTCGGTCCGCTGCTGGCCCTCGCTGGTGTGGCGCTGCTCTGGTGGGGCATGCGGGCCCGGACGCGGCGCTGACCGACGGATGCGGAAAGCCCCGCGTCCGTACGGAACGCGGGGCTTTTGCACCTGGGCGGGGACAGCCTCGCCGTCTGGCGGCCGGCGGTCGCCGACCGGTGCGTCAGAGGGGGCGGACCTGCTCGGCCTGCGGACCCTTCTGGCCCTGGGCGATCTCGAACTCCACCCGCTGGTTCTCCTCCAGCGACCGGTAGCCGCTGGACTGGATGGCCGAGAAGTGGACGAACACGTCAGCACCCCCGCCGTCGACGGTGATGAAGCCGAAGCCCTTGTCAGCGTTGAACCACTTCACGGTTCCCTGCGCCATGTGTATCTCCTTCTAAAACTGGCGGCCGAGCACGCCGTGCGGCCGGTTGGCCGTTTTCGAGCAGCGGCGCCTGAGGCGGCCCCCAATGAAGGAGACTTCTCTCAACCCACGCCATCTCTCAACAGCGTGGAACAGCAAACCACGTACGCAAAAACTCTGCACAGCCTACCCGACGAAATTCTCCGACATGTGACCTGACGGATGCGAAAGATCCGCTGTGCGGCATGCGCGAGGTAGGGCAAAAGGCCCCCTCGACCGGGTTACGGACGAGGGGGCCGGGTCGGCCTCGGGCACGGCGAAGCTAGTCGGGCCAGCGGCCGGTCAACCGGCGTACGCCCACCGCGCCGCCACGGTCCACGGCCGCCCGGACGACGGAGAAGATGGCGCCCTGCAACGCCGCCGCCGCGAGGATCTCGCCCCAGTGGCGGTCCTCGTCGACGGGATCGGGGGCGTCACCGTCGCCGGCGGTCATCTTCCACACCTGCCGGAAGATGGCACCCGCGAGCGCACCCGCGGCGATGCCGGCCAGGATGCCCACCGGCCGGTAGGCGACCTTGCTCAACCCCTTGCTCACCCACGCCTCCCTCGAATGATCATCAGCACCACGGCGGTCACGATCGCGCCCGCCGCGAGGGCGACGAACGGCGCCGGACCGTGCCGTCCCCGCACCGGCGGATGGGTCAGCGCCGCCTGGCCACGGACCCGGGCGACGGTCAACGCCGCCTGCTCCCGGACCCGCTCGCGGGCCTGGTCCGCCGAGGACTTCAACCGCTTCTTGACGTCGGCCTTGGCGGCCAGCGCCTCCACCGTCTCGCCCAGCTCGACCCGGGTCCGCCGGATCTCCGCCCGCAGCGCGTCGGGGTCACCGGTCCCGTTGCCGTGCCCGTTGCGCGTCCCGTTGTGTGTCATGCCCGTCCCCTGTCCTTCACCGCCGCGCTGACCACGTCCACGTCGGCCCGCAGGCTCTGCACGGTCGCCTGCGGCACCGGCGGCACCGCCTGGCTGACCTGCTTCTTGCCGAGCAGCGCGAGGACGCCGGCGATCAGGAAGACGACCGCCGCCACGATGAGCGCGGCCGCCCACGCCGGTAGGACCAGGGCCAGCAGCAGGATCGCGGCGGTGATCAGCGCGCCGAGACCCAGGAAGGCCAGTGCGCCGCCGCCGGCCAGCAGGCCGACGCCGATACCCGCGTGCTTGCCCTTCTCTGTCAGCTCCGCACGGGCCAGCGCGAGCTCGTCCCGGACCAGGCGGGACACCTGCTCCGTCGCCCGCTGGACCAGCTCGGCGGTGGAGGGCTCGCTTCCGTTGTGGGATGTACGGACGTCAGCCACGTCAGCCATGCTGTCCCCCTCTCGTCGTCACCGCGCTGTATGCCCGAAGTAGCCGCCCGCCAATCCTGTCTGCGAAGAAGGAGCAGGGCGTCCCGCACGAGGTCCCCGGTACACGTTCCGTCAAACCTTCCCGGCCCGTCCCGTTCGGGCGTCCGCACCCGATCGGCGTCAGCGACGCGCCTCGACGGGCTCGTCGGGACCGACGAAGGCTTCGCTGCGGGCGTCGCGGTCGTCGCTGCCACCGAAGAGGCGGGCGTCGTCGGGGACCTCCCCGTCCTCGAAGCGGCGGACCCGCCGCTTGGGGTTCACCCACTGCCAGGGCAGCGAGCCGGCACCGTCACCGACCTCGGTCCGCAGCCGTGGCAACGCGGTGGGCCGCTGGTCGCGTACCCAGGCCACCATGTGCTCGCGGACCAGGCAGCGCAGGTCCCACAACGCGCCGGCGCTGGCGGCGCTCACCAACGCCCGCAGCTTGACCATGCCGCCGGTCGCGTCCGTCACCTGGAGTACGCAGACCCGGCCGTCCCAGAGCTCGGTGCCCTCGACCAGGCGACGCAACTCCTCCCGCATCGCCTGCACCGGGAGCGACCAGTCGACGTCGAACTCCGCAGTGCCGAGCACCGCCGCCTCGGTCCGCGTCCAGTTCTGGAACGGGGTGCTGGTGAAGTAGGAGGTGGGCAGGATCAACCGTCGGTCGTCCCAGATCTGCACCACCACGTAGCTGAGGGTCAGCTCCTCGATCCGGCCCCACTCCCCCTCGACCACGACCACGTCGTCCAGACGGACCGCGTCGCTGAAGGCGAGTTGCAGGCCCGCGAAGACGTTGCCGAGCAGGCTCTGCGCGGCCAGCGCGGCGACGATACCGACCACACCGGCGCTGGTCAGCACACCGGCACCGATGCCACGGACGGCCGGGAACGTCATCAGCATCACGCCGACGGTGAGCACCACGATCACCACGATGGTCACCCGGCGCAGCATGACGACCTGGGTGCGGACCCGGCGGGCGTGCCGGTTGTCCGGCACGTCCACCCGGAACCGGGCCAGCGCGGTGTCCTCCACCACCACCAGCAGCGAGGTGACCAGCCAGGCGGTGGCCGCGATGACCGCGAGCACCAGCATGTGCAGCAGCGCCTGCCGCCACCCGGTGCCGACCGCGTAGCCGGTGCTGAACCGGACGGCGAACTGCACGGCCAGCACGGTGGCCGCGATCTGGAACGAGCGGTGGGCGTGCTCGGTCAACTCCATCATGAGTCGTGACCGGTGGCCCCACCGCCGGATCGAGCGATGCACCACCTCGACCACGGCAATGGCGATCGCCGCCGCGGCGAGCGCGGCGACGACCGTCACGAGGTAGCTGTGCACGTGTGGTTCTCCTTCCGGACCGACAACAAGATCCACGCAAAGGGGCAAGTCTGCCCCGGACCGTCGAAACCGGCCACCGCAGCGGTGCTGCGATGGCCGGCGTCGGGACGGAGTACCTCAGACCTTGCGGTAGCGGGCCTGGAGGAAGCAGTACAGGCCGAAGGCGGCGATGCCCAGGCCGACCAGCGACAGCAGGATGGTGCCGAACGCCTGGTCCCGCAGCGTCCGCAGGGCGGCGTCCAGGCCCCGGGCCTTCTCCGGGTCGTAGTTGACCGCGGCCAGCACGACCAGCACTCCGGTCACCGCGAACGCGCTGCCCCGGGCGGTGTAGCCGGCCATGCCGAGCCGCCGGGCGAGCTGGGTGGTCTTGGCGTTCATCTCGCCGGTCTTCAGCCGCTTCATGAACTTCTTCTTGACGCCGTAGATGAACATGCCGACGCCGACACCGATGAGGACCAGGCCGGCGAGACCGACCAGCCACCGACCGCCGGTCGACTCCATCAGACGGGCGGTCATCTCCTCCTGCTGGGAGGCGCTGTCGGAGTTGGCGTTGGAGAAGACCTTCCAGGCCGTCCAGGCCAGCCAGAGGTAGATGACCGCGCGGGCGGCGGAGAAGACCCGCTCCTTGATCCGGTCGTTGCCGCTCTCGGTCTGGTGCCCGACGGCGGCTTCGAGGGCCTGCCAGATCGCCATGGCGACCATGCCGACGGCGATGGCGATGACCACGAATGTGCCCATCGGCTGCGCGGCGAGTGTCCGCAGCGCGCCGGACTGGTCACCGTCGTCGGAGGAGTTGCCGAATGCGATCTGCAACGCCAACCAACCGAACAACAGGTGCACGATCCCGTAGCCGATGAAACCGGCCCGGGCGAGGAGTTCCAGCCACCGGCTGTCGGCCGTACGGGCGGCGGTGGCTTCGGCGTTCCGGGTGAGAGACATGGGGCCTCAATCTCCGGACGCGAAGATTTCCAAACGTGTCCAGCCGCCGCGGGGAAGCGACGGCTGGACGGACGGATCGGACGGCTGTCGGCGTCAGCCGGAATTGCGCGAGATGCGTACCTTGACCTCGGCATCGGTGACGCTGTCCAGGGTGACCGCCAGGCCGCCGACATCGGCGGCCTGCTGGCCGACGGTCAGCGACAGTTGCTCACCGGCGACCTCGATGGTCACCACGTCGTCCTGGGCCTCGACGAGCCGGGCCTCGACACCGAGAATGTTGGCGCGCGCGTCCACCCCCCGGTCGAAGGTCACCGTGCAGGCGTCCAGCCCGCAGTCGGTGCGGGCACCCTCGGAGCTGCACCCCATGAGCAGGGCGGCACCGAGTGCGAGTCCGGCCAGCAGACCGGCCGACTTGCGGGTGGGGACCCTCCAGGCGAGGGTGCGCCGGCGGTGGCCGGCGAGCGATCGGTTCGTCACCGCCTCAGCGTACGAGACGTAGGCGAACGGGCCCGGCGTGCCGAACCGGCGGTGGACAATGGGTCGGTGAGCATGCTGGTCGAGGAGAACGCCGCCAAGCACCGTTACGAGATCCTGGTCGACGACGCGCTGGCCGGGTTCACCGCATACCTTCCCCGGGGGGAGGCGCTGGTCTTCACGCACACCGAGGTGGACCCGGCCTTCCAGAACAGGGGCGTCGGCACGGCACTGATGCGCGGCACCCTGGACCAGGTCCGCGCACAGGGGCAGCGGGTGGTGCCGCAGTGCCCGTTCATGCACGCCTACATCGAGCGCCATCCCGAGTACGCGGACCTGGTCACCAGCCCCGCGTGACGGCGGTCCCACCCAGCAGCTCGGCCACGGCCCGACCGGCGGCCCGGGTGGCCCCGTGCGTGGCGACGTGCACCGTGCCGGTGACCAGTGCGGGCACCCCCAACTCCACCACCACGGCGTCGGGCCGGTCCGCCAGCACCCGGTCGACGGCAGCCCGCATCCAGTCGTGCCGGTGCAGGTCGCGCACCACCAGGACGAGCGGTCGGCCGGCGGCGCCCAAGGCCGGGTCGGCCGGCACCTCGCCCCGCGCGTAACGGGCACTGGTGGTGCCCGGCACGAGCGCGGTCAGCGGCGCGGCCACTCCCCACGGGGTCTCCGCCCCGATCGCGATGTTGTGCGGCGGCTGGAACTCGACCACGTGCGCGGGGGCGGCCAACGGCAGCGCGGCACCCCCGTCGGCACGGGTCACCCGGAGCGCCCGCCGCGCGGCGACCAGCCCGACGCCCGACCCGCCGGCCGGCACCGGGACACGTCCACCGGCCGTCCGGGCGGCCACCGTCCAGGCCGCGAGCTGACCGACCCGCTTCGCCGCCTCGGCCAGCCGCTCCTCCGGCAGGTCCCCGGCCACGACCGCGTCCACGATGGCGTCGCGCAGGTGCCGGGCCGTCTCCTCGTCGGCGTGCTCACCGCCGACACAGATCGCGTCCACCCCGGCGGCCAACGCCCGCACCGCCGCACCGGCGAGGCCGTACCGGCCGGCGACCGCCTGCATCTCCACCGCGTCGGTCACCACCACGCCGTTGAAGCCCATCTCCTCGCGGAGCACGCCGCCCAGGATCCGGGTGCTCAGCGTCGCCGGCAGCTCCGGATCCAGCGCCGGCACCAGCAGGTGCCCGGTCATCACCGCCTGCACGCCCGCTTCGACGGCGGCCCGGAACGGGGCCAGCTCGACGGCGTCCAGCCGATCCCGGTCCCCGCTGATCCGGGGCAGGTCGTGATGGGAGTCCACCCGGGTGTCGCCGTGCCCCGGGAAGTGCTTGGCGCAGGCCGCCACGCCGCCCGACTGGAGTCCGTGCACCCAGGCGGTGGTGTGCCGGGCCACCACGGACGGATCGGCACCGAACGAGCGGACGCCGATCACCGGATTGTCCGGATTGGAGTTGACGTCGGCGTCCGGCGCGTAGTCCAGGGTCACGCCCAGCGCGGCGAGTTCGACACCCAGGTCGCGGGCGACCTCCTCGGTCAGGGCCGGGTCGTCCACCACGCCGAGAGCGAAGTTGCCCGGCCGGGTGCTGCCCCGACCCGACTCGATGCGGGTGACGTCGCCCGCCTCCTCGTCGATCGCCACGATCACGTCCGGCCGCTCCGCCCGCAGCCCGGCGGTGAGCGCCGCCACCTGCTCCGGGTCGACGACGTTGCGGCTGAACAACACCACCGCGCCGAGGCCGTCGCCGAGCCAGCGGCAGACCCACGCGGGCGGTACGGTGCCGACGAACCCGGGTTGCAGGACCGCGGCGGCCAACGCCGCCAGATTCCCGTTCGCTCGCTGAAGATTCGCTCGCTGACGCTCGCTCATGCCCGCCCTCCGCTACGCTCCGGGCCGCCATGAGGCACCACCGCACTGCGTTGAAGATTCGCTCGCTGACGCTCGCTCATGCGGTCGCGTACCCCCGTCATCCTCCGCCGCGGACTCCCCCCGCCACCCGGCGGTGCAGCAATGGTCACACCGTGCCACCGAATAGTCAATAAACCTTACAGTTGCCTTGGGAGCGCTCTGCCAGCAGAGTGCGGAGATGGACCCGCTGCTGTTGCTCGCCGACGCGACGAGCCCGGCCGACATCCCCGGCGTACGCCTGCTCGGCCTGGTGGTGGGCGGCCTGCTGCTGCTCCTGGCCATCCGGGCGATGTTCCGGCGCTGACCTCGCCGCCGGGTGTGACCCGCCCCCGCCGGGGTACCGCCTGGCTCTGGACACCATCACGGCGAGGGGGCACCCATGAAGATCGGCTACTTCCTGTCCACTGAGGAGTATCCGCCGGAGCAGTTGCTGGCGCAGGCGCAGGCCGCCGAACGCGCCGGCTTCCAGGCGCTCTGGATCTCCGACCACTATCACCCCTGGACCGACGCACAGGGCCAGGCCCCGTTCGTCTGGTCGATGATCGGCGCGTTGAGCCAGACCTGCCGCCTGCCGGTCACCACGGCGGTGACGTGTCCCACCGTCCGCATCCACCCGGCGGTGCTGGCCCAGGCGGCGGCGACCAGCGCGGTGCTGCACTCCGGGCGGTTCGTGCTCGGGGTGGGCTCCGGCGAGGCACTCAACGAGCACATCCTCGGCGACCACTGGCCGCAGGCCGGCGTCCGGCTGGAGATGCTGGAGGAGGCGGTCGAGGTGATGCGGAAACTGTGGGACGGGGGCTTCGTCAACCACTACGGCAAGCACTACCGGGTGGAGCACGCGCGGATCTACACGCTGCCCGAGACGCCTCCGCCGATCTACGTCTCCGCCTTCGGCCCCAAGGCGGTGGACCTGGCCGCCCGGATCGGCGACGGCTTCGTCAACACCATGCCCGACGCCGAGCTGGTGAACCGGTTCCGGGACAACGGCGGCGGAGACAAGCCGTGCCAGGCGGGTTTCAAGGCGGCGTACGCGCCGACCGTGGAGGAGGGTATGCGGCTGGCGTACGAGCGCTGGCCGACCGAGGCGATCCCGGGTGAACTGTTGCAGGTGCTGCCCTCGCCCCGGCACTTCGAGCAGGCCGCCCAACTGGTCGACCCGGAGGCGATGCGCGAGGCGTTCGTCTGCGGCAACGACGCCGACGCACACCTGGCGAAGATCGACGCGTACGCGAAGGCCGGTTTCGACGAGGTCTACGTCGCCAACACCGGGCCGGACTGGCAGGGGCTGATGGACCTGTACCAGCGCGACGTGCTACCCCGACTGCCCTGAGCGGTGACGTAGCGAGACCGTTGCCACACCTGGCGGTCCCGCGTGGCCGGACCGGTGTTTCGGCGCTGGTCCGGCCGGGTACCTGCGGCCCTCGATGAAGCTCACCACGCACTCGATGTCGTTGCGCCGCGCGGCGCGCAGCCTGTTCGGCTGGTCCACCCTGCGCCCCAACCAGCTGGCCGCGATGCGCGCGGTGATGCGGCGGCGCGACGCGTTGGTGGTGCTGCCCACCGGCGCCGGCAAGTCGGCGATCTATCAGATCCCGGCGAGCCTGATCCCCGGCCCGACCGTGGTCATCTCCCCCCTGCTCGCCCTGCAACAGGACCAGATCGCCGCGCTCAACGAGCGGCAACGGGCCGAGTTGCGGGCGGTCCGGATCAGCTCGGACGAGTCGCCGGCCCAGCAGGCCGAGGCGATCGCCGAGATCCGCGACGGCCGGGCCGAGTTCCTCTTCATCACGCCGGAGCAGTTGGCCAACCCGGACCGGCTGGCCGAGGTGCGCGCGTTGAAGCCGGCGCTGGTCGCGATCGACGAGGCGCACTGCATCTCGGCCTGGGGGCACGACTTCCGCCCGGACTACCTGGCACTCGGTCAGCTCATCGAGGGCATCGGGCGGCCGCCGGTGGTGGCACTGACCGCCACCGCCTCGCCGCCGGTACGCGACGACATCGTGGCGCGGCTGCGGCTGCGTGATCCCGAGATCGTGGTGTCCGGACTGGACCGGCCGAACCTCTTCTTCGAGGTGGCGCACTGCCCGACCGAGGACTACCGGTGGCGGCGGCTGATCGCCCTGCTGCGCGACGAGGAGCGGCCGGGCATCATCTACGTACCCACCCGGCGGGCCGCCGAGGACCTCGCGGCCCGGATCACCGACGCCGGCTACCCGGCGCAGTTCTACCACGGTGGAATGTCCGCCAGCGCCCGCGCCCGGCTGCACGAGGCGTTCCTCGCCGACCAGGTGCCGATCATGGTCGCCACGTCGGCGTTCGGCATGGGCATCGACAAGCCGAACATCGCCTGGGTGGTGCACATGGCGCTGCCCGACTCGCCGGACAGCTACTTCCAGGAGATCGGCCGGGCCGGGCGCGACGGCCAGCCCGCCCGCGTCCTGCTGCTCTGGCAGGCCGAGGACGTCGGCCTGCAACGCTTCTTCAGCGGTGGCCTGCCGGACGCCACCGAGTTGCGGGACCTGGCCGCCCTGCTGCGGCAGGGACCGGCCACCAAGAAGGAGCTGCGCGAGGTGACCGGGCTGGGGCCGCGCAAGCTCGGGCAGTACCTGGCCCTGCTGGAGCAGGTCGGTGCGGCGCAGCCGCGCGCCCGGCAGCGGATCGGCGCGCCGCGCTACTCGCCGACCCCGGTGGAGGCCGCCGAGGCGGCCGTGGCCGAGGCCGAGCGGCAGCAGAACCTGACCCGCTCACGGACCGACATGATGCGGGCCTTCGCCGAGACCACGGGCTGCCGGGGGCAGACCCTGCTGGCGTACTTCGGCGAGCAGATGACCCAGATCTGCGGGCACTGCGACAACTGCCACGCCGGCACCAGCACCGCCGACGACGGCGCGGTGGGTCCGTTCCCGGTGCACAGCCAGGTGCGGCACCCGGAGTGGGGCGGCGGCCTGGTGCTCAGCTACGAGGACGACCGGATGACGGTCCTCTTCGAGGAGGTCGGGTACAAGACGCTGTCGGTCAGCGTGGTGTCCGAACAGGGACTGCTGACGCTGGACTAACCTGAGCCCGCCGCGATGGCGGCGGGGACATACCGGGCCCGGCGCGGCCAGCACGGATGGCGCGTGACCGGGATCCGGACGACGAACGGGAGAGGCACGGTCGTGATCGAAGAGCCGGCGTACACCGCTTTCGGTTTCTCCGACGAGGAGTGGGGGTTGCTTGTCGGCCTGCCGCAGGCGGTGCTCACCGCGGCGAGCGCCGCGGAGTCCGACAGCACCCGGGCGACGATGGCCGAGAGCGCGGCCGGGCTGGAGACCATCTCCACCGGTCGGGAGTCGGCCAGCCCGTTGGTGGCCGCCGTGGCCGGGGAGATCGTGACCCGGGTGGGCGACCCGGAGGCCGGTGAGGAGTTGCCGGTGATCGCGCCGGACGACCCGCGCGCGTACGCCGAGGACGTGTTGGGCCGGGCCAAGGCCGCTGCGGCGCTGCTGGCGGAGAAGGTCGACGAGGGCGAGGCCGGCGCGTACCGGCACTGGCTGGTGGAGATCACCGACCAGGTGGTGGGGGCGGCCACCAGCGGCGGCATCCTCGGGCTCGGCGGCAGTCAGGTCAGCCCCTCGGAGCGGCGCTTCCGGGACCGGCTGGCCCAGGTCCTCAACGACTGAGCGACAGTGACGGTCGGGGGGCGACACCCGTCGGGTGTCGCCCCCCGCGTCGTGCGGATCAGGCGATCCGGCGACGGAACAGCACCGCCGAGAGCAGCACCGCGACCGCCAGCAGACCCAGGCACCAGGCCGCCGCACGGGCCGGCGCCGTGCCGACCGGCAGGTCGAGCAGCAACCCGCGCAGGGACTCGATGACCGGCGTGACGGGTTGGTGTTCGGCGAAGCCACGCAGCCAACCGGGCAGCGTCTCGACCGGCACGAAGGCACTGCTCGGGTAGGGCAGGAACATCACCAGGAAGGTGTAGCCGCTGGCCGCCTCGGGGGTACGGGCCAACAGCCCGAACGCCGCCGACAGCCAGGAGACCGCCAGCAGGAACAGCAGCAGCACCCCGGCGGCGGCCAGCCACCGCAGCGGTGCCACGGCGGGCCGGAACCCGATGGCGACGGCGACGGCCAGCACCAGCACGGTGGAGACCGTGTTGCGGGCGATGCTGGCCACCACGTGACCGCCGATGATCGAGGTCGCGCCGACGTCCATGGTGCGCAGCCGCTCGATCATGCCGTTGGTCATGTCCGTGGTGACACTCACCGCCGTGCCCGCCGCACCGAACCCGGCGCAGAGCAGCAGCACGCCGGGCACCACGTAGGTGACGTACGCCGAGCCGGTGTCGATCGCCCCGCCGAAGAGGTAGACGAAGACCAGCATCAGCATCACCGGCAGCAGCAGCGAGGTGAGCAACGCGTCGACGTTGCGGCGGGACAGCCGGACGCAACGGCCGATCATCACCGCCGTCTGCGATCCGCGTACCGCCAGCTCAGACATGGGCCACCTGCCGTTTCGCGGGCACCGGAGTGCCGGTGAGGGTGAGGAAGACGTCGTCGAGGGTCGCCTCCCGGACGGCGAACCGGGCCACCCCGTGACGGTCCGGATCGATCTCGTCGAGCAGCGCGCGCACCTGTGCCGCACTGCCGTCGGTGGCCACCGAGAGGGCGAGCCACTCGGGGTCCCGGCCGGTGACCCGGTCGCCCAACAGCGCGGCCGCCGCGCGGAGGCCGGCCTCCTCGTGCCAGGTCAGCTCCAGCCGGTGCGCGCCGAAACGGCGCTTGAGGTCGTCGGCGGTGCCCTCGGCGGCGATCGCGCCCTGGTGCAACACGGTGATCCGGTCGGCCAGTCGGTCGGCCTCCTCCAGGTACTGCGTGGTGAGCAGCACGGTCACCCCGGTGCGGGCGAGTTCGCCGACGACCTCCCAGAGCCCCTGCCGGCTGCGCACGTCCAGGCCGGTGGTGGGCTCGTCGAGGAAGACCACGGACGGCTGCCCGACCAGGCTGGCGGCGAGGTCCAGGCGGCGGCGCATGCCCCCGGAGTAGGTGATCGCCTGCCGCCCGCCCGCGTCGCTCAGCGCGAAGCGTTCCAACAGGTCGGTGGCGCGCTTCCGGGCCGCCGACCCGGACAGCCCGGTGAGCCGGGCCAGCATGGTCAGGTTCTCCAGGCCGGTCTGGGTGTCGTCCAGGGCGGCGTGCTGGCCGGCGAGGCTGATCGTCCGCCGGACCCGCCGCCGGTCGCGCACCACGTCGTGGCCGGCGACCCGGGCGCTGCCCCCGTCGGGCCGGGTCAGCGTGGCCAGGATCCGCACGGTGGTGGTCTTGCCGGCCCCGTTCTGGCCGAGCAGCGCGTGTACGCCGCCGGCCGGCACCCGCATGGTCAGCCCGTCGAGGACGACGAGGTCGCCGAAGGACTTCCTCAGCTCGACCAGCTCGACCGCCGGTGGTCCGTTCGTCATGGGTCACCCTCCGCTTTCTGCGTATGCCGTACGCTTATCTGCGTAGAACATACGCAGAAGTTAGGATGAGGGTCAAGCCGGTCCGGTGGAGGTGGAAGTGAGCGACGGCCCCGAGGTCGAACTGCCCGAGAACGTCGCGCTCGCCTGGGGGCTGCGCGAGCGTCCGAGCCGTGGCCCGAAGCGTGGCCTCAGTCTGGAGCAGGTGGTCTCCGCCGGGATCCAGGTCGCCCAGTCGGAGGGGCTCGGCGCGGTGTCGATGAGCCGCGTCGCCCGCGAGCTGGGCGCGTCGACGATGTCGCTCTACCGGTACGTGCCGACCAAACACGACCTGCTCGACCTCATGGTCGACACCGCGTACGGACCGCCCCCGCGCCCACGTGCCCCCGACGAGGGGTGGCGTCCCGCACTGACCCGGTGGGCCGAGGGGAGCCTGGAGGCGTTACGCCGACAGCCGTGGATACGGCACGTGCCGATCAGCGGCCCGCCGATTAACCCCAACCAGGTCCGCTGGCTGGAGTACGGACTCCTCGCCCTGGCCGGCACCGGCCTACGCGGCACCGAGCGGGTCTCCACCATCATGCTGGTCAGCGGGTACGCCCGGAGCTGGGCCACCACCACCGCCGACCTAATGGAGGCGGCGGTGCGCAGCGGGCAGACCCCCGAACAGGTGGGCCTGCACTACTGGCGGCACCTGGCCCGGCTCACCGCCGACGGGCCGTACCCGGCGATCCACGAACTGATCGCCGAGGGCGACGACGACGAGGACTACGTCGACGCCGAGTGGCGGTTCGGGCTCGGCCGCGTGCTCGACGGAGTCGAGGCGATGATCCGGACGCGTACGGCGGGCGGCCGGTGACCGGTCAGGACCGGTCCAGCAGGTCGAGCACGGCGCGCTCGGCCTGCTCGCGGTCGGTGTCCCGGGTGACCGGCACCACCACACCGTCGTGGAACAGGTCGACCACCCTCGGGTCCACGTAGGACGTCCGGGCCACCGTCGGGGTGTTGCCGAGCAGCTCCGCCACCTCGCGCATCACGCCGGCCACCGCGCGCCGACGGGCGGTGACCGACCTCGGCTGCCCGAGGACGGCCAGTTCGGTGGCCGCCCGGACGGTGGCGTGCCAGGTGCGGAAGTCCTTGGCGGTCATCTCGCCGCCGCTGGCGTCGCGCAGGTAGTCGTTGACCTCGTCGGCCCGCACGTCGCGCCACTGCCGGCCGTCCCAGTAGCCGAACAACCGGTCCGCCGCCCGGCGACTGCGACGCAGATGGGTGAGCACCCGGCACAGCTCCGGGTCGGAGACCCGACGCACCTGCTCGATGCCGCCCTTCGCCGGGAACTCGAAGACCACGCAGCCCTGGCGGGACCGGGCGTGTTCGGGGCGGAGGGTGGCGACGCCGAACGTCGGGTCGTCCCCGGCCGCGTACTGGTCGCTGCCGACCCGGAAGGTGCCCATGTCGAGCAGCCGGGTCACGGTGGCCAGCACCCGCTCGCGGCGCAGCCCGCGCCCGGTCAGGTCGTGGCCGACCCGTTCGCGCAGCACCGGCAGCCGGCGGGCCACCTCCAGCACGTGCTCGAACTTGGCCTCGTCCTGCCGCTGCCGCCACATCGGGTGGTAGAGGTACTGCTTGCGGCCGGCGGCGTCGGTCCCGATGGCCTGGATGTGCCCGTTCGGGTGCGGCGAGATCCACACCTGGCGCCAGGCCGGCGGGATGACCAGGGCACGCAGCCGGGCCAGGTCGTCCGGGTCGCGCACCGGCTCGCCGCGCGGGTCGACGAACGACCAGCCCGGACCGCGTCGCCGGCGGCCGTATCCCGGCCGGCCCGGATCACTACGCCGCAACCGCACGATCCGCCCGCACCACCCGTTCCACCTCCTCGACGGCGGCCAGCACCGCGTCGACCCCGACGGCGGTGACCGCCGGATGACCGTCTACCCCGTCCCGGCCCGGGGATGCCGCCGGTCCGGCCCAGAGCACCCGGTGTCGTCGTCGCTCCGGCGGCGGCCCCCATCGGGCGGGCGGGACCGGACCGAAGATCACCACCGACGGGGTGCGGTAGCCGGTGGCCAGGTGCGCCACTCCGGTGTCCCCGCTGACCACCAGCCGCGCACCGGCGACCAGGGCGGCGAGCTGCCCGAGGTCGGTCTGCCCGGCCAGCACCGCGTCGGCGGGCAACCCGACCTCGTCCGCGACCCGTACGGCGGTGGCCCGCTCCCCCGTACCGCCGGTCAGCACCACCCGGTGTCCCCGGCCGGTCAGCTCCCGGGCCACCGCCGCGTACCGCCCGGGAGGCCAGCGCTTGGCCGGCACCTTGGAGCCCGGATGCAGCACCGTCACGCCGGTCGGCATCGTCCCCGACGCCGGCCGTCGCAGGTCCAGGTCGGTCGGGTCGGTCGGGATCCCGTACCAGCGCAGCAGCCGGCACCAGCGCGCCACCTCGTGCTCCTCCTCGTCCCACCCGGGCCCGTCGGCGTGGTCCGCCCGCGCGTCGGCGAAGGCGAACAACCGGTCCGGGCCGGTGGTGGCGAGCAGCCGGTGCGAACGCGGCCCCCGGCCGTGCAGGTTCACCGCCACCTCCACCGGCCCGCCGGGAGTCCCCAGCCGGTCCAGACCGTCGGCGGGCAGCAGCCGGTCCACGCCGCCGACCAGCTCGACCAGCGGGCCGAGCCAGGCCGGCGCGGCGAGCACCAGTTCCCGGTCCGGGTACGCCGCCCGCAACGCCCGCACCGCCGGGACCGCCGTGGCGAGGTCACCGACGCCGAGGGCACGCAGCGCCAGGATCACGGGTACGAGGTCTCCTGCTCGGCGCAGACCACCATCTCGCGGACCGCGCAGCCGGCCGGCTGGGAGAGCGCGAACATCACGGCGGCGGCGGTGTGCGCCGGGTCGTTGAGGATCGCGTCCGGCCCCGGCCGGTACTGCGCGTCGCGGTCGTCGAAGAAGGCGGTCCGCATGCCGCCCGGCACCAGCAGCGTCACGTTCACCGACCCGGCCAGCTCGGCGGCGAGCGCGCGGGTGAACCCGACCACGCCGAACTTCGCCGCGCAGTACGCCGTGGCGTCGCTGACCGCCTTCACCCCGAGCGTGGACGCCACCGTGACGACGCTGCCCCGGGCGGCCTCCAGGAACGGCAGCGCGGCCCGGATCACCGCCGCCGTGGCCAGCAGGTCCACCGCGACGATCCGGTCCCAGGTCTCGCCGGGCACGTCGGCCAACCGGCCGGGCACGTCCACCCCGGCGGCGGTGACCACCGCGTCGAGACCGCCCTCCCGCTCGGCGAGCTGCCGGGTGGCGGCCTCCGCCGCCCGGGTGTCGGCCAGGTCGCACTCGACCCAGGCCACCCCGTCGCCGGGCGCCTGCCGGTCCAGCACCAGGGGCCGCCCGCCGGAGCGGGCCACCGCGGCCACCACGGCCGCGCCCAACCCGCTGGATCCGCCGGTGACCAGCACGGTGCGGCCGGTGCCGGGCGCGCTCATCGGGACACCCCCACGCCGGTACGGGCGGCCGTCGCGGCGATCATCTCGGTGGTGGACCGGCCGTCCAGGTACGGCACCACCACGGTGTGGCCGCCCCAGCGGCGCAGGATCTCGGCCTCGGGCAGACAGTCACCGTCCCCGCCGCCGGTGGCGTAGTCCCCGCCCTTGACCCAGATGTCCGGCCGCAGCCAGGACAGGGCCGCCGCCGGGGTCGACTCGTCGAAGATCATCACCGCGTCCACGCAGCTCAGCGCCGCCAGCAGGCGGCTCCGGTCGTCCTGCCCCACGACCGGCCGGTCCGGTCCCTTCAGGCCGCTGACGCTGGTGTCGGAGTTGAGGCACACCACCAGGCAGTCACCGAGTTGCCGGGCGGCCTGGAGGGTCGCCACGTGACCGGCGTGCAGCAGGTCGAAGCAGCCTCCGGTCGCCACGACCGTCCCCCCGGCGGCGCGGACCCGGGCGACCGCGGCGGCGGCTGCCGCCACCCCGACCCGGTCACCGCCCACCGCCGTGTGCACCGCCTGCGGCGCCCGCCGCACCGGCGGCGGCAACGCGGTCGCCACGCCCCCGTCCGCCACGTACGCCGACGCCTCGGTCACCGCCTCCTGCACCGCCTCGGAGAGCAGCGCACCCCGGCCCAGGGCCAGGCCGGCGGCGACCGCGAACCGGTCGCCCGCGCCGCAGGTGTCACCCTCGGCGGCCATCGGCGTCGGCACCACCAGCGGCGTCGACCCGGCGTGGCTGAGCAACGCGCCGTCGGCGCCCAACGTCACCGCCACCGCACCGGCCCGCCAGCGTTGCCGCAGACGCTCGGCACCGTCGGCGGCGGTGGCCAGCCGGGTGGCGGCGGCCGGCGCCTCCACCAGCTCCTGCACCTCCGTCTCGTTCGGTGTCACCAGGTGCACCCCGGGCACCGCCGCCGGGCCACGGGGGTGCGGATCCCAGACCACCGGGGCCCGGGTCGCCGCCAGGGCCGCCCGCAGCGCGGGCTGCCGTGCCACCCCCCGGCCGTAGTCGCTGACCAGCACCACCGACGCCCGCTCGATGACGCGCAGCACCGCCTCGGCGGGTTCGCCCGGCGTCTGGGCGCCGCCGCCCCGGTCGTGGCGCAGCAGCACCCGCCCGCCGGCCCGCAACCGGATCTTCTCCGGGGTGGACCCGGCCAGCCGCAACGGGTACACCTGCACCCCGGCAGCGGCCAGCAGCACTCCCAGCCGGGCTCCACCGGCGTCGTCGGCCAGCGCGGTGACCAGCACCACCTCGGCGCCCTGCGCGGCGGCGAAGACGGCGGCGAGCCCGGCCCCGCCGGGCCGGTCGACGTGCGCGGTCTCGTCGAGCACCGGGACCGGCGAGTCCGGACAGAGGCGGTTCACCACGCCCTCCACGTCCCGGTCGAGCAGGGTGTCGCCGACCACCACCACGGGTCCCCTCACACTTGCCTCCTCATGCTTCGACCGGTCGGCCGGCCCCACCGTCCAGCACCACCTCGACCCCGGCGCGGACCGGACCGGCCGCCGGTGCGTCCGACGCCGCCGGCACCACCGGCTCCACGTACTCCACCGTCGGCCGCTCGGCCATCGCCAACTCCACGTACTCGCAGAGCAGGTGACTGGAGACCAGGTGCAGTTCCTGCACGACCTGGGAGTCCGGGCAGTCCACCGCGAGCGCCTCGTGACACGCGTCCGCGAGGGGGTTGGGCGCCGGTCCGGTGAACGCCCAGCACCGCAGCCCGGCCTGGCGGCCCGCCCGCGCGGCGGCCAGCAGGTTCGTGCTGCCGCCGCTGGTGGAGAGCAGCAGCAGGACGTCGTCGGGGCGGCCGTGCGCGCGGACCTGCCGGGCGAAGACCTCGTCGTAGCCGTAGTCGTTGCCGATCGCGGTCAACGCCGAGGTCTCGGCGTGCAGGGCGATGGCGGACAGCGGCTGCCGGTCCTCGCGCAGTTTGCCGACCAGCTCGGCGGTGAGGTGCTGCGCCTCGGCGGCACTGCCCCCGTTACCGGCCACCAGCAACCGGCCCCCGGCGGTCAGGTGCTGCGCCAGGGCGGCTCCCCACCGGACCAGCAGCGGCTCGCACCGCCGGTACGGCGGCAGCGCGGCGGCCAGGTGCGCCAGGTGCGTCTCCAGCGGGTTGCGCCCCGGCATCAGGCCACCACCCGGGTCGGCCGGTGCACGGCGGCCACCTCGGCGTACACCTCGGCGAGACGTTCCGCGGTGACCGTCCACGAGTAGTGCTGCCGGGCCCGTGCCCGCGCCGCGCCCGCGTACGCGAACCGGCGGATCCGGTCGTCCAGCAGCCCGGCCAGCGCCTCGCCCAGGGCCCTCGGGTCCCGCGCCGGCACCAGGTCCCCGGTCACCCCGTCGACCACGGTGTCCCGCAACCCGCCCACAGCGGTCGCCACCACCGGCACCCCGCAGGCCATCGCCTCCAGCGGGGTCAGGCCGAACGGTTCGTACCAGGGGGCGGCGACCAGGATGTCCGCCGACCGGTACCAGCGGCCCATCTCCTCCCTCGGCACCGCGCCGACCAGCCGGACCCGGTCGGCCACCCCGCAGCTACGGGCCAACGCGCGCAGCCGCCGGGCGTACGGGTCGGTCTCCAGCAGCCCGGCGGGCGGGCCGCCCACCACCACGCACTCGGCGTCCGGCACGTGCGCCATCGCGCGGACCACGGTCTGGAAGCCCTTGCGTTCCACCAGCCGCCCGACGGTGAGGATCCGGGGCCGTCCCGGCTCCCGCTCGGCGGCCGGGCCGAGCGGGGCGAACGTGCCCAGGTTCACCCCGGACGGCACGACCGTCATCGCCGAGCGGGGCACCCCCATCCGGACCAGTTCGCCGACCTCGTCGCGGCACTGCGCGACCACCCGGTCCACCGAGCGGCCGAGCTGGAGTTCGTAGCCGATCCGCCGGGCCGGGCTGGTGTCCTGGACGCCCTGGTGACGGCGCTTGACCGTGCCGAGGGCGTGGTACGTCTGCACCACCGGCACCCCGACCTGCCGACCGGCCTGCACCGCCGCCAGCCCGCTCATCCAGAAGTGCGCGTGGATCACCTCGGGCGTCCAGTCGCCGCGCCAGCGCTCCACCAGCCAGGCGCCGAACGCGCGCATGTGCGGCAGCAGCGCGTCCTTGGCCACCGGCTCGGCCGGCCCGGCGGGTACGTGCACCACGTCGTAGCCGTCCGGACTGCGCACGGTCACCGGCAGGTCCACCGCGTCGCGCCGGGTGTAGACGCGGACGTCGTGCCCGGCCGCGGCGAGCGCGGCGGAGAGTTCCGCGACGTGCGTGTTCTGGCCGCCGGCGTCCTCCCCGCCCAGGATGGCGAGCGGGCTGGCGTGCTCCGAGATCATCGCTATCCGCATACTTCCTCCTCCAGCAGCCGGTCCCAGTCGGCGAGGAAACGGTCGAGGCCGTAGCGTTCCCGGGCGGCGGCCCGGGCCGCCTGTCCCGCGAGCCGGGCCACCTGCGGCTCGGCGACGAACCGGCCGGCGGCCTCCAGCAGCTCCTCGACGCGGGTGTCCAGGGCACCGGCGTCCGGCGGCACGGCCATCACCGCCTCGGTGCTGGCCAGTGCCACCACCGGCATGCCGATGCTCATCGCCTCGATCAGGCTCAGCCCGAGCGAGGTCCACCGGCACAGGTGCAGGTACGCCCGGCGGCGCGCCAACTCGGCGTGCATCCGGTGCTGCGGAACGTCGTCGTGGCTGGTGAGGCGGTCGGCGGGCAGGCCGAGGTGGTCGGCGAGCCCGGCCACCTTCATGCCGAAGACGTCCAGCGGGGCGATCTCGGCGAACCGGGGCAGCAGGTCGGTGCCGGTGACCCGCCACCGGCGCACCGGTTCGTTGATCACCACGGCCAGCCGGTCCAGTTCCCCGGTGTACTCCACCGTCGGCGGCACGATGCCGTGGTCGACGACGGCGGTCCGGGTCGTTCCGGTGTCCCAGAACAGCTCGTTGAAGGCGGTCACGTGGGCGACGAGCAGGTCGTCGCGGTCGGCCATCGGGTGGCGGCTGTGCGGCACGTCCCCGTCCTTCGGGGTGTTGTGCTCGACGTAGACCGCCGGCACGTCCCGGCCGGGCCGACGACCCAGCCACCGCTGCGCCAGCTCCAGTTCCTCGGGGCGTTGCAGGACGACCACGTCGACCTCGGTGTCGCGCAACTGCTCCGGGCTCACCTCGGCGGCGCTCTCCGGCCAGGTGTACGTCCGTGCCCGGCCCAGCCCGTACGGCCCCCGGTCCGGGGTGGCCGGGACCAGGTAGCGGTGTTTGCCGTGCACGAACGACGTGGTCCACGAACCGTGCACGTGCCAGAGCAGGATGTTCATCGGCCGCCTCCGGTGGATACCGCCGCACGGGACACCGCCGGGCGGGAGGGCACCCGGTCCGGCGGTACGCCCAGCAGCCGGAGCGCCTCGACGACCGCGCCCGGGGAGATCCCGCTGAGGCAGGGGTGACCGGGCACCGGGCAGCGTGCGGCGCGGGTGTCGCGGCATCCGGCGGCGGCGTCGCCGAGGCGTACCGTCGGCACCCGCCAGGGACCCCACTGCCCGAACGGGACGGTGGGGGCGAAGAGGCTCACCACCGGCACCCCGGAGGCGGCGGCCAGGTGCGCCGGGCCGGTGTTGCCGACCACGAGCGCGCCGGCACCGGCCACCACGGCGGCCAGCTCGGCGAGCCCGGTCCGGCCGCCGAGGTCGTGGGCGTACCGGCCGGCGACCCGGGCGGTCAGGTCCCGTTCCTGCGGGCCGCCGGTGACCACCACCCGGTGGCCTGCGGCGGAGAGGTCCCGGGCGATCCGCTCGGCCAGTTCCGGCGGGCAGCCCCGGGCCGGCGCGTCCGAACCCGGGTGCAGCACCACGTAGCCCGGTGCGCCGGTCTCCGGCGGCGGGGCGAGCGCCGGACGCAGTCGCAGGCGCGGCTCGTCGTGGGCGGGCAGCGCGTACCCGGCGGCGGCCGCCAGCGACAGGGCGCGTTCGGCCTCCGGCACACCGGCCGGCACCCGGTGCCGGACGTCCAGCAGGCTTCCCGGGTAGTCGTCGCTGATCGCGGCGATCCGCCGGACACCGGCCATCCGCAGCAGCAGGGCCAGCGGCAACGGCGACTGGTGGAACGAGGTGAAGACGACCGCCTCGTCGGCGGCGACGGCCGCCAACCGGGCGGTCAGCGCGGCCATCTCGGCCGGGTCGACGGGACCGGGCGCGGGATCGATCCACGGCAGCCGGTGCTCCACGATCTCGTCGACGCCGGGCAGCATCTCGGCGGCGGCCCGGCCGCGCGGGCCGCAGAGCAGCACCACCCGGTCCGCACCGGCGGCCACGGCCCGGATTCCGGGGCCGGTGACCAGCACGTCCCCGACCGAGTCGGCGCGCACCACCAGCACCGTCCGCCCCCGTCCCGCACCGGTCGGCCGTGGCGTGGCCGGGCGTAGCGCCTGCTGACGGCGCAGGATCTCGTCCACGGCCGACGGCAGGTCGGCGGCGAGCCACCCGGCGGCGGCGATCTCCTCGGCGCGGGTGACCGGTGTGGGCACCAGGATGCCCGCCGCACCGGCGGCCAGCGCCGCGGTGACGTCCCGGCCGATGTCGCCGATCATGACGCAGCGCGCGGGTACGGTGCCGAGTGCCCGGGCGGCGGCGTGCACCAGCCCGGGGGCGGGCTTGCGGCAGGCACAGCCGTCCCCGTCGTCGTGCGGGCACACCTGCCACGAGTCGAAGGGGCCGAGCAGGTCCTCGACGCGACGGTGCACCCGGTGCAGGTCCGCCTCGGTGAACAGGCCCCGGGCCAGCCCGGACTGGTTGGTGACCACGGCGAGCCGCAGGCCGGCGGCGCGCAACCGGTCCAGCGCGGCCCGCGCGCCGGGCATCGGACGCACCTTGTCCGGGTCGCCGTTGTACGGCACGTCCTCGACCAGGGTGCCGTCGCGGTCCAGCAGCACCGCGTCGAACAGGACCGGACCGGCCCGGTCGACGCCGGTCAGCACCCCGGCTGACCTGCGCTGATCCGGCTCCCCACGGTCCTGTCGCACGGGCGGCGGGTTCCCGGCGCCCCGAGGAGTAAACGTCGCCCGGGACGTGGTCGACGGGTACTCCACGCCGACCAGCGCACCGCCGCTCGCGGGTGGCCTTACCCACGGCCCCCGAGAAGCTAACCCGTGGTGCCGTTAGCCGGGCCGCCCACCTGGGTACGGCCTGTTCGTGGCGATCGTGGAACGGAACATCGAGGCACCGGTACGGCAGGTCTGGGCGGTGCTGGCGGACGGGTGGACCTACAGCGACTGGGTGGTCGGCACCGCGCACATGCGGGACGTCGACGACGACTGGCCCCGGGTGGGGACCCGGCTGCACCACCGGGCCGGCCCCTGGCCCTTCTCCCTGGAGGACTCCTCCCAGGTGCTGGAGTGCGAGCCGGAACGGAAGCTGGTGCTGCGGGTGAAGCTCTGGCCGGCCGGCGAGGGGGTGGTGGTCTTCACCCTGGAACCGGTCGGGCCGCACACCACCCGGGTGCTGCTCGGCGAGGACTTCGCCGCCGGCCCGCTGCGCTGGCTGCGCACCAAGGTCAATGACTTGGTGCTGCACCAGCGCAACAAGGAGACGCTGAGTCGGCTCGCGGACATCGCCCGCCGGCAGAAGACGCCGGACTGACCTGGCCAGGGGGAGCCGATTCCCCCTGGAACGGACAAGTGGCTACGCTCTCGGGGAAGCCTGTCCGCAGACCGAGGATGTCCTCCATGATCGAACCCGTCCAGTTACCCACGCCGTGGGGGGACGCGCGCCTGACCGTCGTGGTACCTACCTACAACGAGGCGGGCAACCTGCCACTGCTGGTCGAGCGCCTGCTCGCCCTGCCGTTGCCGGGCCTCAAGGTGCTGGTCGCGGACGACAACTCCCCGGACGGCACCGGCGAGGTGGCGGACAAACTGGCCATCGAGCACCCCGATCGGATCGAGGTCGTGCACCGGCCGGGCAAGGAGGGCCTCGGCCGGGCGTACGTGGACGGGATCAGCCGGGCCCTCGACGGCGGGGCCGAGTACGTGGCCCAGATGGACGCCGACCTGTCGCACCCGCCGGAGGCGCTGCCGGGAATGCTCGGCGCGCTGCTCTCCACCCAGGCCGGTGTGGTGATCGGCTCCCGGTACGTGCCCGGTGGCGAGCTGGACGAGAACTGGCCGCTGTACCGCCGGGCGCTCAGCGGCTGGGCCAACCTGTACGTGCACACGCTGCTGCGGGTCCGCATCCGGGACCTGACCGCCGGGTTCAAGATCTGGCGGGCCGACGCACTGCGCGACATCGGGCTGGAGCGGGTGCAGTCCAACGGTTACAGCTTCCAGGTGGAGATGCACTACCTCGCCACGAAGCTCGGGCACACCATCCTGGAGGTGCCGATCCGCTTCGAGGAGCGGCGCGACGGCGACTCGAAGATGACCACCGCCACCAAGATCGAGAGCGCGTTGATGCCGTTCAAGCTGCGTACCCGGCATCGCGGCATCGAGCGCTGAGCCACCGCGCGACACGCGACCGGCCGCGTCGAGGTGGCCGGTCGCCGCGACGCGTCAGCGGTACACGGCCCGGTGGGCGGTGTCCACGGCCCGGCGGTAGACACCGCCGGTGAGCGTCCGGTCCCGGGCCAGCGCGGCCCGGGCCGCGTTCGCCCCCGGTGCGCCGTGCACCCCGCCACCGGGATGCGCCGACGCGCTGGCCAGGAAGAGCCGGTCGACCGGGGTGTCCGCGCGGCCCAGTCCGGGCACCGGGCGCAGGAACAGTTGCTGGTAGGGCGCGGCGGTGCCACCACCGATGGCACCGCCGACCAGGCTCGGATTGGCCTCCTCGAGATCGGCCGGCCCGAACACGTGCCGCCCCACCACGAGGCTCCGGAAACCGGGCGCGGCCGCCTCCAGCACCGCCTCCATCCGCTCCACGTGACCCAGCACGTCCTCGCCGCGCCAGTGCCGGCGGAACGGCAGGTGCGTGTACGACCAGAGCGACTCGGTGCCCGACGGGGAGTGGCTGGGGTCGGCCACCGACATCTGCCCGACCAGCAGGAACGGGTCGAGGGGCAGCTCACCTCGGGCGAGCGTGGCGGCGTACCCGGTCAACCCGCCGAGATCCGCTCCGAGGTGCACGGTGCCGACGGTGGCCAGGCGCCGGTTGGTCCACGGCACCGGCCCGGACAGCGCCCAGTCCACCTTCAGCGTCGAACCGTCCCACCGGAAGTGCTCCAGGTCCGCCACCAGCCTCGGCGGCAGCGCCGCCGCGCCGACCAGGTCCAGGTAGAGCGTGGGCGCGGGCACGTCGGCCAGGACCGCGCGACGCGCCCGGTACCGCCCGCCGTCGGCGGTGCGGACGCCCATCGCCCGCCCCCGGGCCACCAGGACCCGGTCCACGTGGGCGTCGTAGTGGATCCGGCCGCCCCGCTCGGCCAGCCGGGCCACCAGCGCGTCGGTGATCTTCTGTGCCCCGCCGGTCGGCACCGGCCAGCCGACCTGCTGGCCGAGCATGACCAGCAGCCAGCCGTACACGCCGGAGCCGGCGTCCTCGGTGGACAGGTCGGTGTGCAGCGCCGAGCCCGCCAGCAGCGCCGGTCCACCGGCACCGCGGAACATCTCCTCGCCGAGGCGACGCACCGGCAGGACCATCCGCCGGGCCAGCCGCAACGCACCGCCGGTGTGCAGCCGACGCAGCATGTCCCACCCGGGGCGTACCGGCGGGAAAGGGGTGGTGATCAGGTCCAGCATCGGGTCGGCGATGCGCTGCCACTCGGCGTACGCGGACAGCCAGCGTTCGCCGTCGCCGGGCGCGAACTCCTCCAACGACGCCGCCGTGACGTCGGGGTCGCGGTTGAGCAGCGCGGCGCGGTCGTCCGGGAAGAGGTGGGCCAGCACGTCCGGGGCGTGCCGCCAGGCCAGCCCGTACCGGGTCAGGTCGAGCCCGCGCAGCACCGGCGAGGCGTAACCCAGCGGGTAGAAGGAGCTGTAGAGGTCGCTGAGGTAACCGGGCGAGGTCACCTCGGCCGAGCGCACCGCGCCACCCGGCGCGCCGGTCGCCTCCAGCACCAGCACGTCCCAGCCCGCGTCGGCGAGCAGGTTCGCGGCGACCAGACCGTTGTGGCCGGCGCCGACGACCACCGCGTCGGCTGTTTCGGCGCCGAGAGAACCGGACGACGTCATCCACCGACGCTACCCGGGCTCAACCGGGCGAAACGTTTGCCCGCCGACCATCGGGGCATGCAGCGCGCCATGTACACGGTTGCGCAGCTCATCGGTGGGGTGTGGGGGGCCGGCGGGGAGGCCGGTGACCTGGTGGTGCACGACCCGGCCACCGGTGCCCCGGTGACCGGCGCGCCGGTCGCCACCTCGGACGAGGTCGACAAGGCCGTCGCGGCGGCGCGCGGCGTGGCGGCCGAGTGGGCGGCGACGCCCCCGGCCGAGCGGGCCGCCGCGCTGCACCGGGCCGCCGACGCGGTGGCCGCCGTCGCCGACGAGCTGGCCGAGGCGACCACGACCGAGATGGGCAAGCCGCTCGCCCACGCGCGGGGCGGCGTCGAGGCCGGCATCGCCACCCTGCGGCAGTACGCCGAACTCGCCCCGACCCGGGGTGGGCGGACCCTGCACGGCACGCCCGACGCCCTGGACTTCATGACACCGCAGCCGCGCGGCGTCGTCGCCGTGATCACCCCGTGGAACGACCCGGTGGCGGTGTCGTGCGGGCTGCTCGGTGCCGCCCTCGTCACCGGCAACGTGGTGCTGCACAAGCCGAGCGAACGCACCCCGGCGACCGGATGGCTGCTGGCCCGCGCCGTCGACTCGGCGCTCCCGGCCGGCGTGCTCTCGCTGCTGATCGGCGGCGCGGAGACCGGGGCGGCGCTCGCCGGGGCCGAGGTGGACGTGGTGGCGCACGTCGGGTCGACCGCCACCGGCCGGGCCGTCGCCGCGGCAGCCGCCCGCAGCGGCGCCAAGGTGCTGCTGGAGAACGGCGGCAGCGATCCGCTGATCGTGGACGCGGACGTCGACCCGGTCTGGGCCGCCGGGCAGGCCGCGACCGGCGCGTTCGCCAACGCGGGCCAGATCTGCGTGGCGGTGGAGCGCGTCTACGCGCACCGCGACGTGGCCGAGGACTTCGTCGCCGCGCTGGTGGAGCGGGCGGCGGCGCTGCACGGCGGGCCGGGCCGCGATCCCGCCACCGACCTGGGTCCGCTCGTCGACCGGCGACACCGCGACCAGGTGCACGGGCAGGTGACGGCGGCGGTCGCCGACGGGGCACGGATCCGTGTCGGCGGGACGCTGCCGGAGGGACCGGGCGCCTTCTACCCGGCCACCGTGCTGGACAACTGTCGGCACGACATGGCGCTGGTCCGGGAGGAGACGTTCGGGCCGGTCGCACCGGTCGTCGTGGTCGACTCGTTCAGCGAGGCGCTGCGGTGTGCCGCCGACTCGCCGTACGGGTTGGCCGCGACCGTACTGACCGGGTCGATGAGCCACGCCCAGCGGGCGTGGCGGGAGCTGCCGGTGGGCACGGTGAAGGTGAACGCGGTCTTCGGCGGCGCCCCGGCCGGGGCGGCCCACCCGCGTCGGGGCAGCGGTCAGGGTTTCGGCTACGGGCCGGAACTGCTCGACGAGTTCACCGCCACCAAGGCGGTGCACATCGAGGCTCCCGGCGGCGGGCACTGGTGAGGACCGCGTACCCGCACGTCGAGGGCCCCGACCCGGCGCGTGACGGCGGGTCGGGGCCCTCGGTGCGACGGTCAGTCGCCGCGTGCCTTGGCGGTCTGCCGGTTGTTGGCCTTCTGGATGGCCGTGACCAGTTCCGGCTTGGTCATGCTCGACCGGCCCCGCACGTCCAGTTCACGGGCCCGCGCCATCAGGTGCTCCTTGGGGGCGTTCGCGTCCACCCCGCCGGCCGTGGGTGCCCGCCGCTCCGGACCACCCCCGGCGGCCTGCCGGTCGCTCGGGCCCTTGCGACCCTTGGGCTCCCAGTGGTCGCCCACCTTCTCGAACTGGTGCTTCACGGCGGCGAAGGCGGTCCGGTGCGCCCGCTCACCCTCGCCGTACGTCTCGACGGCCGAATCGTGCGTCTTCTCCCAGGTGCGCTGGGCCTTCTCCGGGGAGCGCCGCAGCGTGCTGGGCAGTACCTCGCGCCCGGGCATCTCGATCCTCCTCCGTGGTCGGGTCATTCCGACTGGCGTTCCCGGTCCACGCGGCGCTAAACCTCGGCACCGGTTTGCCGTCGCGCGTGCGGGGGTACCGGCCGGGCCACCCGGCGTAACCGGTGCCGGCCGCCACCAGGGAGCGGTGATGACCACGACGAACCCGGACGCCCCGGCCGCCGACCCGCCGGTGTCCGCGCTACCCGGCCGGATCCGGCAGCTGCACTGGTCGACGTGGCGCGGTGTGCTGGTCCGCAGCGGCCGCAACTACGTCCAGGACAACTGCACCGACTGGGCCGCCGCGCTCACCTACTACGGCGTGCTCGCGCTCTTCCCCTCCACCGTCGTGGTGGTCGCCCTGGTGGGGCTGGTCTCCGACGGGGAACGCACCGTCGACACCATGCTCGACCTGGCCCGGGACGTCGGCGCGGGGTCCGTGGTGGCCAACGAGAGCTTCGTCGGCGTGGTCCGGGGCGTGGTGGAGCAGAACAGTTCGGCCGGGGTACTGCTCAGCTTCGGTCTGCTCGGCGCGCTCTGGTCCGCGTCGAACTTCATCGCCTCGTTCACCCGCGCCTCGAACACCATCTACGGGGTGACCGAGGGGCGGCCGGTGTGGAAGCTGCGGCCGATCCAGGTCGGGTTGGCGGCGCTGTCGCTGGTGCTGCTCGCCGTGGTGGCCACCGGTCTGATCGTCAGCGGGCCGGTCGCGGACGCGGTCGGCAACCTGGTGGGCGCCGGAGGTGCGGCTCGTACGGCCTGGTCGGTGGTGAAGTGGCCGGCGCTGGCGATGATCGCGATGCTGCTGATGTCCCTGCTGTTCTGGGTGGCGCCGAACGTGCGCCAGCCCCGGTTCCGGTGGCTCACCCCGGGTGGGGCGGTGGCGCTGGCCACATGGGCGTTGGGCTCCTTCGGCTTCGGCCTCTACGTGGCCAACTTCGGCTCGTACGACACCACGTACGGCAGCCTCGGCGCGGTGATCGCGTTCCTGGTCTGGCTCTACCTGTCCAACTCCGCCCTGCTGCTCGGCGTGCAGATCAACGCGGAGTTGCAGCGGGGACGGGTGATCCAGTCCGGCGTGCGCGACGCCGAGGAGCCGGTATTGCCGCCCCGGTCACCGGCCCCCTCGTGACCCGGCGCCGGTTTACCGCCCACCGGGCCGGGTAGCGCAGAAGGCATGGAACGCGGCAGCAGCAAGCACGCACCGAGAGTCGACGAACAGATGGAGCAGGAGGTCAGCGGCCTGGTCCAGGGGCCGGGGACCGGTGGCTCACGGGTCGACGAGTCCCGGGTGCCGGAGCCTGCGGGCGAGGACCAGCCGGAGACGACCACGGTCGTCGGCGGCGAGACCCGCAGCGGCACGCCGCAGGGCATGACGTCCGAGGACGTGGAGGCTCGCAGCCGGTTGGGACGGTTCATCACGATGACCGCCCTGCCCGGGGACCGGGCGGCCCTGCTCGCCAATGCCCGGGAGAACGAGGCGCCGGACGACCTGCTCGCCGAGTTGGAGCGACTGCCGGAGGGCACCCGGTACCAGACGGTGTCCGAGGTCTGGGCCGCGCTCGGCCACAAGAACGAGACGACGCGCTGGTGAGGATGGCCTTCTGCGGCCACCCCCCGCACCGGCGCAGGAGAGGATCCTGATGAGTGGTGTAACCGAGCACGTCGACGTCTCCGTCCCGATCCGGACGGCGTACGACCAGTGGACGCAGTTCGAGGAGTTCCCCCAGTTCATGGAGGGCGTCGAGGAGGTCCGACAGCTCTCCGACACGCTCACCCACTGGACCGTGGAGATCGCCGGCGTCAAGCGCGAGTTCGACGCCGAGATCACCGAACAGCTTCCCGACGAGCGGGTCGCCTGGCGCTCGACCGGCGGCACCAAGCACGCCGGGGTGGTCACCTTCCACCGGCTCGACGAGCAGAACAGCCGGGTCACCCTCCAACTGGAGTTCGACCCGCAGGGTGTCGTCGAGCAGGCCGGCGACAAGCTGGGCGTCGTGGACCGCCGGGCAAAGGGTGACCTGCAACGCTTCAAGCAGTTCATCGAGCGACGCGGGCAGGAGACCGGCGCCTGGCGGGGCAGCGTCGACCGACCCCAGCCCTGATCCCTCGCGTACCTCCCGCCACGGCCGCCGCTCACCCCGGCGGCCGTCGCCGTTGTCGGCGGGGGTCGTCGTGTGTCGGCTGGCCGCGCCGCAGGTCTGTGCCCCGCCGGGTGTGCCGTTTGGCGGGTGCGGGTGGGGGTAGGGCGAGGGTATGAGCGACGACAGGGTGTGGCGTGACGAGGAACGGCTGCCGTTGGAGGAGTTGGACCGGGCGGTCGCCCGATCCACGCTCGACGGGCAGTCCGACGACGTGACCGGCAACGACGCCGGTGAGGAGGCCGCGTTCGGCCATGGGCCGGAAGCCGCCGACCGGGGTTCCCAGGTGCCCGGCACCGGACGCGAGCCGACCGACCCCGACCGCGCGCACCGCCCCTCCACCACCGGACGCACCGGCCCGGACACGCTCTGACACCAGCCCTCGGCCGCCGCCGATCGGGGCGTCACATCGGGGGACAGACCCCGTGCAGCGCCTCACGCCCAGGCGACACGCCCATGATCGGCGGCGATTGGGTCAGCCGGACGGGTCGGGATTCGGACGGGTCGGACAGATTCGGCCGTTCGGCTGACGGCAACGCCGCGACAGCGCGCAAGACTTTCGGAATGCATCAGGGCTCCGGCTTCCTCAACCCGCGTCAGCGCCGCCTGGCATGGCTCGGCTTTCTGCTCGCCGCCGCTCAGGCACCCGTCTCCGCACGCTTCACCGAGGACAGCTCCTGGCTGTTCAGCCTCTGCGTCGCGCTGATGGTGGCAACGGTGATCATCGCTGACGACACCGCGCGTCGCCGTCCGGCGGACGCCCGATCCTCGGAGTAACCACCCGCACCCGGGCTCGGTGGACTGACCGCCCTCACCCGGCCTCCTGCGGGCGGGCCTCGTGACCCGCGCGACCACGGGTACGACGTCGCTCCTTCATCTCCGCCTCGTACAGGTGCCGCCGGCCCCCGACCAGTTCGTCGCGAGCCGTCCGGTCCAGGTCCTGGAAGAGCGCGTAGTACCCGTCGTCGAAGTCCTCGACGATCTGGAACGTCCAGCGACCCGCGATCACGTTCCGACCCACCAACTCGTCGGCGATCCGGTCGGCGATGGTGCCGTGCCCGGCCGAGCGGAACATCCGCACCGCCTCGTCCAGCATCAGGTCGGCGTGACCGATGAGCTGGTGCATCGAGTAGAGCTGGCCACGGGCGCGCTCCAAGCACTCCAGCGCCTCGCTGAGCTTGCCGAGCGCCGCCACCGTGTCGTCACTCACACCGGCCGGTCGCCGGTGCCCCTCGTCGGGCCTGTCGGTGGTGTCCATTCGTGCCTCCCTGCTGCCGCCACTGCCCGTCTGACCGGGCGACCGGTCGGGTCCGGGTGTCCGGCACGACGACCGGCCGACCCCCGCACCAGCCGAGCGGCCGAGGTCACCGCCGGTCCGAGTTGGCTAGATTCGTTCCCCATGCGCGTGCCGTCGAACCGGGTTCGGACCCATACCACCGTCGAGGAAAACCGGTCGGCGCTGATGGCGCTCGCCACCACGCTGGGGCTCGACGGGCTGGCCGCCGCCGCTGCCCTGCCCGGCCTGCTCGCCGTGGTCGACCAGCACGCCGCCGCGGTGCGGGACAGTCTGCACGGCGACGACACCCCGCTGACCGCCGCCGCGCTGGCCGGCTACGCGGAGGGGCTGCGCGCCGCCGCCGACGAGCACGGCTGGCAGCCGCCGGCCACCCCGGTCGAGTGGGCCGAGGCGGACTGGGTGCTGGTGCGACTGCTCGCCGTCTGCGCGCTGATCGTCACGCTGGACACCCCGGCACCGCAGCCGCCCCCGCTGTGACGCGAACGGGTGCCCGCCGTGCGGCGGACACCCGTCACCCTTCGCGTACGGTCACCGACCGAACTGCTGGGTCTCGTCACCCGAGTTCCCGGACTGGTACGTACCCCGTCCCCCGGACATCGACGACTCCTGTCCCGTCGACGTCGGCTGGGTACGCTGGCCCGACCGGTCGGCCATCTGCCGCTGCATGTCGCTGCGTCCGGCCTGGGCGCCCTGCCGCTGTTCGCGGACGGCCCGCGACTCCTCCGCGATCCGGTGGAGCCAGCCGTCCCAGCGGTTCTGCATGGGCTTGACCAGACCACCGCCCACGCCGACGATCAGGATGCCGGCCACCGTGGCGAGCACCGCGATCAGGACCGGAGTGGTGACGGTGGTGGCGATACCCACCTGGTTCAGGGCCGCGATGACGCCGAGCGCGATGATGAAGACCGCCGTCAGGTCGGCCAGCACCCGCCCGTACGACAGACCGCCCAGCGCCCCGCTGACGAGGTCCCGTACCGCGTTCGCGATCGCCGCGGCGATCACCACGATCACGATCGCCACGAAGGCTCGGGGCAGCCAGGCCACCACACCGCCGATCAGGTTGCTGATCGCGTTCGGACCCCAGACGCCGAAGGCGAACTGAAGCGTGAACAGCAGTACGGCGTAGTACGCCAGGCGGGCCAGGATGTCACTGGCGTCGTACCTGGTCCGTTCGAGCGCGCGCTTGATACCGCCCCGTTCGACCGCGCGATCGAACCCCACCCGTTCCAGGACCGTATCAACGATCTTGAGCACGGCTCTGGCGATGAGCCATCCGACCACCAGGATCGCGATGAACGCGATGGCCCTCGGTACGAACAGCAGCACCGACCTCCACATGTCGGCCACAGCGTCACCGATGTTGACCTGCCTGGCCGCCAGGGTTTCCGGCATGATGTCCCTCCTGTCGCATGGACTGCCCCGCGCGCTTACCCCAACGTCGGGACTGCACGCCGGGCAGGTCACCTGCTTTTTCCCGACACATCCCGACAGAACGGCCCTGACCTGCCCTGATGTCCCGGCCCGAAGCACCGGGCGCATGATCGGAAACACGGGTCGAGGGGTCGGGCTAGGCTGCGGGCATGCCAGGAACGGTCGGGCGAGTCCCCACGCCAGCAGGCCAGGCGCCCCGCGCGCCGGTGCCGCGTGCCGCGACCGTCGTCGGCCACCACGAGTGGGGTGCGACGGTGCTGGGCACCCGCGAGTCCTGGGACCCGGCGGTCCGCGCCGCCGTGGAGGTGGTGCTCGGCTCACCCGCACCGATGGCGCTCTACCTCGGCGACGAGTTGCTGCTGCTCTACAACGACGCGTACGCCGAGCTGATCGGCGACCGGCACCCGCAGGCCGTGGGGCGGCCGGCGGCCGAGGTCTTCGACGAGGTGTGGCGGCTGCCCGGTGTCGGAGACGTCGTCGAGCACACCTACCGCACCGGTGAGCCCTTCCTGGAGAAGGAGGCACCCCTCCCGCTGCGCTCCGACGGACTCGACCCGTCCGTCTACATCTGGGCCTGCTCGACCGTCCGCGACAGCCGGGGCCGCATCGCCGGGGTGCTGTCGGTGGTCGCCGAGACCAGCCCGGCGACCCGCCAGTTGCAGGGGCTCAGCGAGTTCGCGGCGGCGCTCTCCGGCACGCTGACCCTCGACGACGTGGCCCGGGTCGCGCTGCGGTACGCGCTCGCCTCGTTCGACGCCGACCGGGTCTCGTTCGCCGTCGACGACGGGGGCGGTGGAGGCGGCTGGCGGCTGGTCCGCCGGGTCCGGGGCGAGCTGGTGGACGAGGCGGACGAACGGCTGCCCCCGCTGTGGCGGCGCGGACCGGCGGACTGGCCGGCACCGGCGGCACTCAGCGCGCGTACCGGCCAATCCCACTTCGTCGACGACGGCGAGCCGCTGCGCGACATCGCCGCCGACCGGCACGACCAGCGGGTCCGTGCCCTGGCGGCGATACCGCTGCGGGCGTCCGGGGTACGCGGCGCGCTCACCGTCGGCTACCGCACCCCGCACGCCTGGACCGCGCCGGAACAGGCGTTGCTGGCCGCGTCGGCCGAGCTGGTCGGGCAGGCGACCGAGCGTGCCCGCCGCTTCGAGACCCAGCACGGCACCGCCCAGCTACTCCAGCGCAGCATGTTGCCGGAGAACCTGCCCAGCCTGCCGCTGCTGCGGATCGCCGCCCGCTACGACCCGGGCGTCGACGGCAACGCCGCCGGTGGCGACTTCTACGACGCGTTCGTGTTGCCCACCGGCGACCTGGGGGTGGTGCTCGGCGACGTGGCCGGGCACGACGTGCAGGCCGCCGCCCGGATGGGGCAGGTCCGCGCCGCGCTGCGGGCGCTGGCGCTCAACGACCCGCGTCCGGACCAGGTGCTCGCCGGACTCGACCGCCTGGTCAGCAGCCTCGGGTCCGAGACCGGCACGTACGAGCTGTTCGTGACCGTGGCGTTCGGTGTGATCGACGTGGCACGGGAGCAGCTCACCCTGGCCAGCGCCGGCCACCCGGCACCGCTGGTGCGCCGCTGCGCGCCGGGGGGCAAGGCACGGGCCGTCTACGTGGACGTGCCGACCGGCGCGCCGCTGGGCATCGGCTACCGCCCCGCCACCGGCACCGTCGCGTTCTCCCCCGGCGACACCCTGCTGCTGTTCAGCGATGGCGTGGTGGAACGGCGACGGCAGGGGTTGTCGCACGGTCTCGCCCGCCTGGCGGAGTCGGTGGCCGCCGCACCCAGCGGTGACCCGAGGGCGTTGTGCGCCGCCGCCACCGCCTCGGTCCCCGGTGCCACCGAGGACGACGTCGCCGTCCTGGCCGTCGAGTACGCGCTGCGGCCGAGCCGGTCGGCGCGGATGGAGGTGCCGGCCGAGCCGACCGCGCCGAGCCGGGTCCGGCACTGGATGACCGCGCTGCTCACCGAGTGGCGGGTGGCCGAGTCGGTGATCGGCGCGGCGGTGCTCTGCACCAGCGAGCTGACCACCAACGCCCTGCTGCACGCCGGCACCGAGGCCCTGGTCGAGATCGACCTCAGCCCGGAGCGCCTGCTCGTCTCGGTGGCCGACTCCGGGTCCCGGGGCACGGTGACCCGGGCCCGCACCGACACGTTGAGCAGCCGTGGCCGGGGGTTGGGCCTGATCGAGGAGCTGACCGACGCCTGGGGCACCGACCCCACCGTGCGCGGCTCGACCGTCTGGTTCGAGATCCTCCTCCCGCCCGACTGACCGCCCCGCCCTCCGGGGCAGACCCACCGGCCTGCCCGTCAGGTCAGACGCTGGACCAGGGCGCGACCGAGGTCGCGGCCGGAACGCCAGGCGGTCTGCACCCGGGACTCGCCGAAGGCGTCCCCGGCCAGCCCGATCCCGTCGCCGTCGAGGTGGAACCCGGCGTCGGCCCCGGAGATGGGCTTGGCGTACGTCCAGCGGTGCACGTGCACGTGCTCGGCCCGGTCGGAGAGCGCGAGCAGGTCGCGGACGGCCGCCTCGACGGCCGACGCGGCACCGGTGGGTTGGGCGAGATGACCGGCGGCGAACTCCGGCGTGGTGTGCGCCACCAGCACCGGCGCGCCGTCACCGCGCCGGTCGCCGTCGTCGCAGACCAGACTGAGCAGCGGATGGTCGTTGACGAAGGCGCCCCGGAAGTCCGCCCAGCGTCGGGTCGGGAAGCGCAGCACGGCGGAGAGTGTCGGTGCCCAACGCTGTCGTCCGGCGGCCTCGGTGGCGTCGGCCAGGGCCGGGTCGAGCAGCAGCGCCGCCTGCGGGCCCGGCATCGCCAGGACCACCGCCGCGCACGCGGTGCCGTCGACGGACGGGCCGGCCTCGACGCCGAGCACCAGCCGGTTCACCACCACGGGCAGGTCGCGGGCCAGGTGCTCGACGAGTGACCGCAGTCCCTGGGGGGCCGCCCAGCGCGGCGGCCCGGTGACCTGCCGTCGACCCGTGCGGTCGTAGGAGACGAAGGTGTCGGTCCACTCGCGGGCCAGGCCGGCGTCCTCCCACTCGCGGACCACCTCGGCGAAGTCGGGATCGCTCACCGTCAGGTAGGCGGCGCCCAGGTCGGCGGGGCGGCCGTCGAAGCGTTTGCTGGCCATCCGTCCGCCGGCCACCCGACCGCGTTCGCGGATCTCCACCGGCACCCCGGCACGCGCCAGTTCCCCGGCGCAGGCGACGCCCGCGATCCCCGCTCCGACCACCACGACACCCGCACGATCCAGACCCATCCGGTGATCGTATTCGCGAGCCGGCCCTCCTGGCGGCTACCGAGCGGTGCCCGTCGATCCTCCCGATACTTCCGGAAGGTCTTCACAAGTTCGCAACCGGCCCGTACCTTGGCGGACATGTGGGAGCGCTTCCACGCACTGTCTTCGATGCATCCGAGGAGCAGTACATGAGAACCAGAGGCACGTATGCCGTGGTCGGCGCCGTCGCGACGGCACTGACCGTGGTCGCCACCGTCGGCGTGGGCGCATTGCGTCCCGCGCCCGCAGCCGCCGCCGACTCCGTGTTCTACGTCGACCCGGACACCAGCGCCGCCCGCTGGGTGGCCGCCAACCCGAACGATTCCAAGGCCGCCGTGATCCGGGACCGGATCGCCAGCGTCCCGCAGCCGCGCTGGTACACCACCACCAACACCTCGACCGTACGCGCGGAGGTCAGCTCCTTCGTCAACGCCGCCGCCAACGCCGGCAAGATCCCGATCCTGGTGGTCTACAACATCCCCAACCGCGACTGCAGCAACCACAGCGGCGGCGGCGCGCCCAACCACTCCGCCTACCGGCAGTGGGTGGACCAGGTCGCCGCCGGGCTCGGCGGTCGGCCCGCCACGATCATCCTGGAGCCCGACGTGCTCCCGATCATGACGAGCTGCATGAACGCCAGCCAGCAGGCCGAGGTCCGGGCCTCCATGGCGTACGCCGGCAAGGCGCTCAAGGCCGGCTCGTCAGCGGCGAAGGTCTACTTCGACATCGGCCACGGCGGATGGCTCGCGCCCAGCGAGGCAGCCGCTCGACTGAACGCGGCGGACGTCGCCAACAGCGCCGACGGCATCTCGGTCAACGTGTCGAACTACCGCCGCACCGCCGACGAGGTCTCGTACGCCAAGCAGATCATCCAGGCCACCGGCAACTCCCGCCTCAAGGCGGTCATCGACACCAGCCGCAACGGCAACGGCCCGGCCGGCTCGGAGTGGTGCGACCCGCCGGGGCGGGCGATCGGCACGCCGAGCACCACCGCCACCGGCGACTCGGCGATCGACGCGTTCCTCTGGGTGAAGCTGCCCGGCGAGGCCGACGGCTGTATCGCCGCCGCCGGACAGTTCGTGCCCCAGCGGGCGTACGACCTGGCGGTCGCGGCCGGCCCCCCGCCGACCACCACCCCGCCGACGACGACCCCGCCGACCACCACTCCCCCCACCACCACGCCGCCGACCACGCCGCCCCCGTCCAACCCGCCCGCCGGCAGCTGCGCGGTGACGTTCACCCCGAACACGTGGGCCGGCGGCTTCACCGCCGAGATCCGGGTCACCAACCGCAGCGTGGCGCTCACCGGCTGGACGCTCGCCTTCAACGCCGGCTCCGGCGTACGGCTGAGCAACGGCTGGAACGGCACCTGGAGCCAGTCCGGTGACCGCATCGAGGTCCGCAACGTCGCGTACAACGGCAACGTGCCCGTCGGCGGCACGATCAGCGTGGGCTTCCAGGGCACCTTCAGCGGCAGCAGCCTGCCGACGCCCGGCCCCTTCACCCTGAACGGCGGCACCTGCGCCTGATCGGGCACCCCCCTACCCGCACCGGGCCTTCGGGCCCCACCACCAGCACCGGGCCTCCGGCCAGCACCGCAGCAGCGGTGGCCGGGGGCCCGGTCGCCTGCCCGGGCGCGGTCGGTACCGGATCCACCTCGGGCGTTACCGCTCGCCTCCGGCGGGAACGCGACCGGAGACGAAGGAGGAGACCCATGACCACACAGTCGAACCCCTCGGCGTGGCAACCCGGCGTGACCGGCGGCGGCACCCTCCCTTCCGGTCCCGGAGGCCGCACCGCGGCACCCGCTGGCGACGGGCACGGCCCGCAGGCCGGCCCGCCGACCGTGACGCTCGGCGCGTATCCGGACTATCCGTCCGCACAGCGCGTCGTGGACTACCTGGCCGACAACCGCTTCCCGGTCGAACGGACCGCCATCGTCGGCACCGACCTCACCCTGGTGGAGACGGTGCTCGGCCGGCTGACCACGGCCCGGGCGGCGCTCATCGGCGCCGGCACCGGCGCCTGGCTCGGGCTCTTCATCGGCCTGCTGTTCGGCATCTTCACGGTCGGCAACTGGCTGGCCGTGCTCCTCGTCGGCCTGGTCATCGGTGCCGTCTGGGGTGCCGTGTTCGGTGGGGTCGCGCATGCCATGACCGGCGGCAAGCGAGACTTCACCTCGGCCAGCTCGCTGCGGGCCAACCAGTACGCGGTCACCGTCGAGGCGGACATGGCCGAACCGGCCCGACAGCTCGTGGGCCGGCTGCACCTGGGCGGGCGCGCGGCACAGCCGGCGACCTGACCTGCACGCGGCCCACGGGCGGGAACTCTCCCGCCCGTGGGCCAGCACCTGATCCGCGAAACTCTGTATCCGCCTGCTGACAGGTAGCGAAACCGCTTCGCGTGGTCAGCGCCCGCCCATACCCGCAGGACGGCGGCCACCGCGTACGGGCCGCGACAAATGCCCCGGCCACCTCCGGACCCGCAGGGATGCGACCGGTGCCGGGCCGTCGTCGCGCTGCTCGCCGACGCCGCCCCGTCGAGGTGGTCCGGCTCGACCTGGATAATCGGCAGGCGGTCGAGGCGATGACCGCCGAGTACGCCGCTACCTGCCGAGTGTCCGACCCCGCTGGACGTCCCACGCACGAAGCGGCCTGATGGTCCGCTGAACTGCTCCGCCTCCGGCCGTCCCGAATCCGCAGCGCTCGGCCGCGCTACACCGGCGGACCAGCCGAGCGAGTGAGCGGACGCCTCGGAGACCGCACGCAACGGCGGCAGGTGGGGAGATTTGTTGTCGCTGGAGCGACAACAAATCTCCCCACCTGCTCGCTGCCAAGCAATGCTGCGCAAAGCGGGCCGCGACTCGAACGCGGGAAAGCGGCGGACCGAGTCTCCGGTGGTGGCGAGACCAGCCGACCACCCTGCGGGAGCAGGCCCACTGAGCACCTAGTGCGGTGTCCGGGAACGTTGGCGGTGTCGCGGCGAGGTCCAGGCGGCGGTCCGAACAGGACCGCCCGCCCGGAGTCCGCGGCCGTCCCCGACCGCGGACCGGGACGGGCGCTGCCCGTACAGATTGGTCAGGGCCGGTCGCCCTGGCCGCCGGTGTGCGGCACCCGCTCCGCCGGGACGACCCCGAGCCGACCGGCCTGGTAGTCCTCGAACGCCTGGATCAGCTCGTCCCGGCTGTTCATCACGAACGGGCCGTACTGGGCCACCGGCTCCCGGATCGGCTGCCCGCCCATGATGTAGAGGTCCAGCGTCGGCGTGCGGCTGTCCTGCCGGGCGTTGGCCTTGAACCGCAACGCGTCGCCCGGCCCGTGCACCGCGAGTTGCCCGGTGCGGACGCCGCGTCCGTTCGCGCCGACCGTGCCCCGGCCGCCCAGGACGTACACCAGGGCGTTGAAGTCCGGCCGCCAGGGCAGGTCGACCTGCGCGCCGGGCTCCACCGTCACGTGGGCGACGGTGATCGGCGTGTACGTCGACCCGGGCCCCTGGTGCCCGGCGATCTCACCGGCGATCACCCGGACCAGCGCGCCGCCGTCCGGCGTGGTGACCAGTGCCGCCTGGTTGCCCCGGATGTCCTGGTATTTCGGTGGGCTCATCTTGGCCACCTTGGGCAGGTTGACCCAGAGCTGCGTGCCGTGGAACAGCCCACCGCTGACCACCAGGTGCTCCGGCGGCGCCTCGATGTGCAGCAGGCCACTGCCCGCCGTCATCCACTGGGTGTCGCCGTTGGTGATGGTGCCGCCGCCACCGTGGCTGTCCTGGTGGTCGAAGATCCCGTCGATGATGTACGTGACGGTCTCGAAGCCGCGGTGCGGGTGCCAACTGGTCCCCTTCGGCTCGCCCGGCGCGTACTCCACCTCGCCCATCTGGTCGAGGTGGAGGAACGGGTCCAGCTCGGTGGTGGGTACCCCGGCGAAGGCCCGCCGCACCGGGAAGCCCTCGCCCTCGAAGCCGCTGGGCGCGGTGGTCAGCCGGCGGACCGGTCGGATGACGGTGGTGGACTCGTCGAGCTTCGGCAGGCGGGGCAGGACGAGGACGTTGTCGACGGTGATGGCGGGCATCGGAAGCTCCTTCAGCTCTCGCGGGGGGCGGCGCCGGCGGTGTCCTGCAGCCGCTGGCCGAGTCGGGTGAAGACCGTGGTCAGGCAGGCGATCTCGGCGTCGTCGAGGTCGTCCATCAGGTGGGTACGGACCGAGCGCAGGTGGTGCGGGGCGGCCTCGCGCAGCGCCAGCAGCCCGGCGGCGGTGAGCACCGCTTCGCTGCCGCGCCCGTCGTCCGGACAGGGTTGCCGGGCGACCAGGCCGCGTCGCTGCATGGACGAGACCTGGTAGGTCAGTCGGCTGGGCGAGAAGACCAGTCGACCGGCGAGCTCGCCCATCCGCAGCCGCTGCCCCGGGGCCTCGGCGAGCAGCACCAGCACGTGGTAGTCGGCGAAGCTCAGCTCGCTGGCGGCCCGCAGGTCGTCCTCCAGCCGGGTGAACAACCGCTGGCTGGCCTCGATGTACGCCCGCCAGGCGACGAGTCGCACCTCGCTCAGGCTCTCGGTCATAGCGCCACGGTAGCACGTACTCAAAATTTGAACAATCATGCCCGAGCAGCACCGCCTGCATCGCGCCGCACAGGCGGAAGACGTGGTCAAGTTTTGAATCGACCCTGCGGAGGACCTCGCCGATCATGGAGTAGTGGCGAGGTTTTTGGGCGCTTGTGCGCCTTGTGTCGCTACCACAAGTCCATGATCGCGGGGGCAGGCCCGCGCGGTGCGGCGTGCTCCGTGCGGTGGGGCGTGCATCCGTGGTGGGGGCGTGCATGCGTGGTGGGGGTGTGCTCCGGCGACGGAGCGTGCGGTTGTGCGAGACTTTCGCGTCGTGGAACTGACCGCCTCCGGCCTGCTGCTGCGCCCCTGGAACACCACGGACGCGCCCGCCGTGCTGGCCGCGTGGCACGACCCGGCGATCGCCCTGTGGAACCCGCAGGGCGACGCGTTCGACCTCGACGCCGCCCGCCAGTGGGTGCGATGGCGGGCGGACTGGTCGCAGGGCACCCACGTCTCGTTGGCGGTGGCCGACCCGACCCGACCGGAGATCATGCTGGGTTCGGTGTCGCTGCACCGCATCCACGGCGGTGACGCCTCGATCGGCTACTGGACGGTCGCCGCCGCCCGCCGGCGGGGCCTCGCCTCGGCGGCGGTCAGCCGGCTCACCGAGTGGGCCTTCCGCGATCTGGGCCTGCACCGCATCGAGCTGTGTCACGCGGTGGCCAACCCGGCCTCCTGCCGGGTCGCCGAACGCGCCGGGTATCCGTTCGAGGGCACGTTGCGCCAGTCACACCGCTACGGCGACGGCCGCCGCCACGACGAGCACCTGCACGCCCGCCTCGCCACCGACTGAGCCCGCTCCGGCGGGCGACGCGCCGACCGGGTCAGGAGACGGCGAAGATGCCGGCCACGCCCAGCAGGACCATCACCAGCACGGCCACCAGCGCCCCCCGCTCGCTCTCCACCGCCTGCTCACGGTGCTCGGTCACGGAGTTCGTCGTCTCGCCGGACATGGTGCGGCCTCCTCGCTGCTCGGACCGGGACCGGGCGCACGCCGGCGGCACCGACGGCCGGCGGAGCGAACCCGATCCGGGATGGTGAGGCCGGGACGGCCTCCGGGCGGCACGTCGACGCGCACGACGGTTCCCCGGCGCACCGGGGCGTACCGACCCGCGACTGGCTTACCCACCTGGACCAGAGGAAACCCGAAGAAGACCCGGATTCTCAGCCGATGGACGGCACGACGGACGCTCAGCCGAGCGCGGGCAGGGGGCGTTCCGCGTGGGGCACGTCCGTCACCCCGGACCCCGGAGCATCGAGCACGGTCAGACCGCCCGGGTACGCGAACGACGCCCGTGGGGAGTAGTAGCCCCAGCCGATGGTGAGCGGGTTCTCCGGCCGCAGCGCGTAGACCGGGTGGTCGGGGTCCAGGAATTCCACCGACTCGATCTCGAAGGAGGTGGTGGGCTCGGCGACGACCGGATAGATGCTGCTGACCAGCCGACCGTGCAGTGACGTGACGTACCGGTGGTGGCCGTTGTGCACGGCGTGTCCGGTCTCACCGGCACGCACCCGGGCCCGGATCACCGGCGCGCCGTCGATGGTGGTCTCGGTCACCAGTTCGTGGCCGTTCGCGGCGATGGAGGTGTCACCGGCCGACGCGGGAGCACCCCGACCGAGGGCGTACCGGCGGACCAGTTCGCTGGAGGTCACGTAGTGGGTCCACCAGCCACCCGGGGTCACCCCGTCGGGGGCGTCCACGCCGGCCAGGGTCACTCCGAGATAGGTCAGCGAGTACGAGCCGAAGCCGGAGGTCTGGCTCGCGTCGTCCACCACGTACTGGTTCATGAAGACCTGGCCACCGGGATGCGGTCGCAGCCCGGTCGGGACGAGTGCCGCCACCGCGCCCGGATCCGCCGGCAGCCAGCTGAAGTACAGCGTCCGGCAGTTCACGACGAGTTGGGGCACCGCGGGGTCGAGCACAACACCTCCGGTCGACAGTCCCCCGCGACGCTATGCCGGGTCCCACGGACGGGACAAGGACGGATAGGCGACAGTCGTCGGCCCGACCCGTCGGCGTCTCCCCCGATCGGTGACGTCGGACCTCCGCCCGTTCATGCCGGGACGGGGGACGACCGATCAGGGATCAGCCGAACCGGCCGGTCGAGATCACGGATCGCCTTCGGATCCGGTGGCACTTCATAGACGAATGGCCGGTTGAGACCGTTTCATGGCTAGAAGTAACTTAAGTACATCGTCCGTTCGGCTAGATTTCTGCGGCACCATCAGGCTAAGGTGACTCCCGAACGGACTAGCAAGCTCTAAACCAAAGCGTCACGTCTTTATCCGCGGACGAGGTGCAGGGAGGACCACCATGACCGCGCTCACCGAAACGGCGACTGCCCCGGCGCCCACGGCACCGAAGCTCGACCCGCGTTCGCTCTCCGACAGCGCCACCGACCTACTCAACGCGATGGCCGCGCTGCCGGCCGGGCACCCGTCCCGGGCCGCGCTGCGCGACCGGGCGATCGAGGCCTGGCTGCCGCTGGCGAACCACCTCGCGCACCGCTACAGCGGACGCGGGGAGCCCACCGACGACCTGGCCCAGACCGCCGCCGTCGGCCTCATCAAGGCCATCGACAAGTTCGACCCGACCCGGGGCGTCGACTTCGCCGGCTACGCGATCCCCACGATCATCGGCGAACTCAAGCGGCACTTCCGCGACCGCACCTGGGACATCCGCGTCCCCCGGCGGCTCCAGGAACTGCGGCTGGCCATCTCCGACGCCAACAGCTCGCTGTTGCAGACCCTGGGTCGCTCGCCGACGGTGGCCGACATCGCCAGCCACCTCAAGCTCACCGAGGAAGAGGTCCTGGAGGGCCTGGAGGGTGCCCGCGCCTACAACGCGGTGTCGCTGTCCACCCCGACCGGTGACGGCGACCGGGCGACCGAGCTGGGCGACATGCTCGGCGGCGAGGACAGCGAGTTCGAGCTGGCCGAGCTGCGGGTGGCCCTCGGGCCGGCGCTGGCCACTCTGGACGAGCGCGAGCAGAAGATCCTCACGCTGCGCTTCTACGGCAACCTCACCCAGTCGCAGATCGCCGAGCAGATCGGCGTCTCGCAGATGCACGTGTCCCGGCTGCTGGCCCGGGCGCTGACGAAGCTGCGGGGGCAGCTCGACGGCACGTACTAAGAGGGGGTGGCGACGGTGGCCGGGCCTGCGAGGACCCGGCCACCGTCGTGTCCGCCGCCACCGTCTCGGCCCGTCGGCCCTCGCGGGCCGGCGCCCGCGTCGTCGATCCGGTGGCGGCGGACGACTCAGGTGACGGACGGCTCCCGCCACATCGGCCAGAACGGCGTCTCGTCGGGCAGCCGGAACGGCTCCGACACCCGGTAACCGTGCCGCGCATAGAGGTCACGGCCGATCTCGCTGCTCGCCTCCAGATAGGCCGGCACACCGTTGGCGTCCAGCCACGCGTGATGGTGCCGCAGCAGCGTCGAACCCACCCCCTGTCCCTGGCGATCCGGCCGGACGGCCAGCAGCGCCAGGTGATGGTGGTCCCGATGCGGGTGGTGGGTGGCGAACAACTCGTCCAGGTGCACGAAGCGCGGGGTCCACTCCCCGCAGGCGGCGACCAGCCGGGCGTCGTAGTCCTCCGGCGGCGGCAGCGGCTCACCGACCGACGGCAGCCAGACCGCCACACCGGCGCGGTCCGCCGTGCCGAACACCAGCCCGTGCCGCATGGCGTGCGCCACGATGATCTCGAAATTCCCGGCCAGCACCGCCTCCCGCTTGGCCTCGTCCGGGACCAGCCACCGGGTGGCGTCCAGGACCAGGAAGGACTCGGCGATGCGCTCGGCCACCCAGCGGGTGTCGGCCTCCCCGAGGCGCGAGACGGTCGTCACGCTCATCGCCGCACCTCCGCCTCGACCCGCGACGGCGGGACCGCCACCGCGGCGGCGCTCTCCGCGCCCAGGCCGATCCGGGCGTACGTGTCGGGTCGGCTGCTGCGCAACGTCATCCCCCACAGCGCGCCGAGCAGCGCGGCCACCGGGTACACCGCCGGGAAGGCCCAGCGCAGCGGGGAGTCGGGCTCGACGCCGAGCAGGTTCGCGAAGTTCTGCACCGCCAGCACGATGATGACGGTCAGCGCGATCGCCGCGATCCCGGGTGCGACCAGCCGCCGCCAGAGCGTCTCCTGCTCGGCGTTGCGGGCGAAGTAGACGATGATGGCGACGGCGGTGGTCGCGATCAGCAGCAGCACACCGAAGCCGCCGCTGGTGCCCAGCCAGAAGAACAGTTGCAGGACCGGGTCCCAGCCGTTGAACGCGTACAGCAGGATGACCACCAGTCCGAGCGCGCTCTGCGCCAGCGAGGCGGCCTGCGGCGCGCCGGTCGTCGGCGAGGTACGCCCGAACACCGCCGGCAGCACCCGCTCACGGCCCAGCGCGAAGGCGTACCGCGCGGTGGTGTTGTGGAACGAGATCATCGCGGCCAGCACCGAGGTCAGGAAGAGTGCCTGGCCGATGGTGAGGACGGTGTCCCCCAGGTGCGCGCCGGCCAGGTTGAAGATCAGCTCGACGCTCTGGGCGTTGGCCTCCTCGACGATCCGGTCCGGGCCGACGGCCACCGTCATGCTCCACGACGAGAGGGCGTAGATGACCGCGATGATCGCCACCGACAGGTAGGTGGCCATCGGTACGGTCCGCTGCGGGTCCTTGCTCTCCTCGCTGAACACCACCGCCGCCTCGAAGCCGACGAAGCCGAGGATGGCCAGCACCAGCACCGCGCCCAGGCCGGGTACGAAGAAGTTGTCCGGCGAGAACGCCGCGAAGCTGACGCTGCCGCCCGCCGGGTTGCCCAACTGGCCGAGGTCGAACAGCACGATGACGGCGATCTCGGCGCAGAGCAGCGCGGCCAGCACCATGCCGTTGATGTCCACCCGCAGCAGCCCGAGCAGGCCGACCAGCGCCCAGGCCAGCAGCGCCACGATCCACCACTGTGGCGTCACGCCGAACAGCCGGTCCAGCACCGGTGCCGCCGCCGCGCCGATGGTGCCGTAGAGCCCGACCTGGAGGGCGTTGTACGCGATCAGCGCCACCCAGGCCGCGCCCACCCCGGCCGGTCGGCCCAGCCCCCGGGCCACGTACGCGTAGAAGGCGCCGGCGTTGGCCGTCCGGCGGGCCATCGCCACGTAGCCGGCGGAGAAGAGCGCCAGCACGGCGGCGACCGCCAGGAAGGCCAGCGGGATGCCGAGCACCCCGACGACGCCGTAGCCGGTGGTGACCACACCGGCCACCACGGTCAGCGGCGCCGCGGCGGAGAGCACGAAGAAGATCACCGAGGGCACTCCGAGGCGGCCACGGGCCAGTGCCTCGGAGACGTTGCTCGATCGTGGGGGTGTCACTGTCGAGGACATGACTGCTCCGGATGTCAGGGAGGGGAAGGGCTGTTACCGCCTCAGGGGAGACCGCGCAGCACGGCCGCGCCCACGGCGGCCTCGGTCTGTCCGACGAGTTCCTTCAGCGGAGCCGGCAGGGCCGGAATGATCAGGTTGAGCCGGTGGTGGGCGCGCGGACCGGCGCTCCACAACACCTCACGGGTCAGCCCGGCGGCCGCGACCAGCCCGAGCAGCAGCGCGTCGGGCACGTGGGGCGGGTCCGCGCGTTCCAGCGCGGCGCGCAGCCGGGTGGCGGGCCAGGCCGCGACGTTGAGGTCCGTCGGCACGTACGTGACGCTGGTCCGCAGCAGTCGACGCGTCTCCTGGCGGCGCAGCACCCCGGCCCGCGCCAGCCGCTCCCCCACCGAGGTCACCGCCGTCTGGGCGAGGAAACTGAGCCAGGTCCGCACCGCCTGGTGCTGTTGCTCGCCGATCAACTGGTCGAGCACGGTGTGCGCCAGCGCGTCGGCCGGTGGACGCCGGTCGACCACGGTGACCTGTCCGGCCGCGACCGTCACGTGTCCATAGAGGACCAGCTCGCCGAGCAGGCCGGCGGCCAGGCCGAGGCTGGTGGCGGCCGGATGCAGCTTGGCCTTGCCCCGGGTGTCGTTGTGGGCGATCAGGAAGAACTCGTCGGCGATGAGCACTCGTCCCCCCTGGCCGGCCGTCCATAGTGATCGCTAACCGCAGGCAAGAATGCACCGAGCGCAACTGCAACGCAACTCCCGTTTTCGGCAGTTGCACTCCGTGCTGGCGCGACCTGCGAATTTTCCCGTGACAGACTCGGAGGGTGACCGCGAGCCCCACCGTTCGCCGCCGCCGCATCGCCCGGGAACTCCGCCAGTTGCGCGAACGCGCCGGCATGACCCTGGACGTCGCCGCCCGGCAACTGGACATGTCCAAGAGCAACCTGTCCCGCATCGAGAACGCCCAGATCGGCATCAAGCCGCGAGACGTCCGGGCCGCACTGGCGCTGTACCAGGTGACCGGGAACGACGCCGAGGCGCTCATCGAGATCGCCCGGGGCGCCCAGCAACGGGGCTGGTGGCAGCACTACAGCGACGTGCTGCCGGAGTGGTTCGAGTTCTACGTCGGACTGGAGGCCGAGGCGGCCACCCTGCGCACGTACGAGGCGGAGGCGGTGCCGGGGCTACTGCAGACCGAGGCGTACGCCCGGGAGGTCTATCGGCTCACCGCGGGCGAGGACGACATCGACCGCAAGGTGGCCGCCCGACTGCGCCGACAGGACGTACTGCGCAGCGACGAGCCGGCCGAGTTGTCGGTGGTGCTGAACGAGGCGGCACTACTACGCCCCGTGAGCGAACGGGCCGTGATGGCGGCGCAACTCGCCCACCTGGAAACCACCGCACAGCTACCGAACGTCACCATCCAGGTACTTCCATTCGCGGCCGGCGGCCACCCGGCGATGAACTCGCCGTACGTGATCCTCACGTTTGCCGACGCGGCCGACGCAGCCGTGGTTTACCTGGAAAACCTCTCGACAGGCCTGGCACTGGAAGAGGTCGCGCAGGTGCGCTCGTATAGCCTTGTGCACGAGAGGCTGCGACGTCTGGCGCTTGATCCAGCGGCGTCTTTGGTGCGCCTGAAGGAAGCTTCTCGTTACTTTACGTGACCGTTCGGCGCGGTCACAGTCGGTATCGACGAAGGGATCGCGATGACCGCGCTCGACCTGTCCCGGGCTAACTGGCGCACCAGTACGCGCAGCGTGGGAAACGGCAACTGCGTCGAGGTCGCCGTCGTCGACGGTCGGGTGGCGGTACGGGACAGCAAGGACCGCCCCGGCCCTGTGCTGACCTTCCCGTCGTCGGCCTGGCACGCCTTCGTCACCGGCGTCGACGCGGTCCGCACCGGCTGAGTCCACCGCCCCTTCGGCCGAGCACGGAACAGGCACGTCGGCCATGGGCCGAGAGCCGGTGCGAGACTGGGCCGTGCTCTCCGACGTACCCCTCGACCTGCCGGTCCGTCCGGCGTTGCCGGCGCTGGTGTCGGCGCTGCGCGCGGCGGGGACCGCGATCCTGGTCGCCCCGCCGGGCACCGGCAAGACCACGCTCGCCCCGCTCGCGGTGGCCGAGGCGGTCGCCGGCCGCGTGATCGTCGCCCAGCCCCGGCGGGTGGCCGCCCGCGCTGCCGCCCGGCGGATGGCGACGCTGCTCGGCGAGCGGGTCGGCGACCGGGTCGGCTACGCCGTGCGCGGCGACCGCCGCGTCGGTCCACGGACCCGGGTCGAGGTGGTCACCACCGGGCTGCTGGTCCGCCGGTTGCAGCACGACCCGGAGCTGGCCGGCGTCGGTGCGGTGCTGCTCGACGAGGTCCACGAACGACAGCTCGACGCCGATCTCGCGCTCGCCTTCAGCATGGAGTCCCGGGCCGCGCTGCGACCGGACCTGTGGCTGCTGGCGATGTCGGCCACGCCGGAGGCGGACCGCTTCGCCGCCCTGCTCGGCGGTGCCACGCCCGCGCCGGTGGTGCGGGCCGCCTCGGCGCTGCACCCGGTGACCCGGGTCTGGGCGCCGCCGGTCCGGCCGGTACCGCCGCCCGGCGCCGGGCCGGTCGACCGGGCGCTGCTCGACCACGTCGCCGCCACCGTCCGGCGGGCACTCGACGAACAGGACGGCGACCTGCTCGTCTTCCTGCCCGGTGTGGGCGAGATAGCGGCCGTCGCGGGCCGCTTGGCCGCCCTGCGCGACCAGGTCGACGTGCTCCGGTTGCACGGCCGCCAGGACGGCGCCGAACAGGACGCGGCGCTGCGTCCGGGACCGCGACGACGGGTGGTGCTGGCCACCGCCGTGGCCGAGAGCGGCCTGACCGTGCCGGGGGTACGGACCGTGGTGGACGCCGGCCTGTCCCGGGTCGCCCGGCTGGATCTGGCCCGGGGACTGGGCGCGCTGGTCACCGTGGCGGTGTCCCGGGCCGGGGCCACCCAGCGGGCCGGACGGGCCGGTCGCGAGGCACCGGGGCACGTCTACCGCTGCTGGTCACCGGCGACCCACGAGCGGCTGGCGGCCCAACCGGAACCGGAGATCGCCACCGCCGACCTCACCGGCTTCGCCCTCGACCTGGCCGCCTGGGGCACACCGGACGGCACCGGACTCGCGCTGCCGGATCCGCCCCCGGTGGCGGCGATGACGGTGGCCCGGGAGACGCTGGGCACGCTCGGGGCCCTCGACCCGGACGGCCGGATCACCGCGCGGGGACGCGCGATCGCCGCCACCGGGGCGCATCCCCGGCTGGCCCGGGCCCTGCTCGACGGTGCCGCCCGGGTGGGCGCCCGGCGCGCCGCCGAGGTGGTCGCACTGCTCGCCGAGGAGTCCGTCGCCGGTGCCGGGGACGACCTCGCTGCCGCCTGGCGTCGACTGCGCGACGGCGTCGAGCCGGGTGCCACCGCCCGCTGGCGGACCGAGGTACGCCGACTGCGTACCGCCCTGCCGGCCGGCACCGCCGAGGACCCCGCCGGGAAGGCCCTGCCCGACGATCTGGCCGCCGGGTTGCTGGTCGGGTTGGCGTACCCGGAACGGTTGGGCCGGGTACGCCGGGCGGGCGGCTCGGCGTACCTGATGAGTGGCGGGACTGCGGCGGAGCTGGCACCGGGGTCGTCGCTGGCCGGCGCCGGCTGGCTGGCCGTCGCGGTGGCGGACCGGGCGCCCGGTGCTCCGGCCGCGCGAATCCGGCGGGCGGCGGTGCTGGACGAGGCGACCGCCCGCGAGGTCGGTGCGGTGCTGCTGCGGACCGACCGGGAGGTCGGCTGGTCGGGCGGGGACGTGGTGGCCCGGGAGGTGGTCCGCCTGGGCGCCATCGAGCTGGTCGACCAGCCGCTGTCCCGGCCCGGACCGGCGGAGGTCGCCGCCGCCCTGCTGGCCGGGTTGCGGGACGTCGGCCTCGACCTGCTGACCTGGACGCCGGCGGCGCGGACGCTGCGCGACCGGATGGCGTTCTGCCGACACGCGCTCGGCGACGAGTGGCCGGACGTCACCGACGAGGCGCTGCTGGCCGGCGCGCCGAACTGGCTGGGGCCCGAGCTGGCCGGTGCCCGGCGCCGGGCCGACCTGGCCCGGATCGAGGTGGCCGGTGCGCTGCGCCGGCTGCTGCCCTGGTCACTCGCGGGACGGTTGGACGAGCTGGCACCCGAGCGGATCGCCGTGCCGAGCGGCTCCCGGATCCGGGTGGACTACGCCGACCCGGCCGCGCCGGTGCTGGCGGTCCGGCTCCAGGAGACCTTCGGCTGGGCGCAGGCACCTCGCGTCGGCGGCGGTCGGGTGCCGGTGCTGCTGCACCTGCTCTCACCGGCGGGCCGGCCGGTGGCGGTCACCGCCGACCTGGCCTCGTTCTGGCGCACCGGCTACCGGCAGGTGCGCGCCGAACTGCGCGGGCGGTATCCCCGGCATCCCTGGCCGGAGGACCCGACCACGGCCGCACCCACCCGCCGCGCCGGACGCGGCTGACGTGAAAGGAAGGGTCCCCTGCTAACGCCTGGTGCATAGCAGGGGACCCTTCCTAACACCCGGCAACCGCCGCGCCCACCCGTCGGCTGGACGCGGCGACCGGGTCGGGGTGCGGCTGCGCGTCAGGGCTCGTCGACGATGTCCGCGATGACCACGGTGATGTTGTCCGGGCCGCCGGCGCGCAACGCCAGGTCGATGAGCTTGCGGGCGCACACCTCCCGGTCCGGGTGGGCCGGGAGCACCTCGGCCAGGGTCTCGGCACGGACGACGTTGGACAGTCCGTCGCTGCACAGCAGCCAGCGGTCGCCGTGTCGGGGCAGCATCGTGGCGTAGGTCGGGGAGACCTCGTCGCCCTGCAGGGCCTGGGTGACCACGGCCCGACGGGGATGGCTGCCGGCCTGGTCCGGTGTGATCACCCCCTGGTCGACGAGCATCTGCACGAACGTGTCGTCCCGGGTGATCTGCTTGAGCACGCCGTCGCGGAACAGGTACGCCCGGGAGTCGCCCACGTGGGCCAGCGCCAGGCAGCTCCCGGTACGCGCGAAGAGCAGCGCGGTCAGCGTCGTACCCATCCCCTGCCGCTGCGGGTCCTCGGCCACCGCCTGCCGGATCCGGGTGGTGGCCGACTGGATGCCGTCCTGCAACGCGGCGACGAGCGCGTGCTCGGGTATCTCCACGTCCAGCGGCGCCACCGCCTCGATGGCGATGGCGCTGGCCAGGTCGCCCGCAGCCATCCCGCCCATGCCGTCGGCGACGGCCACCAGCCAGGTCCCGGCGTGCAACGCGTCCTGGTTGCCGCTGCGGATCAGCCCACGGTCGCTCGCCCCCGCGGAACGCAGCTTCAGGGTCATGGGACGCAGCCTGCCAGGAGAAGGCCTCCGTTGTCTCTAGGAGATCAGGACGGCCGGGCGTGGCGCGGCGAATCTCACTGGCCGACGACCTCCGAGCCCATCGGACAGGATCGATTGACATCGCCCCGTCCACCCTGGAAACATGCCCGATACCTGGGAGCGCTCCCAGGTTTCCCGCATACGCACACCACCATTCCGTCCCGTTCGTCGGAAGGAATATCCGTGACGCCATCCCGACGTCGCCTCGCGGCGCTCGCCGCGGCGACCACCGTGGCGCTGGCCGCTGTGAGCGCCGGCACCGCCCACGCCGATCCCCCGGCCGAGGCCCCCGAACAGATCACGAACGGCGATTTCAGCACCGGCGTGTCGCCGTGGTTCTCCTTCGGCACCGGTCCGCTCGGCGTGACCGACGGCCAACTCTGCACCACCGTCGCCGGTGGGCTGGCCAACCCCTGGGACGCCGGCATCGGCCAGGACGCGGTGGCGCTGGTCGCCGGCGCCGAGTACACCCTCGGCTTCGACGTCACCGCCACCCCCGGCAGCGCCGTGACCGCCGTGCTGCAACTGGGTAACGCCCCCTACACCGGCTACTACTCGGTCACCGCCGCCGCCACCCCCACCCAGCAGCGGGTCGAGCGGACCTTCGTGGCGCCCGAGGACGACGAGCGCGCCCAGCTCATCTTCCAGGTCGGCGGCGCCGCCGAGGGCCAGACCGTCTGCCTGGACAACGTCTCGCTGCGCGGCGGCAACCCGCCCGAGCCGTACGTGCCGGACACCGGCCCCCGGGTCCGCGTCAACCAGGTCGGCTACCTGCCCGGCGGCCCCAAGAACGCCACGGTCGTCACCGACGCCACCGAGGCCCTGCCCTGGCAGTTGCGTGCCGCCTCCGGCAGTGTGGTCGCCAGCGGCACCACCACCCCGCGCGGTGTCGACGCGGCGTCGGACCAGAACGTGCACTCCGTCGACTTCTCCGGCTACCGCACCCCCGGGCAGGGCCTGACGCTCGCCGTGGACGGCGAGGTGAGCCACCCGTTCGACATCTCCGGCGCGCTCTACGAGCGACTGCGCTCCGACGCGTTGCAGTTCTTCTACATCCAGCGCAGCGGCATCGCCATCGACGGCGATCTGGTCGGCGAGGAGTACGCCCGGCCGGCCGGTCACCTGGGCGTCGCCCCGAACCAGGGCGACACCGACGTGCCGTGTCAGGCCGGTGTCTGCGACTACCGGCTCGACGTGCGCGGCGGCTGGTACGACGCCGGTGACCACGGCAAGTACGTCGTGAACGGCGGCATCGCCACCTACCAGTTGCTCAGCACCTTCGAGCGGACCAAGAACGCCGCCACCGCCGGTTTCGGTGCCGCCCTCGGCGACAGCACGCTGCGGGTGCCGGAGCGCGACAACGGGGTGCCCGACATCCTCGACGAGGCCCGCTGGGAGCTGGAGTTCCTGCTGCGGATGCAGGTGCCGGCCGGTAAGCCGCTGGCCGGGATGGTCCACCACAAGATCCACGACCGGAACTGGACCGGCCTGCCGTTGCAGCCCGAGGACGACCCGGAGCCGCGTGAACTGCACCCGCCGTCCACCGCCGCCACGCTCAACCTGGCCGCCGTGGCCGCGCAGTGCGCCCGACTGTTCGCCCCGTACGACGCGGCGTTCGCCCAGCGCTGCGGCACCGCCGCCAAGACCGCGTACGCGGCGGCCAAGGCCAACCCGACCCGGTACGCCAGCCCGACCGACGGCAACGGCGGCGGCGCGTACGACGACAGCAACGTCACCGACGAGTTCTACTGGGCCGCCGCCGAGCTGTACCTGACCACCGGCGAGCGGGCGTACCTGACCGACCTGACCGCGTCTGCGCACCACACCGGTGACGTCTTCGACGTCCGGGGCTTCGGCTGGCAGAGCGTCGCCGCGCTGGGTCGCCTCGACCTGGCCACCGTGCCGAACGGGCTGCCCGCCGCCGACCTGGCCCGGGTTCGCGCCTCGGTCACCACCGCCGCCGACGGCTACCTCGCCGAGATCCAGCGGCAGGCGTACGGGCTGCCCATGCCCGGTGACGCCGGCAGCTACTTCTGGGGCGGCAACGGCAACGTGATCAACAACGCGGTCGTGCTGGCCACCGCGTTCGACCTGACCCGCGAGGCGAAGTACCGCGACGGTGCGGTGCAGGCGATGGACTACATCTTCGGCCGCAACGCGCTGAACATCTCGTACGTGACCGGGTGGGGCGAGCACGCGGCGGAGAACCAGCACAGCCGCATCTTCGGCCACCAACTGGACCCGTCCATGCCCAAGCCCCCGGTCGGTTCGCTGGCCGGCGGCCCGAACGCCGCCCTCCAGGACCCGTTCGTGGAGCAACTGCTGGCCGGGTGCGCACCGATGTTCTGCTTCGTCGACGACATCGCCTCGTACTCCACCAACGAGGTCGCCATCAACTGGAACTCGGCGCTGACCTGGATCTCCTCGTTCCTGGCCGACCAGGGGGACGCCTCGGCCGTACCGGCGCCGACGTGCTCGGTGTCGTACACCAACTACGGCTCCTGGCAGGGCGGCACCGGCTTCACCGCCCAGGTGGCCATCCGCAACACCGGCACCAGCGCGGTGAACGGCTGGACCGCCCGCTTCGCCTTCACCGGCGACGCCAAGGTCCGGGAGGCCTGGACGGCGAAGGTGACGCAGGCCGGCGCCACGGTGACCGCCAAGAACGAGTCGTACAACGCCCGGATCAACCCGGGTGGCACGGTGACCTTCGGCTTCAACGCCACCACCGGGCCGGGGGCCAACCCCAACCCCGGCCTGGTCACCGTCAACGGCTCTCCCTGCACCGTCTCCTGAACCCCGGGTGGGGGGCCGTCGGCGACCGGCCCCCCACCCGGCCCCCTCTCGTCTCGCCCGCCTCGCCTCGTTGATCAAGAAGTTCGGGTCCCGATCCAGCGTGGATCGGGACCCGAACTTCTTGATCGTCGCGTGGCAGCATGGCCGGTATGACGGAGATCGTGGTGCGGCGGGGCGGGGTGGCGGATCGGGACAGCGTGCTGCGGCTGCTCGACGTGGCCATCGCGTGGTTGGCGGAACGGGGGCGTACCGGGCAGTGGGGTACCGCGCCGGCCTCGACCGATCCGCGCCGGATCGCCCAGGCCGACGGATGGGCCGGCGGCGGCGGACTGTGGCTGGCCGAGATCACCGGACAACCGGTCGGCGCGCTGGTGGTGGGCGCCGCCACCGAGTACGTACCACCCGCCACCGAGCCGGAGCTGTACGTGAACCTGCTCGTCACCGACCGGGCGTACGCCGGGGCCGGGATCGGTGGCCGGCTGCTGACGCACGCCGCCGAGCTGGCCCGGGACCGCGGCGTGGACCTGCTGCGGGTGGACTGCTACGCGGGCGACGACGGCGCGTTGGTCCGCTGGTACGAGCGGCAGGGTTTCACCGCCACCGACCCGTTCACGGTGCCCCGACCGGACGGCGCGCGGTGGCCGGGACAGGTGCTGGCCCGCCGCCTCGACTGAGCCGTCGCCGGCCCCGGGGTCCCCGGGGTCCGGACCGGGTCAGGTCAGGTCCCGGTCGGGCCCCACGGCCGACCGGCTGCGGACAGTGCTGGTCAGCCGCTACGGCCGCGTAGCTTCGGCAGCACCTGCTCACCGAACGCGTCGAGGAACGGACGCTGCTCCTGCCCGACGTGGTGCAGCGCGATCTGGTCGAACCCGAGCTCGATGTACTCCTCCAGCCAGCCCACGTGCCGACCCAGGTCGGCGGAGATGTTGACCACCTCGGCGAGGCGGCTCATCGGCACCTCGGCGGAGACCACGTCGAAGTGTTCCGGGGTGGCCAGGTCCCAGCAGACCGGTGGCGCGAAGACGTTGCTGCGCCACTGGTCGTACGCGATCGCCTCGGCGTCGGCCTGGTCCGGCGCCCAGCTCAGGTGCACCTGGAGATGCACCGGCCCGCGCCCGCCGGCCTCCCGGTACGCGTCGACCATGCGACGCAGGTGCTCGGGCGCGGCGTTGACGGTGATCAGCCCGTCCGCCCACTCGGCGCACCAGCGGGCGGTCTCCACGCTGACCGCCGCGCCGACCAGGGCGGGCGGCTGCTCGGGACGGCTCCACAGTCGGGCGCGGTCGACGCGTACCAGGCCGTCGTGGCTGACCTCCTCACCGGCGAGCAGTGCGCGGATGACGTCGACGCACTCGCGCAGCCGGGCGTTACGCACGTCCTTGCGCGGCCAGACCTCGCCGGTGATGTGTTCGTTGGCGGCCTCGCCGGAACCGAGGGCGGCCCAGAACCGCCCCGGGTACATCGCGCCGAGGGTGCCGATCGCCTGCGCGATGATCGCCGGGTGGTAGCGCTGCCCGGGCGCGTTGACGACCCCGAAGGAGAGGTCGGTGGCCTGGAGCGCGGAGCCGAGCCAGGACCAGGCGAACCCGGAGTGGCCCTGCCGCTCGCTCCACGGCGCGAAATGGTCGGAGCACATGGCCGCGTCGAAGCCGACCTGCTCGGCATGGATCACCGCTTCCAGCAGCGCGCGCGGGTGGATCTGCTCGTGGGAGGCGTGGAAGCCGATCGCCGTCATGCCGGCCTTCCCTACCCACGCTCGCCGGGATGTAAGCAGGGGTCCCCTGCTAACGCCTGGTGCATAGCAGGGGACCCCTGCTTACATCCCGGCGAGCCCGGCGACTACTCGGCGTGGGCGCCCGCACCGGCGGTGGCCGCGCCCTCGCCCACCCAGACGGTCTTGACGTTGCAGAACTCGTGCATGCCCTGCGCCGACAACTCCCGTCCGTAGCCCGAGTTCTTCACCCCACCGAAGGGCAACTCCGGGTACGACGTGGTCATGCCGTTGACGAAGACGGCTCCCGCCTCCAGGTCGGTGGCGAAGCGCTCCTGCTCCTGCGGGTCACGGGTCCAGGCGTTCGACCCGAGCCCGTACGCGGTGCCGTTGGCCACCTCGATCGCCTCGTCGTACGACGCGACCCGGTACAGCCCGGCGACCGGCCCGAACACCTCCTCGCTCCACATGCGCATGTCCGGCCGCAGGTCGGTGACCACGGTCGGCGGATAGAACCAGCCGTCACCGGCCGGCTTCTCGCCGCCGCAGAGCACGGTGGCTCCCTTGTCGACGGCGTCGCGGACCTGGGCGTCGACCTCGTCGCGCCCCCGTGCCGAGGCGAGTGGTCCGACGTCGGTGTCGTCGTCCATCGGGTCGCCGACCCGCAGGGCCGACATCCGGTGGGCGAACGCCTCGGCGAACGCGTCGTACACGTCGGCGTGCACGATGAACCGCTTGGCCGCGATGCAGGACTGGCCGTTGTTCTGGCAGCGGGCGGTGGTGGCCACCTCGGCGGCGAGTTCCACGTCGGCCGAGGGCATCACCACGAACGGGTCACTGCCACCCAGTTCCAGCACGGTCTTCTTGAGTTCCCGGCCGGCGATCTGGGCGATCGAGCGGCCGGCGGGCTCGCTGCCGGTGAGCGTGGCGGCCCGGACCCGGGGGTCGCTCAGGATCCGGTCGACGGCGTCGGAGCCGACCAGCAGTGTGGTGAAGGCTCCTTCGGGGAAACCGGCCCGCCGGAACACGCTCTCCAGCAGCAGCGCGGTCTGCGGCACGTTGGAGGCGTGCTTGAGCAGTCCGGTGTTGCCCGCCATCAACGCCGGTGCGGCGAACCGGACGACCTGCCAGAGCGGGAAGTTCCACGGCATGACCGCCAGCACCGGCCCGATCGGCTGGTAACGGACGAACGCCCGGGTCGCGGAGACCGCCGACGCGTCGGCCGGGCGGTCGGCCAGGAACTCGGCGGCGTGCCGGGCGTAGAACCGGCAGGCGCTGGCGCACTTGGTGACCTCGGCCTTCGACGAGGCGAAGGTCTTGCCCATCTCGGTGGTCATCAGCCGGGCGATCTCGTCGCGTTCCGCCTCCAGCAGGTCGGCCGCGGCCTCCAGCCACCGCCCGCGCTGCGCGATCGTGGTGGACCGCAGGTCCCGGTACGCCAGGTCGGTCCGCTCTATCGCCGCGTCGACCTGCGCGTCGGACATCGCCTCGTACGTCTTGAGCACCTGTCCGGTCCGGGGGTCGGTGGTGGCGATGGACATCAGGGCTTCTCCCGTCACTCGAAGAGCGAGTGCCGTACGCCGGGCTCCTCGCGACGGCGGGCGGCACGACGACGTTGGATGACGGCCAGGTCGACGACGGCGATCACCGCGAGAACGACGCAGACGACACCCAACCAGGCCACATCGGCACGGAACGCCAGCACCGCGAAGACGACCATGGAGACGAGCCCGAAGCCCGCCAGTACGAGCCTCAGGTTCAGCGCGCTGTTCGCGTGGCCGACCGTGCCTCGGGCGCGTCGGGGCTGTGATCTGGTCATCGCCCCCACCTACCCGGCGGTGCCGGGGCTAACCGTCGTCGCCGGGGCCCGGTGGTGCGTTGCGTTACATCGACCGCCCGTCGAGGGGCCGGTCCGGGTCGGCGCGAGGAACATGGAGGGCATGACCGTGATCCCTGCCGCGCCGGTGACCGTCGCCGTGGCCCGACGTGCCGACCCCGCCCGCACCGACGAGATGGTGGCGTGGATGCGGGCCGGGACGGCGCTGGCCGAGGTGTTCCCGGGTTTCCTCGGCGCCGGTTGGGTGCGCAGCGCACCCGGCTCGGGCGAGTGGCACATGCTCTATCGCTTCGCCGATCCGGACACGCTGAGCCGCTGGGAGGAGTCGCCTCAGCGGCACTGGTGGTTGACCTCGGCGCAGGGCATCGTCGAGCACACCCGGGTCGAGCGGCGGACCGGCATCGAGGGCTGGTTCGACCCGCCCCGCGAGGAGACCGTGGAGGTGCTCGACGCGGCGCCGACGGTGCCCGCCTCGCCGCCCCGCTGGAAGCAGGCGATCACCATCTGGCTGGCGTTCTTCCCGCTCAGCCTGTCGGCGACGCTGCTCACCGGACATCTCCTGCCCGACCTTCCGGTCGCGGCCCGGGTGCTGGTCATGACGCTCACCCTGACCCCGCTGATGACCTATCTGGTGCTGCCCCGGATCACCCGGGCGCTGCACTGGTGGCTGCACGGCCACCGCGCCCCGTGGCGGGCATAGCACGCGACCCTCGTCCACGACAGTTCTCTGCCGCATCTCCGACACCGACACGGGAGCACCACCGGCCCCACGCGTAGAGTCACCCTGCTGTCGCTCTGTGCTGTGAGGCTGGGGAACTCATGCCTAAACGCTGGACCACCGCCGTGGTCAGCCTGCTCGCACTGGTCGCGCTCGCCTGCGAGGGCGGCGCGGAACCGACACCACGCCCGAGCGACGGCACACCCCTGGCCGGTGCACCCAAGGTCGTCGCGGCGCTCGGCGACTCGATCACCACCGGGTTCGGCTCCTGCCTGGTCTTGACCTCATGCGAGCGCAACTCCTGGTCGACCGGGGACGGCCTGCGGGTGGAGAGCCACTTCCGCAGGCTGGTGGACCGCAACCCCGGGCTGCGCGGCCACAACCACGCCCGTCCGGGCGCCCGGGCCGCCGCACTGGCCGGGCAGGCCGAGCGGGCGGTACGCGACCGCGCCGACTACGTGACGGTGCTGATCGGCGCCAACGACGCCTGCCGGGGCACGATCGACGCGATGACCCCGGTGACCGAGTTCCGGGCCGAGGTGGACCGGGGGCTGCGGGTGCTGCGCGAGGGCCGCCCGAAGGCGCGGGTGCTGGTCGTCAGCATCCCGGACCTGTACCGCCTCTGGGAGGTCGGCCACGACGACTCGCGGGCGGCCCGCGCCTGGCGGCGGGGTGTCTGCCCGGCGCTGCTGGCCGACGCGACCTCGGACGCCCCCGCCGACCGGGCCCGCCGGGCGGAGTTCCGGGAGCGGATCGACGCCTACAACAGCCAGCTCCGCGCGGCCTGCCGGGCGTACGGCTCCCGGTGCCGCCACGACGGTGGGGCGGTGCACCGGGTCCGCTTCGACCTGGATCTGGTCAACCGGTTGGACTACTTCCACCCCGACACCGACGGCCAGTCCCGCCTCGCCGAGGTGACGTGGCGTTCCTCCGGCTACGCGGACTGACCGTCGGCGGCTCGCCCGCCGGACTACTCGGGAGAGATACGGGGTGCCGGGATGGGTGGGCCGTCGGGTCGGCGGTAGAGGGCCCGCGAGCGTTCGGCGAGCCCCTTGGTGGCAGAGGAGTTGGCCCAGGTGCCGAGGACGACCGCAGCGCCGGGCACCACCTTGGCGAAGAGCCGTTTCGCGGCACGTACGCCGGCCATCTGGGCCAGCCGTACGCCCAGCCGCAGCATCACCCGGCTCAGGGCCTGCTGCCCGCCACCACCGCCGAACAACGCACCGGCCCGTTCCCGTCCGGCCGCCACTCCCAGTGCCAGCCGGGCACTCGCCGCCACCTTGTGCACCTTCTGCAGCACCAGCAGGTCGGCGGCACGGTCGGGATGTGTCGGGTCCACCCCGTACGCGGCGGCGATGTGCAGCACCATCCGCGCCTGGGTCCAGGCCAGCACCCCCACGTCGATCACCGCGCCGGGCAGCCCGGCGGCACCGGAGACCGCACCGGAGAGCCGCGCCCGGTTGACGAAGCGGCGTACCGCCTTCTCTGCCAGGGCCTCCTCGGTGAGGCGCGGATGGTCGGCGCGGGCCTGCCGGGCCCACCGCGCCGCCTCCGGCCCGAGCCGGCGCACCGCCTCGATGGCGAGGTGCTCCGGCGCGTACTGCGGATCCTGGCGCATGCGGTCCCAGAGCGTGGCCGGCGGGGCCTCGACGGCCTCGCCCGCGGACGCCGGCCCGGCTGGCGCCGGGGTGACGGGCTGACCGTCGGCGGGGACGGAATCGCTCATCGCTCTCCCTTCGGTGACTTTCATCCATGTGTACCTCGTGACGGCAACGCGGTACCCCCGCCGGTTGTTGCTACACCGATGCCGGGCCGAGCGGCCCGCCGCAACAGGAATGCATCAGGATGACGGGTACGTTCTGGCGATCGGGACGCCGCCAACCCGGCGACCCGTGACGCGCACACCAGGGAGGCCGCACCGGTGCTCGACCCACACGAGCTCTACGAACTCACCGACGATCTGCCCGACCTCGGCCAACCGGTCCTGATCCAGGCGCTCACCGGCTTCGTCGACGCCGGTAACGCGAGCCGGCTGGCCCGCGAGCAGTTGCTCACCTCGCTGGACGCCCGCCCGATCGCCCGGTTCGACCTCGACCAGATGTTCGACTACCGCTCCCGGCGACCGGTGATGACCTTCGTCGAGGACCACTGGGAGAGCTACGACGCCCCGGCGTTGGAGCTGCACCTGCTGCGCGACGACGACGAAACCCCGTTCCTCCTGCTCACCGGCCCCGAGCCGGACCTGCAGTGGGAGCGGTTCGTGGCCGCCGTGGCGGGCCTGGGTGAGCGGCTGGACGTCCGGCTCACCGTCGGGCTCAACGCGATCCCGATGGCGGTGCCGCACACCCGTCCGACCGGCGTGACCGCGCACGCCACCCGGCGTGACCTGATCGCCGGCTACGAGCCCTGGCTGCAACGGGTGCAGGTTCCCGGCAGTGTGGGGCACCTGCTGGAGTTCCGCCTCGGTGAGGCGGGCCGCGACGCGCTGGGCTTCGCCGCCCACGTGCCGCACTACGTGGCACAGGCCGAGTACCCGGCCGCCGCCGAGGTGCTGCTGGCGTCGGTGTCGCGCAGCACCGGGCTGCTGCTGCCCCGCGACGGGCTGCACTCGGCCGCCGAGGTGGTCCGGGTCGAGATCGACCGGCAGGTCGCGCAGAACGACGAGGCCAGTGCGTTGGTGCAGGCCCTGGAGGAGCAGTACGACGCGTACGCCCGGGGCAAGGGTGAGCGGAACCTGCTGGCCGCCGAGAACGGTCCGCTGCCCACGGCGGAGGAACTCGGCGCCGAACTGGAACGCTTCCTCGCCGAGCAGACCCGCCCGCCGGAGGTGTAAGGAAGGGCACCTTATTAACGCCTCGTGCATAGCAGGGGTCCCCTCCTAACAGATCGCCTCCGCACACCGCCCGTCGCGACCCGCCGGGCTCGGGCGACACCGGGCAGGCCGGGCCGGGATACGGCAGGCTGGCACCATGCGCCTGGCGACCTGGAACGTCAACTCGGTGAAGGCCCGCCTGCCCCGACTGCTGGACTGGCTGGCCGGCACCGGGCCGGACGTGGTCTGCCTTCAGGAGACCAAGTGCCCCGACGGCGCGTTCCCCGTCGCCGAGGTGGGCGAACTCGGTTACACCGTGGCCAGCCACAGCGACGGACGGTGGAACGGCGTGGCCGTGCTGTCCCGGGTCGGGCTGGCCGACGTCACGGTCGGGTTCCCCGGCGAACCGGGGTTCCCCGACCCGGAGGCCCGCGCCGTCGCCGCCACCTGCGACGGGCTGCGGGTCTGGTCGGTGTACGTGCCGAACGGCCGCGCCACCGACGATCCGCACTACGCGTACAAGCTGGCCTGGCTGGCGGCGCTGCGGGACGCGCTGGACGCGGAACTCACCGGCGGGCCGGCGCTGGCGGTCTGCGGCGACTTCAACGTGGCCCCGACCGACGAGGACGTGTGGGACCCGGCCCTGTTCGCGACCTCCACCCACGTCACGCCCGCCGAGCGGGCCGCGCTGGCGGCGCTGCGGGACCTCGGTCTCACCGACGTCGTGCCGACCCCGATGAAGGGGCCGCACCCGTACACCTACTGGGACTACCGGGCCGGGATGTTCCACCAGAACAAGGGCATGCGAATCGACCTGGTGTACGCCTCGGCGCCGGTGGCCCGTGCGGTCCGCTCCGCGTACGTGGACCGGGAGGCCCGCAAGGGCAAGGGTCCCTCCGACCACGCGCCGATCGTGGTCGACGTCGACCTCGTCCCGACGGTCGAGTCCTTCTGACCTCCCCCACCGCCCGGCGACCTCTCCCGCCGATCCTGGTACGCGACGGCCCCTCGTGGGGCATCCGAGTACCAAGATCTGCTGCGCTATCCAGGTCTAGGGTGAAGACATGGCAGTTGTGAAGATCAACGCGATCGACGTCCCACCCGGTGCCGGCGAGGAACTGGAGAAGCGCTTCGCCGCCCGCGCCCGCGCCGTGGAGAACTCCCCCGGTTTCCTCGGCTTCGAGCTGCTGCGCCCGGTGGCCGGCGAGAGCCGCTACTTCGTGTACACGCGGTGGGAGACCGAGCAGGCGTACCAAGACTGGGCCAACGGTCCCGCCCGTGCCGCCCACGCCGCCCCGCCCGGTGCCGAGCAGCGTCCCCCGGTCGCCTCCGGCGCCAGCCTCTTGGAGTTCGAGGTCGTCCAGCAGGTTTCCTGACCGCAGCCGCCCGCTATCTGGCGCGTGGCACCGAGGGAGAGCGAGGCCGGGTCGGGCCGCGCCGACGACGACGCCGGCACAGTGGTCAGGCGGGGCGGGTGGTGGTGAGGCTGGCGAAGGCGATCACGTTGTCGGCGTAGCCGTCCGGCCCACCGAGCCACTCGCCGCCGCAGGTGATCAGCCGCAGAGTCGGTGGACCGTCGTGACCGTAGACGCGGTCGGCCGGCAACTGGTCCTTGGGGAAGCGCTCGACGGAGTCCACGGTGAAGACCGCCACCGAGCCGTCCTCCCGATTCACCTCGACCGTGTCGCCCACCCGGAGCCTGCCCAGGTCGTAGAAGACCGAGGGGCCGCTCTTGGTGTCCACGTGCCCGACGATCACCGCCGGGCCGGGGTCGCCGGGGACCGGCCCCCGGTCGTACCAGCCGGTCTCCTGGTGTCGGCTCAGCGGCGGCACCCCGATCGTGCCGTCCGGTGCGTCGCCGACCGGCTTCACCGGGGCGGAGACGTCGATCGAGGGCACCGAGAGGCTCACCGGTCGGGCCGCGGTCCGCGCCACGGGTGCCGAGGCCGACGTCTGATCGCCGCCGGTCGCGGCCCAGCCCAGCGGGGAACCGGCGGTCCGCCCCAACCCGGCCCCGGTGGCGAAGACACCGACCAGCACCAGCACCACGGCCAGCGGCAGCGACCACGGGCGACGGCCGGACCGCTCGACCCGTTCCACGCGACGGGTCCGGACGCGGGCGGCGGCGCCGACCGGGGCCCGACCCTCCACATCCGGCGGGATCGGCCCGTCCAGGTCGGTCGGGTACGCCCGCCCCGGCGGTGGAACGCCCGGACCCGGCCGTGGCACGCCCGGCGGCGGTACGCCCGGACCCGGCGGCGGGGTGTCGACGGGAAGGTGTGCCCACGGACGCGGCCGGCGCGGTGCGGCAGTCGGTGAGAACAGCGTCCCCGGCACGGCGTCCACGTCCGGGTGCGCGGTCCCACGCGGGGCGGCCACGTCAGGGTGCGGGGTCCCCGGCGGGGCGGCCACGGAGGGGCGAGAGGTGCCGGGTGAGGCGACCGTGGGTGGGCGGGGGCCGGGACGCGGCGGATCGGGCACGAAGAGGTCGAAACGGGGCGGGCTGCCTACCGGGCGGCTGCGCGGAGCACCGGCGACGGGCGACGGAGGGCCGGTTCGGGGCGTACCGCCGGAGCCGGTGGGTCGGGGCGCGCGAGGGGCGGGCACGGCGGGCTCACCCGCCCGCGCCGCGCCGACGGGTGGCGGCGACCCAGACGACCATGCCGGTGACGGTCAGCGCGAGCCCGCCGGGCAGCAGCAGACCGGAGGCGACCCCACCGGCACCGCCGCCGAATCCGGTAGCCGGGCCTCGGCTGGGCTTCATCTGGCGTACCACCTGGACCATCGTGGACGCGGTCTCGCCGCCCCGGCACTCCAGCTTGACCCGGTAGTTGCCGGGGAGCACCCGGTCCTTGACCATGGCCGTCCCGTGCAGCAGGCCGCGTTGCGGCTGCACCGCGACCCGGCCGAAGGCATCCGAGACGACGATCGCGCCGACCGAGTTGTCCTGACAGCTCGCCCGCAGGCCGACCAGGTGCCCCGGTTCGACGGTGCTGGGCATGACCTCGACGAAGACGTTCGGGCCGGGCTGTGGGGCGGCGGCCCGCGCGGGGCCGGCCGGCAGCACCGGTGCGACGAGGAGGGCCGCGAGCAGAGGCAGAGCGGCGGCGAGCAGCAGCGGGGCGGCGACCGAGGGCACCCGACGAATACGCGTCCCTGACACGATGCCCCCTCCCGGCGCGCCGGAGCAGTCGCCGGGCGCCGCTGCGGACACCCGGTCTGCCGTACGGGATGATGGTCTCACTCCCGGTCGTACCTCACATCCGATCCGGCGCGAAGCTCGCGTAGGCTCGGTTCGCTGTGACCTCCACCGACCCGCATCCCACCGCGTCCGCGCCGCCGTACCCGGCGCGACCGATCCGCACCTTCCACCCGCGTGGCGGCCGGATGAGCGACCGTCAGACGGCGGCGTTGACGCATCTGTGGCCGAGGTACGCCCTGCGGGTGGCCGACGTCGACCGACTCGACCCGGTCGACCTCTTCGGCCGGCGGGCACCGCTGGTGGTCGAGATCGGGTCCGGCATGGGCGACACGACCGCCGACATGGCCGCCGCCGACCCGGATCGAGACTATCTGGCGGTCGAGGTGCACACGCCGGGAATCGCGAACCTCCTGGACCTCGTGCACCAGCGTGAGCTGGGCAATCTCCGGATCGCCGAGGGCGACGCGCTGGACCTTCTCCGCCTGCTGCCGACCGACTCGCTGGACGCGGTGCACGTGTTCTTCCCGGATCCGTGGCCGAAGTCGCGGCACCACAAGCGGCGGCTGATCCAGCCCGCGCACGTGGCGGTGCTGCGGTCCCGGTTGGCGCCGGGCGGCACGCTGCACTGCGCGACCGACTGGGCGGAGTACGCGGCGTCGATGCGGGTGACGCTCGACGCCGACCCGGGCCTGGTCAACCTCCACGACGGGTTCGCGCCCCGGCCGGCACACCGACCGGTGACCCGGTTCGAACGGCGGGCGCTGCGGGCGGGACGCCCGATCGCCGACCTGATGTACCGCCGCCGCTGAGCCGCCGCCGTCGCGGGTGCGGGGGTCGGGGCCGGTTGGCGTTTGTGGGGTTACGGAAGGCACGATGGACCGGCCATGACACTCACCGCCGCGCTGCCGAAGACCGCCGACCCCGACACCCTCTACGACGCGTTCGCCAGCTGGGCGTCCGAGCGCGGTCTGGACCTCTATCCCCACCAGGAGGAGGCGGTCATCGAGATCGTCTCCGGCGCGAACGTGATCATGAATACGCCGACCGGTTCCGGCAAGAGCCTGGTGGCGATCGCCGCGCACTTCGCCGCGCTGGCCGACAGCCGGACGACGTTCTACACCGCGCCGATCAAGGCCCTGGTGTCGGAGAAGTTCTTCGCGCTCTGCGAGGTGTTCGGCGCGGAGAACGTCGGCATGCTCACCGGCGACGCGAGCGTCAACGCCGACGCGCCGATCATCTGCTGCACGGCGGAGATCCTGGCCAACCTGGCGCTGCGCGAGGGCAGCCGCGCCGACGTCGGGCAGGTCGTCATGGACGAGTTCCACTTCTACGCCGAGCCCGACCGGGGCTGGGCCTGGCAGGTGCCGCTGATCGAGCTGCCGCAGGCGCAGTTCGTGCTGATGTCGGCCACGCTGGGCGACACCACCCGGTTCGTGGACGACATGGCCCGGCGCACCGGTCGGCCGACCGCCGTCGTCCGCTCGGCCGAGCGGCCGGTCCCGCTGCTCTTCTCGTACGCGATGACGCCGCTGCACGAGACGCTCGAAGAGTTGCTGCAGACCAAGCAGGCCCCGGTGTACGTCGTGCACTTCACCCAGGCCGCCGCGCTGGAGCGCGCACAGGCGCTGATGAGCGTCAACGTCTGCACCCGCGCCGAGAAGGACATGATCGCCCAGGCCATCGGCGGCTTCCGGTTCACCTCCGGCTTCGGCAAGACGCTGTCCCGGCTGGTCCGCCACGGCATCGGCGTGCACCACGCCGGCATGCTGCCGAAGTACCGCCGGCTGGTGGAGACGCTCGCCCAGGCGGGACTGCTCAAGGTCATCTGCGGAACGGACACCCTCGGCGTCGGCATCAACGTGCCGATCCGCACCGTGCTCTTCACCGGCCTCTCCAAGTACGACGGTGTGCGTACCCGGCTGCTCAAGGCCCGTGAGTTCCACCAGATCGCCGGCCGCGCCGGGCGGGCCGGTTTCGACACTCTCGGCCGGGTCGTCGTGCAGGCCCCCGAGCACGTGATCGAGAACGAGAAGGCGCTCGCCAAGGCCGGTGACGACCCCAAGAAGCGCCGCAAGGTGGTCAAGAAGAAGCCGCCGGAGGGGTCGATCGGGTGGGGCCAGCCCACCTTCGACCGCCTGGTGTCGGCCGAGCCGGAGCCGCTGACCTCCAGCTTCCAGGTCAGCCACTCGATGCTGCTCAACGTCATCGGCCGCCCCGGTGACGCGTTCGCCGCGATGCGACACCTGCTCACCGACAACCACGAGGACGCGGCGGCGCAGCGCCGGCACATCCGCCGGGCGATCGCCATCTACCGGGCGCTGCGGGCCGGTGGCGTGGTCGAGGAACTGCCCGAGCCGGACGAGACCGGGCGACGGGTACGACTCACCGTCGACCTCCAGCTGGACTTCGCGCTCAACCAGCCGCTGTCGCCGCTCGCGCTGGCCACCATCGAGCTGCTGGACACCGAGTCCCCGTCGTACGCGCTCGACGTGCTGTCGGTGATCGAGTCGATCCTCGACGACCCGCGCCAGGTGCTCTCCGCGCAGCAGTTCAAAGCCCGTGGCGAGGCGGTCGCCGCGATGAAGGCCGACGGCATCGAGTACGAGGCCCGCATCGCACTGCTCGACGAGGTGACCTGGCCGAAGCCGTTGGCCGAGTTGCTGGAGAACGCGTACGAGATGTACCGGCAGGGGCATCCGTGGGTGGCCGACCACCAGCTCTCCCCCAAGTCCGTGGTCCGGGACATGTACGAGCGGGCGATGACGTTCACCGAGTTCGTGCAGTTCTACGGGCTGTCCCGGTCCGAGGGGCTGGTGCTGCGCTACCTCGCGGACGCGTACAAGACGTTGCGGCAGACGGTGCCCGAGGAGGCCAAGACCGAGGAACTCGTCGACCTGATCGAGTGGCTCGGCGAGTTGGTCCGGCAGGTCGACTCCAGCCTGATCGACGAGTGGGAGCGGTTGCGCAACCCGGGCGACCTGCCCGACGTCGCCGCCGCCCTGGACGACCGTCCGGTCGCGGTGACCCGCAACGCGCGGGCGTTCCGGGTGCTGGTGCGCAACGCCCTGTTCCGGCGGGTGGAACTGGCGGCGTTGCGGCACTGGGACGCCCTCGGCGAGCTGGACGTCGAGTCCGGCTGGAACGCCGACGCCTGGGCGGACGCGCTGGAGCCGTACTTCGAGTCGTACCCGGAGATCGGCACCGGCCCGAACGCCCGTGGGCCCGCGTTGCTCATGATCGAACAGGGCCGCGAGCGGTGGACCGTCCGGCAGATCCTCGACGATCCGGACGGCGACCACGACTGGGGCATCAGCGCCGAGGTCGACCTGGTCGCCTCCGACGAGGCGGGGGCAGCGGTGGTACGCGTCACCGACGTCGGCCAACTGTAGGAATCCGCTCCATCCCACGGGCACCGGCAGCGCGACGCGCCGAGCGTTCCGGGGCGTCGGCGTGCCCAGGGATTGTCGGCACAAAATGGGGCGTTCCTCAACAGTGGGGGTCGACGCTCACATGCCATCACATAGGCGACGGATCAAACCCGGGCAGCGCTCCGCCGACAGCGCCGTCGTGGTGCTCGTGGCGGCGTCCTTCGGCCCGTACGTGGTCTCCGGGGTCCGCACCGAGCAGCTCGCCGTCTGCGTCGTCGCGGTGCTCGCGTTCCTGGCCCGTGCCCGACGCCTACCGACCGCCCCCGGGCCGGTCGTGGCGCTCGCCGCCCTGCTCGTGGCCTATCCGGTCGTCGCCGCCGTGGCGTCGATCGGCGACGCCCACCTCTCCACCGGAATGCGCACGGTCGGTTTCTGGGCCGGGCTGGACAACCTGCTCCTGCCGGCGATCGTCCTGGCCGCCGGCTATCTGATCGTCTCGGGCGACGTCGACCGGCTGCGATTGCTGCGGTTCGCCGCCGGGACGCTCGTCACCGTCCTCGCCGCCAACGCGATCCTGGCGTACGCGATGCTGATGGACCCCGGCGCGTACGACCACATCCTGACCGCCTGGTGGAGCGGCGACGCCGGCACGGTGACCACCGCCGAACGGGCCGCCACGATGGGCCGCTACTCGGGCGTCTTCAACCAGCCCGCCGAGGCCGGGGTCATGTACAGCCTCGGGCTGGTCGCCGCCGTGTTCCTGCTGCGTCGCCGACCCGTCCCGCTCGCCGCCGCCGGGGTGCTCCTCACCATCGGCGGCCTCCTCACCGCGTCCAAGATCTTCCTGCTGGTCGGGCTGCCGGTGGCGATCTGGCAGACCTGGGCCGGTTCGCCGTGGCGTACCCGCGTCGGCGCCGCCCTCGCCGTCGGCGGCGTCCTGGCCGTCTTCGATCATCAGGCGCGGCGGCCCGACTCGCCGATCGGCGGCATGCTCCTCGACGCGTGGCTCACCCCCGGCGAGCAGTCCGGCAGCCTCCTGTCGCTGTACTCGGCCCGCCGGTTCGGTGAGAACTCGACGCTCGCCGACGCCGCCGGGATCGTGTTCACCCACTCGCCGTGGACCGGCTTCGGCATGGACGGCCTGCGGGTCGCCTACGACTCGGTGTGGGTGGAGGCACTGGTGATGGCGGGCGTCCTCGGCGTGGTGGCGCAGTCCGCGATCCTGACCATGCTGGTCGTACTCTGGTGGCGGTCCCGCCGCCGGACCGACCGCGCCGTGGTGCGCTTCGGCGCCGGGCTGCTGGTCGTGGTCGTCGTCGGGTCGCTGGGACTGCCCACCACCACGGTCAACCGGGTGGCGACGGTGGTCTGGTTGCTGGTGGCGCTGCTGCTCGTGACCCGACCGCCCACCCCGGCACCGACGCCGGCACCGCCAGCGGCCTCGATGCCGGCCCCGGTGGCGGCGGGGCCGCGCCGGACGCCGCCGCCGGCCCGCCGGACAGCACCCGCGCCGCGTCGACCCACGGTGCGGACCGCTCCGTTCGCGCCGCTCCGGTCAGGGTTCCGAACCTGGCCGGTACGCACCCGCCAGAGCAGTCCGATCAGCCCCTTATCTCCTCTGGGCGATGTCAGACCCGTCGATTAGAATGTATGTACTAATCGAGTTCCTGACCTGGGAGGATGCTCGTGACAGCGCCCACCTCCGCCCCCCTCACGCCGTACGCCACCCTCCTCGGCTTCACCCGGTACGTCGGCCGCACCGGGCCCACCAAGGCCAGCTTCGTCGGCGGCCTGCGTCGGCAGCGGGCCAGCCGCTCCGGGTTCAACCCGCACGGCCAGTTCGTCAAGGCACTCAAGGCCGACATCGCCTTCCACACCGGCGGCACCCACCTGACCCAGGTGGTCGACGTGGTCAAGCCCCGCTGGCGACCGCTCTACCAGGCCCTGATCCCCGGCGCGACCGCCTGGCTGCACTCGCTCGGCGAGCCGGCCACCATCAACCTGGCCCAGACCCGCGACGCCCTGGCCATGCTCGGCGACCTACCGATCAAGATCAACCCCCACTTCGGCATCCGGTACGCCGACGGCCGCGCCCAAGCGGTCCGCCTGCACTTCGACGAGGCGCCGCCCAGCGAGGAGGCGACCCTGGCCGCCCTGCACCTGACCGCCCGCCACATGGACGCCGTCCTGCCGCACGCCGAGCCGGTCCTGGTCGACGTCCGGCGCGGCACCACCTACCGGATGCCCGACAGCGCCAGGCCCGACGAGATCGAACGCTGGCTGGCCGGCGAGGCCGCCGCCTTCCGCGCCATCTGGTCCGCTGCCGCCTGACGTCCCCTCCCCCACCCCTCTCGTCCGCACGTCCGCAATTGATCATCCCGTTGTTGTCGGTCTGTTCTCCGCTTCTCTTCGGACTCGGTGGTGGTCCGGTGCCAGCCGGTGCCGGACCACCCGCCCGCCGAGTCGGGGTGCACCGCTGCCACGGCCCACCGGGATCCAGCCCAGCGGCGGATCAGGCCCGGCGACGCAGTGGCCGCCGACGGGTCCACTGGCCGCCGAGGGCGCCTGGTTCTCGGCTGGCACCACGTTGCTCCGATGTCGGCTGCCGTTGTCCACGGGCGGGGGCTGTCAGCGGGCGACAGGTTGTCCACAGGGACAGCGGAGACGCCGCGCGCCCGTCCAGGGTGTGCCGATGCCGGTATCTCCCAGACGGCCCCCGGAACTACGCGGGCGACTCTTCCGAGGCTCCGAGGTGGTGGCCGGTGGGCTACTCACCCGTACCGAGCTGCGCAGCAAAGCCTGGCGACGGCTCTTCCGGGACGTCTACGTCGACGCCCAACTCGCGGTGACGCACCGTACCCGCTGTCGCGCGGCGCGGCTGGTGCGCCCACCCGGCGCGGCGGTCGCGGGCCGCAGTGCCGCCGCGTCGTTCGGCGTCGGCGAGGTCCGCGTCGACGAGCCGATAGACGTCCTGGTCCCCACCGACCGGCGGCTCGGGCCGGTGGCGGGTCTGACCGTGCACCGCGCCGACGTGTCGATGGACGAGATCGGCTCGCACGCCGGCATCCCGGTCACCACTCCTCGACGTACCTGCGGGTGGTCGAGTTCGCCGACCCCGGGGCCGAGTCGATGCCCGAGTCACGCCTGCGGGTACGCATCGTGCAGGCCGGACTGCCGAGACCCGTCACCCAATTCGTCGTGGAGCCCGTGGGCAGGTTCATCGCCCGGGTCGACCTCGCCTGGCCCGAGCATCGGGTGGCCGTCGAGTACGACGGACTCCGGCACCACGACCCGGAGCAGTTCCACCGCGACCGACGCCGCCTCAACCGCCTGCTCGGCACCGGCTGGCTGGTACTCCACGTCACCGCCACGCGCCTCCGCGACGATGTCGACGGCTTCCTCGCCGAACTCCGCCACGCACTCACGCGACGCCGCCCCTGACCTGGCTCCTCGCCCGCTGAAGACTGACCTCCACGCCGCCCCTGAGTTGCCTCTCCCCCGCCGAAGACCGACCCCACGCCGCCCCTCTGAGTTGCCTCTCCCCGGCAAGACCGACCCCACGGTGCGGCCCCTGACCGCCCGCCTCCTCCGGACGACGAAGGGGCCCGTTCCCACCGCCCCTGACCGCTGGCCCTCTCGGGACGAAGAGGCCCGCTCCCACTGCCGGGAATGTCTCGATCCGCTTGTCGAAACGGCCCGACCTGCAGGTCTGTTGATCTGGAGTGTTCCCGGCCTAACCTGCCAGGCGGCGTGATCGGGTACGCGCCGATGCGGCCTACTGCAAGACCCGCGCAACTTCACCGATGTTGCTGCCTCATCCACTCCCGGAGGCAGCAGTATCAATGAAGTTGCGCGGATCATGAGGGCGCGCGCTAGGGCCCGGCAAGGAGGGTTACTCGGGCGTGGTGGGTGAATCGGTGATCTCGTACACCTGCGGGGTGTCCAGCGGGCCGGCGATCACCCGGAGCGCCGGGAAGTGATCGGCGAGCAGCCGCCGGCACCGGTCGCAGGGGGCAACCAGACTCCGACCGCGATCGCCCACAGTGACGATGGTCTCCAGGTCGCCCGCGAGCTGGGTCGCTGCGGTGCCCACCACGACCACCTCGGCGCAGGCACCCCCGGTGGGGTGCACGACGTTCACGCCGGAGACGATCCGCCCGTCGACGGTGCGGGCCGCCGCCGCAAGGGTGTGGGCGGCGCTGCGACAGCGCAGCTTGGCCACGGCGCTGGCGGCCTGCACCAGCGCCCGGTCGGTGTCACGCATCGTCATCGGCGTTCCCGTACTCGCTCCGGCTCGGCGGTCAACGATAGACCGCCGCTCCTCTTACGCCCACGCGGCGCAGGCACACATGACGCAGGACGCGCACCGCGCTGTACGCGCTCGACGCAGGCGCGCTCCACGCAGGCGCGCACGGCGCAGGGCACGCACGGCGCAGGGCACGCACGGCGCAGGGCACGCACGACGCAGGGCACGCACGGCGCAGGCGCGCTCGGTGTTAGGAGGGGACCCTTCCTATACCTGAGGCGTTAGGAAGGGGCCCTTCCTTTCACGCGGGCGGGTGGGTAACCAGGAGGCGGGTCGGCGGGTCGCTGCCTATCCTTGGGCACGACATGCAGAATCAAGCCACCACCGCCGCGACCGATCCGGTTCGCGAGGTGCACCGTCGTCTCTCGCCGTTGATGTTCCGCGACCAGCGTCGGCTGCGTCGGCGGCTGGACGGGTTGCGGAAGGTGCGCGATCCGCAGCGTCGGGAGGAGACGCTCGCCGAGATCGTGGTCGAGGTGGCCGAGGCGGAGGCGCGCCTGGCGGCCCGACGCGCGGCGGTGCCGACGGTGACGTACCCGCCGCAGTTGCCGGTCAGCGAGCGTGCGGCCGACATCGCGGCGGCGATCCGTGATCACCAGGTGGTGATCGTGGCCGGGGAGACCGGGTCGGGTAAGACCACCCAGTTGCCGAAGATCTGCCTGGAGTTGGGCCGTGGGGTGCACGGGCTGATCGGGCACACCCAGCCGAGGCGGTTGGCGGCGCGTACGGTCGCGGACCGGATCGCCGAGGAGTTGGGCACGCAGCTCGGTGACGTGGTCGGCTTCAAGGTGCGCTTCTCCGATCAGGTGGGCGAGAACAGCCTGGTCAAGCTGATGACCGACGGCATTCTGCTGGCCGAGTTGCAGACCGACCGGATGCTGCGCCAGTACGACACGTTGATCATCGACGAGGCGCACGAGCGCAGCCTCAACATCGACTTCATTCTCGGCTACCTCCGGCAGCTCCTGCCGCGTCGCCCCGACCTCAAGGTGATCATCACCTCGGCGACCATCGAGACCGACCGGTTCGCCCGGCACTTCGCGGGGCCGCCCACCGCCGAGCACCCGGACGGGGTGCCGGCGCCGGTGGTCGAGGTGTCCGGCCGGACGTACCCGGTCGAGGTGCGGTACAGGCCGCTGGTCGAGGTCGACGAGGACGCCGACGACACGGACGAGGAGAACGTCCGCGACCAGGTCCAGGCCATCGGTGACGCGGTGCAGGAACTGGCCGCCGAGGGGCCCGGCGACGTCCTGGTGTTCCTCAGCGGCGAGCGGGAGATCCGGGACACCGCCGACGCGCTGGGCAGGCTCGTCGAGAACCGCCCGGCGTTGCGGCACACCGAGATCCTGCCGCTGTACGCCCGGCTCAGCGTCGCCGAGCAGCACCGTGTCTTCGCCCCGCACGGTGGGCGGCGGGTGGTGCTGGCGACCAACGTGGCGGAGACCTCGCTGACCGTGCCGGGTATCAAGTACGTGGTGGATCCGGGGACCGCGCGGATCTCCCGCTACTCGCAGCGGCTCAAGGTGCAACGGCTGCCGATCGAGCCGGTCTCGCAGGCCAGCGCCAACCAGCGCAAGGGCCGCTGCGGGCGTACCTCGGACGGCATCTGCATCCGGCTCTACGACGAGCAGGACTTCCTGGCCCGCCCCGAGTTCACCGACCCGGAGATCCTGCGCACCAACCTGGCCTCGGTCATCCTTCAGATGACCGCCATCGGGCTGGGCGACATCGCCGCCTTCCCGTTCATCGACCCGCCGGATCGGCGCAACATCGCCGACGGCGTGAACCTGCTGCACGAGTTGGGTGCCCTGGACCCGACGGAGTCCGACCCGGACCGCCGGCTGACCGCGCTCGGGCGGCGTCTCGCCCAGCTTCCGGTCGACCCCCGGCTGGCCCGGATGGTGCTGGAGGGCGAGCGCAACGGGTGTGCCGTCGAGGTGATGGTGATCGCCGCGGCGCTGTCGATCCAGGATCCCCGGGAGCGGCCCGCCGACCGGCAGGCGCAGGCGGACCAGGCGCACGCCCGGTTCGCCGACAAGGAGTCGGACTTCGTCGCGTACCTCAATCTCTGGCGTCATCTGCGCGAGCAGCAACGGGCCCTGTCGTCGAGCGCGTTCCGCCGGATGTGCAAGGCCGAGTACCTCAACTACCTGCGGGTACGCGAGTGGCAGGACATCGTCAGCCAGTTGCGCCAGGTGTTGCGTACGCCGAACGCGGACCTGCCGGAGGAGATCGACACGCCCCGGGTGCACCAGTCGCTGTTGCCCGGTCTGCTCTCCCACATCGGCCTGAAGGACGCTCAGAAGCACGAGTACCTGGGGGCCCGGGGGGCGAAGTTCGGGCTGTTCCCGGGGTCGGCGCTGTTCCGTAAACCGCCGCGTTGGGTGATGGCCGCCGAGCTGGTGGAGACGTCCCGGCTGTGGGGGCGGGTGAACGGCCGGATCGAGCCGGAGTGGGTCGAGCCGCTCGCCCAGCACCTGGTGAAACGCAGTTACAGCGAGCCGCACTGGGAGAAGAAGCAGGCGGCGGTGATGGCGTACGAGAAGGTGACGCTCTACGGCGTACCGCTGGTCACCTCCCGCAAGATCACCTTCGGTCGGATCGATCCGGCGCTGAGCCGGGAGCTGTTCATCCGGCACGCGCTGGTCGAGGGCGACTGGTCCACCCACCACCAGTTCTGGCGGGACAACCAGCGACTGCTGACCGAGGTGGAGGAGTTGGAGAACCGGGCCCGGCGGCGGGACATCCTGGTCGACGACGAGACGATCTTCCAGTTCTACGACGAGCGGATCCCCGCCGACGTGGTCTCCGGGCGGCACTTCGACAGTTGGTGGAAGACGGCGCGGCGCGAGCGGCCGGACCTGCTGACGTTCACCCGGGAACTGCTGGTCAACGCCGGTCGGGGCGGGGTGGACGAGGCAGACTTCCCGGACTCGTGGAGTGCCGACGGGGTCAGCCTGCCGGTGACGTACACCTTCGAGCCGGGCACCCCGACCGACGGCGTGACCGTGGACATCCCGTTGCCGCTGCTCAACCAGGTGCCGGCGGAGAGCTTCGACTGGCAGGTGCCGGGGCTGCGCGAGGAGTTGGTGATCGCGCTGATCCGGTCGCTGCCGAAGCCGGTGCGCCGCAACTTCGTACCGGTGCCGGACTACGCCCGCGCCGCGCTGGCCGCGATCACCCCCGGCGAGGAGCCGCTGCTGGACGCGCTGACCCGGCAGTTGCGGCGGATGACCGGGGTGACGGTCCCCCGCGACGCCTGGGACCTGAGCCGGCTGCCGGCACACCTGCGGGTCACGTTCCGGGTGCTCGGCGAGGACGACAAGCCGGTCGCCGAGGGCAAGAACCTGCCGGAGCTGCAACGCCGGCTCAAGGCGGAGGTACGCCAGGTGGTGGCCGCCGCCGCACCGGACGTGGCGCGTACCGGGCTGACCGGGTGGGAGATCGGCACCCTGCCGCGCACCATCGAGCAGGTCCGGGCCGGGTACGCGGTGACCGCGTACCCGGCGCTTGTGGACGAGGGCGCCACGGTGGGCGTACGCGTCTTCGACTCGGCCGGCGAGCAGGAGGCCGCGCACTGGGCGGGCACCCGACGGCTGCTGCGGTTGACCGTGCCGTCACCGGCGAAGTTCCTCCAGGGGCGGCTCTCCAACGAGGCGAAGCTGTCGCTGTCCCGCAACCCGCACGGCGGGGTGCAGGCGTTGATCGAGGACGCGGCCGGGGCGGCGATCGACAAGCTGGTCGGCGACGCCGGTGGACCGGCCTGGGACGCCGAGGGTTTCGCCGCGCTGCGGGACACCGTGCGGGCCGGGCTGGTGGACACGGTGGTGGAGGTGATGGACCGGGTCAGGGCGGTGCTCGGCGCGGCGTACGCGGTGCAGCAGCGGCTCGGCGCGACCCGGAACCTGGCCGTGGTGGCCGCCCTGGCTGACATCCGTGCCCAGCTCACCCGCCTGGTGCACGCCGGGTTCATCACCGAGGCCGGGTACGCCCGCCTGCCCGACCTGCTGCGCTACCTGACCGCGATCGAGCGGCGGATGGACCGGCTGGCGGCGAACCCGCAGCGGGACAAGCAGCAGCAGGACCGGGTCGCGGTGGTGCAACGGGAGTACGACGAGATGGTCGCGGCGCTGCCGGTGGCCCGGCGGACCTCGGCTGCGGTACGGCAGATCCCCTGGATGATCGAGGAGTTGCGGGTGAACGTCTTCGCCCAGGCGCTGGGCACCCCGTACCCGGTCTCCGAGCAGCGCATCTATCGCGCCATGGACGACGCGGAGAGCGGCTAGGCCAGGGGTTCCACGCCGGGCGGGAGCTGCGCGTCGGCGGTGGCGGTCTGCACGTACTCCAGCAGGATGCGGCGGAGTTCGCGGCCGGCGTGCGTCGGCACCACGTCGCGGCGGCGGGCCACCGCGATGGTGCGGCGGACCCCGGGGGGCGCGAGCCGGGTGACCCGGATGCCGGGTCGCCGGGCCACCACGATGCCGGGTACGAGGGCGACGCCCAGCCCGGCCTCGACGAAGCTGAGGACGGCGTCCATCTCGCCGCCGTCGACGGAGAGCGTCGGCTCGAACCCGGCGGCACGGCACGCCTGGAGGGTGGCGTCGCGCAGGTCGTAGCCTTCGCGGAACATCACCAGTGGCTGGTCGCGCAGGTCGGTGATGCGCAGGTCGTCGCCGGTCGAGGCGGTCGGCAGCGGGTCGACGGAGGCGACCACCAGGCTCTCCCGCAGGATCGGGTCGGCGCGCAGCCCGGGGTCGGTGCCCTGGGCCGGCATGATGATCAACGCCAGGTCGAGGTCGCCGCGGAGCAGGTCACGGACCAGGTCCTGGGAGCCGCCCTCCTCCACCCGCAGGTCGATGGTGGGGTGCGCGTCGCGGAACAGGCGCAGCACCGGCGGGGCCAGCGAGGTGGCCAGGCTGGGGGTGGCGCCGAGGCGTACCCGGCCGCGCCGCAGGCCGACCAGCTCCTGCACCTCCCGGGTGGCGGTGTCGACGTCGGCCAGGATCCGCTTGGCCAGCGGGAGCAGCACCTCGCCGGCGGCGGTGAGAGTGATGTTCCCCCTTACCCGCTCGAACAGCGGCGCACCGAGGCTGTCCTCCAGAGCGTGAATTTGCTTACTCAACGAGGGCTGAGTTATGCCGACGATGTCGGCTGCCTGGGTGAAATGTCGTACTTCTGCCACTGCTACGAAGTACTTCAGCTGATGGAGCTGCATCTACATAGCTTATGGCTATCAAGACTGCGGTGTCGATGCATTGGACGACTGATCAAAGTGCTCCTAGCGTCGGGCTCGTGGTAGTCACGACGAGAACGCGGTCGCCCATCCGATCCAATGTCGGACTGAAGGCGGTCATGGCGGTGACGGGCATCTTCCTGGTGCTCTTCCTCATCGCGCACATGCTGGGCAATCTCAAGGTCTTCGCGGGCGACACGTCGTTCAACGACTACGCGCACTGGCTGCGCGGAATCGGCGGCCCGGTGCTGCCGCACGCCTGGTTCCTCTGGATCATGCGGATCGGCCTGCTGGTCTCGGTGCTCGGCCACATCTGGGCGGCCACCGTCCTCGCGCTGCGCGCCCGCGCCGCCCGCCCGGTGCGCTACGCCCACCGCAAGAAGGTCCGGGGCAGCTACGCCGCCCGCACCATGCGCTGGGGCGGCGTGATCATCCTGCTCTTCGTGATCTACCACATCCTGGACCTGACCACCGGCACGCTGAACCCGGTCGGTGACCCGTCCCGGCCGTACGCCAACGTGGTGGCCGACTTCGCGCCCGCGCGCTGGTACGTCACGCTCTTCTACACGCTGGCGATCGTCGCGCTCGGCTTCCACCTGCGGCACGGCATCTTCAGCGCGCTGCGCAGCCTCGGGCAGCAGACGCCCCGTGGCGAGCAGCGGGCCCGCCTGGTGGCGTTGACCTTCGCCGTCGTGCTCTGCGCCGGCTACCTCCTGGTCCCGTTCGCCGTACTCACCGGATTGGTGTCCTGACCATGGATCTGTTCACCGAGGGCGACCCGGTCGCCGACACCCGGGCTCCCGACGGGCCGATCGAGACCCGCTGGGAACGCCGCCGTTTCGAGGCCAAGCTGGTCAACCCGGCCAACCGGCGCAAGATGACCGTCATCGTGGTCGGCACCGGGCTGGCCGGCGGTGCCGCCGCCGCCACGCTGGGCGAGCAGGGCTACCGGGTCAAGTCGTACTGCTACCAGGACAGCCCGCGCCGGGCCCACTCGATCGCCGCGCAGGGTGGCATCAACGCCGCCAAGAACTACCGCAACGACGGCGACTCGGTGCACCGCCTCTTCTACGACACCGTCAAGGGCGGCGACTTCCGCTCCCGCGAGTCGAACGTGCACCGGCTGGCCGAGATGTCGGTGAACATCATCGACCAGTGCGTCGCCCAGGGCGTCCCGTTCGCCCGCGAGTACGGCGGCCTGCTGGACACCCGCTCCTTCGGCGGCGCCCAGGTGCAGCGCACCTTCTACGCCCGCGGCCAGACGGGCCAGCAGTTGCTGCTCGGCGCGTACCAGGCGCTGGAGCGGCAGATCGGCCTGGGCAACGTGGAGATGAACGCCCGGCACGAGATGCTGGAGCTGATCATCATCGACGGCAAGGCCCGGGGCATCGTCGTCCGGGACATGGTCACCGGCGAGATCAGCACCGAGTTCGCCGACGCGGTGGTGCTCGCCTCCGGCGGCTACGGCAACGTCTTCTACCTCTCCACCAACGCCAAGGGCTGCAACGTCACCGCCACCTGGCGGGCACACCGCAAGGGCGCGTACTTCGCCAACCCGTGCTACACCCAGATCCACCCGACCTGCATCCCGGTCTCCGGCGACCACCAGTCGAAGCTGACCCTGATGAGCGAGTCGCTGCGCAACGACGGCCGGGTGTGGGTGCCGAAGACCAAGGGCGACGACCGCAACCCGCAGGACATCCCGGAAGACGAGCGGGACTACTACCTGGAGCGGATCTACCCCTCCTTCGGCAACCTGGTGCCCCGGGACATCGCCTCCCGGGCCGCGAAGTACGTCTGCGACGAGGGCCGTGGCGTGGGCCCGACCAAGCTCGGCGTCTACCTCGACTTCGCCGACGCCATCGGGCGTCTCGGCCGCAAGGCCATCGAGGCCAAGTACGGCAACCTCTTCGAGATGTACGAGCGGATCACCGGCGAGGACCCGTACGCGGTCCCGATGCGCATCTACCCCGCCGTGCACTACACGATGGGCGGCCTCTGGGTCGACTACGACCTCCAGTCCACCATCCCCGGCCTGTTCGTGATCGGCGAGGCGAACTTCTCCGACCACGGCGCGAACCGGCTCGGCGCCTCGGCGCTGATGCAGGGGCTGGCCGACGGCTACTTCGTGCTGCCGAACACGGTCGCCAACTACCTGGCCGCCGGCCCGTTCGAGCAGGTCGACGGCAGCCACCCGGCGGCCGTCGAGGCGCGTCGCGACGTCGAGGACCGGATCCAGCGGCTGCTCGCGATCGACGGCGACCGCACGGTGGACTCGTTCCACCGCGAGCTGGGCCAGATCATGTGGGAGCACTGCGGCATGGAGCGCTCCGAGGCCGGGCTACGCAAGGCGATCGACGAGATCCGCGCGCTGCGTGACCAGTTCTGGCAGCGGGTACGGGTGCCCGGCGACGGCGAGGGGCTGAACCAGTCGCTGGAGAAGGCCGGCCGGGTCGCCGACTTCTTCGAGCTGGCCGAGCTGATGTGCATCGACGCCCTGCACCGGGAGGAGTCCTGCGGCGGCCACTTCCGCGCCGAGCACCAGACTCCCGACGGTGAGGCCCAGCGCGACGACGAGCACTTCGCGTACGTCGCCGCGTGGGAGTTCACCGCCACCGGGCAGCCGTCGGTGCTGCACAAGGAAGACCTGAACTTCGAATACGTCCACCCCACGCAGCGGAGCTACAAGTGAACCTGACCCTGCGCATCTGGCGTCAGTCCAGCCCCCAGGACAAGGGGCGGATGGTGACCTACCAGGTCGAGGACGTCTCACCGGACATGTCCTTCCTGGAGATGCTCGACGTCCTCAACGAGCGGCTCATCCTCTCCGGCGAGGAGCCGGTCGCCTTCGACCACGACTGCCGCGAGGGCATCTGCGGCATGTGCGGCCTGATGATCAACGGTGACGCGCACGGGCCGCAGCGCGGCACCACCGCCTGCCAGTTGCACATGCGCCAGTTCTCCGACGGCGAGACGATCGACATCGAGCCGTGGCGGGCCCGGGCCTTCCCGGTCATCAAGGACCTGGTGGTCAACCGCAACTCGTTCGACGAGATCATCGCTGCCGGCGGGTACATCACCGCCCCCACCGGCAGCGCGCCGGAGGCCCACTCGGTCCCGGTGGCCAAGGCCGACGCCGACGCCGCCTTCGAGTCGGCCGCCTGCATCGGCTGCGGCGCCTGCGTGGCCGCCTGCCCGAACGGCTCCGGCATGCTCTTCACCGCCGCCAAGGTCACCCAGCTCTCGCTGCTCCCCCAGGGCCAGCCCGAGCGGTACACCCGGGTCATCGGCATGGTGGACGCGCACGACGAGGCCGGCTTCGGCGGCTGCACCAACGCGGGCGAGTGCACCGTGGTCTGCCCGAAGGGCATCCCGCTGACCACCATCGGCCGCCTGAACCGCGACTACCTGGCCGCCACCACCACGCGGAGCGACACCCCCGGCACCTGACCCGCCGGGCCCCGACCTGTCGGGCCCGCCCCCGCACCTGGCCACGTCGAACGGCCGCCCTGCCACCCCCGGCACGGCGGCCGTTCGCACACCCACACCGCACCCGCACCCGCACCACGACACCCCGCCGCATGCGCCGATCATGGAGTTGCGGCTGCGGTTCTGTGGCGATTTGGACGGCTTTACTGGCACCACCACTCCATGATCGACGCCCCTCGGTCGACGAGGGCGAGACAGGTAGTTGTGCGGATCATGACGAGGCGGGAGGCGGGAGGGAGGCGGGGTCGGGGTCGGTTGAAGCGCGTCGGGTCGGGTAGCAGCCACTCAGGCGACGACTCAGGGGGTACCGACATGCGGGCGTTGACATGGCAGGGCAAGCGGGACGTACGGGTGGAGACCGTGCCCGACCCGAGGATCGAGGAGCCGACCGACGCGATCGTACGGATCACCTCCACCGCCATCTGCGGCTCGGACCTGCACCTGTACGAGGTGCTGGGGCCGTACCTGAAGCCGGGTGACGTGTTGGGGCACGAGCCGATGGGAATCGTCGAGGAGGTCGGGTCGGGGGTGACCCGGCTCAAGCCCGGCGACCGGGTGGTGGTGCCGTTCAACATCGCCTGCGGGTCGTGCTGGATGTGTCAGCGCCAGTTGTACGCCCAGTGTGAGACCACCCAGGTGACCGCCGAGGGCAAGGGCGCGGCCCTGTTCGGCTACACCTCCCTCTACGGTTCGGTGCCCGGTGGGCAGGCCGAGTTCCTGCGGGTGCCGCACGCCGACTTCGGTCCGATCACGGTGCCGGACCACGGCCCGGACGAGCGTTGGCTCTATCTGTCGGACATCCTGCCCACCGCCTGGCAGGCCGTCCGGTACGCGGACACGCCGCCCGGCGGCACGCTGGCCGTCTTCGGTCTCGGCCCGGTGGGTCAGTTCTGCACGCGGGTCGGCCGGCAGCTCGGTGCCGAGCGGGTGATCGGGCTGGACCTGGTGCCGGAGCGGCTGGAGATGGCCCGTCGGCACGGGGTGGAGGTGCTCGACGTGTCCCAGCTCGACGACGTACCCGGTGCCCTGATCGAGCTGGTGGACGGGCGCGGCCCGGACGCGGTCATAGACGCGGTGGGCATGGAGGCGCACGGCGCGCCGCTGGGCAAGTTCGCCCAGGCCGCCGCCGGGCTGCTCCCGGACAAGCTGGCCGACCCGATGATCGACAAGGCCGGGGTGGACCGGCTGGTCGTGCTCAAGGCCGCGCTGAAGGCCGTCCGGCGCGGCGGCACGGTCTCCATCTCCGGGGTGTACGGCGGCGAGGTCGACCCGCTGCCGTTGATGGAGATGTTCGACCGGGGCATCCAGTTGCGGATGGGCCAGTGCCACGTACGCCGGTGGATCGACGAGATCGTCCCGCTGCTCACCGACGAGGACCCGCTCGGTGTCTCGGACCTGCGCACCCACCGGCTGCCGCTGGACCAGGCCCCGCAGGCGTACGAGATGTTCCAGCGCAAGGAGGACGGCTGCGTCAAGGCGGTCCTCACTCCGTGACCGGTCGCCACGGGCCGGGTCTAGGGTGTCCGTGACGGACCCCGGGCCGACGGGAGTGGATCATTCGCGATCCGGATGAAACGCAGGCCGACCTGAGCCGGATCGCGGCACGGGTCCGGGCGGCGTACCGGCGGGAGCGGGTCCGGGCCGGCGGCGACTGGCAGGCGTACGTCAGTCTCGCCGGACCAGGCGGCCCGGTGGTCGCGGTGGACGAGTCGGCGAGCCTGCCGGTCGAGGCGTACAGCGTCAACAAGATCGCGGTGGCGACGGCGGTGCTCGACACGGTCGACCGGGGCCGGCTCGCCCTCGACCAGCAGGTCGAGGTGACCGCCGAGACCGTCACGCCGGGCGGCGACGGCATCTTCGGGTTGGCCGGCGCGTACCCCAGCCGGGTGACGGTGGGGCTCGTCCTGGCGAACCTGCTGACCGTCTCCGACGACGTCGCGGTGCGGCTCTGCGCGCTGGTCTGCCCGGCCGTCGAGGTCAACCGGATCCTGGTGGCGAAGGGCTTCCCGGACACGTCCGTGCAGCCGGTGGCCGACTCGCCCCGGTTCCACCTCGGCACCAGTACGGCCCGCGAGACGCACGACCTGTTGCGGGCGCTCGTCGGCGGCACCCTGCTCTCCCCCGCCTCGACGGCGTTCGTGCTGCGGTCGCTGCGCTCACCGGTGGCGTTCACCGACGGCATCCGGCGCACCATGTCCTCGGCCGAGCGATCCCGGATCGCCACCAAGGCCGGCTGGTTCCGCGACGCCCGGCACGAGGCCGGGGTGATCTTCGACACGGCCGGGACGCCCCGGCTGACGTACGCCTTCTTCGCTGCCGGCCAACCGAGGGCGGACGACTTCGGGGCGACCCACCCCGCCGTGCAGGCCCGGGCCCGGTTGGGTCGGCGGCTGCTGGACCTGGCCGACCGGCTGGCCGCCCGCGAGCATCCCCCGGACAGCCCCGGCATCCACGGCTGAACCGGGCGGCGAGGGCTACCGTGGACGGCGGGGATCAGCAGAGGGGGGCAACCATGCGCGCGCCGAAGGAGCAGACGGGACGAGTCACCGGCCGACGGATCGCGGGATCGGTGGCCGGGGTGGCCGCGCTGGCCGGACTGGCCGGACTCGCGTGGGCGGCCCGGGGCGTACCGGCCGCGCTCGGTGGCCGACTGGCCGGGGCGCGGGCGGAACGGGCGGCCCGGTCGCCGCAGTTCCACGACGGGACGTTCCACAACCGGGCGAGCACCCGGACGGCGCCCGTCCCGGACAGCAACCTGTTCCGCGAGATGATCTTCGGTAAGCAGCAGCGCCGGCCGACCGGTGCCGTGCCGCTGGTCCGCCCGACGCCCGCGCCGGACGTCGACCGGGCCCGCGAGCTGAACCTCGTCTGGTACGGCCACGCCTCCACGCTGATCGAGATCGAGGGCCGGCGGGTGCTGCTCGACCCGGTCTGGAGCGACAGGTGCTCGCCGTCGGACGCGGTCGGTCCGCGTCGCCTGCACGAGCCGCCGGTACGCCTCGACGAACTGCCGCAGCTCGACGCGATCCTGATCTCCCACGACCACTACGACCACCTCGACATGGCCACCGTGCGGGAGCTGACCGCCCGCCAGTCGGCGCCGTTCCTGGTGCCGCTCGGCGTCGGCGCGCACCTCGACCGGTGGGGCGTGCCGGCGCACCGGGTGATCGAACTGGACTGGTCGCAGACGCACCGGGTGGCCGACCTGGAGATCACCTGCACCGCCGCGCAGCACTTCTCCGGCCGGGGACTGCGACGCAACGGCACGCTCTGGAGTTCCTGGGTGGTCGCCGGTCGGCAGCGGAAGGTCTACTACACCGGGGACTCCGGCTACTTCGACGGGTACGCCGAGATCGGGGCGGCGTACGGGCCGTTCGACGCGACGCTGGTGCAGATCGGCGCGTACGACCGGGCCTGGCCGGGGATCCACATGTTCCCGGAGGAGGCCGTCGCCGCCCACCTGGACCTGCGCGGCGGGCTGTTCGTGCCGGTGCACTGGGCGACGTTCAACCTCGCGCTGCACGACTGGTCCGAGCCGGTGGACCGGCTCTGGGCCGAGGCGAAGGCCCGCGACGTCCGGCTGGCCGTGCCCCGACCCGGCGAGCGGGTCGTGGTGGACGACCCGCCGTCGGTCGACGGCTGGTGGCAGGCGGTCGCCTGAGCTCTTCGCTGTTGTTAGGAGGGGTCCCTTCCTATGCCGTAGGCGTTAGGAAGGGACCCCTCCTTGCATCTGTCAGAGGACGAAGGCGTCGGTCCAGAGGGCGCCGGAGCGACCGGAGAGGGCGTCCAGCATCGCCACCGCCTGACCGTCGGTGAGCTGGGCGACGAAGTCCACGATGGCGCGGCCCCGCGCCTTGCCGAGCCGGTCCGGGGTACGCGGGTGCAGCTCCGCCTCGGCCAACTCGACCAGGTCGTGCAGCCGCCGGGGCAGGCGGGACTCCTCCTCCGGGTCGAGCAGCCACTCCAACAGCGCCTCGACCAGGGTGCCGAGCAGCCGGGCCTGACCCCGCTGGTGCAGTGCCAGGTCGGGGCGGGCCAGCACGAACCGGTGATGGACGAACTTGAGCACCTGCACCTCGTGCCACTGCGCCGGGGCCAGCAGCACGTGCCCGGAGCGCATGCCGGGCTGCTCGACCACGGTGATCGCGTCCACGAAACGGTCGGTCCACCGGGCGGAGAACCGGGCGACGTACTGTTCGGCCTCGATCGAGCCGTCGAAGGGCACCGCCAGCAGGCCCTCGACCAGTTCCTCCCGGACGTGTTCGACGGCCGCCGCGAAGGCGTCGTCGTCGGCGATCCAGGCGTCCTTGCGGTGCAGTTGGCGGCGCAGCCGCTCGATCGCCGAGCCGGGCCGGCGGGCCGAGGTCTGCAACGCCGCGTCGGTGATGGCCCGCAGGCTGCCGCCCTCCCGCTGCCAGGCCATCAGCTCGGCGGCGACCGCGCCCTGCTGGAGCACCCCGACGCGATAGAAGTCCTCCACGTCGTGGATGGCGTACGCGACGTCGTCGGCGGTGTCCATCACCGACGCCTCGACGGTCTGCTGCCAGTCGGCGATCCGACCGGCGAACGGCGCGCGGGCCTGCCGCAGGTCCTCCAGCTCGGTGCGGTACGCCCCGAACTTGGCCGAACCGCTGTCCGGGTCGTCCGGGGGCGGGGTGGCGCCGCGCGGCGGCGGGTCCATCAGGCGCGGGTGCGGGTCCGGGTGGTCGAGTCGGGTCCACGGGTACTTCAGCATCGCCGCCCGGACCGCCGCGGTCAGGTCCAGACCGGTGGTGGCCGCGCCCCGGATCTCGGTCGAGGTGACGATCCGGTACGACTGGGCGTTGCCCTCGAAGCCGTCGGTGAGGCCGAGCCGGTGCCGGGCCAGCCGGTCCAGCACCCGTTCGCCCAGGTGCCCGAAGGGCGGGTGGCCGAGGTCGTGGGCGAGCGCGGCGGCCTCCACCACGTCCGGGTCGCAGCCGCCCAGCTTCTCCACCAGGTCACGCTGCCATCCGTCGGCGGTGAGGCGTTCGGCGATCGCGCGGGCCACCTGGGCGACCTTGAGGCTGTGCGTGAGCCGGTTGTGCACCAGCAGCCCGGACCCGCCGGGGCTGACCACCTGGGTGACGCCGCCCAGACGGGTGAAGAACGGCGAGCCGACGATGCGGTCCCGGTCCGCGCGGAACGGGCTGCTCGCGAGGTCGCCGAGGGTGCGCGCGCTGCCGCCGAAGAGACGTCGGGCGCGCGGCTCCACAGGTGGTTCCATGATCGCCACGGTAGCCCGGCAGAATGCACCACGGAACCCACACCAGAAGGCGGAGCCCATCGTGACCCTCTCAGTTGATCAGCGCATCGCCGAGGAGCTCGGCGTCGCCGAGCGCCAGGTACGCGCGGCCGTGGAGCTGCTCGACGGCGGCGCCACGGTGCCGTTCATCGCGCGGTACCGCAAGGAGGCCACCGGGCTGCTCGACGACACCCAGCTACGGACGCTCGAGGAGCGCCTGCGCTACCTGCGGGAGCTGGACGAGCGGCGGGCGGCGGTGCTGGAGTCGATCCGCTCCCAGGGCAAGCTGGACGAGGCCCTGGAAGCGCAGATCATGGCGGCCGACTCGAAGTCCCGCCTGGAGGACATCTACCTGCCGTACAAGCCCAAGCGGCGGACCCGGGCGCAGATCGCCCGCGAGGCGGGGCTGGAGCCGCTGGCCGACACGCTGCTCGGCGACCCGGCCCGGGACCCCCGGGAGACCGCCGCCGGCTACGTCGATGCGGACAAGGGGGTGGCCGACGCCGCCGCCGCGCTGGACGGGGCGCGGGCCATCCTGATCGAGCGGTTCGCCGAGGACGCCGACCTGATCGGCACGCTGCGCGAGCAGATGTGGTCGCGCGGCCGGCTGGTGGCCCGGGTACGCGAGGGGCAGGAGTCGGCCGGCGCGAAGTTCGCCGACTACTTCGACTTCGCCGAGCCATACCCGAAGCTGCCCTCGCACCGCATCCTGGCCATGTTCCGGGGCGAGAAGGAGGGTGTGCTCGACCTGACCATGGACCCGGAGGCCGACGGCGACGCCGACACGGTCACCGGACCGACCCGGTACGAGGCGGCGATCGCCGGCCGGTTCGGGGTCACCGACCAGGGGCGGCCGGCGGATCGGTGGCTGGCCGACACGGTGCGCTGGGCGTGGCGTACCCGGATCCTCATCCACCTCGGCGCGGACCTGCGGATGCGGTTGTGGCAGGCGGCCGAGGAGGAGGCCGTCCGGGTCTTCGCCACCAACCTGCGCGACCTGCTGCTGGCCGCGCCGGCCGGGGCCCGGCCCACGATGGGTCTGGACCCGGGTCTGCGGACCGGGGTGAAGGTGGCGGTGGTGGACGCCACCGGCAAGGTGGTCGCCACCGACACGATCTATCCGCACGAGCCGCGCCGGCAGTGGGACGCCTCGATCGAGACGCTGGCCCGGCTCGCCACGGCGCACCGGGTGGAGCTGGTGGCGATCGGCAACGGTACGGCCAGCCGGGAGACCGACAAGCTCGCCGGTGACCTGATCAAGCGTTTCCCGCAGCTCGGGTTGACCAAGGTGATGGTCTCCGAGGCGGGCGCCTCGGTCTACTCCGCCTCCGCGTACGCGGCGCAGGAACTGCCCGGGATGGACGTGTCGCTGCGTGGCGCGGTCTCCATCGCGCGCCGGTTGCAGGACCCGCTCGCCGAGCTGGTGAAGATCGACCCGAAGTCCATCGGCGTCGGGCAGTACCAGCACGACCTGTCGGAGGTGAAGCTCTCCCGGTCGCTGGACACGGTGGTGGAGGACTGCGTCAACGGCGTCGGGGTGGACGTGAACACCGCTTCCGCGCCGCTGCTGACCCGGGTCTCCGGGATCGGTGCCGGGCTGGCCGAGAACATCGTGCTGCACCGGGACGCCAACGGGCCGTTCCGCAGCCGCTCCGACCTGCGCAAGGTGCCCCGGCTCGGGCCGAAGGCGTTCGAGCAGTGCGCCGGCTTCCTGCGCATCCCCGACGGCGACGACCCGCTGGACTCCTCCAGCGTGCACCCCGAGGCGTACCCGGTGGTGCGCCGGATCCTGGCCACCACCGGGCAGGACCTGCGGACGCTGATCGGCCGGTCGGCGATCCTGCGCGGCCTGCGGGCCACCGACTTCGTCGACGAGACGTTCGGTCTGCCGACGGTCACCGACATCCTCGCCGAGTTGGAGAAGCCGGGGCGCGACCCGCGTCCGGAGTTCAGGACCGCCACCTTCGTCGAGGGCGTCGAGAAGATTGGTGACCTGACGCCGGGGATGGTGCTGGAGGGCGTGGTCACCAACGTGGCCGCCTTCGGCGCCTTCGTCGACGTCGGGGTGCACCAGGACGGTCTGGTGCACGTGTCGGCGATGTCGCGCACCTTCGTCAAGGACCCGCGCGAGGTGGTGAAGTCCGGCGACGTGGTGAAGGTCAAGGTGCTGGACGTGGACGTACCGCGCAAGCGCATCTCGTTGACGCTGCGGCTGGACGACGACGCGGAGGCCGCCCGGGGCGGCACGCGCGAGCGCGGTGGTCGGGAGAACCCGGGCCGTCCGGAGAACCAGGCCGGTCGGGAGAACCGGGGCGGCCGGGACGGCGGCGGGCAGGGCAGTGGTGGCCAGGGTGGACGCGGCGGCGGTCGCGGTGACCGGGGTGGACAGCGTGGCGGGCCGCAGCAGCGGCAGGGCCGGGGTCCGACCGGGCCGGCGAACGACGCGATGGCCGAGGCGTTGCGTCGGGCCGGACTGGCCTGAGCCCTCCCCGGGTGGGCGGCGTACGGTGAGCGCCATGGCGGGCGACGAGGACTGGCGGGAGCAGCGGCGGCGGGCGGTGCACGCGCACGCCGAGGCCGAGTCCCGGGCCCGGGCCGTGGAGCAGGCCGCGGCGGCGGAGCTGGTGCACCGCTTCGCCGCCGACGCGACCGCGCGCGGCCTGCGCCCGGAGCGGCTGCGGGTGACGTCGTACGACGGGCGGCACCGCTACCGCACCGGGCTGACCGGCTGGTACGTCGACCGGGGGCGGTCGCGGGCGGTGGACACCAGGGGGAACTTCTATCTGCTGACCGTGCCGAACAGTCTGCGTGCGCTGCTGTTCGGCACGGTCTGCCCGCCGGTCCCACCGCCGCTGGTGGTCGGCCGGGGTGGCCGTGACGGCGAGTCTCTGCCCCTGGCGGAACTGCTCGACCGGCGCCTGGACGCCGGTGACGACTGGCCCTGACGCTCCTCGCCGCCGACGCCGACCCTCTCAGCGTCGGTGGGTGTCGACCACCTCGGAGAGCGCCCGCTCCACCCGCTCGGCGCCGGCGGAGACCGAGAAGACCCGCTCGTAGTGCTGCCGACCGGCCTGCCCGAGCAGGTCGAGCTTCTCCCGGCCCAGGCCGCAGAGTTCGCGCAGCGCGGCGGCGATCGAGTCGGGGTCGCCAGGCCGGGCGGTGATCCCGGCTCCGCTGTCGCGGGCCACGTCGGCGGCGTCGCCCTCGGCGGCCACCAGCAGCGCCCGTCCGGCGGCCAGGGTGGCCTGCACCTTGCTCGGCATCGTGTACGCCGACATGCCGCCCGGCCGCAGGCTCACGTAGTGCACGTCGCCGGTGGCCATCAGCGCGGGCATCCGCTCCCGGGGCAACTGCCCGAGGAAGCGCACGTGGGCCGCGCCCAGTTCCTCGGCCCGGCGACGCAGCCGTTCCTCGGTGGTGCCGGAGCCGGCGATCACGCAGACCAGTCGGGGGTCGGCCACCCGGGCGCAGGCGTCGACGAGCGAGTCCAGCCCCTGTGCCTCGCCGAGCGCACCGGCGTACACCAGAACCACCTGGTCGGGTCGCAGGCCCAGCTCCGCGCGCAGATCACCGGCGCGGGGCCGGGGTGTCTCGTCGGCCCACATCGGGATGTGCCGCAGCTTCTCCCGGGGTACGCCACGACCGGCGAGCAGGTCCACGGCGCCGGGCGAGACACAGGCGACGCGGGCGGCGCTGCGGTACATCGCGTCGCACCAGCCGGCCATGCCCCGCTCGACGGTCCGGGACAGCCGCCCGGTGCCGAGGAAGCCGCTGGCCACCACGCTGTCCGGCCAGAGGTCGAGGACGTGCAGCAGCACGGGCACCCGGTGCGCGTACCGGGCGAACCACATCGGGAGCGCGACGCTGATCGGCGAGTTGCCCACCCAGAGCGCGTCCAGCCCGCGCAGTACCGGCGTGCCGGAGGCCAGCGCGGAGACCGCGAAGGAGCCGTAGTTGGCCACCCGGCGCAGCGCGGAACGGTCGTGGCTCGGATAGAGCGCGACCCGCCGGATCCTGGTCGCGCCGACGGTCTCGTCCCGGCGGCGGGCCATCCGGTAGCCAGGGGCCAGCCGCCCGGTCGGGTAGTTGGGGAAGCCGGTGAGCACCTGCACCTCGTGCCCCCGGCCGGCGAGGGCGGTGGCGAGCATCCCGGGCAGTGCGGCCGGGCCGGGCTCCGGGTCGAACCATTGCGTGAGCAGGCCGATCCGCATGTGCCTCATCCCGTCTCCACCTGGGCCAGCGGGCGTACCGGCGGCGCGGCACCGTCGGTGCGCCACAGCGCGGTCAGCGACTCGCGCAGGTCGTACGCGGGCGCCCAGCCGAGCACCCGCCCGGCACGTGTGGTGTCCGCGCACATCCACGGCACGGTGGCGGAGCGCCCGGCGTCGGCGGCGAAGCCGCCGTCCCGGATGTCACCGGTGAACCCGGCCACCTCGGCCAGCAGGCGGACCACGTCGCGGACGGCCACCGCCCGGCCACTGCCGACGTTGACGACGCGGTCGGTCGTGGGCGCGCTGCGCGCCGCCGCCAGGACCGCCGACGCCACGTCCCGCACGTCGACGAAGTCGCGGTACGTGTCGTGCAGGCCCAGCGCGATCCCGTCGTCCCCGGCGGCGTGCGCCGACCTGATCAGCCCGGTGACCCGACCGAGCACGTTGCCTGCGGGGATGCCGGGTCCGACCGGGTTGAAGACCCGCAGCACGACCGTGTCGACCCGGCCGGCCGCACCGGCCAGTTCCGCCAGCCGGGTCGCGGTCAGGTGACTGAGCCCGTACTCGCTGACCGGCGCGCACGGGTGGTCCTCGGACACCGCGAGGCCGTACGGCACGGCACCGTACTCGGCGGCCGACCCGATCCGGACCAGCCGGGCCGCCGGTACGGCCTCGGCCATCGCCTCGACGAGCTTGGCGGTGGCCAGCACGTGTGCGCGCACGAAGTCGTACCCGGAGCCGACGATCCGGCCGGCGGCGGCCACCACCACGTCGGGCCGTTCCCGGGCCAGCAGCGCGATCAGCGCCGGCAGCTCGATGCGGACCAGGTCGCAGGCCATCCGGTCGGGCGCCCGGACGTCGGCGTGCGCGGCGAGCAGGGCCCGGACGTGCCGCCCGAGGAACCCGCCGGCACCGAGCAGCAGGACCCGGTTCATCGGCGGTACGCGGGATCCGCCTCGGAGACCGACGACTGTGGTGGATTGCCGGTGAACTCGTGCCAGGTGGCCGCCCCCGGCGCGGAGATGCCCTGGCGGCTGGCCACCACCCAGACGGTGGCCAGCACGATCTTCAGGTCCAGCAGGAAGGAGCACCGGTCGACGTACTCGACGTCGTGGGCGAACTTGGCCTGCCACTCCAGCGCGTTGCGGCCACGGACCTGCGCGAGCCCGGTGATGCCGGGCCGTACGTCGTGTCGGCGGGCCTGCTCCGGGCTGTAGAGGTCGAGGTACTGCACCAGGTGCGGGCGGGGGCCGACGACGCTCATCTCGCCCCGCAGCACGTTCCAGAACTCCGGCAGTTCGTCCAGGCTGCTGGCCCGCAGCCAGCGGCCGACCCGGGTCAGGCGTTGCGCGTCGGTGACCAGCCCCCGGTCCGGGTCGGGGTGCCGCATGGTCCGGAACTTGACCATCTCGAACAGCTCGCCGTGCAGGCCGGGCCGCTTGTGCCGGAACAGCACCGGCCGACCGTGGGCGATCAGCACCACGAGGGCCACCAGGGCCATCAACGGTGCGCCCAGGACCAGGACGAGGAGGGCGCCCACGACGTCGAGCAGCCGCTTCCACCGGTCGTAGGGTCGCCGGAGCGCCGGGTCCTCGGCGATTCCGCGCCGGTCGCTGGCCTCGCCGGGAGCCCCGGCACGCGTGTGCGTCGCATGGAGAGCAACTTTTGGCATGCGATACGCATATCATTCTCCACTGCACCGGATCGCGCTTTCACATTTTGTGGCGCGCGGTTCGGACCGTACGGTGGAATGAATGGCGCTCGCTTTGATCCACCCACTCCGGAAATCCGAACGAGACTCCTTTTCAAATTCGGTAAAGCCGACCCGGACCAGTTCGTGAATCGGTATGTTCGCCGGTGGATGCTGTCCCGACTCACCGCGGAACACTCGACAGGGAACAGGCAGGGCCAGATGTGATTTCCTCGCTTTCGGACAGGCGATTTCTGATTACCGGTGGCACCGGGTCATTCGGCCAGACGATGGTCTCCCGGCTGCTCGACGCCGGCGCCACCGAGGTACGGGTCCTCAGCCGCGACGAATCCAAGCAGGACGCGATGCGGCACCGTCTGCGCGACGACCGGGTCCGCTACTACGTGGGTGACGTCCGCGACTACGACAGTGTGCTCAAGGCTGCCCGGGGCATGGAGTTCGTCTTCCACGCCGCCGCCCTGAAGCAGGTCCCGTCCTGCGAGTTCTTTCCGCTGGAGGCGCTGCGCACGAACGTGCTCGGCAGCGCGAACGTGGTCGAGGCCTGCGAACGGGTCGGCGTCGAGACGCTGGTGCTGCTCAGCACCGACAAGGCCGTCTACCCGGTGAACGCGATGGGGATGACCAAGGCCCTGATGGAGAAGGTGGCCCAGGCGCACGCCCGGAACAACGCACAGGCCCGGACCCGGGTCTGCTGTGTGCGCTACGGCAACGTGATGTACTCGCGCGGTTCGGTCATCCCGCTGTTCATCGAGCAGATCCGCCGGGGCGCGCTGCCGACCGTCACCGAACCGTCGATGACCCGCTTCCTGATGTCGTTGGCGCAGTCGGTCGACCTGGTTGAGCACGCCTTCCGCCACGGACAGCCGGGCGACGTGTTCATCCGCAAGGCCGACGCCTGCACCATCGGCGACCTGGCCACCGCCCTGTGCAACCTGTTCGGGGTGCCCGCCAAGTTCGACGTGCTCGGCATCCGGCACGGGGAGAAGCTCTACGAGACCCTGGCCAGCCGGGAGGAACTCGCCCACGCCGAGGACCTGGGGGAATTCCTCCGGGTGCCGGTGGACAGCCGCGACCTGAACTACGCCCTCTATTTCGAGGAGGGCAACGTCGAGCGGGGCGCGCTGGCCGACTTCCACTCGCACAACGCCCGCCGGCTCTCCGTACCGGAGATCGAGGCGCTGTTGCGGACCCTGCCCGAGGTACGGGCGCAGCTCGAGGCCGCGGCGGCCGCCGTCGTACCCGCATGACCGAGCGGCGCGGTGCCGACCCGGTCGCGGGCGGCGGCGCGACGGAACGGGTGCCCCGGCGGCGCGACCAGGCCGACGCCGCGTCGCGCCCGGCCACCCGGCGGGTACTCGTGGTCGGGGTGACCGGCATGCTCGGCCACGCTCTCCTGCGCGAGCTGAGCGAGGACCCCGACCTGGACGTGCACGGCCTGGCCCGGCGCGTCGACGACGACGCGGGGTGGTTCCCGGCGCACCTGCGCGACCGGATCACCACGGGTGTCGACGCCACCGGGTTCGCCGAGGTCCGCCGCTTCCTCGACCTGCTGCGGCCGGACGTGGTGATCAACTGCGTCGGCGTCATCAAGCAGCGGCCCGACGTGCAGGAGGCGGTGCCGACCGTCACGCTCAACGCGCTCCTGCCGCACCTGCTCGCCGACGCCTGCGCCGACCTCGGCGCCCGGCTGGTGCACGTCAGCACCGACTGTGTCTTCTCCGGTCGACGGGGTGGCTACGCCGAGGACGACCTGCCGGATCCGCCCGACCTGTACGGGCGGTCCAAGCTGCTCGGCGAGGCGACCGGGCCGTCCGCGCTCACCCTGCGCACCTCGATCGTCGGGCACGAGCTGGCCACCCACCGTTCCCTGGTGGACTGGTTCCTCGCCCAACGGGGCCAGGTACGCGGTTTCACCCGGGCCGTCTACACCGGCGTGACGACCGTCGAGTTCGCCCGGCTGCTGCGCACCGTGGTGCTGCCCCGCGAGGACCTGACCGGGCTCTACCACGTCGCGGCCAACCCGATCACCAAGCACGACCTGCTGCGGTTGGTCGCCGACGTGTACGGATGGCCGGGTGAGCTGGTGCCGGACGACGGGTTCGTCTGCGACCGCTCGATGCGGGCCGACGCGCTCGCCGGAGCCACCGGCTACCGGCCGCCGGACTGGCCGGAGATGGTCCGGGCCATGCACGCGGCCCGCACCCGCTGGACCGAGGCGTCGACGGACCGGCCCGGCATCCGGGTCTGACGGCGGACGAGGACGACCCGCCGGCCGCGTGGTGCGCGGGCCGGCCGCGAACCGAAGGACACCACGTGTTGAACCGTCTGGCCCAGTGGGGCGTCGTCGCGGGGGCGGCGGCACTCGTCGTGGTCACGACCCTCGTCGCGGTCGACGCCCCGCTGGTCGCGATCGGACTGACCCTGCTTCTCCTGCTGGTCGCCCTGGTCCGTCGGGTGGACGGCTGGCGGTGGTTGCTGGGTCTGACCACGGCGCTGCTGGTCTGCGCCTCGTCGGACCTCCCGGCCCTGGTCGAGCTGAGCTTCTATCCGCGCTACGCCGCGGTCGCCGCCCTGGTGGTGTGGGGGCTGTGCCGGCCGGTCCGGGCCCCGGTCCGGCTCGCGCCGTGGACCGGCGTCCTCGTCGTCGCGCTCTGGTCGGTCGCCGGGCTCGCCACGCTCAGCACCGTCTGGTCGGTGGTCCCGATGGAGACCTTCCAGCGTGGTGTGGCCCTGGTGCTGCTGGCCGCCCTGGTGCACGTACTGGTGCGCAGGCGGTGGTCCGCGCGCGGGGTGATGCTGGCCGACCTGCGGACGGTCTACCTGGTCCTCAGCGTCTCCGCCCTGGTCAGCCTCGGGTACGGGGTCAGCGGCGGCGTGCTGACCGCCGCGCTGTCCAGCAGCCAGCGGTTCCAGGGCATCTACAACAACCCGAACATGCTCGGGATCGTGTGCGCCCTGGCCATCCCGCTGGGCTGGGCGGTCTACCAGGAGTACCGCCGGCCCGTCCTGCTGCTCGGCGTCCTGCCGGCCGGCGTCTGCCTGCTGCTGTCGCAGTCGCGGACCGCGATCGTCGCCGTGCTCGTCGGCGCCGCCTGGGTCCTGCTGCGGCACGGGCTCGGGCCGGTGGTCCGCACCGTCACGGCGCTGGCCGCGACACTGCTGGTGGCGCACCTGTTCAACCTGCTGCCGGTGATCTTCTCGGCGCCGTGGATGCAGCGGATCGTGCTGCGCTTCACCGATCCCGAGGGCGCCGACCTGTCCAACGGCCGCACCGAGATGTGGCAGGCCACCGTCGACCTGTGGTGGCAGAACCGGCCCACGCTGGGCTTCGGGTACGCGTCCCGCAACCACCTGTTCGAACTCGCCAGTTACGACGAGTTCTTCGGGGCGGGCGTCAGCGTGGTGCACAACAGCTACCTGCAACTGCTGCTGGAGCTGGGACTCACCGCCGTCGTCCCGCTGGTGGCGCTGCTGCTGGCCGCCGGGCGCGGCGCGCTGCGCGCACCGGTGCGCGGGGCCAACTCGGGCCTGGTCTGGCTCGTGGTCAGCGGGGTGATGGTGCAGTTGACCGAGTCGGCCATCTTCGGCACCGGGCAGCCGTACCCGTACGTGTTCTGGCTCGCGGTCGCCGCCCTGCTGCACCGGCCCACCGCCGACCCGGACGAGAAGGCCGGTGTCACCGAGGGCGTACGCACCCGGCCCGGCCGGCGGGCACCGGCCGGGCTTCCCGGCTGATCAGCGACGGCCCTCGGCGGTCAGGAACGCGGTGACCCGGGACTGCCAGGCCCGGTGGTCGAACGACTCACGGGCCCGGGACAGCGCGGCCCGGCTCATCGCCGTCCAGTCCTCGTCCCGCAGGCGAAGCGCCCGCTCGATCCCGCGACGCACGTCGTCCGGACCGTTCCCGTCGAGCACCAGACCCTCGACGCCGTCCCGCACGTACGCGGCCAGGTCGCTGGTGTGGTTGAGCAGCACCGGGCACCCGGCGGCGAGGCTCTCCGGCACCTTCGACGGGAAGCCGTGCGCGGCGTACCCGCCGGTGGGCCGGACCAGCATCGAGAAGTGCGCGCCGCCGAGCAGCGTCAACACGGTGTCGCGGGGCACCCGGCCGAGGAAGGTCACCTCGGCGGCGACCCGGTCCAGCAGCGCCGGGTCCAGGTCCGACCCGGTGGCGGCCTGCTCGCGGGTGATGCCCGCGATGGTCAGACTCACCCGCCGCTGGTCCGCCGGGGCGAGCCGGCTGATGCCGCGCACGATCACGTCGAGCATGTCCTTACGACCCGGGGTGCCGGCGTAGAGCAGCCGTAGCCCGTCGGCCAGCGACGGTGTCCGGGGTGGCGCGAACTCGGCACAGTCCACCTGCGGCGGCACCACGAGCACGTCGAGGCCGTACGCGCCGAGGTGGTCGGCGAGTGCACCGGTCACCGCCGTGGCCCGGCGCACCAGCCGGGTGGTCAGGAAGGTGGACCAGCGGTGCCGCACGAAGTACGGGGTGAGCCAGCCATGCGCGAACTGGTGCCGGTCGTGGCGTTCGCTGGCGTCCACCACCACCGGTGCGCGCAGCACGAGCCGCAGCACCGCCCAGTTGCCGAGCGTCATCATCGCCATCGGCAGCAGCACCACGCCGACGTCGTCGCGGTCGACACCCTCGCGACGCAGGGCACGCAGCACGCGTACCGGTCGGGCGAGGCGGGCCGCCATCCGGGTGAGCCGGTTGCCGCCCCGGACGCGCAGCGTGATCAGGTCGATGCCGGCGACGTCGCCGAAGGGGCCGGGGAAGGGGACCTCGCATGGCCAGTCGTTCACCACCAGGGTCCGCTCCCCCTCCGGCGCGGCGCTGCGGGCGAGCTGCCGCAGGCGGTTGGAGGTGGCGTCGCCGTACGGGAAGGCGTACGCGCCGACGAGCAGTGGCCGGACCGGGCGTACCCGGGTGGTCGCCGGACGGCGTTGCTCCGGGCCGCGTACCAGGATCCTGTCGTTCATCTCGATCACCGTTCCGAGCCGGCGGTCTGCCGGCTCCGCTGCGCTGTCGGGTGTTCCTGAGGTCGATAGATGGCGAGGTGGGCGGCGAGTGCGGCGTCGATGGCGAAGACGCTGTCGGTGAAGCGCGCGGCGGCCGTCTGCGGTGTCGTCGTCGCGGTGTACGCGGCGGCGGTCCGCACCGCCTCGGCCCAGACTCTCGGCGGCGCGTCGGTGTCGACGACCGTCACGCCGGGCAGGTGCGCCTCGATGAACCGCACCCCGGGCAGGTCGGCCGCGACGGTGCCGACGCCCAGCGCGACGGGTTCCAGCACTCCCCCGGGCAGCCCTTCCAGGCAGGAGGGGTGCACCACCACGTCGGCCTGACGCAGCAGGTGACCCACGTCGTCCCGGGCACCGAGCAGGTGCACCCGGTCGGCGAGGCCGGCGGCGTGCGCCTCGGCGCGGACCCGTGCGTCGTCGTCCGCGCCGTCGCCGGGACCGACCAGGACGGCGTGCGCCGGCACGCCCAGCGACCGCAGCTCGGCCAGGATCGGCGGCAGCAGCCAGCGCCGCTTCTCCGGCGAGGCACGCCCGACGCTGACGCAGACGAGGGCGCCCGGTTCGGCACCGACCAGCGTCCGCAGGTCGTCGCGGCCGGGTGCCCGCAGCCGGTCGAGGTCGAGGCCGTTGAGCACCACCCGGCAACGCCGGTCGTGCTGCCACCGCGGGTCGTAGCCGAAGGTGAGCGAACTGGGCGAGACGCCGAGGATGTCGGTGGCGCTGTGCCGCAGCAGGCGACCGCAGAGCCGCCGGTAGACGCGCCGCCGCAGGCTGCGGCGGACGTTGTCGTCGCCCCGGAAGTGCGCCACCCGGACGGGTACGCCGCAGAGCCGGGCCAGTGCCAGCGGTACGCCGGAGAAGTTGGCGCAGTCGACGTGCACCACGTCCGGACGCCACCGCCGCAGCAGCCCGACCAGGCGCGGGACGAAGTGCGCGTCCAGTGCGACCGGGGTGACCGTGCCGCCGTGCCGGGTGACCGTCTCGGCCAGCGGACCGGGGCCGATCCGGTCGCTGAGCGTCACCATGTGCACCTCGACACCGGCGGCGGCCAGCCGGGGCAGCAACTCGGCGGTGCGCATCTCCGTGCCGCCGAAGTTCAGTTCACCGACGATCCGCAGCACCCGGCACGGGCGGTCGGGTCGGCGCGTACCCGGCGTCGTCGGGTCATCCGGGAAGCTGGACACCTGCGGGCTCCTTCGCTCGTCGGGCCGGTCGACGGGGCCGGTCTCCGGCGAGCGCCCGCCGGTAGCCCACGAACACCGCCGGCCACATGGTCAGCACGTACGCGAGGCAGGCTGCGACCGGCAGGCCGACGAGCCCGAACTGCCGCAGTCCCCAGACCTTGAGCCCGGCGGCCAGCACCAGGAACGTCGCCCAGCCGACGAACTGCGGCCGGAGCAGGCCGACGCTGTTCTGCACCATGATCAACGGGGAGGTGACGGCGACCAGGAAGGACCAGGCGGCCAGCCCGGCCAGGAGCGCGACCGACACCGAGGCGCGGTCGATGTCGCTCACCCACAGCTCGACCAGCCGGGGGCCGACGCCGACCAGCGCACCGCCGACGACACCGACGACGACACCGTAGAGGAGCACCATGCGCCGGGTGTTGCGGCGTACCCAGGCGACCTCGCCCCGGGCCAGGGCGGTGCCGTTGACCGGCCAGATCGTCATACCGACCAGCCCGACGAAGATCGACAGTACGCCGAAGAGCTTCCCGACCACCGCGTAGTGGGCCGCCACCACGGGCCCGAGCAGGTACGCGACGAGCGGGCTGTCCATGTTGAGCGCGATCGACGACATCGTGGTGAGCGCGAAGAACTGGAGGCCGAGCCGGAGCAGGCCGACGGCGGTGGCCCGGTCCACCAGGGCCGGACCGGGCCGCAGCGCGGGCTCCTGGAACCAGAAGTAGGCCACCGTGTTGAGCAGGTTGGTCAGCGGGACGGCCAGCACCGCGCAGCCGATAACCACCAGCGGACTCCATCCGGCGGCGATGGCGCCGAGCACCGCGCCCATCGCCACCAGCGCACCGGCCGACTGCCAGACGTTGCTCTGCACCACCTGGCCCCGGGCGTACTGGATCCGCTGGATCAGCGAGAGCGGGATGTTGACGGCGAAGGCCCCGAAGCAGAGCAGCACCATCGTGGTGGCGTCCGCGGCGACCCGGGCGTCGGTCACGCCGAAGAGCCCGGCCCATCCCACCGTGGGTACGACCACCACCAGCGCGACGACCAGCACCACGGCTACCGCGCCGAGGGTGGCGAAGGCACTGGAGATCTCCCGCGCCTGCGCCCGGACGTCGTGGACGTGGTGGCTCAGCCGGGTCAGCAGACCGTTGCCCAGCCCCAGGTCGGCGAACCAGGCCATGCCGGTCAGCGCGGTGACCGCCATCCAGAGGCCGTACCGCTGGTCGCCGAGGTAGCCGAAGCAGGCCGGGGTGACGACGAGCGGCGCGGCCAGGCCGATCCCCTTCGCCGCCATCGCGGTGGCGATGCCGACCGTGACGCGGCGGTCCCGATCACCCGCCGCCAGTGTCTCGACGGCGGGCGGTGCCTCGACGGCGGGCGGTGTGTCGACGGCGGGCGGCGTCGTGGCGGGGTCGACCGGGACGCTCGGGGCGGTCGACCGCCCCGGTCCGGTCCGGCTCGCCGCCCGGTTCACCGGGTCCCGGCGGAAGCGACGTCGCGCCGCCCGGACATCCACTCGACGGTGGCGCGCAGGCCGTCGAGGCGGTCGACCGGGATCACGTCGGGGAACAGGTCCCGCAGGCGGGCGTCGTCGGCCAGGGAGTGCGGCACGTCGCCGGCGCGCGGTGCGGCGTACTCGCGGGCGATCGGCCGCCCGAGCAGGCCCTCCAGCTCGTCGACGACCTCCAGCAGGGTGGCTCGCGCCCCGAAGGCGAGGTTGACCGGGTGCGGGTGCTGCACCCGACGGCGCAGCGCGTCCAGGATGACCTGGCAGACCGTGCCGACGTAGGTGAAGTCGCGGGACTGGGTGCCGTCGCCGTGCACCACGACCGGCTCGCCGTGCAGGGCGGCGTACACGAAGCGCGGGATCACCGCCGCGTACGCGTGGTCGTGCCGCTGCCCGGGCCCGAACACGTTGAAGAACCGGAAGGCCAGCGTGGACAGGCCGTACGACGCCTGGTACGCCAACGCGTACGCCTCGGCGGAGAGCTTGCTCGCCGCGTAGGGGCTCATCGGGCGGGTCCAGGTCAGCTCCGCCTTGGGCAGCGCGGGATTCGTGCCGTACACCGACGACGAGGAGGCGACGACGACGTGTCCGACGTGGTGTCGGCGGGCCGCCTCCAGCACCATCAGCGTGCCGGTCGCGTTCGCGTGGTGGGAGGCCACCGGGTCCCGCAGGGAGCGGGGCACGCTCGGCAGGGCGGCCAGGTGGACCACCGCGTCCCGGCCCGCCATCGCCGTGTCCAGGGCGACCGGGTCCAGGATGGAGCCCTCGACCAGGTCGACGCCGAGTCCGTCCAGGTTGCCGGGGAGCCCGACGGAGAGGTCGTCGAGGACGGTCACCTCTTTGACGGCGGGATCCGCCAACGCGGCGCGGGCCAGATTGGATCCGATGAAACCGGCCCCGCCGGTGACCAGAATGCGCATTGACAAAACCCCCGAATGAATGTCGAAGCTATGTATATCCACTCATCTGGGTCAGCGTCCCGCGTTCGCGGAATTCCGTACTGCTGTCCGGGAGCCGACCGTGCGCCGCCGACCAGGGGATACGTGGCGCACAGTGACATCATCGGTACGCATCACGGCGGAGGTGCCGGCCATGGGAGAACTGATCGTCTACCGTTCCAACGCCCTGATGACCGTCCGGTCGCGTTTCGACGCCACCCGGGACGTGCTGATGCCGGCGAACATCGCCTATCCCCTGGGCATGGTCGGCATGTGGCACTCCAGCCTGCCGCAGGTCACGCTCGTCCCGTCGACGGCGACCGACGCCCAGGTGTGGCCCTCCCCGTCGGCCGTGGGCACCCCGATCCACGACACCTCCGACGACAACTGCCCGATCAACACCGGCTGGTCGTACGTGGGCGGCAACCACGGGTACAACGTGGGCAACCAGATCGCCGTGACCAACCACGGCAAGACCACCGCCGACGTGGGTTCCCGGTGGACCGACGGCACCCGGGTGTTCACCCTGCTCGCCATCACCAACGCCAACAGCCTGCTCTTCGGCAACCCGTACGTGATCGTGGACGGCATCGCCCAGGGCGCGCGGGTCCGGCCGGCGGCACCCCTGACCCACCTGTCCGGCGCCACGAACCGCACCACCGTGCCGATCACCGGACTCACGCCGGACGTGCAGATCCGTCCGGCCACCCACACCCACGTGGTCAGTGTCGAACTCGACGGTCGGGCGCTGCCGGACGGTCGGCGTACCGGCCAGGAACTGCGGATCCGGGAGTCGTACCTGATCCCCTCCTACCAGGGGATGATCGACACCGCCCAGGCGAACATCGGCACGCCGATCGCCACGATCATGTCGCGGATCCCGTCGCTGTGCCGGATCGACAACCTGTACCGCTGGAGCACGGACGGGCTGCTGATCTCGCAGACGGTCACCGCGCTGAGCCGCTTCGCCCTGAACGCCGGGGTCACCCAGTGCTCCGCGCTGACCGTGCCGACCGGCGGCAGCCGCCGGCAGTTCATGGCGAACGTGGGGGTCGCCGGCTCACTCAACTGGTCGACCTGGGCGAAGCTCGACACCCTGACCGTCCTCACCGACATCACCCCGGCCACGCTGCGGGACCCGCTGACACCGGCCGCCAGCATGACCCAGTGGGTGGTGGACTCCGGTGGGGTGCAGAAGTGGGGCATCGCCGTCGGACTGCTGCCCTTCGACGACGGGCAGCCGGCGACGCGGGCCCGGCACACCACGGCGAAGTGCTGGTTCGTCAGCTCCAGTCTCAAGAAGAACTACCCGCAACTGGTGTGGGGACGGACGTTGGAGCCGAACGACTCGGTGACCGGCACGGCGTACCGTCGCTACCTGGCACCGCCCTCGACCGCCACCGAGATCGTCGTCTCCACCGGCACCCACGACGTGGTGGTGATCGAGCGGGTCGACCCGGCCGCCCAGACCCGGATGGCGGCGCCCGAACTGTTCCACCGGCGACTGGTCGCGGACGGTCCGACCAACCTCGCCGTGCCGGACCGGGTCGCCGTCGACGGCATCCCGTACTCGGTACCGGTCTCGCCCGGTTACGGCATGTGGCGCGCCCAGCCCGCACCGCCGGCACCACCGCAGGTGCCCGGCGTGACGCTCGGCGTCGGCAGCTACTTCCTGCCGCTGGCCGGTCCGACCCGGACCTGCACGTACACCGGCGCGTTCCAGCGACTCCTGCTGCACCCGGTTTACCTGGCCGAGCCGACGCCGGTCGACCGGGCCTGCGTCGAGGTGACCACAGCCGGCACCGGCGTGTTGCGCCACGGCGTGTACGCCCACGACCCGACGACCGGGCGGCCCGCGCTCCTCGGCCCGATCGCCGACTTCGGCACGCTGGCGGTGACCACCTCCGGGATCAAGGAGTCGGTGCTGAGCACGCCGGTCATGCTGCCCGGCGGCTGGCACTGGTACGCACTCGTCTGGCAGGGCACCGGCAGCACCGCGCCGACGCTGCTGGCCGAGGCGGCGGGCGAGACGGCGCTCAACATCGGCACCGACCGGACAGCGATGTCCGGCGACCGGTACGGCTACCAGGTGTCCGGCGTGACCGGCGTCCTGGGCGCGATCACGGTCGGCGGCGTACACCAGTTCCCGCCACCCCGCGTGGCCTACCGGCGGGCCTGACGGCCGTCAGACCGTGGTCACCCCGTAGATCCGCTTCATCGCCTCGTGTTTGGCGGGCACCGGCAGGTGGCCGATCCCCAACGACTTGGCCTGCAACCGCGCGAGGTACTCGTCGGTCGTCCGCAGCGGTCGCGCCGGCACCCCGGCGGCCACGGTGTTGTCCGGGATGTCCCGGGTGACGATCGAGCCCGCCCCGATCACGCACCGGTTGCCGATGGTGACCCCCGCGAGGATCATCGACCGCATCCCGATGTAGACGTCGTCGCCGATCACGATCGGCGCGGTCCAGTCGAGGTCCGGGTGCTCCTTGCGGAGGATCAGCGTGCCGCCGTCGTGCGTGACGAACTGCACCTCGGAGGTGATGAAGACGTTGTCGCCGATGGTGATCAGCCAGGGCTCCGAGCCGAACATCGCCCGGCTGATCCCATAGAACCGGACCCGGCCGGTCAGGTTCACCCCGAGGGAACGGGCGAACGCCTCCGGGTCACGGGTGGCGGCGAGATGGTCCCGCACCCGCTGGACCAGCGTACGAACGCGACGAGACACCTGACGTCCTCACCTGACGAAGTACGCGGCGACGGGCGGGCGCGCCCGCACCGCCGGACACCCTCTTAACGAGCCGGACCGGGTACGGGTGACGGACCCGGCGACTCGACAATCAGCGGCAGAACCGACGGGCGTGCTCCAGCACGTGGAGTTCCCGGTTCTGCCGCCGCCAGAGCCGGTACTGCCGCGCGGCGAGCCGTTTCGCCTCGGCACGAGCGGCCACCGGCCGGGCGGCGAGCCGATCGAGCACGGCGCTGAACGCGGCCGGTGTCGCGGGGCGTACCACCGCTCCCCCGGCCTCGGCGATCAGCGCGCTGAACGGCGTCTCGTCGGAGCAGATCACCGGGCAGCCGGCGGCCAGACTCTCGACGATCACGTGACCGTAGTTCTCGCCCAGCGTCGGGAAGAGGAACGCGTCGTACCGGCCGAAGGTGTCCAGCACCTGCGCCGCCGGGAGTTCGCCCCGGTAGGCGACCCGGACGTGTCCGGGCATCGACTCGACGATCCCGCGACACCGTGCCCAGTACTCTTCGTCCTCCACCGGCCCGAAGATGTCGAACTCGATCGGCCGGGTCGTACCGGCCACCGCCTCCAGCGCGGTGACCAGGTTCTTCATCGGCGAGATCCGGCCGACGAAGACCAGTCGCAGCGGCCCCTCGCGCGGCTCGGCGGGTGGGGCGGGATCCTCCGGCACGGCGCACTCGTTGCCGTTGACCATCACCTGGGCCCACGGCACGGCCGCCCGGATCTGCTCCTCCTCCCGCCGGCTGCACGCCTGCCAGCGCACGTCGAGCCGACGCAGCAGCGGCGCCCACACCGACAGGAAGAGTCGCTTCTTGCGCGACCTGATGTCGAGGGCGGCCGGCGCCAGTTCACCGCGCGGCGCGAGCAGGATCGCCCCGGCGCGCAGCACGCCCGAGGCGACCGCGAGGATCGACACCACCGAGAACGCCGACCAGAGGCTGTTGAGATAGAGCAGGTCGACCGGCCGGGAGCGGACGTGCCGCAGCAGCCGGGCCCAGTGCCGGAGGGCGAACGGGTCGAGGTAGAACACGGCGGCGCGGGCGTCGCGGTGCAGCAGCCGCCCGGACAGCCCCGGGTAGGACACCGGTGAGCGCAGGTCGCGGTCCCGGGTGACCAGGGTGACGTCGATCCCCTCCGGCAGGGTGTCCAGGATGTACCGCAGGGAGCGGATCGGCCCGCCGCCCCGGAAACCGGGCTCGAACACACCGGCGGTCGCGACGACCCGGTAGCCCGCCGCCTCGACGGCGGACCGCGACGCCGACCGGGGCATGCCGGCGACGTCGGGCGGACGGGTCCTCACCAGCTTGGTCACTGTGTGGCTCACCTTCAGAGAGCGGATGCCGTCACCGCAGGCCGCAGCCGCGCCGTCCGGTCCGAAGTGGACCCTGGGGCCGGATGCCGGCACGGCCGTCACCATCGACGCGCCGGGACGGTTCAGATGGCGGAGAGCGACCGGCGTTCTCCGCGGGCGAGGGAGCCACGGGTGACGACCGACGTAGTGATCGTAGGAGTCGGCGGGATGGGCCGTGAGGTATATCGGGTAATTTGTCTACTCAACACGCCGGTGTCCGACTCGCCGCGATGGCGGGTGCTCGGATTCGTCGACGACTACCCCACCGAGCCCGACGTGGCCCTGGTGCACCGTCTCGGGGTGCCCTTCCTCGGCCCGACCCGCCGGTTGGGCGAACTTCCGACCCGGACACGGGTGGCGCTCGGCGTCGGCCGACCACGGCTGCGCCGGGAGACCGCCGAGGCCATCGCCCACCACGGGCTGACCGCCGCCACGGTGATCCACCCGGATGCCGAGATCGGCACGGACTGCGTGGTCGGCGAGGGACTGTTCGCGGCCGGCGGCGCGCGCGTGACGACCAACGTCGTCCTCGGCCGACACGTCCATCTCAACCAGAACTGCACGGTGGGGCACGACGCGGTGCTGGGCGACTACGTCTCGGTCAACCCGCTGGCCGCCGTCTCCGGCCACTGTCGCCTCGCCGAGGGCGTGATGGTCGGCACCACCGCCGCCGTCCTGCCCCGGCTGACGGTCGGCCGGGACGCCGTCGTCGGAGCCGGGGCCTGCGTGACCCGCGACGTCCCGGCCGGTGTCGTGGTCACCGGCGTACCGGCCCGGCCGACGCCGTCCTCAGTGCCGGATGCCCGCCCAGTCGTGATGGCGGCGCACGGTCGACAGGAGGAAGTCGACCACCCGGCGTGAGGTGTCCGGGACCTGGTAGTCCAGCGGACACCCGGCGGCACCGGCGGCGGCCTGCGCCACCACGACGCGAACCGCCTCCACCACCCCGGCCGGGTCCAGACCGGTCATCACGATCGCCCCGGTGTCCAGCGCCTCCGGACGCTCGATGGACTCGCGCAGGGTCACCGCCGGGAAGCCGAGGATCGCCGACTCCTCGCTGACCGTGCCGCTGTCCGAGAGCGTGCACCGGGCGTGCCGTTGCAGGGTGACGTAGTCGAAGAAGCCGAACGGCTCGTGGAAGGCGATCGACTCCAGCCGCGTACCGTCCACGGCGAGGGACTCCAGCCGCTTGCGGGTGCGTGGATGGGTGGAGACCAGCAACGGCAGGCCCCACTCGTCGCGGACGGCGCAGAGGCAGTCCAGCAGTCGTCGGAGCCGGTCCGGGTGGTCGACGTTCTCCTCCCGGTGGGCGCTGACCACGACGTAGCCGCCGGGCTCCAGGTCGAGCCGTGCCAGCACGGTGGAGGCGTCGATCTGCGGCCGGTAGTGATCGAGCACCTCGCGCATGGGCGAACCGGTGTGCAGGATGCGCCGGGGGTGCAGACCCTCGGCGAGCAGGTTGCGCCGGGCGTGCTCGGAGTAGACCAGGTTGAAGTCGGCGACGTGGTCGACCATCCGCCGGTTGGTCTCCTCCGGCACGTTCAGGTCGAAGCAGCGGTTGCCGGCCTCCATGTGGTAGACCGGCACCTTCATCCGCCGGGCCATCAGCGCCGAGATCGCACTGTTGGTGTCACCGAGCACCAGCAGCGCGTCCGGACGCGTCTCGGCGATCGCGGCCTCGGTGCCGACCAGGACCGCACCGAGCAGACTGCCGAGCGAACTGGTGTCCGCCCGCAGGAACCGGTCCGGTGCGCGGACACCCAGCTCGGTGAAGAAGATGTCGGAAAGGGCCGGGTCCCAGTTCTGTCCCGTGTGCACCAACGTGTGCTCCACGGTCCGGTCCAGCGCGTCGATCACCCGGGCCAACCGGATGATCTCCGGCCTGGTCCCGACAACGGTCATCACCCGGGTCACGGGCATCTCCTCACAGCGGTTTGCAGATGAACGGTGCGGTGGGCGGCAGGGCCACCGGCTCAGGACGTACGCCCCTGCGGGGGCACCCGGTACGCCGGGTCACGGATCACGTGCCGCGCCTGGTCGAGCACGCTGACCCGGGTCAGGCTCGCCCGCCAGCGCCGGTACGCCGCCCCGGCGGCCACCCGGGCCGCGTACCGCTGCTCCGGCGCGGCGGTGGCGACCTGCGTGACCAGGGCACCCAGGGCCGACGGGGTCAGTTCGGTCAGCACCAGCCCGCCGCCGTCACGCAGCACGGCGGTCCAGGGGGTGCGGTCGGAGCAGACCACCGGGCAGTACGCCGACAGGCTCTCCGCGATGGCGTTGCCGAAGTTCTCGCCCCGGGTCGGCAGCACGAACGCCTCGTACCGGGAGAAGGTCTCTCTGACGTGGTCGGGATGCAGCTCCCCGCGATAGGAGACGGTGGCCGTTTCGGGCAGGGCCGCGATCAGCTCCTGGCAGCGCCGCCAGTACCCCGGGTCCTCCACCGGACCGTAGACGTCCAGCCGGACCGGCACCGGCACGTGGGCGAGCGCGCGGAGCACCAGGTCGAGGTTCTTCATCGGGGAGATCCGTCCGATGAAGACCAGCCGCGCCCGCGCGGTCGGCGGCAGCGCGACCGGTTCCGGCTCCGGTTCGGGGCCGCTGGCGACGGCGACCACCCCGATCCGGGCCCGGGGCAGCACCCGCCGGATGTCGGCGGCCTCGGCCGGAGTGGTGGCGTGCCACAGCACCCGCGGCTGCCCGAGCATCCACCGCCAGCCGGCCAGGAAGATCCGCTTGCGCAGGCCGTGCAGCCGCAGCGCGGCCGACCCGAACTCGCCCCGGGGGGCCACCAGCACGCGCCGCACCCGCAGCAGGCCGAGCCGGGCCGCGACGATGGGCAGGATGGAGAAGGTCGACCAGACGCTGTTCACGTAGAGCAGGTCGAACCGGACCGTGCGCAACGCGCGCCAGAGCTGTCGCCAGTGCGCCGGACGGCGTACTCCGAGGTAGAAGATGTTGGTGCGGCCGAATCGCGCCCACCGGCCGGAGAGACCGGGATAGGGGTCGGGCGAACCGAGGTCGTGGTCGCGGGTCAACATCGTCGTCTCGATGTCGTCGCTGGCCTTGGCGAGCACGTCCGAAATCGAGCGTACGGGGCCGCCGGCCCGCCATCCGGGAACGAAGTACTCCGCCGTGACGAGAACACGGAACTGTTTCTCGTCGTATTCCGAGAGTTCTTCCCGGAATTGCGACACGGGGGTGGTGTCGTTGACCATCTTCAGCTCCTCGCCGGCGCACGGGACTGCTTGGCCCAACGATCGAACGCTTTAGCGGTGACTGCCGAAGGGCGGCAGGCGACACCTTCCGAACAGTATGCGTAAACACGAAATCCAGACCCCGAAAAACGCTATAAAAGCCAGGCGACCACACCGCCGACACAGCACTAGGGGACTTAATGTCACGAGTGGCACTCATATCCGGTATCACCGGGCAGGACGGCAGTTACCTGACCGAGTTCCTGCTCGACAAGGGATACACGGTGCACGGGATCAAACGGCGCTCGTCGTCGTTCAACACCGATCGGCTCGACCGCATCGACGTGCACCCGCGCAACTCGGACGCCCGCTTGTTCCTGCACTACGGTGACCTCACCGACCCGGCCACGCTGACCTCGCTGATCCGCGACGTCCGGCCGGACGAGATCTACAACCTCGGCGCGCAGAGCCACGTCCGGGTCTCCTTCGACATCCCCGGCTACACGGCCGACGTCACCGCGCTCGGCGCCCTGCACATGCTGGAGGCCGTCCGCGCCGCCGGCATCGACTGCCGCTACTACCAGGCGTCCTCCTCGGAGATGTTCGGCTCGACGCCGCCCCCGCAGCGCGAGGAGACACCGTTCCACCCGCGCAGTCCGTACGCGTGCGCCAAGGTCTACGCGTACTGGTCGGCGGTGAACTACCGCGAGTCGTGGGACATGTTCTGCGTCAACGGCATCCTGTTCAACCACGAGAGCCCCCGGCGCGGCGAGAACTTCGTCACCCGCAAGGTCACCCGAGCGGTCGCCCGCATCGAGGCGGGCCTTCAGGACCGGCTCTACCTGGGCAACCTCGACGCGGTACGGGACTGGGGCTACGCCCCGGAGTACGTCGAGGCGATGTGGCTGGCCCTGCAACAGGACAGCCCGGACGACTACGTGGTCGCCACCGGCGAGGGACACACCGTCCGCCAGTTCGTCGAGGCGGCCTTCGACCAGGTGGGCCTGGACTGGGAGCAGTACGTCGAGATCGACCCGGCCTACTACCGGCCCGCCGAGGTCGACGCCCTGATCGGCGACTACGGCAAGGCCCGCCGCCGCCTCGGCTGGGCACCCAAGACCCTCTTCGGGGATTTGGTGCGGGTGATGGTCGACGCCGACCGTCAACTGCTCGAGGACGAACGGATGGGACGTCTGGTGCGGGTGGACCGATGAGGGTCACCGTCGAGGCCACCCCGATCCGGCCCGGCCACGCGGCCGGTGTCGAGGCGTTCGCGTACGGCCTGCTGGCCGGGATGGCCGCCGACGACTCCTGCGACCTGCGGGTCACCGTCCTGCGCGGCACCCTGGACCAGTGGCGCGGGCACCTGCCCACCGACCGGATCGACTGGACCGAGGTGGCCCAGCCGCTGCGGTCGGACAACCCGGCCGGACAGTTGCTGCGGCGCTGGACCCCGACTCGGGTCCGCAACTCGGTGACCGTCCGGCGGACGGTCAACCTGCTGCGTCAGCGCTCCGAACCGCCGTCGTCGGGCGCGGACGTGACGTTGTACCCGTTCCACTGTGCGCCCACCGGGTCCGGCAGGTCGGTGGTCGTCCTGCACGACCTGCGGCACCTGCACGCCGACTTCCACTCCCCCGGGTACGCGGCCGTGGTCCGCGAGAACGTGGCGAGGGCCAGCGCCATCGTGGTGACCTGGCCGCACCCGTACCGGCAGGCGCTGCGCCTGTTCCCGGAGGCGGCGCAGCGCACCGTGCTCATCCCGACGCCCACCTTCCAGCCCGCGCCGGAGCGCGCGAGCGCCCGACCCGAACCGGGCCTGCTCATCTATCCGTCGTCGACCGCGACGCACAAGAACCACGCGACGCTGCTGGAGGCGATGGCACTGCTGCCGGAGTACCGCCTGGTCTGTCCGGGGCCGCTCGTCGAGCCCGAGGCTAGTCGGCTGCTCGCGCGGGCCGCCCAGCCGGACCTGCGCGGCCGGGTGTCCTTCCCCGGCTTCGTCAGCCTGGACGACCTCAACGCGCTCTACGCCCGCGCCGACGCGGTGGTGGTGCCCTCGCTCTGGGAGGCGGCCAGCGGGACGATGCTGGAGGCGTTCAGTTGGGGGCTGCCGGTGGCCTGTGCCGACGCCGAACCGCTGCTGGCCCAACTGGAGTTCACCGGGGCGCAGGCGGCGGTGTTCCGGGCCACCGACCCGACCTCGCTGGCCGACGCGGTCCGCCGGCTGTCGGACGACCGCGCGCACTACGCCGCCGCGTCCCGCCGGGCCGACGGTCGGCTCGCCACCCGCACCTGGGCGGCCACCGGCCGCGACTACCTGGACGTGCTGCGCTGGGCGGCGGACGGGCAGCCCGGCCCGGTGCCCCGGTCCGCGTTCGCCACCGCCCTCGATCCGGAGGTGGTGTCGTGAGCGCGCCGGAGCGCTTCCCGGTCGCCCGGCCCAGCATCACCGAGTTGGAGGAGCGCTACGTCGTCGACGCGATCCGGAGCGGCTGGATCTCGTCGCACGGCCCCTACCTGCGGGAGTTCGAGGAACGCTTCGCGCGCCGCTGCGGCGTGGACGCCGCCGTCTCCACCGGCAACGGCACGGTGGCCCTGCACCTCGCGCTCGCCGCCGCCGGCATCGGGCCGGGCGACGAGGTGATCGTCCCGGCACTGACCTACGTGGCGACGGCGAACGCGGTCGCGTACTGCGGTGCCCGCGCGGTCTGCGTGGACGTGCTGCCACAGAGCTGGTGCGTCGACCCGGCCGCCGTCCGCGCGGCGATCGGCCCGCGTACCCGGGCGGTCATCGCCGTCGACCTGTACGGCCACCCGGCCGACTACCCCGCTCTGCGCGATCTCTGCCACCGGCACGGGCTGCTCCTGGTCGCCGACGCGGCCGAGTCGTTCGGCGCCACGCTCGACGGGCATCCCACCGGGTCGCTGGCCGATGTCACCACGTTCTCGTTCTTCGGCAACAAGGTGATCACCTCGGGCGAGGGCGGCTGCGTGACCACCTCCGACGACGCCCTGGCCGACCGGATGCGTCTGCTGCGCAACCAGGGGATGGACCCGCACCGCCGCTACTACTTCCCGGTGCTGGGCTACAACTACCGGATGACCAACCTGAGCGCGGCGTTGCTCTGCGCCCAGCTCGACCGGGCCGACGAGATCATCGCCCGGCGCGACCGGGTGATCACCGGCTACGAGGAGCAGTTGGCCGACGAGCCGGCGCTGACCCGCCAACCGGTGCTGCCCGGGGTACGCCGGGGGGCGTGGATGGCCGCGTTCCTGGTCGGTGCCGAGGGCGACGCCACGTCGCGGGACGCGCTGGCCCGCGCGCTCGACCGGCGCGGAGTCGAGACCCGACCCTTCTTCGTGCCGATCCCCGAGTTGCCCGCGCACCACGATCCGGCGGCGGACTGCCCGGTGACCACCGACCTCAGCCGTCGGGGCATCAACCTGCCCACCCACGCGGAACTGGGCGAGGCGGAGGTCAAGACGGTGGTGGAGCGGGTCCGCGCCGCCCTGGCCGACTGAGCGCCCGGGTCCGGCCGGGACGATCGGCGCAGGCTACCGCGAGCCGGCGCCGATCGTGCTCCGGACCGTACGACCGAGACGCCGGTAGATGTTGACCGCCGTGCCGGAGGTCTGGAACCTGAGCCTGTCCCCGGTGCTCAACATCGCGCGGGTGCCGGGCACCCGCCCGGCGAACGCCCGCCGCAACCACGGTCCGACCACCTCGGCCGCCCGTGGCACCGCGTCCGGGTCGACGGCGGGCGGCAGCACCCGGTCGTAGATCCGCAGCCCGTCGAAGGGACGGTCGAAGAAGGCCGCCGTCTTCGGCGCGTACGAGATGGGCAGGATCGGCACGTCCAGGGCTGCCCAGAGCGCGCTCGAATGCAGCTTCATCGAGACGGCGACCGTGCACTCGGCCATCGCGGCGGCGAAGTCGAGCAGGTCCACGCCCTCGTACGGCAGCACCGTCGCGTCTGCGCCGGCCAGGTGCCGGCGCACCTGTTCGGTGAAGGTCACGTCGGGTCCCCCGGTCCCCGCCTCCAGGACGAAGAGGCGCACCGCGTCGACGCCGTACCGCTCGGCGACCCGGGCCACGTGGCGGGCGGTGACGGTCACGTCCAGCCCCGGCCACCGTCGCAGCGCCACACCCAGCACCTTCGGGCGGTCGGGCGCGGCCGCGGGGCGTACCCCCAACCCGTCCAGGAAGGTCCGGTCGACGAAGTCCCGGCAGCGCCGGGCCCGCCACCCCAGCCGCTGCTCCGCCAGGGTCACCGAGTCGCCGTCGCGCAGATAGCACTCGTCGAACGGGGAACCGAGTGCCCGCAGCCGGTGTTCCCAGTCCGCGCTGAGCGGGCCGAGTCCGAGTCCGACGGCGAGCACCGGCACCGCCGGCAGGTGTCGGGGCAGGAAACTCAGCCACCGGTAGGGGGTGTGCGGATGGTGGCTGGTCTGGAGCAGACCACCGCCGCCGAACAGCACCGCGTGGCAGCCCTGGAAGCTCAGTTCGCTGCGGCGGGAACCGGGCAGGTCCCGTCCCGGACGCACCGGTCGCGGGCGCAGTGCGGCACCGAGCCGGGCCGAGATCGCCGTCCAGTCGATGGGGCGACCGAAGCTGAGATATCGCACCTCGGTCTCCTCGTCCACCTCGCCGGCGGCGGCCACCGCGGCGATCAGGATCAGGTCGTCACCGAAGTTGCCGGCCTCACCGAGGCAGACCAGTCCGACTGTACGGGTCACCGCACAACTCCCTTCCGCCCGCCCAGCCGCAGATAGCTGGACCACCAGCACACGGCGCTGACCAGGGCGAGTACGGCCAGGGCGCCGGCTGCGCCACCGGCTCCGAACAGGACACCACCGGCGACGATCGTCGCGATCCGCAGCGGTCCGAGGACCACACCGATCGCCAACGCGCGCCCACCGGCGTGGGCCACCCGGTGCCCGGCGAAGGCGACGAGGGCGATGGGGGCCAGCAACGCCTCGACGGAGAGCAGCGGCAGCAGCGGACGGGCCGCGTGCCAGTTGTCGCCCAGCACGGCCCGCCCGATGTCGTCCGGCAACAGGCACACCATCAGCACCAGCGGGAGCATCACGCCGACGGTCAGCGCGACGACCGAACCGGCCACCCGCAGCCGGGCCCGTCCCGTCTCCGGACGTGTCTGGGCCAGGTACGGCACGATCAGCGAGGAGAGCGTCGTCATCAGCAGGGTGACCGGCCCGAAGACCGTCCGGGCCGCGCCGAGGGCGCCGACCACCGCCACCCCCGCCGTGGCGGCCAGCGCGCTCAGAGCCAGTTGCGCCGAACCGGTGGTGACCAGGAACTGCGCGGCGAAGGAGGCGGCCACGCGGGTGCCGCGACGGTCGAGCCCCCAGCCGGGCACCACGTCGTACCGCAGCCGCAGGGCGACCACGACGCCGATGACGGCACCGGAGAACGCCCAGCAGACGAAGATCATGAACGGCGGCACCGAGGCGACCACGGCCGCCCCGACGGCCAGCGCGGTGCAGCCCAGCCAGACACCTTCCTGGGCCAGCGCGACCCGGGTACCGCCGACACCGATGCTGATCGCCTTGACGTAGTCGTAGACCACCAGTCCCGGCAGAGCCAGGCCGGTGACGGTGAGGTAGTCGGCGCCGACCACCACTCCGGTGGCAGCGGTGAGCAACCCGGCCAGTACGGCGACGGCACCTGCCCGACGCGTCCCCCGCGTGATCTCGTGCCGTGCCGGCCCGGTCCGCGCGGCCAGCACCGCCTCGGTGACCGCCGTCCGCACCAGGCCGATGACGAGTACGTAGATCGAGAAGGCCAGGGCGAACTGCCCCAGTCTCGACAGCGACTCACCGCGCGCGACGGACACCGACACCATCAGGTTGCCCACGCTGGACAGCCCGTTCACCGACAGCGCCACCACCGTGCGCCGGACGAACGCCCGCCGCCCGCCCGCCCGGGTGATCCCACTCCCGGCCGGCGGGCCGGGCCGCGACGCCGCGCGGGTCGTCACGTCGGGAGCCGGGTACGCGGCGTTCGCGCCGACGTCGGCGTCCGGTCCCGGGTCAGCCGCAGGAGCAGCAGCACCGGCAGCGCGGCGACGGAGAACTGGACGAACGAGATCATCGACTCCGGATAGACCTTCGACCACATCAGTGGACTGGCCACCACGAAACCGAAGAGCGCGAGACGGATCGGTCCGGGTGGGCCACCGGCCCGCAGCAGCAGGACCCCGACGAGCGCCCAACCGGTGTAGAACACCACCACACCCCACGGACCGTCGAGGAAGTAGATCGTGCCGAGCGCGAGGAAGGTGTACGCGGACGTCGACGTCCCACCGAGATACTCGTTGATCCGCGCGCCGGTCGACAGGGCCGGCCGGTCCGGGTCGAGTGCCCGAGGCAGCAGTCCGTACCGCACGATCTCGGACGGGCCGGGACGCTCGATGTCGACCGGCACGTCGTACTCGCTCGCGCGGGTCACCTGCAGGTCGAACCGGAGCCGGTCGGCGGAGGTGACCTCCTCGTCGACCGCCACGCCACCGTCGGTCCGGATCTCGTTGCGGGCGGCGTACATCGTCGGCCAGATCAGGAACAGCGCGACGACAGCGATCACCACGAAACGGGTGTGCAGCAACCCGCAGAGCGCCGCCAGCGCCACCACGAAGGTCAGGTAGCCCATCAGGGGAGCGGTCAACGCGGTGGTCACCGCCACCACCACCTGGGTGCCGATGAGACAGGTCGCCCAGCGCAGGCAGGCCAGTCGACCAGCCTGTCCGGCGAGCAGGCTCGCGACCAGCAGGGCGAAGGCGAGGTACCGCCAGCCCATGAACAGGGAGCTGAGCATGGCCGCCGGGGACGAAGCCACCTCACCGGTGAGTTGGCTGAAGATCGTGCCACGACCGGCCCAGACGCCGACGAGGTCGGCGGAGACGCTGCCCAGCGTCACCGCCCGGGCGATCGTGAACAGGCGGGGGTGACCGGCACTGGCCCGGTTCAGGCCGCGTTGCCACTCGCCGCGCCGGCCCACCCGCCGCAGGAAGGCCAGTTCGACGAGCAGGCACCCCGGCAATGCCAGGGCCAGCAGCATGACGATGAAGCCGAGGTCCGGATTGCCGTTGAGCACCGCCATCGGGACGACGAGCACGGCGTACGGGGCCACCACCATCGTGCTCACCGGGAAGAGTTGCAGGAGCCAGTTCAGCCGGGGCAGCTTGCGGCGACGGCCGCGCAGGGGCCTCGTCGGGTCCGTCGCCGGAGTCGGGGGTCGGTCCTCGGCCACGCGGTACGACGTCGAGCAGGTCACCGGTCAGCCGTCCGGTCGGCCAGCAGGCGATCGTAGGTGTCGGTGAACCGGCGCAGGGCGATCCGGCGGGAGAAGAGTCGCTCGCAGCGACGACGTGCGGCCTCCGCCATCGCCGGACCGGAGGTGTCCAGGATGTCCAGCAGCCGGGCCGCGACGGCGTCGCTCACCTCGTCAGCGGGTTCGAGGGGCACCAACCAGCCGGTCCGGCCGTCGGCGACGCACTCGCGCGCGCCGTGGGTGGCCGTGATCACCGTCGGCAGACCACACGCCATCGCCTCCACGGCGGAGAGGCCGAGGCCCTCCTCGTAGGAGGTCTGGAGGAAGACGGACGCGCCCTGGTACAACGCCACGAGTTCGTCGGCGGGGACGTCGGCCCGTACCTGGACCCGATCACCCAGTCCGGTCCCCGCGACGAGCGCCGCGACGCCCGGGGTGAGGCGCCCCCTGCCGGCGAGGACGAGCGGTGGCAGGTCCGGCCGACGTCGTAGGGCCTCGGCATAGGCCCGGACCATCCGGTCGAGCCCCTTGCGGGGATCGCCGAGCCGGCAGACCGAGAGCAGGTATCCGTCGGCACGCCAGCCGGACGGCGACGGGGTGAACCGGGCGGTGTCCACGCCGGGGGGCGCGAGCAGCACGTTCGGCAGTCCGAGCGACTCCACCCAGTCGAAGATCACCTGGTTCTCCACCAGGACCGCGTCCGCCGCGCCGAGCGCCGACCGCTCGATCCGGGAGGTGAGCCGGGTCATCGCCGCGCGCCAGAGGTCCGCCGGACGCCAGGGCCGCAGTGGACGGTGTGCCCGTTCCCACGCGACGAGCGTCGCCATCTGCACCACGACCGGCGGACCGGCGGCGAGCACCGGAGCAGCCCAGGCGGGCGTGCCGCAGACGACCTGGATGCAGTCGTATCTGGACAACGCGGCGGTCAGCTCCGACCGGGGCCGGTACCGCATGGCCTCCACCTCGACCGCGTTGGCACCCCAGTACCGCTCGTGCGGCACCGTGTCGCATCGACGCAGCAGGCTGGCGCGCCGCCAGGACCGGGGTGCCAGCAACCGCCGGCTGGCGGTGTCCCGGACGGACGTCGCCAGGTCGTGCACGTCCACGGTGTACCGGCCGGAGGCGGTCAACCCCTCGTACAGCCAGTCGACCACCGAGCCCACCCCGCCGTTGCGGTGCAGTCCGTGCGTCACCAGGGCGACCCGTCGGCGCGGCGGCACGACGGGACGGCGTCCGTTCGCACCATGACCCGCCGGTTGCCGACCGGGCGGTGGAAACGTCGCCTCTCGAACGCGAACCTGGCCCGGCTCACCACTCATACGTCGGCCTCCGCGATATTCGTTCGGGGTCGAGACGGAATAGCCAAAATAGCATCGTGGTCGACGAATGCCAGACAAGCGACACCGCGAGGCGAATTCGCGAATAGTCGTCACATCGCGCTCGGCAGAACTCGACATACGCAATTGACGGACGTGGGCCGGTAGGCCCGGTGCGGTCGACCGGACTGTGGTGAGCTGAGCACATGGACGGAATCCGGCTCGGGCTGGTGCTCCATCCCACCCGGGACACCTCGCCCGTGGTGGACACCATCGCGGCCTGGGCCGTCCGGCACGACGCCACCCTGGCCGTACGCGTCGAGGACCGGCACCGGGTCCCCGACTCGGTCCAGGCGATGCCGGCGGCGGACCTCGTCGCCCGCTCCGACGTGCTGATCAGCATCGGCGGGGACGGCACCATGCTGGGCGCGCTCCGGATGGCCGTGAACGACCCCAAGCCGGTGCTCGGCGTGCACCTGGGCAAGGTCGGGTTCCTGGTCGAGGTGGAGCCGCCGGAGGTGCCGGCGGCACTGGACCGGCTGCTGACCCGGGACTACACCGTGGCGGGGCACAGTTGCCTGGCCTGCGACGTGTGCGGCGACGACGTGGTCGCGTTCAACGACATCGCGCTGATCCGCGCGCCCGGCCAGGGTTTCGTCACCGCCACCCTGGCCGTCGACGGGCGCCGCTACGGCTACTACCGCTGCGACGCGGTGGTGGTCAGCACGCCGGCCGGGTCGACGGCCTACAGCTATGCGGCGGGCGGGCCGTTGATCTCCCCGGCCACCCGGGCGGTGGTGGTGACCCCGAGCGCGCCGATGTCCGGCATCTCCCGTGCCGTGGTGCTCTCCCCCGACGAGAACGTGCGGCTGGAGCTGCGGCCCGGCTCCGGGCCGGTGGCGGTGGAGGTCGACGGGCTGCTGATCCGCGAGAGGTCGACCTCCGGCGCGGTCGACATCCGCTACCGGCACGACGCGGGCCTGGTGGTACGCCTCGACCCCGGTCGCTTCCAGGAGCGCAGCCAGCTCAAGCTGAGCCTGCTGGACCTGCCGCTGCTGCCCGAGCAACTGCGGGAGCTACTCCCCGAGGAACTGCGTCACCGCCTCGACCGCCGGCTACCACCTCCGGAGTGAATTCGACGCCTCCGCATCAGGAGAATGTTTCCCGTTTCCCCGCACGCGACAATTTTTCGCGCTTCCGGAAATGAACGACCGGACAGATAAACGTGAAACAGGGAATCGCACGACCTTAATTCGACTAAGCAGTTAGGGGACGTACGTGGCCCCTGACCTGATGTGGGTCTCCACCGGCCACGGACAGGACAGGGGAGATCGTCATGCCACCCGAGATAACGCCGACGCCCCAGGACCGGACCAGAGTGAACCGACGCCGTACCGCCGTCTTCCTCGCCGCCGACGCCCTCGCCTGGGTCGGCGGCTTCACGGTGGCCGGCTGGGCCCGGTACGGACAGGTACTCACCGCCGACCATGCCGCCGACGTGATGCTGCTCGGTGCCGCCACCGCCGTGCTGCACGTCGGCATCAGCGCGCTACGGCGGATCTACTCCGGCCGGCAGCCGCTGGGCACCATCGAGGAGGTCCGCGGGCTCGCCGGCACGACCGCCACCACGTCGGCAGTGGTACTGCTCGCCCTGCTCGCCGTCGGCGACCGCCCGATTCCGGCCAGCATCCCGGTTGTCGGCGGCGCGCTGGCACTGCTGTTCATGCTCTGCTCCCGCCTGCTGCACCGGCATCGCCGGGACCGGGCGATGCGACCGGACGCCCGCTCGGCCACGCCGGTGCTCCTCTTCGGTCTCGGCGAGGCCGGTCAGGGGCTGGTCCGGGCCATGCTCGGCGACCCGAAGGGACGCTACCTGCCGGTCGGCGCGTTGGACGACGACCCGGAGCGGCGTGACCTGCGCATCGCCGGTGTCCCGGTGCTGGGCGGCCGGCAGCATCTCGCCGACGCGGTCCGCCGCACCGGCGCGACCACGCTGATCTTCTCGGTGGCGAACGCCGACGCCACGCTGATCCGGGAGATCCGGGAGATCACCCTCCGGACCGGCGCCGCTTTCAAGATCATTCCGCCGGTCCGGGAACTGGTGGACCACCGGATCAGGGTCAGCGACGTCCGCGACGTGCAGATCAGTGACCTGCTCGGCCGCCGCCAGGTGGTCGGCGACCTGACGCTCGACGACAACGGCCTGGCCGGCAGGCGGGTACTGGTCACCGGCGCCGGGGGCTCGATCGGCGCGGAACTCTGCCGACAGATCATGCGTGCCAACCCGGGCGAGCTGATGATGCTCGACCGGGACGAGTCCGCGCTGCACAGCCTCCAGATGTCCCTCACCGGACGGGCGTTGCTCGACGGCCCCGAACTCATCCTCGCCGACCTCCGCGACGACGAGGGGATCCGGCGGATCATGCGGGACCGCCGCCCCGAGATCGTCTTCCACGCCGCCGCGCTGAAGCACCTGACCCTGCTGGAACGGCACCCCGGCGAGGCGATCAAGACCAACGTCTGGGGCACGCTCACCGTCCTGGACGCCTGCCGGGACGTCGCCCGCTTCGTCAACATCTCCACCGACAAGGCCGCCAACCCGATCAGCGTGCTCGGCTACTCCAAGCGCCTCACCGAGATGCTCACCGCCCACGCGGCGGCGACCCACCCGGGCACCTTCCTCAGCGTCCGGTTCGGCAACGTGCTCAGCAGCCGAGGCTCCGTGGTGACCGCCTTCCAGCGGCAGATCGAGGCGGGACAGCCGTTGACCGTCACGCACCCCGACGTGACGCGGTACCTGATGACCGTGCAGGAGGCGGTGCACCTGGTCCTCCAGGCGGCCAGCATCGGACGCGACGGAGAGGCGCTGGTGCTCGACATGGGCGAGCCGGTCCGCATCGACGACCTGGCACGCCGCATGGTCGCCCAGGCGGCCAGCCCGGTGCAGGTCGTCTACACCGGACTGCGCCCCGGCGAGAAGCTGCACGAGGACCTGCTGGGCCACGGCGAGACCGACCACCGGCCGCTGCACCCGCTGATCTCGCACGTGACGGTGCCGGCCCTCGACCCACTTGAGGTCAGTGCCCTCGACCCGTTCGGCGACCCGGGCCTGATCGTCGACCAACTCGCCGCGCTCTGCGGCGTCCTGCCGGGTACGGCCCGCGAACGCCAGCCGGGCATCCCGCTGGCCCGCTGACGCGCCACCACCGTGCCGTCACCCACACCGGGTGACGGCACGCGGCGCACCCGCGGGGCCCTCAGGCGCCGGACAGCACCTCGGTGACCAGTTCCTGCGCCTCCTGCTGGACGCGGGCCAGGTGCTCGGGCCCCTGGAACGACTCGGCGTAGATCTTGTAGACGTCCTCGGTGCCCGACGGGCGGGCGGCGAACCAACCCGAGGCGGTCGTCACCTTGAGCCCGCCGATCGGCGCACCGTTGCCGGGTGCCGAGGTGAGCGTGGCGGTGATCGGCTCACCGGCCAGCTCGGTGGCGCGTACCTGCTCCGGGGAGAGCTTGCCGAGCACGGCTTTCTGCTCCCGGGTGGCCGGCGCGTCGATCCGGGCGTACGCGGGCGCACCGAACCGGTCGGCCAACTCGGCCCAGTGCTCGCTGGGCGTCCGGCCGGTGGTCGCGATGATCTCGGCGGCGAGCAGGCAGAGCAGGAGGCCGTCCTTGTCGGTGGTCCACGTACCGCCGTCGCGACGCAGGAACGAGGCGCCCGCGCTCTCCTCGCCACCGAAGCCCACCACGCCGTCGAGCAGCCCGGGCACGAACCACTTGAAGCCGACCGGCACCTCCAGCAGTGGACGCCCGAGGTCGGCGGCGACCCGGTCGATCATCGAGGAGGAGACCAGCGTCTTGCCGACGGCGGCGTCCGGACCCCACTGCTCCCGGGTACGGAACAGGTGGGCGATCGCCACCGCCAGGTAGTGGTTCGGGTTCATCAGTCCGGCGTCCGGCGTGACGATGCCGTGCCGGTCGGCGTCCGCGTCGTTGCCGGTGGCCACCTGGTAGTCGGCGCGCATCGCGATCAGCGAGGCCATCGCGTTCGGCGACGAGCAGTCCATCCGGATCTTGCCGTCGCCGTCCAGCGTCATGAACCGCCACGTCGGGTCCACGGTCGGGTTGACCACGGTCAACTCCAACCGGTGCCGCTGGGCGATCTCGCCCCAGTAGTCGACACTCGCCCCGCCGAGCGGGTCGGCACCGATCCGCACCCCGGCGTCGCGGATCGCGTCCAGGTCGATCACCGCCGGCAGGTCGTCCACGTACGCGCCGAGGAAGTCGTACGTGCCGGTGGTGTCGACGGCGCGGGCCCGCGCGTACGGGATGCGCCGCACCTCCTTGAGCCCGGCGGCGAGGATCGCGTTCGCGCGGTCCTGGATCCACCGGGTGACGTCGGAGTCCGCCGGACCGCCGTGGGTCGGGTTGTACTTGAACCCGCCGTCGTCCGGCGGATTGTGCGACGGGGTGATCACGATGCCGTCGGCGAGCCCGCTGGTGCGACCCCGGTTGTGGGTCAGGATGGCGTGCGAGACCGCCGGGGTCGGGGTGTAGCCGTCCCGGCTGTCCAGCAGCACGGTGACCTCGTTGGCGGCGAGCACCTCCAGGGCGTCCACGGTCGCCGGGGTGGAGAGCGCGTGGGTGTCCCGGCCCAGGAACAGCGGCCCGTCGACGCCCTGCTCCCGCCGGTAGTCACAGAGCGCCTGGGTGACCGCCAGGATGTGGTCGGAGTTGAACGCGTTGCGCAGGCTCGACCCACGGTGCCCCGAGGTGCCGAAGGAGACCTGCTGCGCCGGGTCGGCCGGGTCGGGATGCTCGGCGTAGTAGGCCGTCACCAACCGCGGTACGTCGACCAGGTCGGCGGGCTGGGCCGGCTGACCGGCGCGCGGGTGACTCACGGTGCCTGCCTTTCGTTCGCGACTGCGGGGCTCGCAAGCTCACTCCTCGCGCTCACGGCTCCACCTTCTGTCCTTTGCCGATGACCACGATCCCGTTGTCCGAGACGGTGTACCGCTGCCGGTCCCGTTCCAGGTCCACGCCGATCTCCGCACCCTCGGGCACGTAGACGTTCTTGTCGAGGATGGCCCGGCGCACCACCGCGTGCCGGCCGACCTCGACGCCCTCCATCAGCACCGCGCCGTCCACGTGTGCCCAGGAGTGCACCTTGACCTTCGGCGCGACGATGGAGTTCTCCACCAGCGAGCCGGAGATCACCGCGCCGGGCGACACCATCGAGGCGACCGCGCGACCGACCCGCTCACCCCACTGGTGCACGAACTTGGCCGGCGGGTACGGCGGCTGGTCGGTGTAGATCGGCCAGTCGAAGTTGTAGAGGTTGAACACCGGGTGGACGTTGATCAGGTCCATGTGGGCGTCGTAGAAGGAGTCGAGCGTCCCTACGTCGCGCCAGTAGCCCCGGTCCCGGTCGGTGCTGCCCGGCACCTCGTTGTCGCGGAAGTCGTAGACGTTTGCCTCGCCGCGCTCCACCAGCATCGGGATGATGCTGCCGCCCATGTCGTGCTTGCTGGTCTTGTCCTCGGCGTCGCGCTCCACCGCCTCGATCAGCGTGCGGGTGGTGAAGACGTAGTTGCCCATCGAGGCGTAGATCTCGTCGGGGGCGTCCGGCAGCCCGATCGCGTCGGTGGGCTTCTCCCGGAACGCCCGGATCCGCCGACCGTCCTCGCCGACCTCGATGACGCCGAACTGGTCGGCGGTGTGCAGCGGCTGCCGGATGCCGGCCACCGTCACCCCGGCACCGGAGGCGATGTGGTCCTCCACCATCTGCCGGGGGTCCATCCGGTAGATGTGGTCGGCACCGAAGACGATCACGTAGTCGGGCTGCTCGTCGTAAATCAGGTTGAAGCTCTGATAGATCGCGTCGGCGGAACCGGCGAACCACCAGGGGCCCCGACGCTGCTGCGCGGGCACCGGCGTCACGTAGTTGCCGAGCAGCGTCGACATCCGCCAGGTCTTGGTGATGTGCCGGTCGAGGGAATGGGACTTGTACTGGGTCAGCACGACGATCTTCAGATAGCCGGCGTTGGCCAGGTTGGAGAGGACGAAGTCGACCATGCGGTACATCCCGCCGAACGGGACGGCCGGCTTGGCCCGGTCCGTGGTCAGCGGCATCAGGCGCTTGCCCTCTCCGCCGGCCAGGACGATCGCGAGCACCTTGGCAGCCATGACCAGACGCTATCCATCCCCGTGCCGCTTCACCACTCGTACGGGCACACTTCTGCACTAGGGTGCCGGGCATGACCGACTCCGCCCACCTTCGCGTCGACCTGCTCACCCGCGAGTACCCGCCCGAGGTGTACGGCGGCGCCGGGGTCCACGTCGAGTACCTGGCCCGGGAACTGCGCCGGATCGCCGAGGTCCGGGTGCACTGCTTCGGCGCGCCGCGCACCGAGCCGGGAGTCCGGGCGTACGCGGACCCGCCGGCCCTGGCCGGGACGAACGCCGCGCTGCGGACCATGGGCGTGGACCTGGAGATGGCCGCCGGGTGTGCCGGCGCGGACGTGGTGCACAGCCACACCTGGTACGCCAACCTGGCCGGACACACCGCGAAGCTGTTGTACGGGGTGCCGCACGTGGTGACCGCGCACAGCCTGGAGCCGCTGCGACCGTGGAAGGCCGACCAGCTCGGCGGCGGCTACGCGCTCTCCTCCTGGTGCGAGCGCACCGCCTACGAGGCGGCCGACGCGGTCGTGGCGGTCAGCGCCGGCATGCGCCGGGACGTGCTGGCCGCGTACCCGTCGGTGGACCCGGACCGGGTCAAGGTGATCTACAACGGCATCGACACCGCGCAGTACGCCCCCGACCCCGGCACCGACGTGCTGGCGCGACTCGGCATCGACCCCGCGCTGCCCAGCGTGGTCTACGTCGGGCGGATCACCCACCAGAAGGGCCTGCCGCACCTGCTGCGCGCCGCCCGCGAACTGCCGCCGGAGACGCAGCTCGTGCTGCTGGCCGGCGCGCCGGACACGCCGGAGATCGCCGCCGAGGTGGAGGGCCTGGTCGCCGAGCTGCGGTCCGGCCGCTCCGGGGTGGTCTGGGTGGCCGAGATGCTGCCCAAGTCCGAGGTGATCCAGGTGCTCACCCACGCCACCATCTTCGTCTGCCCGTCCGTGTACGAGCCGATGGGCATCGTCAACCTGGAGGCGATGGCCTGCGAGACCGCCGTCGTCGCCACCGCCACCGGCGGCATCCCCGAGGTGGTCGCCGACGGCGAGACCGGCCTGCTGGTCCCGATCGAGCAGGCCACCGACGGATCGGGCCGCCCGCTGGACCCGGCCCGCTTCGAGGCCGACCTTGCGGACCGGCTGAACACCTTGCTCGCCGCCCCGGAGCAGGCCGCCGCACTCGGGCGGGCCGGCCGACGGCGCGCGGTGGAGCACTTCTCGTGGGACGCGATCGCCCGCCAGACGCTGGACCTGTACAGCTCGCTGTCGGTGTAAGGAAGGGCACCCTATTAACGCCTCGTGCATAGCAGGGGTCCCCTGCTAACACAGCTCACCCCGCATCCGCCGCCCCACCCGTGCACGGCAGGGTGGCGGCGGGGCAAGTGGGGCACGGTACGGCGGTCGAACGAGCGCGAGCCGATCTCGCACAGTAGGTTGAGGCGGTGAGCGGACGGTTCCCGATCGAAGACGTCTCCCCCGTCGTCTCCTGCGGTCGCTACCCGGCCCGAGCGGTCGTCGGCGAGGTGGTGCCGGTGTCGGCAGTCGCCTACCGCGAGGGGCACGACGCACTCGGCTGCAACGTGGTCTGGCTGGGCCCGGACGGGCTGGCGCGACCGTTCACCCGGATGAGACCGGGTGAGCCGGGCCGGGACCGGTGGCACGCCACGATCGTCCCGGACGCCGTCGGCGAGTGGATGTTCACCGTCGAGGCGTTCAGCGACCCGTACCTGACCTGGCACAACGCGGTGACCAAGAAGATCGCCGCGGGCCAGGGGCCGACCGAGCTGGCAAACGACCTGGCCGAGGGCGTACGCGTACTGCGGGCCGCCGCCGACCTGGTCCCGGCCGCCGAGCGGGCGGGCCTGGACGAGGCGGTCCGCGCGCTGCGCGACACCGCGCTGCCGCTGCCGCAGCGGGTGGCTCCGGCGCTGGCGCTGGCCGACCTGCTCTGGGCGCACCCGGTCCGCGAGCTGGTCACCACCGGCGAGGAGTACCGCATCTGGGTGGACCGTGAGCGGGCCCTCTTCTCCGCCTGGTACGAATTCTTCCCCCGCTCCGAGGGCGCGATCCCGGCCACCGTCGACGCGCCGGCCCGCTCCGGCACCTTCGCCACCGCCACGCAGCGGCTGCCGGGGGTCGCCGCGATGGGCTTCGACGTGCTCTATCTGCCGCCGATCCACCCGATCGGCCGGGTCAACCGCAAGGGCCCCAACAACACGCTGGTCGCCGGGCCGGACGACGTGGGTTCGCCGTGGGCCATCGGCGCCGCCGAGGGCGGGCACGACACCATCCACCCCGATCTGGGTACGCCGGAGGACTTCCGGGCCTTCGTCGTCGCCGCCGCCGAACACGGCCTGGAGGTGGCGATGGACCTGGCGTTGCAGTGCGCCCCCGACCACCCCTGGGTCAGCGAGCACCCGGAGTGGTTCACCACCCGCGCCGACGGCAGCATCGCGTACGCGGAGAACCCGCCGAAGAAGTACCAGGACATCTATCCGGTGAACTTCGACAACGACCCGGAGGGCATCCGCGCCGAGGTGCTGCGGGTGGTGCTGCACTGGGTCGGCGAGGGCGTGAAGATCTTCCGGGTGGACAACCCGCACACCAAGCCGGTCGACTTCTGGCACTGGCTGATCGGCGAGGTCAAGCAGGTCGACCCGGACGTGCTGTTCCTCGCCGAGGCGTTCACCCGACCGGCGATGATGCACGGGCTGGCGAAGGTCGGCTTCACCCAGTCGTACACGTACTTCACCTGGCGGACCTCGGCGGCGCAGATGCGCGAGTACTGCGAGGAACTGGTGGCGGCGGCCGACTACATGCGGCCGAACTTCTGGCCGAACACGCCGGACATCCTGCACGCCTCGTTGCAGCACGGCGGACCGCCGATGTTCAAGATCCGGGCGGTGCTGGCCGCGCTGCTCTCCCCCTCCTGGGGCATGTACGCCGGGTTCGAGCTCTTCGAGCACGTCGCGCGCCCCGGCGCGGAGGAGTACATCGACAACGAGAAGTACGAGCTGCGCCCCCGCGACTGGGCCGGCGCGCTCGCGCAGGGGCGGTCGCTGGCACCGTTCATCGCCACCCTGAACCAGGTCCGCCGGGAGAACCCGGCCCTGCACCGGCTGCGGAACCTGGTCTTCCACGACATCGACAACCCGGCGCTGCTCTGCTGGTCCAAGCACGACCCGACGACCGGCAACACGGTGCTGATGGTCTGCTCGTTCGACTCGCACACCGTGCAGTGGGGCAACACCACGCTGGACATGCCCGCGTTGGGCCTGGACTGGCACGACCGGTTCACCGTGTACGACGCGCTGACCGGCGCCACCTACGACTGGGGACAACGCAACGCGGTCCGCCTCGACCCGTACCTGCAACCCGCGCACGTGCTGGTGCTGCGCCGCCCCGACGCCACCGCACCCGACACGGCCGGCACCGCCACGGCCGCGCCCGGCGCCCCCGGCACTGCCACGGCCGCCGCTCCGATCGCCACCACCGTCCCCACCACTGCCGCCCGTCCCCGCAGCGGCACCGACTCCGCCACGAAGGACGACGCCCGATGGACCAGCTGATCTCCGGGGAGACCCACGACCCGCACGCCGTGCTCGGGGCCCACCCGGCGAACGGGCGCACGGTGGTCCGCACGATGCGTCGGGGCGCGGCCGATCCGTGTCTGCTGGTCGGGGAACGGCGGTACCCGATGACCCGGGTACACGACGTCGGCGTCTTCGAGGCGACCGTCCCCGGCGAGGTCCTCGACTACCGCATCGAGGTGGACGGGCAGCCGCACGACGACCCGTACCGCCACCCGCCGACCCTGGGCGAACTGGACCTGCACCTGATCGGCGAGGGCCGACACGAGCGGCTCTGGGAGGCGCTCGGCGCCCGGGTACGCGACGACGGCGTGGCGTTCGCGGTGTGGGCGCCGAACGCCCGGGGTGTCCGGGTGGTCGGCGACTTCACCGGCTGGGCACCGGACGACGGCTGGCCGATGCGGTCGCTGGGCTCCACCGGCGTGTGGGAGATCTTCGTGCCCGGGGTGTCGACCGGCGCCCGGTACAAGTACCGCGTCCTCGGCGCGGACGGGTACTGGCGGGACAAGGCCGACCCGCTCGCCGCGTACGCGGAGGTGCCGCCAGCCACCGCGTCGGTGGTGCACCGCTCGACGTACGAGTGGACGGATGCGGACTGGCTGGCCCGGCGGGCGAGGCAGCAGCCGCACCAGGAGCCGATGAGCGTGTACGAGGTGCACCTCGGCTCGTGGCGGCCGGGCCTCGGTTATCGGGAGTTGGCCGAGCAGTTGACCGCGTACGTGGTGGAGCTGGGCTTCACCCACGTGGAGTTCCTGCCGGTGATGGAGCACCCGTTCGGCGGTTCCTGGGGCTACCAGGTGACCGGCTACTTCGCGCCGACGTCGCGGTTCGGCGACCCGGACGACTTCCGCTACCTGGTGGACCGGCTGCACGCCGCCGGCATCGGGGTGATCCTGGACTGGGTGCCGGCGCACTTCCCCAAGGACGAGTGGGCGCTGGCCCGCTTCGACGGCACCCCGCTCTACGAGCACCCCGACCCGCGTCGCGGCGAGCACCCCGACTGGGGCACGTACGTCTTCGACTTCGGCCGCCGCGAGGTGCGCAACTTCCTGGTCGCCAACGCGCACTACTGGCTGGCGGAGTTCCACGTCGACGGGCTGCGGGTGGACGCGGTCGCCTCGATGCTCTACCTCGACTACTCCCGCGCCGACGGGCAGTGGGTGCCCAACCAGTACGGCGGCCGGGAGAACCTGGAGGCCATCGCGTTCATGCAGGAGACCAACGCGACGGTCTACAAGCACCACCCCGGCGTGGTGATGATCGCCGAGGAGTCCACCGCATGGCCGGGGGTGACCCGCCCGACCAGCGACGGCGGGCTGGGCTTCGGCTTCAAGTGGAACATGGGCTGGATGCACGACACCCTGCTCTACACCTCGAAGGACCCGATCTACCGGCAGCACCACCACCATCAGCTCACCTTCTCCCTGGCGTACGCCTGGAGCGAGAACTACGTGCTGCCGATCAGCCACGACGAGGTGGTGCACGGCAAGGGCTCGCTGCTCGCCAAGATGCCCGGCGACCAGTGGCAGCGCCTGGCCAACGTGCGCGCACTGCTGGCGTACATGTGGGCGCACCCCGGCAAGCAGCTCCTCTTCATGGGCTGCGAGTTGGCCGACGAGCGGGAGTGGAGCGAGGAGCGCGGCCTCGACTGGTACCTCCTGCACGACCCGGCCCGGGCCGGCGTGCAACGCCTCGTCGGCGACCTCAACCGGGTCTACCGGGACACCCCTGCCCTGTGGACGCAGGACACCTCGCCCGCCGGCTTCCGCTGGCTCGCCGGTGACGACGTCGCCAACAACACCGTCTCGTTCGTCCGGATCGCTCCCGACGGCGCGACCCTGGTCTGCGTCGCCAACTTCTCCGCCCGGCCCGTGGACGACTACCGGGTCGGTCTGCCTGCGGCGGGCGCCTGGGCCGAGGTGCTCAACACCGACGCCCACCACTACGGCGGCTCCGGCGTCGGCAACTTCGGCACCGTGTACGCCCAGGACATTCCCTGGCACGGGCTGCCCGCCTCGGTGTCACTACGCGTCCCCCCTCTCGGCGCCCTCTGGCTCCGCCCGGCCTGACCCTGCTCGGGCCGCCGTGACGGTCGCGGCCGTGGCCGTCACGGCCGTGGCCGTTGCGGGGCATGGCCGTTGCGGGGCATGGCCGTCGTGCGGCATGGCCGTCGTGCGGCATGGCCGTCGTGCGGCATGGCCGTCGTGCGGCATGGCCGCGGTGCGGCATGGCCGCCGTCACGGCGTGGCCGTCGTGACACGTGGCCGTCGTCGAGGGCGTGGCCATCACGGCCTGCGGGCCTCGGCCCTGGATACCTCCTCGGCTCCTGTCGAGCTGAACCGTTCGCGCTATCGCGTCGCCAGGCACGACATGCCGCAGCCTGGTGGCCACCTTCCGCGATCCGTTCCTGCTCTCAGCTCGAAAGGGCCCAGACCTTATACAGGACCGGCCCGGACCCTGCTACACACAGTCAGACCCGACCCTGCTGCACACAGCCGGGCCCCGACCTTGCCACGCGCAGCCATGCCACGCGCGGGGGCAGGCCGTCGGGCGGGCGGCGGGCGGACGGTGGGCGGCGGGCGGGCGGCGGGCGGGCGGCGCAGGCGGCGCGGGACCCGCACCGCCTCATGTCTGCGTGACAGCTCGCTCACCAGGTCGGTAACAATCCGCCGGGCTCGCACGTAGATCACCGAGCGGTGAACCGTCGGCGCCCGCGCGCCCGTACCTCCGAGGTAGCTGACGACGAGGGGAAGAGAATCGATGGCGAGCAGCAGACGTACCACCCGGAACAGTCGGCGCGGGACCTCACCGCGACAGCGCAAGATCGCGGGGGTCGTGGCGATCGGGGTGACCCTCGGCGTGGCCTTCGCGACGGCGACCGGGACCAGTTCGGCGAGCGAGAACTGCGAGGGTCTCGACACGGCGGTGGGCAGCAACCTCGCCTTCATCGCCGACCAGTTGGTCTTCCCCGACCCGCTGTCGGAGGCCCGGATCGCCAACCGTCAGGCCGTCCTCGACCAGCTCGAACAGCGGCGCGCGGCGGCCGGCTGCACCGGCGAGGTCGAGGTGCCGGACGCGGACCCGAACGCGGCGCTCAACGGCGGCGCGGCGGAGAACTGCGACGGCCTGGACACCGCCGTCCGTAACAACCTGACCTTCATCGCCGGTCAGCGGCAGAACCCGGATGCGCTGTCGGAGGCCCGGATCGCCAACCGGGAGGCCGTCATCGACCTGCTCGAAGACCGCCGACACCTGGCCGGCTGCACGGGCGAGGTGACGCTCACGCCCGGCGGCTGACGCCCGGCAGGCTCGGGAGAAGCAGCGCGGCCGCCTCAGACGAGGCCGGCGCCGCGCAGCAGGGTCCAGAGGCCCGCGCCGTCGGGGGCGGAGAGCCACTTCTGCCCGATCGGCCCCTCGGTGGGGCTGTCGTGCGGGACGGGGAGGCTACCGGCCAGCACCGCCTGGGTGGGTGAGAGCCGCCGGATCGCCACGCCCGCCACGTTGTCCGGGTGGGCGGCGGCGAACTCGCGGTAGATCTCCGGGTCGTGCTGGCCGTCGTCGCCGACGAGCAGCCAGCGTACGTCGGGGAACTCCTTGGCCAGCCGGGCCAGGGTGGCGCGTTTGTGCTCCCGGCCGCTGCGGAACCAGCGGTCGTGGGTGGGTCCCCAGTCGGTCAGCAGCAGCGGCCCGGCCGGATAGAGGTGCCGGGAGAGGAAGCGGGTGAGCGTCGGGGCGACGTTCCACGCGCCGGTGGAGAGGTAGAAGACCGGTCCGCCGGGGTGCGCGGTGACCAGGCGCTCGTAGAGCACGGCCATGCCGGGTACCGCCATCCGGGCGTGCTCGTCGAGCACGAAGGTGTTCCAGGCGGCGAGCAGCGGACGGGGCAGTGCGGTGACCATGACCGTGTCGTCGATGTCGGAGAGGACGCCGAAGCGGACCTCGGGGTCGAGGATGCGGACCGGGGCCTCGACCGGCTCGGCGTCCGGGACGCTGAGGCGTACCGTTCCCCAGCCGGGTGGCAGGTTCGTCTCGACGACGGTGTCGACGAAGCCGCTGCGGTCGGCCCGCACCTCGTGGGTCACCCCACCGGTCTCGATCGTCACGGTGACGTGCTTGGCGGGCAGCGTGGTGAAGCTGCGCCAGCCCCGGACCTTCTCCAACCGGCCCCGCTGGCGGGTGTCCGGTCGCCCGAGCAGCACCCGGCACATCACCCGCGCCCAGCCGGGTGCGCCGTACCCGGTGTACGCGATGATGTTGATCCGCCAGCCCGTCCGACGGAGCCGACGCTCGACGACGGCGTGCACCGCGTCCTCGATCCGTGCGGCCCGGTGCAGGTTCGGAATGGCCAACTGGCCGGCGGGAGTGGGTGGCACGGGTGCAACCCTGCCACACGTCGGCGACCACGGCCACGCGAGAGCCGCCCCGGCACCCCGTCGGTCACCCCGGACGCCCCACCCCGCCGGGCTGCGGCGAACCGGCCCGTAGCAGCGTCCGACCGTGCGAAACTCCGGTCGGGACGACGACGGGGGCGATGGTCGTGCCACGTGCAGGGTCGCAATCAGGGCGACAGCGCGGACGGGGATGGTTCCGGCTCGACCGGCCGGCCTTCGTCGCGCTGCTCCTCGGGCTGGCCGGGGTCGGCTACCGCCTGTACCTCGTGCTGCACACCGTGCCGGTGTCCAACAGCGACGAGGCGACGTTCGGCCTGGCCGCGCTGCACATCGCCGAGGGTCGGGAGCACCCGGTCTTCCTGTACGGCCAGCGGTACATGGGCATGTTGCAGTCGTACCTGGCCGCTCCCCTGCTCGCCGTCGGCGGACCGAGCTGGCCGTTGCTGCGACTGCCGGTGCTCGCGCTCTATGCGGTGTTCCTCTGGCTGATTCACCGGCTGACCCGGCGGATCGGGTCGCCCTGGTTCGCCACCCTGGTCGTCGGTCTGCTGGCGCTCGGCTCCGAACGGGTGATCCGGGACCAGGTGACGACCGTCGGCGGCCGTCCGGAGGTCAAGGTCGCGGTGTTGGCGATGCTGCTGCTGGTCGCCGGGCTGGCCCAGGGCACGGTCCGCCACCGTCGGCTGGCCGTCGGCGCCTTCGGGCTGCTCGCCGGGGTGGCCGTCTGGTCGGACTGGCTGATCGTGCCGTACCTGGCGGTGGCCGGGCTGGCGCTGGTGTGGGCGGTGCGTCGGGAGTTGCTCGGTGGGGCCGGGCTGCTGCTGCTCGTCGGCTTCACCGTCGGGATCGCCCCGATGATCCGCGACAACCTGGTCGCGCCGCCGGGACAGGACTCCCTCTCGGTGCTGCGCACCATCAGCGGTGCCACCGGAGCGCCGCCGCCGTGGCCGCAGCGGCTGGACGGCGGACTGCTGGAGGGGGTGTCGCTGGCGGGCGGACTCTGCCCGCTCGCCGGTTGCGCCCGCTGGCAGGAGTGGTTCGCGCTGCTCTATCCGGTGCTGCTGGTCGTCGGGGCGGTGCTCGCCGGGCTCGCGTACCGCCGGGCCGCCGGGCGGGCCGACCGGGTCGGGCCGGTGCTGCACCTCGCGCTGCTCGGTGGTGCGGCGTTGACGTTGCTGGCGTACGTGCGCAGTTCGCTCGCGGCGACCGACCCGCTGGGCAACGCGCGCTACCTGTCGGTGCTGCAACTGTCGTTGCCGGCGGTGCTCTGGCCGCTCTGGTCGACGGCGGTGGCCGCCTGGCGGGGCACCGTCAGCGCGCGGGGACGGCTGGCCGGTGCGTTCGCCACCGCCGTCCTGGCCGCCCTGGCGGCGGCGTCGCTGGTGGTTACGGTCCTGTTCGCCACCGCCGGTGCGGACCCCGGCCGGCGGGAGGAACGGTACGCGCGACAACTCGCCGCCACGGTCCAGGCGGCCGGTCTGCACGAGGTGTACGGCGAGTACTGGACCTGCAACCGGCTGGTCTTCAACACCGCCGAGCAGGTGGTCTGCGGGGTGCTCGACGGCGACCTGCACCCGGGCCAGAACCGCTATCCGGCGTACTGGTGGCGGCTGGCCCGCGCCACCCGGCCGGGGTACGTGCTGGCGACCGACGCGCCGGCGGACCGGCGGCTGCGGGAACTGCTCGGCGACCGCGCGGACGGCAGCCTGCTCGCCGAGATCGGTGGCTTCCGCGTCTACCACCCGCCGGAGCCGCTGCGCCCCTGGCGTTAAAGTCACCCATGCTCATCCTGCTGCCGCCCTCCGAGGGCAAGGCCGACGCCGGCACCGGCCGCAAGCTGGACCTGGACCGGCTCTCGCTGCCGGCGATCACCCCCGCCCGCCGGGAGGTGCTGGACGCTCTGGTGGCACTCTCCGCCGGTCCACCGGAGGCGGCACTGGACGCGCTCGGGCTCAGCGCCGGCCAGCACGGCGAGCTGCGGCGCAACACCCGGCTGACGGTGGCGGCCACCGCCCCCGCCGGGAGGATCTACACCGGCGTGCTCTACGAGGCCCTCGACCTGGCCACGCTCCCGCCCACCGCCCGACGGGCGGCCGACCGGCAGGTGCTGGTCAGTTCCGGCCTGTGGGGGGCGGTCCGGCTCACCGACCGGATCCCGCCGTACCGCTGCGCCATCGGGGCCCGCCTGCCCGGCCCGGGTGCGCTGTCGGCGTACTGGCGGCGGGTGCTGGGGCCGGTGTTGACCGAGGCGGCCGGCACCGCTCCGGTGCTCGACCTGAGGTCCGGCGCGTACGCCGCCACCTGGGCGCCGCGCGGTGCGTCGGCGGAGCGCGTCGTGACGGTGCGGGTGCTGCACGAACGTGAGGTGGACGGGCAGCCAGTGCGGTCGGTGGTCAGTCATTTCAACAAGGCCACCAAGGGCCGTTTGGTGCGGGACCTGCTCCTCGCCGGTGCCCGGCCCCGCAGCACGGACGCGCTGGTCGCAGCGGTACGGGACCTCAAGTACACGGTGTGCGAGCAGCCCGGCGCACCGGGCCGTCCACGTCAGATCGACGTTGTGGTTTCCGAACTGTAACCAGGCGCAAGATTTCCTCAAGGCTGAGCCGGATCGGTACCACCCACGGGTGTCACAGGTCACCGTAAGGAGGACCCGACACCACAAGGAGGCACTCCGGTGGTTGCCGCACCCATTCTGCTCGACCGGCATCGCCAGGCGACGACGCTCCCGCCGTTGGACTGGACCACGCTGGCCGACGCGTTCGAGACAGCCTGCCTGCTGCGCTGTATGCCGCCTCCGGCGGCTCCCGGTCACCGGTACGTGGGCCAGCAGCCCGCCATCCCGGCGACGATCGAGTTCAACCGGGAGGAGGCGGCGCGGCGTACCCGACAACTCCTCGACCGCCTGCACATCCCGGTCCGGCACGAGACGGCGGTGGGCGGGCTGCGCCGCCGCTACGAACTGCACCAGATCCACATCGCCCGCGAGCACCGTGCGGCGTACGCGGCGATGGTGGAGAACGGCTGGCGGCGCGGCCGCCGGGAGCTGCTCGGGGGCCCGGTGCCCGGTGCCTCGACGGCCCGGCGGTTGTGGCGTACCCGGTTGGCCGCCGCCGCCTGGCGGTCCGCGCTGCTGGCCGGTGGCCGGCACGTCCGCCGACACATCCTCGGCGTCCGGATCACCGACCGGGAGTTGGCCGCCGTGCTGGTGCGCGGCGCCGCACTGCTGGACGTGCCGGCGCTGCTGCGTCCGGGCACCGGCTGCTTCCTGGTCAGTGTCGCGCACGGCCGGGACCGGGAGCAGATCCTGCGCCACGCCGGAGAGGAGGCGGCGCACCGCCCCGTGGCCTGATCCGTGGCCGACCGGACGGCTGGAACGGCTCGCCGGCCACCGGTCGGACCCACCCGGACGGCCCCGGCAGACCTGCCGGGGCCGTCCGGAGAGCGCTTCCGCCGCCTCTGGGCTTGCGTGACAGGGGTCCGGCGGCGCACAGTGCTGCCCGTGAGCCGTACCCGGTACACCGCCCGAGCCCGGCGACGCGGCGCCCGCGCGACGCTGGCGCTGACCGTGCTGCTGGCCCTGCCCGGCCTCAGCGCCTGCCGGGAATCTCCAGATAAGACAGTTCATATCAGGATCGCCACCGGCAGCCCGACCGCCGTGTACCACGCCTTCGGCGAGTCCCTGGCCGCCATCCTCAACCGGGAGCTACCCGACGTCCGGGCCGAGGTGATGGTCACCGCCGCCTCGGCGGAGAACGTCCGGCTCCTCGGTGCCGGCGAGGCCGAACTCGGTTTCACCCAGGCCGACGTGCTGCCCGCCGATCCCGGCCCGCACCCGCAGGTGGTGGCCGTCGCCCGGGTCTACGACGATCTGCTGCACCTGGTCACCACCGCGAACAGCCCGGTGCAGACCCTCACCGACCTGCGGGGGCGGCGGGTGTCGGTGGGCGCGCCCGGTTCCGGCACCGAGATCACCGTGCAGCGGCTGCTCACCGCCGCCGAACTCGACGGCGATCAGGTACGCCAGGAACGGCTCGGCCTCGACGACTCGGTGGCCGCGCTGCGGGAGGGGCGGATCGACGCGTTCTTCTTCTCCGGCGGGTTGCCGGTGCGGGCCGTGGCCCAGTTCGCCCAGGACACCCCGACCCGCATCGTCGATCTCGGCGAGTGGACCGCTCCGCTGCGGGTGGGCAACCCGGAGGTGTACGTGCCCCGGGACATCCCCCGCTCGGTGTACGGCATCGACGCGGTCACCACCGTGGCCAACCCCAACTATCTGCTGGTCCGCGCCGACCTGCCGGAACCGCTGGTCCGCGAGGTGACCCGGTTGCTGATGGAACGGCGCTCCGAGCTGGCCAGCGCCCACCCGGCGGCCGGACGGATGAGCCCCCGCTCGGCGATCGCCACCTCACCCCTGCCGCTGCACCCCGGCGCCGCCGACTACTACCGCGCCAGCAAGCCCTGACCCTCGCCGGCCACCGAGGCGGGCGGCACCGGCTCGGTGGGCGTCGGGCCGGGCGGCGCGTCCGGTGCGGCGAGGTCGGCCGGCTCGGTGGCCGCCGGGAACCACAGCGCGGCCACCAGGCCCCGTGGCGAGTTCGGGTGCATGGTCAACCGGCCGTCGGAGGCGTCGACGAGCACGGCGGCGATGGTCAGCCCCAGCCCGGCGCCGTCGACGTTCTGCACCTCCGGTGCCCGCCAGAACCGTTCGGTCGCCTGGCCGAGCTGGTCGGAGGTCATACCCGGGCCGGTGTCGCGTACCTCCAGGGCGATCCCGCCCTCCCGGGTCGCGACGGAGACCGTCACCTCGCCGCCCACGCCACTGAACTTCACCGCGTTGTCGATCAGCGCGTCCAGCGCCTGGTCGATGGCGGTCGGCACGGTCCGGGCGTACGCCGGCGTCGGGTCTGCCGCCAGGCGCAGGGCCACCTTGCGGTGTCGGGCCAACGGCTCCCACGCGGCGACCCGGGACGCGGCCGTCGCCACCGCGTCGACGGTCACCCGCTGGTTCTCCCGCCGCTCGGCCCGAGCCAGGGTGAGCAGCGCGTCGAGCAGCAGCGCCAGCCGGTCGGTCTCCTCCAGGGCCAACCGGTGCTCGGCGCGGCCGTCCTCGTCGGTCAGGCTCGGGCCCAACTCCTCGACCCGCAGCCGCAGCGCGGTCAACGGGTTACGGAGTTGGTGACTGGCGTGCGCGACGAACGCGCGCTGACGGTCCATCACGTCGGAGACGGCGTCGGCCATGTGGTTGAAGCTCGCCGCCAGGCGCCGCAGCTCCGGCGGGCCCACCTGGTGCTGCACCCGGGCACCCCGGTCCCCCTCGGCGATCTCGTGGGTGACCGCGTCCAGCTCGGTGACCGGGCGCAGCACCCAACCGGCCAGCCCGAACGCGGTGAGCACGCAGGCCAGCACCGCGAGCGTGCCCAGCGCGGCGAGCAGCAGCCACCAGGTGACCACGGTACGGCGCACCCCGTCGGACGGGGTCGCGGTCACCACCGCGCCGAGCACCTCGCCACCGTCGTTGATCGGGACCGCCACCACGATCGGCCCGCGCACCCAGGGCCAGACCGACTCCGGTCCGCTGGTCTGCTGGCCGGAGAGGGCGACGTCCAACGCCTCGCGGGTGCCCGTACCCGGACGGAAGCCGCCCGACGCGACCACCACCCGCCGGTCCCGGTCGACCACCGCCGCGCCGATGCCGAAGAGTTCGTCGTAGCTGCTCAACTCGGCGTCCAGGGGGCCGGAGACACCGCTGCGCAACGCCGGACCGGCCAGCGAGGCGAACCGGGTGGCGTCGGCGATCCGGTCCGCCCGGACCCGTTCGGTCTCCCGCGTGGTCAGCGTCATGCCCAGCGGCAGGCCCAACGCGGCCAGCACCAACACCATCAGCAGGAGGTAGCTGATCACCAGCCGGCGGCGCACTCACTCGCTCCGCAGTCGGTAGCCGACGCCGCGCACGGTCTCCACCAGCCGCGCGTCGCCGAGCTTGCTCCGCAACGACCCGACGTGCACCTCGACCGTGTGCCGGTCGGCGAAGGTGGTCCCCCAGGCGTCGAGCAGGATCCGGTCGCGGGGCACCGCGACACCGGGCTGCCGGGCCAGTGAGACCAGCACGTCGAACTCCTTGCGGGTCAACGCGACCGGGCGTTCGGCCACGGTGACCGTACGGGCCGCCACGTCGATGCGCAGCCGCCCGGCCTCGATCAGGTTGCGCTCCGGTGCCGCGTGCGAGGCGCGCCGCAGCACCGCCTCGATGCGGGCCTGCAACTCCACCATCGAGAAGGGCTTGACCACGTAGTCGTCGGCACCGAGACGCAGACCGAGCACCCGGTCCCGCTCCTCGCCCCGGGCGGTCACCGCGATGATGCCGAGCTGGTTGCTGCGGCGACGCAGTTCACGGCAGAGGTCGGTGCCGTCGCCGTCGGGCAGGGTCAGGTCGAGCAGCACCAGGTCGCACGGCGCGGCGGACAGGGCGGCGGTGACGGTCGCCGCGTGCTCCACCTCGTAGCCGCGACGCGTCAGCGCGGACGACAACGCGGCGGCCACCCGACGGTCGTCCTCGACCAGCAGGATGCGCACCCGGCCTCCCCGTTCGGTCTGCCCGCTGACCCCGCATGGTCCCGGTCGACTCCACCGCCCCGTGGCGTCACGGTCGGCGGAACTGACCTTAGATGGTGGCAGACAACCGCCCCGGGTGACAGGCCCAGGGCGGGTGACGGTGACTCAGAGGCCGAAGACCTCGTCGGCGGTGGCGTCGCGTACGCCGTCGACGAAACCCCGGAAGGCCGGGTCGTCGTGGCTCGCCGGCACGGTGGTGACCAGCTCACCCGTGGCCTCGGTGACCGCGTCGACCAGGGGCGGGAAGTCGATCTCGGCGTCGGCGAGCGTGTCGTCGTCGGCCTGGCCGAGGTTGATCACCTGCTGCACGTCCTCGGCGGCGGTGTCGGGGTCGGCGGCCCAGTCCGTACCGGCCCGGTAGCACTCGTCGTAGAGCGCCCGCTGGCTGTCGGTCCAGTCCTCGTGGTAGCTCTCCACGCCCATCCCCTCTCCACCGGCCTGCCTCCGAGCATGCCCGTCCGCACGCCCGGCCGGGCCCGTACCGGACAAAACCGGTCCCGGCGTGCCGCCGCCGACCCGGACGGCGGCGCTCGGCGGCCCGGGACGGTGGCCCGCCGATGCCGGACGGCGACGCGCCCGGGACGACAGGTCGTCCCGGGCGCGTGGCGGTCGTGATGCGGGTCAGCGGCAGAGCCGCCCGATCTCCTCGGCGAACCGGTCCATCGGGTTCGCCTCGGCCGGGCCGAGCAGATAGGTCTTCAGGTCCCGGCGGGCCTCGGTCATCGGGTCGTCACCGGCCCGGGTCACCGCGACGATCTTCTCCAGCTCACCGCAGTCCGCCGCGAGCAGGTACGCCGCCCGCGAGGTGGGGAACGTCCGCCGGAACTCGTCCTCGGGCAGCCCGGCCGGGTTGGCCACCACGTACGGCCGCTGGCTCTGCACGAAGTCCGAGACGACGCTGGAGACGTCGCTGATCAGCAGGTCGGTCTCGTTGAAGCAGTCGAACAGCGCGGGCACCCGACCGGTGACCACCCGGTGCGCCGGACCGTCCAGGCTGGACGCGTCGACGTCGCCGCCAGCCGCCCGGATCCGCTCGACGATCCGCTGGTGCACCGCCTTGGCCTGCTTGGAGCGGGTGCCGGTCAACGGGTGCGGCTTGTAGATCAGCCGGACCGCCGGACGGGTGGCCAGCAGCGTGGCCACGATCCGGTCGCCCATCAGCATCAGCGAGGTGTGGTACGGGTCGTCGTCGAGCCACCCCTCCCAGGTCGGCGCGTACAGCACGGTGAACGGGCGCTCGACGGCCTCCGAGCCGAAGGTGTGCAGGCCGGCCAACTGCGGGCGGCCGATCTCCACGATGTCGGCGTCCAGCACGCCCACCCCGGCCCGCGCGTACCGCTCCCGACCGGCCAGGCCGGCGACCCAGACCTCGTCGTACACCTTGCTGTACGGGTTGACGCTGGCCGCCTTGTCACTGTCGCCGTGACCGACGAAGACGTGCTTCATGCCCGGCTCACGCAGCATGTGGATGTTCGGCCCGACGTTGGCGGCGTACAGGGTGGCCCGGATGCTGCTCTTGTCCAGGTTCATGAAATCCGGCGCGGCCGGCACGAAGATCACCGGCAGCCGGGTGTCGGCCAGCTCCAGGAAGGCGTCCCGGCTGCGCATCAGCACCACCCCGCGACGGCCCAGCGCCTCGATCGGCGCCAGCCACATGTTCGCCTGGTAGACGTCCTTGGCCGGGCCGGCGAAGTAGAGCGCCACCTCCGGGCGGTAGCTGTTGAGCCAGTTCTGCACGGCCGGCAGTTGCGGGCTCTGCCCGGTGCCCCGGCCGCGCAGCCAGGTGAAGGCGACGATGCCGCCGACCACCCCGGCCAGCCCGACGGCCACCAGACCTGCCACGAAGACCGGCGTCACGTCGTCGGCGACGACGGCCACCACGGCGGCCGGGATGAGCAGGACGTTCGCCCACGGCAACCGGTCACCGGCCACCTCGGAGGCCCACTCCGGCGGGCGGGGGGCGGACCGCATCCGGCCCAGGTCGATGTTGCGGACCAGGGCCGAGACCGGGTTGCGCCGGTCGATCATCCGGTTGAACGCCCCGGCGAAGACGGCGACCAACCAGACCGCGGCGGGCAGCAGGAGCAGCAGTGTCAGCTCGGTGCCGGTCAGCGACACCTGGGAGGCGACCAGCACCACCACCGACAGGTCCCGGCCCAACTGCCGGTAGACCCGGTTGATACCGACCTTCTGCAGGAGGGTCGCGGTGGCCGGTGACCACCGTTCCACGGCGAACTCGCCCAACACCGCCGCCATTCCGGCGACGGCGAAGAGGGCCACCCACCCGAACGCGCCAGCGGCGAGTAACACCAGGTAGGACGCCACCAGCAGGGCGCCACGCGCGGCGACGCCCACGCGTGAACTCAACATGCCGAACAACGAGTACGCTCCCTAACGAGATCGATGACCGGCTGGATACGCCTCGAACGGCCGCCAGCGTAGCTGCGACCTTAACGCGAAACCTCGCCGGGACAACGCTCGGGTATCCGGCATCTTTCGCCCAAACCGTCGATCACTCGAAACGGACGGTCCACGTAACCGACCCGAAATCCGCCGGACGCGTCAGTTCCGACGCAGACAGGTGACCCCGCCCGGCTGGTCGGGCACCGGCGGCGGCAACTCGGCGAACTCGGCGTACCCGAGTCGGGCCGCGGTCCGTCGGGCGAACCGGTTGCCGTTGTAGACACAGATCGTCCCGACGTCCAGCCGCTCCAGCGCCTCGGCCACCTCGTCCCGGGTCGGTCGACCCTCCGCCGGTCCCCCGTCGGAGAACCGGGTCAACAGCAGCCGGTCCTTCGCGAACTGCGACTCCAGGTCGTACTCGACCAGGTAGAAGTCGCGCGGCAGCACGACGCGGACCTGACTGGTCACCATCGGCATGGCCCGCATGATGGTGGCCGGCGCGAGCAGGAAGCCGTCCGGCCGGTCGAGGGTCACGATCCACTCCGCGATGACCTGCCGCCGCTCCGGGATCTTCCAGCTCGGCCGGTCGCGCATCTCCACCCAACTCCGCTCGGACCACATCGGAGTGGCGTAGACGGCGAACGACGCGATCATCGAGCCGGCCAGCACCACGCCCACCAGGGCGCGTACCGAACGGAACCGGGTGGGCAGCCAGACCGTGCAGAGCAGCCCGATCAGCGCGGGCAGGGCGAGCAGCCACGGCACCCGCCAGAGCACCACCGAGATGCCGGTGAGCGAGCCGAGCCACTCCAGCACCCCGGGCACCATCAGCACGCTCAGCGTCAGCGCACCACCGGCGGCCAGCAGCCCTGCCGTACGACGACGGGCCAGCAGCGGACCGCACCACAGGGCGAGTCCGCCGATCACGCCGACGATGCCGATCTCGAAGGTGCGCCGGTAGGTGTACGCGGCGTCGTAGGCGACCGCGTCCGCCCCGTCCGCGGTGCCCTGCCCCAGCACGATCTGGGTCAACACCACCGAGCCGACCGGGTACGCCAGGGCGACGACGCCGACCAGCAGTGCCGACTTCCAGCGCCCGACCAGCAGCATCATCAGCGCCGCCCCGCCGACCAGCATCGGCAGGATGATCGCCGCCGTGGTGGTCAGCCCGATGGCGGTGACCGACAGCGCGAAGATGAGCACCAGGTGACGCTTGCGCCCGTCGTCGAACCAGCGGGTCAGGTAGTACCACATCAACGGCACGACAGCCGACACGAACATGCCCTTGCCCTCGTACAGCCGGGGCAGGTGGAAGGTGCCCAGCGCGGCGTCCGAGCCGGCGACCAGCGCGAGGAACGCGGCGGCCACGGTGAAGGCCAGCACCGGACGGCGCGGCGCCCACCGGTGCACCACCCGCCAGAGCGCGAGGACGGCGAGCACCGCCATCACCGGCAGCAGCAGGAACCAGGTCGCCGAGGAGGCGTGCATGTCAAGGAACCGGCCCAGCGCGCCGGCCAGCACCTCGATGCTGGCGGTCGGCGGCAGCGACGCCATCGCCGGGAGGACGTTCTCGCTGAACAGGAAGTCGTTGAGCGGCACGATGTCGCGTTCCGCCACCCACACCGACCGGCCCACGTAGTAGACGTCGTCGGGGGTGTTGCGGGCGATGTAGAGCGAGGCCGCCGCCGCCACACCGGAGATCAGCAACGCGTACAGCGACTGCCAGGCGTTCGGGGCGGGCGCCGAGGGCCGGGTCGGCGGGACCCGCCGCCAGGTCCACACGGTCAGCACCGCCATGCCGACGGCGGCGACCGCACCGGTCGTGGCGGGCCACCACCAGGAGATGTTCTCGCCCGCCGGGGTGCCGGCCAGGCCGGCGGTGACCGCCGCCGCCACGCCGAAGAGCAGGACGACCGCCGTCGCCAGGCGCTGGGCGACCGGCATCCGGCTGGGCCGGTCCGTCGGCGTACCGGCAGACCCGTCCGCGCCCTCGGCCGGCGTCGTGTCCGGCGTCGTCCCGGCGCGCGTCGGCGCGTCCGCGCCGATCGCGGTGTCGGGATCCGGCGTGGCGTCGGTGCTCGTCGTAGCGTCGGTGCTGTCGGTGCTCGTCGTGCTGTCGGTGCCTGCGGGGCTGTCGGTGCTGGTCGGGCTGTCGGTCGCGGTGGGGCGGGACGGGTCGCTCGGGTCCGCGGGCGGCGCGGCCCGGACGGCCCGACGCCGCCAGGCCCACTGACCCACCCGCACCAGCACCGCGAGCAGCGCCAGCGCCGGGCCGGTCACCAGCCAGATCCGCAGGGTCGACGACGGGGCCCAGCCGAGCGGCAGGGCGAGGTGATAGAGCAGCGTCCAGAGCGCGAAGGCCAGCACGGCGACGTCGGTCAGCACGGCCGGGATCGCGGCGATCCCGGCCCCGAGCCCGCGCAGCCCGGCCCGGAGGTGCCGCCAGGGCGACGGCTGCGGGCCGGGTGGTGGGGAGGCGGGACCGGTCGGTCCGTCGGCCGCTGCCGGAGCGGGCTCGGCGACGGTCTGGTCGGTCATCGACACACTGCGTCCTTGTCGTCGTCGTACGGGCGGGTGCGGCTGGACACTCCACGGCCGCCTGGCAGACCCCGCGAACCACACCGAGCGTAGTCATCCCGGATGTCGAGTCGAGGCGACGCGCAGCGACGCGCGGACCCGATGCCCGACTCCCGCCAGCGGTACCCCGGGTCGGGCCTGCTCAACCCCCGGTCGGGGCCGCCCTCGGCCGGGGCAGCGGGTCGGGGCCGCCGAGCCCGCGTGCCACCGACTCGACCAGGGTCTCCAGGTAGCTGTCGGTGAGCGGGGCGCGGGCGACGGCGAGTCGCCAGTACAGCGGACCCACGATCAGGTCGACCGCGGCGTCCCGGTCGATGTCGGCGGACACCTCGCCGCGCTCGACCGCCCGGCCGATCAACCGGCCGACGACCTCGTGCTGCCGGGCGCGTAACACCTGCTGGAGGGTCTCGTCGATGGTCGGGTTGCGGGCCGCCTCGGCCAGCAGGTCGGGAATGATCTGCACGGCGAGCGGATGCCGCAGGGCGTGCGCCACCACCTGGAACAGCAACACCAGGTCGCTGCGGAGGCTGCCGGTGTCCAGCGCGGGCAGCCGACCACCGGCAGCGGCGGCCACCACCTCCAGCACCAGGTCGAGCTTCGAGTTCCACCGGCGGTAGATGGCGGTCTTGCTGACGCCTGCCCGGCGCGCCACCGCCTCGATGGAGAGCCGGCCGTAGCCGACCGCCGCGAGTTCCTGCATCAGGGCACGGCGAATGGCCGTGGTGATCTCGCCACGGAGCACTGCCGCACCGGCCGGCGTACGCCTCTTCCCGGTCGTCACCTGGGACTTCTCTCGACTGTCACGAGGAACAATGTAGCGCAACGACGGTACGGTTGCGTCCCGACGTCTTTCGGACTACTGTCCACGCAGCGGCGAGGCGGCGCTCCACGCTAGATTCCATCGTCGCGAACGTATCCGCCGCACGACAGATCGGAGCGCCCATCCCCATGGCCAACACCGCGCTGGCCGACCCCGATTCCGGCCTCACTCCCGCGCAGCTGGCGACCCGCCACGGCCTGCGGGTGGCCGGCGAGCGGCCCTCACTGCGCCGCTACAGCGGTGAGCTGTGGCGTTACCGGCACTTCATCGCCGCGTACGCCAACGCCAAGCTGACCGCCTCGTTCAGCAACGCCCGACTCGGGCAGCTCTGGCAGGTGCTCACCCCGCTGACCAACGCGGCGGTCTACTACCTGATCTTCGGCGTGGTGCTGGAGCAGAGCAGGGGCATCCCGAACTTCATCGCCTACCTCACCACCGGTCTGTTCATCTTCAACTTCACCCAGACCACGGTGCAGCAGGGCACCCAGGCGATCAGCGGCAACCTCGGCCTGATCCGGGCCCTGCACTTCCCCCGGGCCTGCCTGCCGCTGGCCATCACCACCACCCAGTTCCAGCAACTCCTGGGCTCGCTGGTGGTGCTGGTCTGCATCGTGGTGGCCACCGGCGAGCCGATCACGCTGATGTGGCTGATGCTGGTGCCGGCGGTGCTGCTCCAGACGGTCTTCAACGCCGGGCTGACCATGGTGGTGGCCCGGCTGGGCGCCAAGGCCACCGACCTCAAGCAGGTCATGCCCTTCGTGCTCCGGGCCTGGATGTACGGCTCCGGGGTGCTCTACAGCGTGACGCTGTTCTCCGAGAACCTTCCCGGCTGGGCCACCGGGATCGTGCAGTTCAACCCGATGCTGGTCTACATCGAGCTGGCCCGGAGCGCCCTGCTGGAGGAGACCCCGTTGCTCAACGACTCGCTGCCGCTGACCTGGCTGATCGCGGTCGGCTGGGCGGTCGTGATGGGCATCGGCGGTTACCTCTACTTCTGGCGCGGCGAACAGGAGTACGGTCGTGGTTGATCACCTCGAGATGTCCAACGACGTGACGGTCACCCTCCCCCGGATCCAGGACCGGATCCCGACCGTGGTGGTGGACGACGCGCACATCGTCTACCGGGTGCACAAGGGCGCCGCCGGCAACACCAGCCCGGTGGCCGCGCTCAAGCGGATGATGAGCCGCTCCTCGGCGCCGAACGTGCGCGAGGTGCACGCGGTGCGCGGGGTCACCTTCACCGCGTACCGGGGTGAGGCGATCGGGCTGATCGGCACCAACGGCTCCGGCAAGTCGACGCTGCTGCGGGCCATCGCCGGTCTGCTGCCGGTGGAGCGCGGCGCGATCTACACCCAGGGGCAGCCGTCGCTGCTCGGGGTGAACGCGGCGCTGCTCAACGACCTACCCGGGGAGCGCAACGTCACGCTCGGCTGCCTGGCCATGGGTATGCGCCCGGCCGAGGTGCAGCGCAAGCTCCCGGAGATCATCGAGTTCTCCGGGATCAACCAGCGGGGCGACTTCGCCTCCCTGCCGATGCGGACGTACTCCTCCGGCATGTCGGCCCGGCTGCGCTTCTCCATCGCGGCGGCCAAGCAGCACGACGTGCTGCTGATCGACGAGGCGCTGGCCACCGGCGACAAGGCGTTCCGCAAGCGCAGCGAGAAGCGGGTCCGCGAGCTGCGGGAGAGCGCCGGCACGGTGTTCCTGGTCAGCCACCAGCTCTCCTCGGTCCGGGACACCTGCGAACGGACAGTCTGGCTGGAATCGGGCCTGATCCGGATGGACGGACCGACCGCCGAGGTATTGAAGGCCTACGAGGCGTTCACGAACGGCAAGTAGAGTCCGGGCGAACGTCCGACGCCCGTCCGGCGTCGCGCGGACCGCGTCGGCCCGTTGGGGTGGCGCGGTCCGCGCGTTAAGGTTCAACCCGTCGCCGGCGTCGGCGACACCCCCCACCCCACACCACCTCACCGAGCCATGTACCCCCGAGAGCGAGGACCGGCAATGACGCAGGACCAGACCACCGACCCGGGCAGCCCGCCGGAGAGCCCGGCACCGTGGCGACCCTCGCGGACGGTGGCCGTGGTGCTGGCCGGCGGCACCGGCACGCGACTGGGCCTCGGCATCCCCAAGCAGCTCCTCAAGATCGCCGGTAAGCCGATCATCGAGCACACCCTGGCCGTCTTCGAGGCCGCGCCGGAGATCGACGAGATCATCGTGCTGATGGCCGCCGGGCACGTCGACGAGGCGCAGCGGATCGTCGACAAGGCCGGCTTCCGCAAGGTCACCAAGGTGATCGAGGGCGGCGACACCCGCAACGCCACCACCCGGGTCGCGCTGGACGCCGTCGGCGAGGCCGACTGCAACATCCTCTTCCACGACGCGGTACGACCCCTGCTCAGCGGCCGGATCGTCCGGGAGTGCGTGAACGCCCTCTGGACGTACGCGGCGGTCGACGTGGCCATCCCGTCGGCCGACACGATCATCCAGGTCGACGAGGACGAGTGCATCACCGACATCCCGGTCCGCGCCACGCTGCGCCGGGGCCAGACCCCGCAGGCGTTCCGGTCGACCACCATCCGGGAGGCGTACCGGCTGGCCGAGGGTGACCCGAACTTCGCCGCCACCGACGACTGCGGTGTGGTCCTGCGCTACCTGCCCGAGGTGCCGATCAAGGTGATCGACGGCTCGGACGAGAACATCAAGGTCACCCACCCGGTCGACGTGCACCTGGCGGACAAGCTGTTCCAGCTCGCCGCCGCCAAGGTGCCCCGGCTGACCGACCACCGGTCGTACAGCGAAGAGGTCACCGGCCGCACGATCGTCGTCTTCGGCGGCAGCTACGGCATCGGCCACGACCTGACCGAGCTGGCCCGCCGCCACGGCGCCCAGGTCTTCCCGTTCAGCCGCTCCAGCACCGGCACGCACGTGGAGCGGCCGGAGGACGTCGAGGCCGCGCTGCGGACCGCCTTCGAGGCCACCGGACGGATCGACCACGTCGTGGTCACCGCCGGGATCCTGGAGAAGGGCGCGCTGGCCGAGATGGACCAGGAGACCATCGACCGGGTGCTCCAGGTCAACTTCGTCGGCCCGGTGACCGTCGCCCGGCAGTCCCTGCCCTACCTCCAGCAGACCAAGGGCCAGCTCCTGCTCTACACCTCCAGCTCGTACACCCGGGGACGGGCCGACTACGCGCTCTACTCGGCCACCAAGGCCGCGCTGGTCAACCTCACCCAGGCGCTCTCCGACGAGTGGGCCGAGTTCGGCGTACGCGTCAACATCATCAACCCGGAGCGGACCGCCACCCCGATGCGGACCAAGGCCTTCGGCGCGGAGCCCGAGAACACCCTGCTCGCCGCCGAGACCGTCGCCCAGGCCTCGCTGGACGTGCTGATCTCGGAACTCACCGGCCAGGTCATCGACGTACGCCGGCCGCCCGGCGAGGCGTCGACCTCCGCCCCGGTACCCACCCAGGCCGACGCCCCCAGCAGCGGCACCCGCGTCGGCTGACCCGCCGACGACGAGCACGAAGGCAGCGCCGAAATGCGTGGTGACCTGGTCACGAAGTTGGCCGCCCGGGGCCTGGCCACCGGCGGGGCGGTCCTGGCGTTCCTGGTGCTCGCGCTCACCGGCGCGACCGCCTGGGGGCTCGGGCTGGCGGTGGCCGCGCTCGCCGCCACCGTCTGGGAGCGCCGGGTCCGACCGGGCGCCGACAGCGTCGCGGAGACCGCTCTGCTCGCCGCCGGGATCCTGGTCGGCTACGCCCGGCAGCTCGACGGCGGCTTCGACCCGATCCTGGCGGTCACCGCCCTCGTGCTGCTCGGGCTGGTGCTGGTCACCGGGCCGCTGCGGACCGCCGGCAACCTGGAGATCCGCGTCGCCAACCTGCCGGTACGCACCTGGGTGCCGCAGGTCGCCGCCCGGCTCGACGACGCGGTGGCGGGGCTGCTCGCCGCCCTGGCAGTGGCCGCCCTGGCCGGGCTGCCCGCCGTGGTCGCCCTGCTGGTCTGCCTGCCGGTCGGTGCCGCCGCCGGGGCGGTCGCCCTCGACCTGGCCCGCCGCCGGTTCCGGCCGACGGCCGGCGGGTCGGCGGTCACCCGGGCGCTGCGCCGGCACCAGCCGGAGTTCGTGCTGCACTTCTCCGCCCCGCCCGGCTCGGAGTACCAGGTCACCATGTGGCTGCCGTACCTGGAACGGATCGGACGGCCGTTCGTGGTGATGCTGCGGGAACCGGAGTTCCTGCCCGCCGTCGCGGCGGCCACCACCGCACCGGTGGTCTACTGCCCCACCCTGCGCACCATGGACGAGGTGCTGGTGCCGAGCCTGCGGGTGGCGTTCTACGTCAACCACGGCGCGAAGAACAGCCACTGCATCCGATTCACCCAGCTCACCCACGTTCAACTGCACCACGGCGACAGCGACAAGGCGCCCAGCGCCAACCCGGTGTCGGCGATCTTCGACCGGATCTTCGTGGCCGGCGAGGCCGCCGTCGACCGGTACGCCCGCGCCGGGGTGGAGATCCCGCCCGAGAAGTTCGTGGTGGTGGGCCGCCCGCAGGTCGAGGCGATCGAGGTACGCCACCAGCCGACCCGGGGGCTGACGAACCCCACGGTCCTCTACACCCCCACCTGGACCGGCCACCACGCCGACGCCGACTACTGCTCCCTGCCGATGGCCGAGACGCTGCTGCGGCGGCTGCTCGACCGGGGCGCCACGGTGATCCTGCGCGCCCACCCCTACACCAACCAGCACCCGGGCTCGGCCCGTCGCCTGGCCCGGCTGCACGAACTGCTCGCCGCCGACCGCTCCCGCACCGGCCGCCAGCACGTCTTCGGCGCCGCCGCCAGCCGGCTCACCCTGGCCGAGTCGGTGAACCGGGCGGACGCGCTGGTCTCCGACGTCTCCGGGGTGGTCTCCGACTGGCTGTACTCGGGCAAGCCCTACGCGGTCACCGACACCGGCGTCGACGGTGACCGGTTCGTCGAACGGTTCCCCCTCGCCGCCACCGGCTACGTGCTGCGGCGGGACATGGCCGACCTGGACGACGTGCTGACGCGGCTGCTCGACACCGATCCGCTCGCCGAGGCACGCTGGGCGACCCGGCGGCGCTACCTGGGCGACTTCCCCGCCGACTCGTACGCCGAGGCGTTCCTCTCCGCCGCCCGGCGGGAACTGGACCCGGCCTGGACCGCCCCGGCGCCACGGACCACGACCGACGACGCGGCGCTGCCGACCGCCCCCTGAGCGCGCAGCAGCGGCCGTGGTGAGCGGTGGGCGTACTCGGTCAGACCTGTAGACCGAGAAGCACCGGGATCGCCGCCACGACGACCCCGGTCAGATAGCGATCCGCTGAACAGCACCTCAGGCCCGGATGTAAGGAAGGGCCCCCTGCTATCGCCTGGTGTATAGCAGGGGACCCTTCCTTACATCTCGTCCTTACATCTCAGGAGGAGTAGCCGCGGGTGGCGGCCCAGTGGGCGAGGTCGGTGGTGCTCATCCAGTACGAGTAGTACGAGGCGTCGGCCGAGTCCGCGATCTTGACCAGTCGACCGTCGTCCGCGTAGCCGACCACGGCGACGTAGTGGCCGCCGGGGAAGGAGTGCCAGCCACCGTCGGTGTCGGTGGCACTGCCGGCCACGTTCACCACCACACCGCGCCCGTCGGTGATCGCCTCCACCACGTCGGCCTGGAGCTGGTCCATCTGCGTCGGGGTGGCCGAGCCGCCCCGCAGCATCGTGGTCGAGTACGGCTCGCCCTTGAGCGTGGCGTTGAGCACCCGGGTGGTGTCCAGAGCCGAGTTGGTGCCGGCGTACGTGGTGCCGAGCTGGGCGGCCAGGGTGTCCTGGTCACGGTCGACCCCGGCGGCGCTGAGCGCGTTGCGTACCGCGGCCGGGCCGCAGTAGTAGCCGGTGGTCTGGGCCTGGAAGTCGTAGTCCAGGACCTTGCGCGTCGGTGGCTTCGGTGCGGTCTTCTCGCTGACGGCCACCGGCGAGGGGGCCGCCGAGGTGGCCTTCGGCGTGGGCGAGGGCGACGGTGACGGTGCGGCGCTGCTCGGGGCCGCGCTGCCGGGCGGGGTCGACGGGGTCGGCTCCACGCGGGTGTCGGCGCGGGAGGCGGCGGTGTCGCCCCGCGTCTCGGCGACGGCGGTCGTGGTGTGCGCGGTCGCCGGGGCGTCCTCGGTGCCGACGAGTACGGCACCGGTGCCGGTGGCCAGCGCCAGCGCGGCGGCCGAGGCGGCGACGACCTGGTAGGGGCGTTCGGTGGCCAGCCGGCGTAGCTGGCGCGTCAGGGTCTGCTTCACGGAGTCCTCCACGGGGCTCAGGGAGGCACGGCGATCCGCTCCGGCGGTCAGCTCGACAGGACATGCCGAGGACCGCCCGAGTGGGCGGACGGGCCGTGCGAGGGGCTTCGCCCGGTCGGGGCCGGGCGGGGGCCGCAGTCAGCTCGCGGCCGACGGCCCGGTGAGCGCGGGCACCGCAGTGCCGTGGAGGAACAAGAGGGGTATCACAAGGGGATGCACGAGAGGAAAGCTCCTTCCGACACCGCCGACCGGGTTAGCTGACGGGTTCGGGCGGGAAGTTGGCCCTACCGTGAGCCGAAGCTCGCGGATTCACCCCAGAGGTGCGGTGGGTCCCCGGTTCGTGAGACCACGATTAGGCGGGTCGATGCGGCGTCGCCTCCTGCGATCGGTTACCGCATCGGACGGGCCGACATTACTGGTCGGCCATTGCCCTGCCAACCCGCTCTGACCTGCGCAAACATGATCCAGCTCAGTGATTTTCGGGCGTTCGGTCATCGATGTCCCGCAACAGGACCGACGGCGATCGACGTAACGGGCGGTGACAACCGGACCACCCCCGGACAATGCCTCCGGACATCACGTCACGTCTCGGGCGGTTGCGGCACCACCGTCCGTTCCGGCGATCGGTGTGACCGGGCTCACCCGATCAGGCCGGATTACCGGGGCTCCGCGCGTCTCGCCCGGGTCACCCCACGCGCGCCGGACGCCAGCGCAGGGCCGCAGCGGCCGGACGTGCGGCGGTGGTCACGGCGGGTGCCGGCACCGAATTCGGTCGCAGGCGCTGCGCGGCGGCGTACGCCTCGGCGGAGAGCACCCGGGCCGCTTCGGTGGCCCGTTCCGTCTCCCGCCAGGCGGCCCGTTCCCGCTCGGCGGCGGCCCGGTAGGTGGCCCGGTGGTTGTCCCGGACGACCCGGGCCAGCACGACCTCCTGTGCGGCCGGGTGCAGGCGGGGGTCCCAGCCGGCCCGCCGGGCCAGCACGTCGGTGAGCTGCCGCGCCGACAGGTCACCGCGCCAGTGCGCCACCATCGCGGCGTGGTGCAGCCAGCGTTCCCGGGCGGCGTACTCGCTGGCGGTGCGGGGGGTGCGGGGGGCGGGCAGCGCGGTGGTCCCGGCGAGCCGTCGGGCCCGGCTCTCCGCCTCGTCGAAGCGGGCCCAGGCACGGTCGAGGGCGGTCTGGGTGGTACGCCACGCGTCCCGCCGCCGGGCGGCGTTCTGTGCGGCCCCGGCGGCGGCCACCGCCACCTCACCGGCGTAGCGGCGCAGGTCGGCCGTCTCGGCCTCGGCGGGGTCGTCGGCCGGGCCGCTGGTCTCGTCGGTGCCGGACGAGGAGGGTTCGGGCCGGGCGACCAGGACGGTGAGCACACCCAGTGCGAGCACGAGCAGCACCGACCAGATGGCGGCGGCCCGGGGCACCTCGATCAGGAACTGGTAGAGGACGGTCTTCTCCATGGCGGTACCTCGTGGGCCGTGGTGCGCTGACAGCGGGCCGCCGGCACCCGGTCCCCCGACGGCGGCGCGTCGGAACCGGGCGGGGCGGTGACGGGATGTTTCGCGGGGCAGAGGTCCCGGGCGTTGCGGGACGGGCTGCGGCGGAGTCCGGTCGGTGTGCCGCAGCGGGGCGTGAGGTCAGTCGCCGGGTGGGGCGCGGGCACCGTGGGCACCCGGCGGGACCGCCGTCGGAAGGGACGCCGCCGGGCCGCCCACCACCGCCGTCACGGCGGGCCGCTGCGCCAGGCCCGTCTCGGGCGACAGCCCGGGTACGCCGAGCGCGTCGGCGCGGTCGACGGCCCCCGTGGCGGACACCGTGACCAGCGCACCCGTCGACGAGGGGTGCCAGTCGGCACGGGGCGAGGGCATGAGGAGAGGAGCCGCCGCGAACCGGCCGGCGGCGGGGTGCCCGACGAGCGCGGCCTGTGCGGGCGTGGCCAGTGCGGGCGTGGCCAGTGCGGGCGCGGCCAGTGCGGGCGCGGCCAGTGCGGGCGCGGCCAGTGCGGGCGCGGCCAGTGCGGGCGCGGCCAGTGCGGGCATCGCCCAGGCGCCGAGGGTGAACGCGGCGGCGACCGCGAACCCGGTCAGCAGTCGCGTCGCCCAGCGCGCCAGCCACCACAGGGGACGGGCGGGCGCGACGGGAAGCACCCGGTCACGCTACCGCCACCGATGTCGCACCGCATCGGCGGCGGGCGTGTCGGGTAGACGACGCGCCGTAATCGGCACACGAAACAGCAGGTCGGAGCGTCGACGACAACGGTCCACGGTGGACTCAGCGGTCCCGGTCGCGGTGACCTGCCGTACTCGGCTCGTCACCCGGCACCCGCTGCCTCGGCGGCCCGACGGGCGGGCCAGCGGGCGATCCGGCGGGCGGATTTGCGGACGGTCCCGCAGGCTCGGCGGACCCGCCACCAGGCGGGGCGGCGGGTCCGGCGGCAGGCGGCGGGGCGGCGGGGGCGCGGCTCGGGGCGAGTCGGCGCATCATCGGTTGCTCCACGTAGCGGTGCAGCAACGCGGCCAGCGCCAGGGTGAGCAGCAGGAACCCGATCACCGCCGGCACTCCCCACCAGCCGGGCAGGCCGGTGCCCCAGTCGCCGGTGAGCCGCAGGATCGTCATGATCGCGAAGACGTGCACCAGGTAGAAGGCGAACGAGACCTCGCCCAGCCAGACCATCAGCCGGGAACGCAGCGGCGAGCGGCGACCGTGCACGTCCGCGTCGGCCGCCGCCGCGATCACCAGGACGTACGCCACCGACAGCAGTGCCGCCCAGAGTTCGGCCCGGATCCACTGCGAGGCCGCCACCCAGGTCGCGACGAAGATCACGGTGGCCAGCGGCAGCCGGGGCCCGCGCCAGCGACCGCGCAGCATCAGCTCGGCGGCGGCCACACCCATCCAGAACTCCAGCGACCGCACCAGCGGGAAGATCTGGGCGAACCACCACCGGCTCTGCTCCGGCACCAACTGCTGTCCGGGCCAGAGCGCCAGGATCAGCAACGGCATGGCGATCACGACGGCCCACAGCATCCACGGCCTGGCCCGGCGGATCAGCGGCAACGCCAACGGCAGGCACAGATAGAAGAACAGTTCGCAGGAGAGCGACCAGCTCACGTTGTTGACGCTGTAGAAGTAGCCCGGTCGCGGGTCCCATGCCTGGAGCAGGAAGAGGTTCTCCAGCGCGGCCACCGGGTTGATCGGGTCGGCGAACCAGAGCGCCGCGAGCATGGCCAGCGCCCACATCACCAGGTGGTTCGGATAGATCTTGGCGAGCCGACGACGCCAGAACCGGCGGCGGGAGTCACCGACCCGGGCCGACCACACCAGCACGAAGCCGCTGAGGATGAAGAAGAACTGCACCCCGGACAGGCCCAGGGTGAAGATCTCGCTGACCACCGCCTGGTGACCGGGCTCGGCGATGATGCGCATGGTGCCGGCGTGGAAACCGAAGACCAGCAGCGCGGCGATCCAGCGCAGTCCGGTCAACGAGGGCAATCGGCTGGCGTCACCGCGTCGGGTGGTGGAGGGCTGCCTATCGACGACGGTGGCGCTGGTCATTCCGGGCACCATACCGGTGCGGGCACACCCACTCGACGCGAGGCAGGAGGGGCGGATGCGGCGCAGGTGTCAACCGGTCCTCCGGTGGCCTAGTATTCCCGGGACTTGGATGAGCACCCACCCCGCCATCCGGCTCGGTGGTGCGCCGGGCATGCCGAGGCGGGGCCGGCACCGACGAGAGGCAGAGTCAGCGATGCACCAGCGGATCCTGATGCGGGCCCGAAAGGGTCCCTTCGACGTCAACTCGCCCGAGGAGACGTTCGAGCGGAACCTGATCGGTGAGAACGCGGGCAACCTGGTCTTCAGTCACGCCGCGAACAAGCTGCTGGCCACCCGCGCCGCCACCATCACGCCCAACGGCTTCACGGTGAACATGCGCGACAGCGACCGGATCAACGAGGAGTACGACGTCTTCGTGGTCCCGCTGGCGAACGCGTTCCGGCGCAGCTACGCCCACCGGCTCGACGCGATGAGCCGGCTGATCGAGCGACTCAAGATCCCGGTCGTGGTGCTCGGGGTGGGTGTGCAGACGAACGTCGACGGTGACCGGGAATACCTCCGTCCCATCGACGACCAGGTCAGTCGCTTCTGCCGGGCCGTCCTCGACCGCTCGCCCAGCATCGGCGTCCGGGGCGAGATCACCGCCGACTACCTGCGGACGATCGGCTTCTCCAACGTCGACGTGATCGGCTGCCCGTCGATGTTCCTGCACGGCGACACCCTGCCGGTGGAGAAGCGCAAGACGTTCATCGGCCCGTACGACAAGATCGCGTTGACCGTCTCGCCGTACGTCAAGTCGATGGCGAAGATCATCAAGACGCACCACCAGCGCTACGAGAACCTGCGCTACATCCCGCAGGACCTCAAGACGCTGGGCACCCTGCTCTTCGGTGACGCCCCCGAGGACCGTGGCAAGACCAGCGAGATCCCGATCCACACCACGCACCCGCTGTTCACCGAGGACAAGGTGCGGATGTTCGTCGACCCGTGGACGTGGATCGACTACCTCTCCGGGTTCGACTTCAACTTCGGCACCCGCATCCACGGCACCATCGTCTCGCTGCTCGCCGGCACGCCGGGCTTCCTCTTCGCGCACGACTCGCGCACCCTGGAGCTTGCCCGCTACTTCGAGATCCCGCACCGGGTGATGCGCGACGTGCCGGCCGATGTGGACGCCGCCCAGCTCTACGACGAGGCCGACTACTCGGGCATGGTCAACGGCCACAAGCAGCGGTACGACACGATGCTCCAGTTCCTGACCAAGCACAACCTGGGCAACTCCTTCAACGACGCCGACAGCGCGGCGGTGTTCGACGCCACCCGGCAGGCGACCGCCTTCCCGCCGGCCGTCCGCCCGGCACTGGCCACCTCGCCCGAGGTGCTGGTCAAGCGCATCGAGTGGCTGCGTGACCAGGAGGCTGTACTCCGCGAGCAGGCGTCACAGGCGATGCCTCGGCCGGAGCGGATCCGGACCCGGATCAAGAAGGCCGTCCCCGGCTCGGTGCGCCGCATGCTCAACCGTTAACCCGGCGCTGCCCGGCTGTTCAAAAACTCCACCACCGCCGGCCACGTCGGGTTCCAGGGCCGTCCATCCGGGCGGTCGATGGTTGCGGCGTGGTCATTCAGCCGACGCACGCGCCGCTGTTGAGCATCGTGGTACCCGTCTACCGCGTCGAGGCGTACCTGCGGCAGTGCCTCGACTCGATCCGTGGTGACGTGCCCGCCGACCGGGCCGCCGAGGTGGAACTGGTCGCGGTGGACGACGCGTCGCCGGACGGGTGCGGCGATCTGCTGCGCGCGTACGCGGCCGAGCATCCGGGCGTACGCGTGCGGCACCTGGCGACCAACGTCGGCCTCGGCCCGGCCCGCAACGCCGGGCTGGACGTGGCGACCGGCCGGTACGTCTGGTTCGTCGACAGCGACGACTGGCTGCCGCCGGGCACGATCCCGGTGGTGCTGGACCGGCTGCGGGCGGACCGCCCCGACGTGATGATGGTCGACCACCTGCGGGTGCACGACTGTGGCCGCCGGGAGGTGGACCCCAGCAGCCGGTTGCTGCGGGACGCACCCGGCGTGTTCCGGCTCGCCGACCGGCCCCGGCTGCTGCGGGTGCAGCACACCGCCTGGAACAAGGTGGTCCGCCGTGAGTTCCTGGCCGAGCTGGGGCTGCGCTTCCACCCCGGCTGGTACGAGGACATCCCGTTCAGCCACCCGCTGCTGATCGGCGCGGCACGCATCTCGGTGCTGGACCGGGTCTGCTACCTGTACCGCCAGGGCCGCCAGGGCGCCATCACCTCCACCCGCAGCGGCCGGCACTTCGACGCCTTCGACCAGTACGACCGGCTCTTCACCTGGCGGCACGAGCGGCACCCGGACGGGCGCTGGCACAGCGAGCTGTTCGACCTGATGGTGAACCATTTCCTGGTGGTGGTGGGCAACGACGACCGACTGCACCCGCACCTGCGGCGCGACTTCTTCCGCCGGGTCGCCGAGCACTACCGCCGGTACCTGCCGGGCAGCGGGTACCCCCGGCCCGGCGGAGTGGCCGGGTTCAAGCACCTCCTCGTCGGCCGGGACAGCTACCTGGCGTACGCCGCGCTACGCCGGGCCCACCGGATGGCCACCCGGCTGCGCGCTGCGGCGCCCGCCGCCCCGCCCCCGCCCGACGCATCGACCCCGACCGCCACGGCGACCGCCGCGTCCCCGCCCCCGCCCGACGGCACAGCGGCCCCCACGTCACCCCGCCCGCTGGTGCGGACTCGTCAGAACGGATCACGATGACCACGTTGAAGATCGGCCCGCACCTGGTCGGTGCCGGGGAGCGCCCCTTCGTGGTGGCCGAGATGTCCGGCAACCACAACGGCGACCCGGGGCGGGCACTGTCCATCGTGGATGCCGTCGCGGCGGCCGGTGCACACGCGCTCAAGCTCCAGACGTACCGGCCCGACACGATCACCATCGACGTCGACACCCCGGCGTTCCGCATCTCCGGCGGGCACGAGCTGTGGGGCGGGCAGAACCTCTATCGGCTCTACGAGCGGGCACACACCCCGTACGAGTGGCACCGGCCGATCTTCGAACGGGCCCGTGAGCACGGGCTGACGGTCTTCTCCTCCCCCTTCGACGCCTCGGCCGTGGAGCTGCTGGAGGAACTGGACGCGCCCGCGTACAAGATCGCCTCGTCGGAGCTGGTCGACCTGCCGCTGATCCGGCTCGTCGCGGCCACCGGCAAGCCGATGGTCATCTCCACCGGGATGGCCACGCTGGCCGAGATCGACGCCGCCGTCCGCACCGCCCGCGACGGTGGTGCCGGTGGGATCGTGCTGCTGGCCTGCACCGCCTCGTACCCGGCCCCGCCCGCCGACAGCAACCTGCGCCGCATCCCGGTGCTCGCCGAGGCGTTCGGGGTGCCCGTCGGTCTCTCCGACCACACGCCCGGCATCGGCGTGCCGGTCGCGTCGGTGGCCCTCGGGGCATGCTTCATCGAGAAACACGTCACGCTGGACCGCGCCGACGGCGGCGTGGACTCCGACTTCTCGCTGGACCCGTCCGAGCTTGCCGCGCTGGTGGTCGAATCGGAGCGGGCGTACGCGGCGCTCGGCGGCACCGCCGTCGGCCCCACCCCCGCCGAACGGGAGGGCCTGCGTTTCCGCCGCTCGCTCTACGTGGTGGCCGACGTGCGCGCCGGGGACGAGGTCACCGCCGCCACCGTACGCTCGATCCGGCCGGCCGGCGGGCTGCACCCGGTGGAGATCGACCGGGTCCTCGGTCGCCACTTCACCACCGACGTCGCCCGGGGCACCCCGCTGAGTTGGGACCTGATCTGAGCGTTGGCCCTCGCCGCCACCAGTTCGGCATGTGGGTCGGCCGTTGCGATCCCTCGCACAACGCCCCGACGGTTGGTGTCCCACACAACGCCCCGACGGTTGGTGTCCCACACAACGCCCCGACGGTTGGTGTCCCACACAACGCCCCGACGGTTGGTGGGTAGATTTGTTGTCGCCCCAGCGACAACAAATCTACCCACCCCGGAGCGGCAGCCAGCGACATGCCGCGATCCGGCAGGCCGCTCTGGACTCGATCGGATGGGGCGAGGCGGTCGGGGCGTCGACGGCGCAGACGGGTCAGCTCGAAAGGGACCGACCAGGAGACGGCAGGCCCGGGAGACGGCAGGCCCGGGCCGGTCGGCGGCACGACGGCGCAGACGGTTCAGCTCGAAAGGGACCGACCAGGAGGCGGTAGGTCCAGGTCAGGAGGCGGTAGGTCCGGACCGGGAGACGGCAGGCCCGGGATTACGGCGAAGGCGACGGTGACGACCAGGTCGGAGAGTGCCTCCCGGTCCGCCGAGCCGACCTCGCGGGCGAGGCCCGAAGGACCGAGGTCGAGGTCGAGCCCGAGGACCAGGGTGCGCCACAGCCAGACCGTGCCGGCGGGCACACTCAGGCCGTACCGGCGCCAGAGGGCGACCATCGGCACGTCGGCGAGTTTGGCCACACACTCGGTGCGGGTCCACCGGGCCCAGAAGTTCGAGGTGCCGAACCGGTGCGCCAGCATCGGCGGCACCTCGGCAGCGGCGTACTCGGCGTCGATCGCGACCCGCCAACCCGGGATCGATGGCGCGTACCAGCCGACGCACCGTCCGTCGGCCAGGTGGCTGCGGGTGACGGCGTCGCCCGAGTCGGTGGCCGACGCGACCCGCAGGTGTCGCGGCGCGGCGGCGAGGAGCGTGGCCACGGACGGTCCGCCCGCGTCCACAGCAACGCGGGAGGATGGGGCGCGCGGGTCAGATCGAGGCGGCACCGTCGACCACGATGACCTGGCCGTTGATGTTCGTCTGGTCGCGCAGCAGCATCCGCACCACGGGTACCACCTCGTGCGGCTCGGTCAGGTGGCCGGTCGGGGTGCGGCGCACGATCTGGTCGAGTTGGGTCGGACCGAGCACCGCTGACATCTCCGAGGCGAAGAAGCCCGGAGCGACGGCGTTGACCAGCATCCGGCCGCCCAACTCCCGGGCCAGCGAGCGGGTGGCGGCGTCCATCCCGCCCTTGGTGGCGGAGTACGCGACCAGGCCGGGGAAGCCGCGCTGCGCGCAGATCGAGGTGACGTTGACGATCCGACCGCGCCGGCCCTGCGCCAGCATCCGCCGCACGGTGAGCCGGGTCAGCTGCAACGGGGCGGTCAGGTTGGTCTCGACGATCCGGGCGATGTCGGCGTCAGCGGTGTGTACGTGCAGCGAGTCCTGCCCGACCGCCGCGTTGTTGACCACCCCGTCGACCGGCCCGAGCCGCTCCTCCGCCGCCCGGAGGAACGCCTGCGTGGCGGCCCGGTCGGTGACGTCGACCGAGTCGACGTGGACCCGATCCGGACGGGCCTCGGCGAGCTTCGCCAGGTCCGGGGTGACGGTACGCGCGAAGGCGGCCACCTTCACCCCCGCGTCGAGCAGGTCGGTGACGATGGCGAGGCCCAGGCCCCGGGAACCGCCGGAGACGAGCACCACGGTGGAGGGCGGAACGGGGACGGCGGATTCAGACATCGCTCTTCAACGTCTCCTTGACGGGGATCTCGGCGTGCAGCCGGATCCGGCGGGGCACGGCGTACTCGGGCAGCCGGTCGGTGCACCAGCGCACCAACGCCGCCTCGTCCAGGTCCGGGCCGGTCGCGCCGGACACCGGAGGGGCGGGTACGACCTCGGCGACGACCATGTGACCGAGTAGCGGAGCGCGTCGGCCGGTGACCCGGGCCCAGGCCACCCGGGGGTGGGCGGTGAGCACGTCACGGACCAGCCCGGCGGAGACCTTGCTGCCGCCCACGTTGATCTCGTCGGTGTCGAGCCGGCCGGTGATCAGCACCCGACCGTCGACGATCCGTGCCCGGTCCCCGGTGCGGACCGGTCCGGCCAACCCGACCCCGTGGTGCGGCGAGGTGACCACGAGTTCCCCGTCGCGCAGCCCGATGGTGGGGCGTTCCGGGGCGCTGCGGTCCAGCCACTCGACCGGGAACCCGGCCCGCCCGTCGTGCACCACGATCGCCGCGCCGACCTCGGAGGAGGCGTAGATCCAGGAGATCCGGGCGGCCGGGAAGACCTCCCGCAGCCGGTCCAGGATTGCCTGGTCGACCGGCTCGCCGCCGAGGGTGAGCTGACGCAGCGGCACCCGGGCCAGCGCCTCGGGGTCGCGGTGCAGCGCCCGACGCCAGAAGGTGGGCGTACCGGAGGCCGCGTCGACACCGTGCGCGGCGGCCAGCGCCGGCCAGTCGTCGAGTCGCTCGGGCTCCACCACCACCAGGTGCTGTCCCGGCTGGGTCAGCGCCAGCGTCACCACCTGCCACCACGCGTACGTGCCGGGGGCGTACGGGCAGAGCCAGGTGCGGCCCGGTTGGGCACCCCGGACGGTGGTCACCGACTCCAGGGTGTGCCCGACGCGTTTCGGACGTCCGGTGGTGCCGGAGGTCAACAGCCAGAGCCGGCCGCGCTCGGCCGGTCGGGGCCGGGACGGAGCGAGGACGACGAGACCGTCCCCGACCACGACGGCACCGTCCCCCAGCGCGGCCCCATGACCCAGCGCGGTCGGGTCGGCGGCGGTCAGGGTGAAGCCGGCGGCGCGCAGGTCGTCCCGCATTCCGGCGTCGACCCGACCGGCGCTGGTGAGCAGCAGTTCGGTGCCGTGCACGGCGTGGTGCCGGGCGGCGGCGAGCGCGTCGCGGGCGGAGTGCGCGAGCACCGCCACCGGGTCCGGCAGGACCGGTTCGGGCAGGTCCCGCCAGGTCAGCGCGCTGCCGCCGACCACGACGCGGTTGTCCACACCGGCCGGGTACGGGCCGAGGCGGGCGGCGGTCCGGACGCTCACTGCCGCTGGAGTTCGGCGAGGAAGTCGAGGACGTCGCCGACGGTGGCGATGCGCCGCAACCCGGGGGCGTCGAAGTTCAACTCCTCGCCCGTGGCGTCCTCGACCCGCAGGGCCAGTTCGGAGAAGTCCAGCGACCGGAAACCGATCTCCCGCAGATCCGCCGCGTCGTCGTCCGGCAGTGCCTTGCCCTGATTGGCCAGCACCTGCCCCATGAGGTCGCGAATCTGCGCGCGACTCAATTCCGTCATGCCGCGGAGTGTACAGCCGGATGAATCGTGATTAGGGTGCCCGATGACCCTGAAAATGCGAACAGAAAGTGAGCGTTACGTGCTGCGAGACGCCACCGGGGACGACGTTAACCTGATGTTGTCCTGGCGTAATCAGGACGTCAATCGACAGGCCAGCAAGACCAGTCACGTGATCGGTGCCGAGGAGCACCGGCGGTGGTGGGCGGCGGTCCGCACCGACCCTTCCCGCCGGGTGTTGACCTACCTGCACGACGGGGTGCCCTGCGGTGCGGTCACCTTCTTCGACCTGCGGTTCGACGGTCCGCGTACCGGGTCGTGGGGGTTCTATCTGGACGCCGAGGGGCTGGCCGAGCGGGGCGAGACGCTGCCCGTCTGGCTGGCCGTGACGCGGGCGGCGCTCGGGTACGCCTTCGACGTGCTGACACTGGACCGACTCGACGGAGAGGTGCTCGCCCACAACACCGTGGTACGGCAGATGAACCGTCGTTTCCGGTTCGTGGAGGGTGTGGGCCGCACGGAGGTGCACGACGGGCGGGAAATCACCGTGATCCCCATTACACTGGAGCGCGACAATCGCCGTCGACACTGATTCTGCATGCCGTCCACGTCGCGTTCACGACATGTTCGACGACTGTTTCCGACACCGCCGGAATCAAGCCCGACGGTGCCCGCCATTCACGGCCGCAGTGGCCCGGGTTAACCACCGGGCGTCGGCGCGTTAACCCACCGCCCCTAGCGTTCCCACCCGACCGGCTGCGGTGTCGCCGGCTCACCGACGACCACGGGAGCACCACATTGAGCGAGCTGAACGGATCGTCCATCCTCGTCACCGGGGGCACGGGTTCCTTCGGCCGGACCTTCCTCCGGCACCTCCTCAGCGAGGTCGACCCGGCCCGGGTGGTGGTCTTCTCCCGTGACGAGCTGAAGCAGTACGAGCTGCGCCAGCAACTCGGCGACGACCCGCGACTGCGCTGGTTCATCGGGGACATCCGGGACCGGCACCGGCTGACCCGGGCCATGCACGGGGTGGACCACGTGGTGCACGCCGCCGCGCTCAAGCAGGTCGACACCGCCGAGTACAACCCGTCGGAGTTCATCGCCACCAACATCACCGGGTCGCAGCACGTCGTCGACGCGGCGATCGAGGCCGGCGTACGCAAGGTCATCGCCCTCTCCACCGACAAGGCGTCCAGCCCGATCAACCTGTACGGCGCGACCAAGCTGGTCGGCGACAAGCTCTTCGTCTCCGCCAACCACTACGCCGCCCAGCACCCCACCCGCTTCTCGGTGGTGCGCTACGGCAACGTGGTCGGCAGCCGGGGCTCGGTGGTGCCGCTGTTCCGCCGCCTCGCCGCCGAGGGCCGCAGCCTGCCGATCACCGACAAGCGGATGACCCGGTTCTGGATCACGCTGGACCAGGCGGTGCAGTTCGTCCTGGACTCGTTCGACCAGATGCAGGGCGGCGAGCTGTTCGTGCCGCGTATCCCCAGCATGCGCATCCTCGACCTGGTCGAGGCCGTCGCGCCGGACGCCACCACGCACGAGATCGGCATCCGTCCGGGCGAGAAGCTGCACGAGGAGATGATCGCGCCGGACGACAGCCGCCGGACGCTGATCGCCAAGGACCGCTTCATCGTGCAGCCGACCATCGCCACCTGGGGCTACCAGCCGCCGGTCGACTGCGAGCCGGTGTCGGACGGCTTCGCGTACCAGTCCGACACCAACGACGAGTGGCTCACCGTGCCGCAGTTGCGCGCCATGCTCGGCCTCACCGCCCTCGCCGCATGAACGAGCGCCAGCGAGTGAATCAGCAGCACAGTGGGACTCATGTCGGCGCGGAGCAAAGCGGAGTGCAGGCATGAACGAGCACCATGCCGGTGCGATGCTGCCGTACGGCCGACAGTCGGTGACCGAGGAGGACGTCGCCGCCGTGGTCGCGGCCCTGCGCAGCGACTGGCTCACCACCGGCCCCGAGGTCGCCGCGTTCGAGGCGGAGCTGTCCCGGTGGGCCGGCGGCACCGGGGTGGCGACGGTCTCCAACGGCACGGCGGCGCTGCACGTGGCGTACGCGGCGGCGGGTGTCGGCCCCGGCGACGAGGTGATCGTGCCGCCGACGACGTTCGTGGCGACCGCGAGCAGCGCGCTGGCGCTGGGCGCGCGGATCGTCTTCGCCGACGTCGAGGAGGAGACGTACACACTGGACCCGGCCGCGGTAGCCGCCGCCGTCACCGAGCGGACCAAGGTCGTCGCCGCCGTGGACTACGCCGGACACCCGGCCGACTACGACGCGCTGCGCGCCGCGATCGAGGGTACGGGCGCCACGCTGCTCGCCGACGCGGCGCACTCGATCGGGGCCGCCTACCGGGGTCGGCCGGTCGGCACGCTCGCCGACGTGACCACGTTCTCGTTCTTCCCCACCAAGAACATGACCACCGCCGAGGGCGGCGCGGTCGTCACCGACGATCCGGAGCTGCTCACCCGGGCCCGCCGGTTCCGCAACATCGGGCTGGTGCGGGAACCCGACGAGCAGCGGTGGCCGGACGAGGGCGGCTGGCACCAGGAGGTGCACTCGTACGGGCTGAACTACCGGCTGCCCGACGTACTCTGCGCGCTCGGTCGCAGCCAGCTTCGCCGCCTCGACGCGTTCCTGGCCCGCCGGGCCGAGCTGGTGGCCCGCTACGACGAGGCCCTGGCCGACCTGCCCGGCGTACTCACCCCGGGTCGGCGGGACTGGGCCGCACCGGCCTGGCACCTGTACCCGATCCGGGTGCGCGACGGCCGCCGTCGACAGGTGTACGACCGGATGCGCGCCGCCGGCATCGGCGTACAGGTGAACTACATCCCGGTGCACTGGCACCCGGTCTTCGCCGACCTCGGCCACCGGCGCGGCACCCACCCGGTCGCGGAGGCGTTCTACGCCCAGCAACTGTCGCTGCCGCTCTACCCCGGGCTGCGCGACGCCGATCAGGACCGGGTCGTGGACGCGCTGGCTGCGGCGCTGCGCGGCACCCGGGTCCGGTCGGCCGCCTGAGAGGACCCGATGCACCACGCGAACCACTTCTACGGGCACGCGCACGTGCTGGCCCGCTACGCCGGACTGGGCGACGGGCATCCGCCCCGGATCGACGGGTACGTGCAGCACGGCTGGAACATCGGCGACGGGTTGGCGCCCGGACACCCGTACGCCGACCGCACCCCCAGCCTGCTCTGGTCCGAGCAGACCCGGCGGCGGGCCTGGTCGGTGGGGCGACGCAACGTCACCGTGATCGGGGCGCCCTTCGCGTACCTGCTGGCGATGCGGGCCGCCGAGCCCGCGCCCGAGCGGGAGGGCACCATCTGGTACCCGTTCCACGGGTGGGAGGGGCAGCACGTCAAGGGTGACCACCGGGAGCTGATCGCCCGGATCCGGGACACCGAGCCCGGCCCGGTCACCGTCTGCCTCTACTGGCACGAGCACCGGATGCGTCGGGTCCGCCGGCTCTACGAGAACGCCGGGTTCCGGGTCGTCTGCCACGGCTACCGGGGGCACTGGTGGAAAGACACCGACCCGTCGTTCCTGGACCGGCAGCTCGACGAGCTGCGCCGCCACCGGCGGGTCGCGTCGAACCGGCTGACCAGCGCCATCTTCTACGGCGTCGCGGCCGGGTGCGAACCGGCCGTGTACGGCGACCCGATGACGCTGGCCGACGAGGACCCGACCTTCGGCGGCACCGCCCGGATCCGCCGCCAGTGGCCGGAGCTGCACGGCGAACGGGTGCACCTGGCCACCGCCGTGGAGATCACCCGCGCCGAACTGGGCACCGACCACCGCTACCCGCCCGCCGCCCTGCGCGAACTGCTGGGCTGGGCGACCCCGGACGAGGAGACGACGTGACGACCGAGACGGCCGTGACGCTGCCCGGCGGCGAGATGCCGGCCTGGTCCGACCGGGCCGCCGACGCCGGCCCGCTCGCCACGCTGGTGGCCGGGCTGGCACCCGACGGCGCCCGGGTGCTGCTGGCCGGGCCGCACGATGCGGCGGTACGCACGGCGCTGGCGCACACCCGGCTCACCGCGCTGCTGCGGGGCTACCCCGACGCGGCGGCGCTCGCCGGTCAGGTCGACCGGGTGGTGGTGGCCGGTGTGTCGGGGCTGCCCGACGACGAGGAGTACGACCTGGTGCTCGCCGCCGCCGGGCTGGACGCGATCGAGTCGGTCGAGGGGCCCCGGCTCGGGTGGGACGCCCGGCTGCGGCGCCTGGCGACGGCCGTGCGCCCCGGCGGGACGCTGCTGCTGCGGCTGGACAACCCGCTCGGCGTCCACCGGTTGGTGGCCGACTCCCCCTGGTACGCCGACCGCGCCGACGCGGCGTGGACCGTCGGCGGGGCGCTCGACGGGGACCGCCCGGCCGGGCTGGACCAGCTCCACGTCCGACTGGTCGACGCCGGACTGCGAGTGGACGGCTGTTATGCCGGATATCCCCGGCCGGACCTGACCACCGCGCTGCTCGCCACCGACCGCCTCAGCCGACACATCGACTCGGGGCTGTTCGACGCGGTGTTGCAGCGCAGTTGCGCCGAAGGGTTCGACGGCCGGTTCGTGCTGGCCGATCCGGCCCGGTTGGCCGTGGACGCGCTGCACGCCGGCAAGGCGGCCGAGCTGGCCCCGTGCTGGCTGGTGCTCGCCCAGCGGGGCACCGACACACCCGCCCCCCGCTCCGACGGGCTGCCGGTGGCGCTGGTGTGCTCCGACGGCACGGACGACACGGTCCTGGAGGTGGTCGACGGCCCGCAGGGCTGGCGGTGGCGCGGCCCGGCACCGACCGGACGGACCACACCCGCCACCGCACCGTACGCGAGCCGACAGGCCGCCCACCGCGACCCGGCGGCACCGGACTGGCCGGTCCCGGCGGGGCGGCTGCTGCGGACCCTGCTGCTCGACGGTTGTCTGCGCCGCGACACCGGCCTGCTGCGTCGCCTCCTGCGCGGGTACGCCGACTGGCTCTCCGGGCAGGCCGAGCAGGGTCGGCTCGGCGGGGCGGTGGCGCTGGCCGGGGCGGAGAACCTGGTCGTCGCCGGTGACCGCTTCGCGGTGCTCGATCCGAGCTGGCGGGCCGGCGACCCGCTCCCGGTCGACGTGGTCCTCGCCCGGACGCTGTGGCGCTTCGCCACCGAACTGGTCACCGGCGGGTACGCCCACCCGTGGACCTCCACGCTGGACGTGGCGGGCCTGACCGTGGTGCTCGGCGGGGTCGCCGGACGGGACTTCGACCGCACGGTGGTGGACGCGGCGGTGGAGACCGAGGCCGCGGTGGGCGCCGCGCGACGGGGGCTGGACGCCGCCGGACGCGCCGACCTCGACGCCCACCTGCGCGCGGTCTCCCCGACCGACCCGCCGCCCGGTCCCCGCAGCTACCAGCAGCTCCACGAGGCGTGGCGACGCCAGCGCGAGGAGAACACCCGGATGGCCGCGCTGCTGGCCTGGACCGAGGAGCTGCTCACCTCGCGGGAACGCGCGCTGCGCCGGACCGAGGCGACGATCAACCTGCTCAGCGGTTCGCTCAGCTACCGGGTGGGTCGGCTCGCCGTCACCCCGGCCCGGCTGGCCCGCCGGGGCGCGGGGGCCGCGAAGCGGCGCGTCCGTGCCGCCCTGACGCCCCAGCAACCCAAGCGGACGGACCAGTCGTGACCGAACGGATCGTGGGCGTGGTGCAGGCCCGGATGGGCTCCTCCCGGCTGCCCGGCAAGGTGCTGCGTCCCCTCGCCGGACGCAGCGTACTGGGCCGGGTGGTGCGGGCCGCGCAGGACAGCGGAGTCCTCGCCGACCTGGTGGTCGCCACCAGCACCGACCCCGGCGACGACGCGGTGGTCGCCGAGTGCGAACGGCTCGGGGTGGCCTGGCACCGGGGACCCGTCGACGACGTGCTGGCCCGTTTCGTCGGCGCGCTCGACGCCCACCCGGGCGAGGCGGTGATGCGGTTCACCGCCGACTGCCCGCTGCTCGACCCGCAGATCGTCACGCTGGTCGCCTCGGTGTACCGGGCGGTGCCCGGCCTGGACTACGCCAGCACGTCGATCGCCCGTACGCTGCCACGCGGCCTGGACGTGGAGATCATCCGCACGGAGGCGCTGCGGACCGTGGACACGCTCGCCACCGGCCATGACCGGGTGCACGTCACCTCGTACGCGTACGCTCATCCGGAGCGCTTCCGGGTGCTCGGCGTCACCCTCCCACCGGACCGGTCCCGGCTGCGGCTCACCCTCGACACCGAGCCGGACTGGCAACTGGTCAGCGCCGTGGCGGCGCACTTCGGCGACGTCGCCGTGCCGTTGGCCACGCTCGCCGACTGGCTCGACCGGCGACCGGAGGTGCGGGCACTCAACGCCGACGTGCGGCAGAAGCGGTTGGAGGAATGCTGAGCACGGTACGAGTCGGTCTGCGCTGCGACGCGGACCCGCAACGCGGCGTCGGGCACCTGGTCCGCTGTCTCGCCCTCGGCGAGGAACTCCTGGCCCGGGGTGCCACCGTCGAGGTGTTCGGCACGGTGACCGTCGGCTGGGCGGCCGGTCACCTCGCCGCCCGGGGCATCCCGCTGCGTCCCGGCCCGGACACCCCGGACGGACTGGTCAGCGCGGCCCGCCGGCACGACCTGGACGTGCTGGTGCTCGACTCGTACGACCTCGACCCGGCCGGTGCGCACGCGCTGCGGAGGGCCGGGGTGCTGACCCTGGCCGTCGTCGACGGCGACACCCGGGGGCAGGACGCCGACCTGTTCCTGGACCAGAACTTCGGCGCCGACATGGTGACCTCCGGACGGCTGCTGGCCGGCAGCGCGTACGCCCTGCTGCGCGACTCGGTGCTGGCCGCCCGGCCGGCGACGCCCCGCCCGGCGAGGCAGGTGGACCGGCCCTCGGTGCTGGCCTTCTTCGGCGGCACCGACGCGGCCGCAGCGGCACCGGTCCTGGCCGAGCTGCTGCTGGCCACCGGGCGGCCGATGACGCTCACCGTCGTCGTCGGGCGCCCCGAGGTCACCGGGCGACTCACCGCGCTGACCACCGGACCGGGCCAGTCGCTGCGGCCGGTGCCGCCCACCGGCGCCCTGCCGGAGATGATCGCCGCCGCCGACCTGGTGGTCAGCGCGGCTGGCACCTCGACCTGGGAACTCTGCTGCCTCGGTGCCCCGTCGGCGCTGGTCTGCGTGGTCGACAACCAACGCGAGTCGTACCGCCGGGTGGCCGCCGCCGGGCTGGCCGCCGGACTCGGCGAACTGCCGGACCTCCGCACCGACGACACCACCCGGACCGCCGCCCTCCGGACCCTGGACGAGCTACTCACCAGCGGCGTACGCCGGGCCGCCCTCTCGGCCCGGGCCCACGCGGCCGTGGACGGGCGCGGTCGGGGTCGGGTGGTCGACGCGATGCTCGACGCCCTCGACCACCAGTGGATCGCACAGGTCCCGTAGCGCCGCATCCCGACAGGAGCAAGGTGTGGGGGGGATGGTCTCCTTCGGTCACTGTCGAGCTGAGCCGTACGTGCTATCAGGGGCCGGTGACGACCGACCAGCAGGTCAGGGACGCGACGCGGATGCCCCACCGACGGCCCGGGCAACGCGATCCGTTGGCGCTCTCAGCTCGACAGCGGCCGTACCTGACACGGCACCACCTCCACACGGTGGAGGTGGTGCCGTAGATTCCGCTCACCCGCACCCGTCGGCGCGGATCAGTCGCGGTCGATCTGGTGACCGATGACCGTGGGGCCGAGCATGACGGCGAAACCGGAGCCGTCCCGACGCGGATCGGCGGCCGGCAGCTCCACCGGCTCCCCGTTCACCGTGGAACCCACCGGACGCGGACCGATCCAGCCGACGACCACGTCGGTCTCCCCCTTGAGGAACCGCTGCGCCCGCACCCCGCCGGTCGCCCGCCCCTTCACCGGGTACGCCGCGAACGGCGTCACCTTCACCGTGCCGCCGGTGGAGGTGACCACCATCGGCTCACCGTGCTCCGGATCGTCGGTGCGCACCGCACCGAAGTACACCACCTGCGCGTCACCCGGCAGCGCGATCCCCGCCATGCCGCCGCCCTTGGGCCCCTGCGGACGCACCGTGCCCGCCGGGAAGCGCAACAGCGACGCCGCACTGGTCAGGAACGCCAACGTCTCCGCACCGTCGGTCAACCAGCTCGCTCCGACCACCTCGTCACCCGCACGCAGCCCGATCACCTCGAACTCGTCCGAGCGCACCGGCCAGTCGGGAGCACAGACCTTGACCACACCCTGCCGGGTCCCCAGCGCCAGACCGGGCGAACCCTCGGCGGTCGCACCGAGCGGCGCCAGCCCCACCACCGTCTCCCCCGGCGCCAACGGCACCAGCTCGGCGGCGGACATCCCGCCCCGCAACGACACCGTGCCCGCCTGCTCCGGCAGCACCGGCAGCGGCAGCACGTCGACCTTGAACGCCCGCCCCGCACTGGTCACCAGCAACACCCGACCCCGGGCGGTGGAGTGCACCAGCGCGCGTACCGCGTCGTGTTTGACCCGGCCGTGCCGACGCCGCCCCTCGGCGGCCTCCTCCGACTCGGCGGCGGTACGCGCCACCAGCCCGGTGGCGGAGAGGATCACCTGACACGGGTCGTCGGCCACCTCCAGCGGCCCGGCCGGCACGGACGCCGCCAGCACCTCCTTGAGGTCACCGTCGACGAGCGTCGTCCGACGCGGCGCCGCGAACTGCTTCACCACCGCGGCAAGCTCGTCGGAGACGACCTTCTTGAGCACGTTCTCGTCGTCCAGGATGGTGGACAGCTCGGCGATCTCCCCGCGCAGCTTCTCCTGCTCGGCCTCCAGCTCCAACCGGTCGAACTTGGTCAACCGGCGCAACGGAGTGTCCAGGATGTAGGTCGCCTGGATCTCGGAGAGTGTGAACTGCCGCATCAGGCCGCTCTTGGCCGCCGGGGCGTCCTCGCTGGCCCGGATCAGCTTGACCACCTTGTCGATGTCGAGCAGCGCGATCAGCAGGCCGTCGACCAGGTGCAGCCGCTCCTCGCGCTTACGCTTGCGGTACGCGCTGCGCCGGGTCACCACCTCGTACCGGTGCGCCAGGAACACCTCCAGCAGCTCCTTGAGCCCCAGGGTGCGCGGCTGGCCGTCGACCAGCACCAGGTTGTTCACGCCGAAGGACTGCTCCAGCGGGGTGAGGCGGTAGAGGTCGGCGAGCAGCGCCTGCGGGTTGACCCCGACCTTGCACTCCACCACCAGGCGGGTGCCGCTCTCCCGGTCGGTCAGGTCCTTCACGTCGGCGATGCCGGTCAGCCGCTTGGTCTTGTTCACCTCGTTGGTGATCGCCGCGATGACCTTCTCCGCACCGACGCCGTACGGCAGCTCGACCACGGTGATCGCCTGCCGTCCCCGGCTGCCCTCCAGCGGGCCGATCTCCACCTTGCCGCGCATCCGCACCACACCCCGCCCGGTCTCGTACGCCCGGCGCACCTCGTCGAGGCCGAGCAGCAGACCACCGGTGGGCAGGTCGGGACCGGGCACGAACTCCATCAGCTTGTCGAGGGTGGCGTTCGGGTGCCGGATCAGCCAGCGGGCCGCCGAGACCACCTCGCCGAGGTTGTGCGGGATCATGTTCGTCGCCATCCCGACCGCGATGCCGGAGGCGCCGTTGACCAGCAGGTTCGGGAAGGCGGCCGGCAACACGGTGGGCTGGGTCAGCGAGCCGTCGTAGTTGGGCTCGACGTCGACGGTGTCCTCACCCAGCTCGCCGACGAGCAGCATCGCCTCCCGCGACATCCGAGCCTCGGTGTAACGCGACGCTGCCGGTCCATCGTCCGGGCTCCCAAAATTTCCATGCCCGTCGATGAGTGGGGTGTTCAGCGAGAAGTCCTGTGCCAACCGCACCATCGCGTCGTAGATGGCGCTGTCGCCGTGCGGGTGGTACTTACCCATCGTGTCGCCGACGATGCGGGCCGACTTCACGTGCGCCCGGTCCGGCCGGTAGCCCTGCTCGTACATCGACCAGAGGATGCGCCGGTGCACCGGCTTGAGGCCGTCCCGCGCGTCCGGCAGGGCGCGCGAGTGGATGACCGAGAAGGCGTACTCCAGGTAGGAGTCGGAGACCTCGGTGACCAGCGGGTTGTCGACGATCCGCGCGCCGGCCCGGTCGAACGCGGAGTGGTCGACCTTGGTGTCCTTGCGGCGTGCCATGGCTCAGCTTTCCTTCCAGAACCCGGTGGTCAGGCGTCGATGGCGTCGCGGTCGACGCGGTCGGCGGAGTCGATCAGCCAGTTGCGGCGCGGCTCGACCTTCTCCCCCATCAGCAGGTCGAGGATCCGTTCGGCGGCGTCGACGTCGTCGATGGTGATCCGGCGTACCGACCGGGTGGCCGGATTCATCGTGGTCTCCCACAACTCGTCGGCGTCCATCTCACCGAGACCCTTGAAGCGCGGCACCGGGGTGACGATCTGCTTGCCGGCCGAGGCGAGCTTGCGGACCGTCGCCTCCATCTCCGCCTGGGTGTAGGTGTAGATGGTCTCGGGGTTGCGCCCCTTGGTGGTGATCTTGTGCAGGGGCGGCATCGCGGCGTAGAGCCGGCCCGACTCGATCAACGGTCGCATGTAGCGGGCGAAGAGGGTGATCAGCAGCGTCCGGATGTGCGCGCCGTCGACGTCCGCGTCGGCCATGATGAGCACCCGGCCGTACCGCAGCGAGGACAGGTCGAAGGTACGCCCCGACCCCGCGCCGAGGACCTGCACGATCGCGGCGCACTCGGCGTTGTCCAGCACCTGCTGGAGGTTGGCCTTCTGCACGTTCAGGATCTTGCCCCGGATCGGCAGTAGCGCCTGATACTCCGCAGAGCGGGCAAGTCGCCCTGTGCCCAATGCGCTGTCGCCCTCGACGATGAAAAGCTCACTCCTGTCAATACCTGCGGCGCGGCAGTCGACCAGCTTGGGCGGCATGGACGCGCCCTCCAGGGCGGTCTTGCGCCGGGCGGCGTCCTTCTGCTGCTTCTGGGTCAGCCGCACCCGGGCCGCGTCGACGATCTTCTGGAGGACCGTCCGCGCCTCGGTCTTGGTCCTGCGGTCGTCCAGCCAGGACTTGACGTGCTGCTCGACCAGCCCCTGCACCACCTTGACCACACCGGCGGTGGAGAGCTCGTCCTTGGTCTGCGAGGTGAACTGCGGCTCGGGCACCCGCACGTGCACCACCGCGGTCATGCCCTCCAGGACGTCGTCCAGGGTGGGCGCGTCCTCCTTGGCCTTGAGCAGACCCCGGGTGTTGCGGACGGCGTCGGCGAGCGTACGCGCCAGCGCCCGCTCGAAGCCCTTGCGGTGTGTCCCGCCGTGCGCGTTGCGGATGGTGTTGGTGAAGCACTCGACGGTGCGCTCGTATCCGGTGCCCCAGCGGAAGGCCACCTCGATCTCGGCGCGCCGCTGCACGTTGGACTGCATCACACCGTTGGCGTCGGCGGCGTTCTCGCGGTAGGTCCCCTCGCCGGTGACCAGCAGGGTGCCGGAGACCGGCCGGTCACCGGTCGGGGCGAGGAAGTCCACCATGTCGGTGAGCCCGTTCGGGTAGTGGAACCGCTCCTCGGTGGGCTGCTCGCCGGTGTGGTCGCGCAGGAGGTAGCTGACGCCGGGGACCAGGAACGCGGTGTGGCGCAGCTTGGCCCGGACCGCGTCGTGGTCGAGGGCGGCGCCGGTCTCGAAGTAGCGGGGGTCGTGCCAGTAGCGGATCGAGGTGCCGGTGCGCTGGCCGCGCTTGACCCCGCCGACGACCTGGAGCCCCGGGCCGGGGGTGAAGGACGCGTCCGGGCCGTCGCCGTCGAAGATGCCCGGCACACCGTGCCGGAACGACATGGTGTGCACCTTGCCGCCCCGGCGGACGGTGACGTCGAAGCGGCGGGAGAGCGCGTTGACCGCCGAGGCGCCGACCCCGTGCAGGCCGCCGGAGGTCTTGTAGCCGGAGCCGCCGAACTTGCCGCCGGCGTGCAGGCGGGTGAGGACCAGTTCGACGCCGGAGATGCCGGAGCGGGCGTGCACGTCGGTGGGGATGCCACGCCCGTCGTCGTCGACCTGCACCGAGCCGTCGGCATGCAGGATGACCTCGACCTTCGTGGCGTGACCGGCCACACCCTCGTCGGTGGAGTTGTCGAGGATCTCGTTGACGAGGTGGCCCACGCCACGGCTGTCGGTGGAACCGATGTACATGCCGGGACGCTTGCGAACGGCGTCCAGCCCCTCGAGGTGGGTGAGGTCGTCGGCCCCGTACAGGGTCTCAGGCTCTGCGGTCAACTGGTCGTACTCCCCGGTCTCGGCGATGTGCTGCACCGCACCGTCGGCGGTCGGCCCGGCGCGGGCACGCCGCAGCGAGCGTAGCCGCACGCCCCGACAAGCCGAGCGGACACCCACGCGGCACGCCGCGTGGCGGTGCTGCTGGTGGACCTTGCCGCGGTCAACGTCCGGGTCTCCGGTGTTATGCCCGGGCCGCCGGTGCGGGTGGTCCGGGGGGTCCGCCCACGCCGTCCCTGGCGTCCCGGTGCCACTCATGTTTCCCATGGTTGACGTGCGTCACACCCGCGTGATGTCATCACCGCTCAAGAGGATCTTTCATATTTCCATGAACGGATGGGGAAGCCATGTCCGGGTTGCGTCGTACCGCCGCGTTGGCCCTGGCCATCGCCACAGCGGCCCTCACCACCACCGTCGCCGCGTCCGCCCCCGCCGCGGCGGCCCTACCCACCGCGGCGGTCGCCCTCGGCGACAGCTTCATCAGCGGCGAAGGGGCCGGGGCCTACCAGCCTGTGGTCGACTCGACCGGCGTCGCGCGCGGATTCCCGGGGTGGACCGCGCCGAACAGTGACGCCTTCTTCTGCCACCGCTCCGGCAACGCCTCGCTGCACCAGGCGTCGCTGCCCGGCATCCAGGCCCGGTTCAACCTGGCCTGCTCCGGCGGCCAGCCGCACGACATCGCCGCCGCCTCGTCGGCCCGCACCAACGGGCGTCAGGTCGCCGCGCAGCTCGACCAGCTCCGCACGGTCGCCCAGACCCACGACATCGACCTGGTGCTGATCGGCCTCGGCTCCAACAACAGCTCCTTCACCTTCGGCGGGGTCGCCGAGAAGTGCGCCAACCGGTTCATCGCGGACGCCTGGACGGGCTGGTGGGAGTTCTGGGCGTACCTGAACGGGCCGGTGGAGCAGAAGCCGTGCACCGACGCCGACCTGGCGACCCCGGCGCAGCTCAGCGCCGCCACCGCCGAGACCACCGCCGCCGTACGGCAGATCCTGACCACGCTGCGCGAGGTGGACGCCGACGGCCAGCACCGGGTGGTGCTGCAGGACTACACCAACCCGCTGCCGCTGGAGCTGGAGGCCGGGTACCACTCCGAGGACAGCCGGGACGACACGCGGGACAAGTTCCGCGCGCTGGGTGCCGAGCGGTACGCGGCCGGCTGCCCGATCCACCGCGCCAGCCTGGCTCCCGGGCACCGCTTCTCGCAGGGCCTCGGCACCATCGTCGGCTCCACCCGGAGCACGCTGGCCGCCGAGTTCCCCGGCGCCGACCTGGTCTATCTCAACGTGCAACGGGCCTTCGACGGCGCCCGGCTCTGCGAGCGGACCAACAGCCCGACCGGCACCCTCGCCACTCCGATCCGGTTGCAGGACAACCCGCCCAACGGCACCTTCGTCACCAGCCTCTCCGGCAAGGACAAGATCGCCATCCAGCGGATCGCCAACACCTGCGTGACCCACTTCCAGACCTGCCAGGAGTCGTGGCACCCGAACGCCGCCGGGCACCAGGTGCTCGGCCAGTGCCTGACCGGGGCGTCCACCACCGCCGCCCGCTCGGTGGCCTGCGTACGCGCCTCGAACGGCACGATCAGCGTCTCCTGAGTCACCACCAGGGGCCGTCCCGACGCGACCACCCGCGCGTCGGGGCGGCCCCCTCCGGCGTGGATTAGCCGGTGCGGACCGGGGTAAGCCGCTGCGCCCGACACGGCGGAGGGGGACCTGATGTCTGACAACCACACCGCACTACGTTCGATGCACGACCTGGGCCTGGCGGCCTGGTTCGGCGGCTCCCTGATGGGAGCGTTCGGCGTCAACGGCGCCGCGGCCCGCATCGACGACTCGACCAAACGACTTCCGACGGCCTCGACCGGCTGGACCCGGTGGACGCCGGTCAACGCCGCCGCGATCGGCGCGCACCTGGCCGGCGCGGTCGGTGAACTGGTGACCGAGAGCCCGCGGATGGCCGCCCAGCGGGGCGTCGGCCGGGCCAGCGCGGTGAAGACCGCGCTGACCGTCGGCGCGCTGGCGGTGACCGGCTACAGCCGGCTGCTCGGCATGCGTCTGGCCAAGGCCGGTGCGCCGTCGGTGCAGGGCGTCACCGAGCCCAACGGGCAGACCCCGGCGCACGTGGCCGCCAGCCAGCGCCAGTTGCGGATGCTCCAGTGGGCCATCCCGGCGCTGACCGGCGCGCTGATCGTGGTCACCGCGTACATGGGTGAGCAGCAGAAGCCCGGCCAGGTGCTGCGCGGCATCTTCGGCCGGGCGAACGGCCTGGCGCACGCGCCGGGCCGGATAGGCAAGGGTGCCGGCGGGATGGCGGCGATGCACGCGGTCCGGCGGCACATGGCCATGAACGGCCGCTGACGGCCCACCGGCACGACGCGCGTTCCGACCGCGACCGCCGGGCGTACCGACAGGCGAGGTGGCCATGACCGACAGGGACAGGCAGGACCGGGGACCGGGGAGCGTCGCGCCCTGGGGCACCACCGACGGCTTCGACGCCGACCCGCCGTGGGGTGCCGGCGAGCACTCGCCGATGGACGAGGGCAGCGAGGAGACCGCGGTGCCCGAGGGACGGCGGGGCGAACGGCGGGCGGCGGACGGGGCCGGGCAGTGGCCCGAGGGTCGGCACGGGTTCGGGTCGGTGGAGCCGACCCGTACGCCCGAGGCCGGACCGGGCGCACCTCCGGACCCGGCGCCGCCGAGGCGGCCGTTCCCGGACGACGTGGCCGGCGAGGATCTGCCGGACAACGCGCTGGAAGAGGCGACCGGCATGCACACCGAAGGGTCCTGGCACGGCTGAGTACCGCACCGCGTCCCGGTGCCCGTCGCCGACGCGGCGGGCACCGGAGCGTCCGGTCAGGACGGCACGGACCGCTCGGCAAGCCGGTGGGGCGCGCGTTCGTCCTCGGGTTTGTTCCGGCGCGCGCCGGGGAGGCAGCCGGTGGACGAAGGAGGCGACAGATGCGCGCGCTGAGGCTGCCCGCCTGGAAGAGCGAGCCGGAACTGGTCGAGATCGACGAGCCGACGCCCGGCCCCGGTCAGGTGGTGGTGAAGATCGGTGGTGCCGGTGCCTGCCACTCCGATCTGCACCTGATGCACGACTTCGACTCGGACACCCTGCCGTGGGGGCCGCCGTTCGTGCTGGGGCACGAGAACGCCGGCTGGGTGCACGCCCTCGGTGCCGGGGTGACCGGGTTGGAGGTGGGTCAGCCGGTCGCGGTGTACGGGCCGTGGGGCTGCGGGACCTGCGCCCGCTGCCGGGTCGGCGCCGAGAACTACTGCGAGAACCCGGCCGCCGCGCCGGTGCCCGGTGGCGGCGGTGGTCTGGGTCTGGACGGCGGCATGGCCGAGTACGAGTTGGTGCCCGCCGCCCGGCTCGTGGTGCCGCTGCCGGACGGGCTGGACCCGGCGCAGGCGGCACCGTTGACCGATGCGGGGCTGACGCCGTACCACGCGATCCGCCGGTCCTGGCCGAAGCTGGTGCCGGGCAGTACGGCGGTGGTGATCGGCGTAGGCGGTCTGGGGCACGTGGGGGTGCAGATCCTCAAGGCCACCACCGCGACCCGGGTGGTCGCGGTGGACACCCGGGACGAGGCGCTGCGGCTCGCGCAGGAGTGCGGCGCGGACCTGACGCTGCGCTCCGGTGCGGGCACCGCCGACGAGATCCGGACGATCACCGGAGGCCGGGGCGCCGACGTGGTGCTCGACTTCGTCGGGGCGGACCCCACCCTGAAGCTCGCCGTCTCGGTGGTGCGGACCGTCGGCGACCTGACCGTCGTGGGTATCGGCGGCGGCTCGCTGACCGTGGGCTTCTTCACGGTCCCGTACGAGGCCAGTGTGCAGACCACGTACTGGGGCAGCCGGCCGGAGCTGATCGAGGTGCTCGACCTGGGGGCACGCGGACTGGTCCGTCCGAAGACCACCACGTTCGGCCTGGAGGACGCGATGGACGCGTACCGCCGGATGCAGGACGGCACGCTGGAGGGTCGGGCGGTCATCGTGCCGTGAGGGACGGTCCGCCTACAGTGATCATGTGGTCGCCGCGCTGGAGCTCTATCTGGACACCGTCGCCACCCGCCGCATCCGGGTGCTCTGGGACGCCCTGGAGGCCGAGGGGGTGCAGAGCCTGCGGTCCCTGTTGGAGCAGCGGCACCGGCCGCACGTCTCGCTGGCGGTCGCGCCCCGTCTCGACCCGGAGCAGGTGGCGGCGGCGCTGGCCGGGACCGTCGTGGCGGCGCCGCTGCGGCTGTCGTTCCAGCACGCCGGCCAGTTCGTCGGCCGGGTGCTCTGGCTGGGCCCGACACCCACCACGGAGCTGCTGACGCACCACCGGCTGGTGCACGACCGGCTCACCGGTGCCGGGGTCGAGCTGGTCGAGCACTACCGGCCGGGCCACTGGGTGCCGCACTGCACGCTCTCCATGCGGGTGCCGAACACGCTGATGGCGATCGCGGTCCGCCGCTGCCTGGAGGTCCTGCCGCTGGAGGCGACGGTGGTCGGTGCGGCCCTGACCGACCACGCCCGGGGCATCTCGCACCCGCTGGCCTGACCGCCGCGCCGCCCGGGTTCAGCTGGAGGGGTCGGCGCGGCCGTGCCGCCAGTAGCCCATGAAGGCCACCGCCCGCCGGTCCAGGCCGCACTCGGCGACCAGGTGCCGGCGCAGGGTACGGATGACACCCGCCTCCCCCGCCAGCCACGCGTACAGCGGCGTGGACGGCAGGGCGTCGGGCACCTCCCAGAGGATCGCGCGGTCCACGTCCACGTCGTCGACGAGCTGACCGCCGGACGCGTACGCCCCCGACACGCCCGCCCCGACCGGCAGCGCCCGGCCCAGCAGCTCCTCGGCGGCCTCCGCCACGGCGGGGACCAACCGGGCGCCGTACGGGTCGCCGTCGCGCGGCAGCCAGGTCACCTCGACGCCGGGCGGCGCCACCAGCGGCAGCACGTCCGCCGTCGACGGCACCTCCAGCAGCACCCGGCCCCGGGCGTCGGACGGCAGCCGCTCGCAGATCCCGCCGATCGCCGGCACCGCCGTCTCGTCCCCGGCGAGCAGCAGGCGACCGGTGGACGGGGGTCGGAACTCCCGTCCACCGTGGTCGCCGTCGTACCCGGCGTCCGGGCCGGCGATGGCGATCTCGTCGCCGGGGCGTACCCGCCGCGCCCACCGGGTCGCCGGGCCGGAGTCGCCGTGCAGCACCAGGTCGACGTCCACCTCGTTGAGGTGGGGCCGGACCGCCCGCGCGGTGTAGGTGCGGATCGGGTTGCGCAGCGGCTCGGGCAGGGCCCGCCACTGCGCGTACCAGTCCGGCCCCTGCGGCAGGTCCGCCCCACGCTGACCGGGCAACGGCAACGCCAGCTTGATCCGCTGGTCGTAGCCGTTGTCGGCGAAACGGTCCAGGTCGGGGCCGGTGAAGGTGACCCGGACGAAGGAGGGGCTGAGCCGGCGTACCGCGCGGACCTCGACGGCGAACAACCGCCAGGGCGTGATCGGCAGGGTGTTGGTCATGGTGCCTCTCTGGTGCGGACCGGTGGCGCGGCGGCGCGTCACCGGGATCGGGGCGCGGCGGCGCGGGAACGCCACAGCAGCCAGACGAAGTACGGGGTACCGATCATGGCGGTGACCAGACCGGCGGGGATCTGTGCCGGGGCGATCACGGTGCGGCCGAGGGTGTCGGCGAGGCTGACCAGTGCCGCGCCGAGCAGCGCGGCGACCGGGAGCACCCGGCTGTGCCGGCCGCCGACGAGCGCGCGGGCCGCGTGCGGGGCGACCAGGCCGACGAAGCCGATCACACCGACGGCCGAGACGGCGGTCGAGGTGAGCAGCGCCGCCGCGCCGAGCGCGATCAGCCGGGTGCGTTCCAGCCGGACGCCGAGCACCCGGGGAGTGTCGTCGTCCAGCGTCATCAGGTCCAGCTCGCGGCGGGCGGCGACCACCGCCGGGGTGAGCACCAGCAGCGCGATCACCACCGGCAGCACCTGCGTGGCGGTACGCCCGTAGGTGGAGCCGGAGAGCCAGGTGAGCGCCTTGCCGGTGTTCCACGGGTCGAAGGCCACGATCATGAAGGTGATCAGCGCCATGCCGCCCTGCCAGGCCCCGAATCCGATCAGGACCAGCCGGTCGGAGCTGAGCCCGCCGCGCCACGCCGCGCCGTAGACCAGGGCGAAGGCGAGCATCGCGCCCAGCCCGGCCACCCCGGAGACGGCCCACACCCCGGCCAGCGGCACGAAGGTGAGCAGTGAGACCGCGCCCAGGCCGGCTCCGGCGGTGATGCCGAGGATGCCGGGCTCGGCCAACGGGTTGCGGCAGACCGCCTGCACGGTGGTGCCGGCCACGGCCAGCGCCGCACCGGCCAGCATCGCCGCGGCGACCCGGGGCCAGCGCTGGTCCAGCACGAACGTGTACCCCGGCCCGGTGGTGCCGTTGAACCAGTTGACGATGTCGCCGACGAGCACCCAGGTGTCCCCGGCGAGCATGCCGAGCAGCACCGCCGCAGCGGTGACGGTGGCCGCCACGACGACCACGGTGCGGTGGAAGCCTGCGGAGCGTACGGCCGCGTGCCCGCCCGGCGGGCGGCGGGTCGGTCCGGCGTCGCGGTGCCGCCGGGCCAGCCAGATCAGCACGGCCGCGCCGAGCAGTGTGGTCACCACGCCGGTGGGGATGTCCACCCCGGCCTGGCCACCCATGACGGCCCGCAGCAGCACGTCGGAGCCGAGCACGATGATCACTCCGGCGATGCCGGAGAGCGGCAGCAGCACCCGGTGCCGGTGCACCCCGGGCACCACCGAGCCGAGCAGCCGGACGATCACCGGCGCGCACAGGCCCACGAAGCCGACCGGCCCGGTGAGGGTCACCGCCGAGGCGGCGAGCAGGACGGCCAGCACCGTGACGATCAGCCGGGTACGGCGTACGTCCAGGCCGAGCACGGTGGCGGTGTCGTCGCCGAGGGCGAGGATGTCGAGGCGGTGTCCGAGCAGCATCAGGGCCACGACGGCGATGCCGAGCACCGGGGCGAGTTGGGTGAGCGCGTTCAGGTCGCTCTGCACCAGCGAGCCGTTGCCCCAGGCGAACAGGCCGATGGTGGCCTGCTCGAAGAGCAGGAGCAGCAGCATGGTCACCGAGCTGAGCGCCATGGCGGTGGCCGAACCGGCGAGGATGAGCCGGGTGGTGCCGGCCTGCCCGCCGGAGGACATCGCCATCACCAGGCCGGCGGCGGCGAGCCCGCCGCAGAAGGCGAGGCCACCGGCGGGCAGCGCGGGCAGCGCGATGCCGAACGCGGAGACCGAGACGATGGCCAGGTGGGCGCCCGCGTTGACGGCGAGCGTGTCCGGCGAGGCCAGCGGGTTGCGGGCGATCGACTGGAGGGCCGCACCGGCGAAGCCGAGGGCGACACCGATGGCCAGCCCGGCGAGCAGTCGGGGCACCCGGGAGGCGACGAGCACCCGGGCCGTCTCGTCGTCGCCGCCGGTGAGCAGCCGCAGCAGGTCGAGCGCGCCGACGGCGGAGGTGCCCTGGGTGAGGTGGACACCGGCGACCACCAGCAGCAGCGCGATGGCGGCGACGAAGGCCCCTACGACGCGGGGGGCCGAGACGCGCCCGGCCGGAGCCGGCCCGAGGGCCGGCTCCGAACGCGGGGGTGCGGACAGGGTGGTCACACCGCGTAGGTGTTGACGAACTGGTCGATGTACTGCTTGCCGGAGAGCGGCCCGCCGAACGTCCAGATGCCGTCCGGCATCCGGTGCAGGTTGCCCTGCTGGACGAAGGGCAGCGACTTCCAGATGGCGTTGTCGGCGAGGCCGTCGGCGAAGACGTCGACGCCGTCCGAGGCGTTGTAGAAGAAGTGCAGGTCCGGGCTCTTGAGCACGGTCATGCCCTCGACGTCGGTCTGGCCCAGGCCCCACGCCTCGTCGACCTCGCCCTGCCAGGCGTTGGTGAGGCCGAGCTGGATGCCGATCTGGGAGACGAGCGCGCCCTGACCGAACATCCGGATGCTGACCGTGCTGCCTTCCTTCCAGCCGTCGGCGATGGCGAACGGCTTGCCGGCGGCACCGGCGTCGGCGATCTTCTTCTTGCCGTCGGCGATCGCGGTGTCGAAGTCGGCGAGCAGCTTCTCCGCCTCGGCGGTCCTGCCGACCGCAGCGGCGATCATGTTCAGGTCGGCGCGCATCCGGCCGATGTTGTCCTTGGCGTCGCTGCCCTTGGTGACGACGACCGGGACGTACTTCTCCAGTTGCGCGATCGTGCCGGCGCCACGGTCGTCCGTCATCACCACGAGGTCCGGCTCCAGCGCGACGATGGAGTCGACGCTCGGCTCGCCCCGGGTGCCGACGTCCTTGACGTCCGCGTCGAGCTTGGCGGCGGTCACCCAGGTGGCGTAGCCCTTGGGGTCGGCGACACCGACCGGCATGACACCGAGGCCGACGAGCATCTCGACCTCGCCCCACTCCAGGCCGACGACCTTGGTGGCGGGCTGGTCGAGCGTGATCTCCTTGCCCCGGCTGTCGGTCAGGGTGACCGGCCCGCCGGCGGCGGAGGGGGTGGAGGCGGGATCAGAGGTGTTCTCGGTGGTGCCGCAGGCGGCCAGCACCAGAACGGTGGCGGCGGCGACCAGGGCCGTGACACGGGTACGGGACATGATGTTCTTTCTCGGGATGGGTTGTTCGGGTCGGTCCGGGATCAGACCGGGACGCGGGTGAGGTGGCGGCCCACCGGGCGGGTGGTGACCAGACCACTGAGCGGGTCGACGACGACCTCGATCCGAATCCCGTAGGTATCGGTCAGGTCGTGCTCGGTGAAGACCTCGGCGGGGGTGCCGGTGGCCCGGACCCGGCCGCTGTGCAGCAGCACCACCTCGTCGGCCACCGCGGCGGCCTGGTTGAGGTCGTGCAGCACCACGCCGACGGCGACACCGTGGTCGTCGGCGAGGTCACGCATCAGGTCGAGGATCTCGACCTGATAGCGCAGGTCGAGGAAGGTGGTCGGCTCGTCGAGAAGCAGCACCGGGGTGTCCTGGGCCAGACAGGTGGCCAGCCAGACCCGCTGCAACTCGCCGCCGGACAGCTCGTCCACCGGCCGGTCGGCCATCGCGGTGACCCCGGTGACCTCCATCGCCCGGCCGATCGCGGCGGGACCGTCCGGGTCGTCGGCGCGCCAGCGTCCCCGGTACGGGTGCCGACCGTAGCCGACCACGTCACGGACCGTGACTCCGTTGGGGACCGGCCGGCTCTGCGCGAGCAGGGTCACGCGGCGGGCGTACTCCTTGGCGGGCAGACCGGCGGCGGAGGAGCCGTCGGCGAAGAGCACCGTGCCGCTGTCGATCGGGTGCAGTCGGGCCAGCGCCCGCAACAGGGTGGACTTACCACTGCCGTTCGGCCCGACCAGGGCCGTCACCGCACCGGGGCGGAGCGTGATCGCGGCACCGTGCACCACCGACGTGCCGTGGTAGCCCAGGTGGAGATCGACTCCACGCAGGCTCTGCTCGACGTCACCCGACGCCAGTGCGCTCGACATGCGGTTAGGCTAACCTAACCTAACTCGCTGTCAAGATGGGGCCCCTGACGCCGGTCACCGCACCGGCGCGGGTCGACGCGACTCGATGAAAACCGGCCGGCGTAGCGCCGGGACAGGCCACTCGGACACCCCGCCGACCGCCCGCGCGGCCGAGGGACGTGCGCACCCCGCAAGCCGGTGCGTAATCGGTACCGGGGTGGGACGACAGACGAACGCGAGCAGCGGTAGCGTTGCGCGTCATCGCAGCCGGGCGGCCGGTGTGGCGCTCGCGATCGTACGGAGGATGGGCATGTCCATCGGCGAGGAACCGTTCGCGTCCCGCGACGACCTGGCCTCGCGGCCGAACTTCGAGGTCACCATGCGGGGGTACGACAAGCGGCAGGTCGATCGCTACGTCGAGCAGGCCGACGCCCGCATCGCCGCGGTCGCCGCCGACCGGGACCGGGCCACGTCACACGTACGGGACCTGACCGGCAAGCTCCAGGCGTTCCAGATCGAGGTGACCGAGCTACGCCAGCGGCCGACCCAGATGGACCGGGCGTCCTTCCGCGACCTGGGCCCGATGGTCGACCAGATCCTGGACCTCGCCGAGAAGCAGGCGACGGCCATCGTGGACACCCACACCCAGCGGGCCACCAAGCTCCAGGCGGAGGCCGAGAAGACGCTCGCCAACGCGCGCGAGCGGACCGTCAAGGCGCTGGCCGACCTCGACGAGGAACTGGCCTCCCGGCGGGCCGAGCACGACAGGACGTACGAGGAGAAGCGCGCCACGGCCGAGGCGGAACTGGCCGAGACCCGCGAACGCGCCGAGAAGCTGCGGACCGAGGGCGAGGCCGCGCACGAGCGCGCCCAGCAGGAGGCGCAGCGCATCGGGGAGCAGTGCCGCCAGCAGGTCGAGCAGGCCCGCTCGGCGGCCGAGGCGCTCACCACGTCCGCGCGTACCCAGATCCACCAGGAGATCCAGGCGGCCCGGTCCAAGAGTCAGCAGGAACTGACCCAGTGGCGGACCACCGTGGAGGAGGAGCTCGCGGAGCGGCGCTCCAACGCCGAGGAGGACCTGGCCGAGCAGCGGGCGTCGGTCGAGCGCGAGTTGGCCGCCCAGCGGTCCGCCGCCGAGCAGCGGGTCAGCTCGATGATCGCGGACGCGCAGCAGTACTCCGCCGAGATCCGTAAGCGCGCCGACGAGCAGGCGGCCGAGACCCGCACGTTCAGCGACGAGCAGGCCGCCGCCGCCGAGGAGCAGTTGCACACCGTCCAGCTCCAGGTCGGCGAGCAGCAGGAGGCGCTGGCCCGGTTGCAGGAGGAACTGGACGGCGCCCGGGGGCAGCTCGACGAGACCCGGCGGGACCGGGACGCCACCGACGCCGAGCTGACCCGGCTGCGCCAGCAGTTGGAGGAGACCGGACGCGACCTCGCGGCGGAGACTCAGCGGCTGGAGGAGGTGCGCCGGGCCGTCGAGGCGGCCGAGCGGCACGCCAAGGAGACCCGAGCGCGGGTGCAGCGGGAGGCCAAGCGGGTCGCCGACCTGGCGGCGGCGGCGGTCATGGCAGCGGCGGCCGGCGGCACCGAGACCGCCGAGTACCCGATGGTGGGTGCCCGCCCGGCCGCCCGGGTCAACGGCGAGCCGGCCCCGGCGACCGGCGCGCAGCCGTCGACCGGGAACGGGGACGGTCGCGCCGAGGCGGCCGGTGCCGAGTACGGCGGTCCGGCGCGGCCGGTGGCCAACGGTGCCGTCGCCTCGGGCCAGGACGGCACCACCGCCGGTCCGCACACTCTGCGTCCGGGCGCGGACGCCCACCGTCCCGGCGCGGGCGATCTTCGTGCCGGCACCGACGCTCCCCGCTCCGGCGCGGGCTCGGACGCTGCCCGTGCCGAGGCCGGCGCGGAGAGCAGCCCGGCGGGCAGCTCCGCCGATGGCCCGGCGGACACGTCCTCCCAGGGCTCGGAGGGCACCGCCTCCCCGACCGGAGCCGAGGGCGTCGCCTCCGGCGGCGGCCCGGACGCCGGCCGGTCCGGCCCTGGGCCGACGCAGTCCGACCCGTCGGCGTTGACCGACCCGGTGGCGCGGGCGGCGGCAGTGGTCGCGGCCGGCGGAAAGGGCGGCATCGACTGGTTCGCCGGACCGCCCGCCGAGGACGAGGCCGGGCACCCGGTCGTCGCGGCCAACGGCACCGCGCCCGAGCCCACCGCACGTTGAGAGACCCGGTCGGGTCGGTGCGGGAATGTCTCCGCTCCGGCCCGACCGGTGACCGTGCTCAGCACGGTCGGCGCGGCAACCAGCCGAGGAACCGGTCTCGGGCGTGGGCCGGCGGTAACCCGGGCAGATCCCGGGCGGCCGCGAGCAGACACGACCCCAGATAGACCGCGAGCGCGGCCCGCGCTCCCCCGAACTCCGCCAGCAACTGGCTCTGCTTGACCGGGCACGGCCATTCCTGGCCGCAGCCGGTGCAGGTCCAGGCGGGCGGCGAGGGCAGGTGCTCCGGCGGTTTCGTCGCGCGGTAGCGGGCGTTCGCGCTGTTGCCGCGACCGGTGTGCGGACGGAGCACCCGGACCGTGTCGTCCGACTCCGCACCGTGGGGGACGAAGAGTTCCCGTCGCGCCAACCCCAGCGCACCGCCGGCGCGTACCAGTGCGTCCGGTCCGGGCCGGTGCCCGACCAGCGCTCCCAGCAGATGGTGTCCCAGCAGGTCGAACGCGTCGGGCCCGAGGTCGAGTTCGCGACACAGCCCGATCAGCCGCAGCGGCGCCGCCACCCGCTGCGTCACGAGCGCCGCGCGCAGGACGTCCCGCAGGCCGTCCCCCAGTGCCCCCAGCCGGCTCCCCACGATGCCGATCAGGACCGTCTCCCCGGCGATCCGCCGGAGCGCTTCAGCCGTCGCCCGGCGGACGACGTCAGTCGGATCACTACCCTCCAACACCCCACCCCTCTCCGGCGTACGTCGTGCCGCTACCTCTCCTTCGGACACCCATCGTGATCATCCAGCCGCGTGCACCGCACGCCCGGAGGCGTGGTGCGCCGGCCGACGACGACGCCTCCCGTCTTCGGCAACGATCGAGCACCGGCCGACGCGACGCACGAACCGCCTGTGGCATCCCGCCGAGCCGGACGCCACACGCCTGAACGGACCCCGGCCGACCGACCGCCCCGGCGCGCCGAGCGCCTGATGCCCATCGACGCCGGCCGGTGCCACAATCGCCACATGCCGCGTTCGCTCGTCGGCCGGGACGACCTGTTCGACCTGGCCTGGCGCACGCTGGGCGAGCCCGGCCCGGTGCTGTTGGAAGGTCCGGCCGGGATCGGCAAGACGACCCTGCTGCGGGCCCTGGTCACCGAGGCGACCCGGGCCGGATGGTCGGTGCTCACCTGCGCGCCGACCGAGTGCGAGACCGACCTGCCGTTCGCCGCGCTCGCCGACCTGCTCCGCCCGCTGGCCGACCTGGTGGTGGACCTGCCGCGTCCGCAGCGGGTCGCCGCCGAGGTGGTGCTGCTCACCGGCGACAGCGACGAGACGTTCGACGAACGCGTGGTCGGCGCGGCGACCCGGACGCTGCTGGAGGCGGCGCTCGCCGCCGGTCGGCCGGTGCTGGTCGCCGTGGACGACGCGCCCTGGTTGGACCGGCCGAGCGAACGCGCGCTGCGGTTCGCGCTGCGCCGACTCGACCCGGTGCCGGCCACGCTGGTGAGTTGCCGCGTTCCCGGTGGGCCGGCGCCCCGGCCGGCTCCGCTCGGGCTCGACACCGGTCCCCGGCGGTTGACGCGGTTGGCCCTGGCCCCGCTCGACGTGGCCGCGCTGCACCACGTGCTGCGGGACCGGATCGGTGCCCCGCTGAGCCGTCCGCTGCTCGCCCGGATCGCCCGCGAGGCCGCCGGCAACCCGCTGGTCGCCATCGAGGTGGCCCGTGCGGTGCAGCGCCTGCCGCGGCCGCCCGAGCCGGGGCAGGACCTGCCGGTGGCCGCCTCCATGCACCATCTCCTCGACGACGTCCTCGCCGGGCTGCCGCCCCGCTGCCGGGACGCGGTGCGGTTGACCGCTCTGCTCGGCGTACCGCTGCTCGGGGATCTGGCCGCCGCCGGCGTCGGTCCCGGCGCGTTCGACGCCGCCGAGGAGGCGGGGCTGCTGGTGGTGACACCGCAGCGGGTCGAGTTCACCCACCCGGTGTACGCGGCGGCGGTCCGCACGGGCATCCCGCCCGGCGTCCGGCGTGCCCTGCACCGCCGGCTGGCCCAGGTGGTGGCCGATCCGGACGAGCGGGTCCGGCACCTGGCGCTCTGCACCACCACGCCCGACCCGGTGGTGGCCGACGCCCTGGCGGCGGCTGCGGCACGGCAGCACGCGCGCGGCGCGCCGGAGGCGGCGGTGACGCTCTACGAGTCCTCGGCGCGGCTCACTCCGGCGGACGACCGGGAGGCCCAGGGGCGGCGACGGCTGGCGGCGGCCCGGTGCCGGTTCGACTGCGGTGACCATCCGGGTGCCCGACTCGCCGCCGAGGCGGTGGCCGACGGGTTCGGCGGCGACGTCCGTGCCGAGGCGCTGCTGCTGCGGGCCGTGGTGGCGTGGAGCGCCGACGAGCCGGGCGGCACCGCCGTCGAGGCCGCGACGCGGGCACTGACCGCGACCCGACCCGGCTCTCCCCTGTCCGGCCGGATCCACGCCCACCTGGCACTCTTCGTCGACCTGCCGGATCCGGCCCGCACGCACGCCGAGGCGGCGGTCGGGCTGCTCACCGGGCCCGGCGGTGACCGTCCGCTGCTGGCCGCCGCCCTGATGAACCTCTTCTTCAACGAGGTACGCGCCGGAGTGCCGCCCCGCGTCGAACTGCTCGACCGGGCGCTGGCCATGGAGGGTGCGGAGCCGTCCTGGCTGGCCGGCACGATCCCGGCGGTCTGGTGGAAGGGCATCGACGACCTGGACCGGGCCCGACAGCGCCTGGCCGGGCTGCTGGACCGGGCCACCGCACGCGGGGACGAGCCGTCCCAGCACGAGTTGCTCAAACACCTCGGCGAGACCGAGCTGCTGGCCGGACGCTGGGCGGCGGCGGAGCGGCACATCGCGGCGGCCCGCGAGCTCGGTGAGTTGCTGGGCACCGAACTCACCGCCGAGACCTGGCTGGCCGCGTTCCTCGACGCGATGCGGGGCCGGCTCGACGCGGCGGCCCGGGTGGCGGAGGCCGGCACCCGGCTCGGCGAGGAACTCGACGACGACTGGTGCCGCCGGATCCACCTGCACCTGGGTGCGTTCGTCGCGCTCAGTGCCGGGCGGACGGCCGACGCCGCCGCCGGGTTCCGGCGGCTCGCCGCGGTGTTCGACCGGATGGGCCTGACCGAGCCGCTGGCCCAACGCTTCGAGCCGGACTGGATCGAGGCGTGTGTCGGGGTCGGCGACCTGGTCACCGCAGCGGCGACGCTGGCGCGGCTGGCGCAGCGACACCGGCGGCTGCCGCGCCCCTGGACGCTGCTCGGGTTGGCGCGCAGCCGGGCCCTGGTGGACAGCGCCGGTGGGGTCGACCCGTCGGCCGCGCTGGCGGAGATCGACAGCGCGCGGGCCACGGTGCCGCCCGACGTCCTGCCGCTGGACCGCGCCCGGTGTCTGCTGGTCGCCGGGGTGGTGCACCGCCGGTCGCGCCGCAAGCGGCAGGCCCGGGAGGCGTTGCAGGCCGCGGCGGCGGAGTTCGACGCGTTGGGGGCGGCGGCGTTCGCGGCACGGGCCCGCGCCGAGGCCGCCCGGCTCGGTGGGCGTCCGCCCGCGCCGTCGGACCTCACCGCGACCGAGGAACGCGTGGCCCGGCTCGCCTCCCAGGGGCGCACCAGTCGGGCCATCGCCGACGAGTTGTTCGTCAGCCCGAAGACGGTCGAGACGAACCTCTCCCGGGTCTATCGGAAGCTGGGCATCTCCCGGCGGGCCGAGCTCGGTGCCGCTCTCGCCCGCACGGCGACCGGCACCCGGACGTCGGCGGCGGGCGTCGAAAGCTAGGGAAACACCGGATTCCTTCCCGGTCCGCCGACCGTAGCGTCGAGACAGTCAGTGGTCGGCCGAAGAAGGGAGCAGGACACGTGCGGCGACAGATCCTGCCCGCGCTCTGCGTGGTGGTGCTCGCGTTGACCGGATGCGGCGACGGCGGCACCGCGGCTCCACCGGCGCCGGACACGGGAGCGGGCGCGGACGCGGACACCGACGTCGACCTGCCCGTCGACGCGGCCGACACGGTACGCCCGCCCTGCCCGTTCACCGCGGCACAGGTCTCCGAGTTCGTCGGTGAGTCCATGGTGGACCAGGGCACGTGCAGCTTCGGCGACGGCAAGGGGGTGGCCCAGCTCACCGTGACCACGGCCTCCCGGTCGACCGGCGAGGGCACCTACGACTACCAGCGCCAGCAGGCCGGGCAGATCTATTCGACGGTGACGGAGATCGGGAACGGCGCGAAGGGTTACCTGGCCGTCAAGGACATCGGCGCCGAGGCGGTGCTGGTCGGCGCCGGCGGCGCCTACACCGTGACGCTGAGCAGCTTCGCCCGCCTCGGTGCCCGTCCCGACGGGTACGCGCAGGCGCTGCGTCGGCTGCTCGACGCCCTGCCCCGGTGACGGCGCGGCGGAGGGAGACGACGATGAGGCACCTGCCCAGCACCGCCCGGCTCATCGGGACGGTGGTCCTGGCGGCCGTGCTCACCGCCTGTGGCGGGGCCGCCGAGCCGGCGGCAGCACCGCCACCCGCGCCGGCCGGGGCACCGGAGCCGGCCGGAACGCCGGAGCCGCCGAACGAGACGCCCGCGCCGCCGGACCCGCCCGAGGTGGACGCCTGCGCGCTGGTGACCAGGGCGGAGGCCGAGGAGTTGGCCGGTACGCCGTTGGAGGACCCGGTGCCGGTGGCGGACACCTGCACGTACACCGGGCCGGTCTCGGGGCCGCTGGCCCAGGTGGAGGTCTTCGTCGGCGACGGGGCGAAGAAGATCCTCGACATCGACCGGGAACTCGACCACGAGTTCGAGACGCTCTCCGGCATCGGCGACGAGGCGTACCTGGAGGAGGGGGCGGTCTTCGTCAGCGTCTCCGGGACCTGGGTGGCCGTCCGGTTGGTCCGGCTGGACGACCCGGCCGGGTACGTGGGACGCCTCACCGAGGTGGCCCGGACGGTGGCCGGGCGGTTGTGACACGGCCGCAGCCCGGTCACGCGCGATCGGGCTGCGCCCCGGGTGGCCGGCCCTCCTCCTGCCGCCGCCCGAACCGCTCCCGGACCGACTCGCTGGCCTGCGACTCCGAGCGGCCGAGGCTGCGCAGCAGGTCGGTGGCGACGGTCCGGATCTGTGCCACCACCACGCTGCCGGAGAAGCCCACCCCCTCGTGGTACGCCTCGGCGGCCCGGTCCACCGCCTTGAGGATCAGCCGCTCGGTGCGACCGGTGTGGTGCCCGCTCTCCGCCGCGATCTGCATCAGCGCGAGGGCGTCGCCGAAGTAGTGCACCGCCGCGGGCAGACCGGCCGGCACCGGTTCGTCGTCGCGGACCGCAGTGGCGGCCCGACGCAGCATCTCCTGGCAGCCCCGCACGGCCAGGTCGAGGTAGCGGACGCCGCGTTCGTAGTGCTCGAAGTCGGTCCGGCGGTGCCATCGGGCCGGTGAGATCGCCACCGCCTCCTGGGCTCCGGCGACCGCGTCCTTGATCAGTTTGACCTGCGGGTCGAGGGCGGTCAGGGCGTCCCGGGCCCGGGCCACCTCCTCGGCGTCGCCGGCCGACAAGCCGTCCGCGCCCACGTGCAGTTGCTCCATCAGCACCGTGAACAGCGGACGGGCCGCCCGCTGGACGAGCCGCACCGGGTTCACCGGCAGGACGGCCACCACCAGCACGGCGGCCAGCCCACCGATCGTGGCGTCGATGATCCTGGGCACCTCCAGCCCGCGTTGCACGGGCGCGAGCGTGGCGATCAGGACCGCCGTGCCGCCGGCCTGGGTCACCACCTGGCCGCCCCGGCTCAGCGTGAGGGCGAGCAGGATGGCCAGCGTCACGACGGTGCCGATCTGCCAGGGTCCGGTGCCGATGACCCAGATCAGGGCGTCGCCGACCACGATCCCGGCCAGCACGCCGATCAGCAGTTCCACGGTGCGGCGGGTCCGCCGGCCGATCGCGGCGGCGATCGTGCCCACCGCCGCGCTGGGCGCGAAGACCGGTGACGGATGCCCGAGCACCTGGTGCGCGACCGTCCAGGCGACGGCGGCGGCTGCTCCGGCCTGCACGGCGAGGATGGCGTACAGCTCCAGCGTCCGGCGCCGTTCCCGCCAGCCGATCCGTCCACTGATCCCGCCGACCACGCGGGCGACCATCCCGACCACCCGCCCGACGGCGCCCCGCAGCCATCCGCTGTCCCGTTCGTCCGTCGCCGTCACGCCGCCGACTACCCGCCCGGGCTGCGCTCATTCGCCGGTACGCGTCCGACAGTCCGGTACGCACACCCGAGAGGCACTCGCTCCGACACAACTCCCCTACCTGCGCAGAAGCAGCCAATATCAGCCTGAGTCGATTGACAAAGTTGTTGATCCCAACTTATGGTGCGAGCCGGCCGGACGTTTCCGGTGGTCCCGGCGGCGCTCGGCCAGCACCCGTCGACACCATCACCACACCGAGGAGCGTCATGGCCGGGCTGAGAGGCACACTACGCAGGACACGATGGCGGTTCGGCCTGGTCACCAGCGGGATAGCGGTCCTACTGGCCGGCGTCGGCCTGGTCAACGCGGGCGCCGCACACGCCGCCGCCGGTTGCCGGGTGGTCTACTCCGCCCCCAGCCAGTGGCCCGGCGGCTTCACCGCCAACGTCGACCTGACCAACCTCGGCGACGCGGTCAACGGCTGGCGGCTGACCTGGACGTTCCCCTCCGGCCAGCGGGTGACGCAGGCATGGAACGCCACCGTCACCTCCGCCGGCAACGACGTGACGGCCACCAACGTCGGCTACAACGCCGCCCTCGGCACCAACCAGAGCGTCTCGTTCGGCTTCAACGGCACCTACACCGGCACCAGCAACACCGCGCCGACCTCGTTCGCCCTCAACGGGGTCACCTGCACCGGGAGCGTCGGCCCGACCACCCCGCCGCCGACCACCCCGCCCCCCACCACGCCGCCGCCGACCACCCCGCCGCCCGCCGGTGACGCCATGGCGTACGTGGACGCGATGCAGCCGGGCTGGAACCTCGGCAACACCTTCGACTCGGTCGGCGCCGACGAGACCGCCTGGGGCAACCCCCGGGTCACCCCGGCACAGCTCGACGCCATCCGGGCCCAGGGCTTCAACAGCATCCGCATCCCGGTGACCTGGAGCAACCGGCACGGCGCGGCACCCTCGTACACGATCGACGCCGCCTGGTTGAACCGGATCAAGGAGGTCGTCGGCTGGGCCCTGGACGACGGCTTCTACGTGATGATCAACATTCACCACGACTCGTGGCAGTGGATCCACGAGATGCCGACCAACCGCACCACGGTCCTCAACCGTTACAACGCGCTCTGGACCCAGATCGCCGCCGCGTTCCGGGACGCCGGGCCGAAACTGCACTTCGAGAGCGTCAACGAGCCGCAGTTCGCCAACAGCTCCGGCGACGCCCAGAACGCGCAGCTCCTGCACGAGCTGAACACCTCGTTCCACCGGATCGTGCGCGCCTCCGGCGGCAACAACGCCACCCGGATGCTGGTCCTGCCGACCCTGCACACCTCCTCCGACCAGCCCCGCATCGACGAGCTGGTGAGCACCTTCACCCAGCTCAACGACCGCAACCTGATCGCCACCGTGCACTTCTACGGCTACTGGCCGTTCAGCGTGAACGTCGCCGGCGGCATCCGGTTCGACGCGGTCACCCAGCAGGACCTCGTCGACCGGTTCGACCGGGTGCACAACGCCTTCGTCGCCCGGAACATCCCGGTCGTCATCGGCGAGTACGGGCTGCTCGGCTTCGACCGGCACACCGGCACCGTGCAGCAGGGCGAGAAACTCAAGTTCTTCGAGTTCCTCGGCCACTACGCCCGCACCAAGCGGCTCACCACCCAGCTCTGGGACAACGGCCAGCACTTCGACCGGGTCGCCTTCCGGTGGAAGGACGCGGAGCTGTTCGCCCAGATCAAGTCGAGCTGGACGACCCGCTCCGGCACCGCCTCCGCCGACCAGGTGTACGTGCCGCGTACCGGCGCGGTCACCGCCAAGTCGCTGACGCTGAACCTGAACGGCACCACCTTCTCCGGGCTGCGGCAGGGCACCACCAACCTGACGCAGGGCACCGACTACACCGTCTCCGGCAACCAGCTCACGCTGACCGCGAGTGCGCTGACCCGGTTGGTCGGCAGCCGGGCGTACGGCGTCAACGCCACCCTGCACGCCCGTTTCTCCACCGGCGTGCCGTGGCGGATCGACATCGTCACGTACGACCCGCCGGTGCTCTCCAACGCCACCGGCACGACAGGCGCGTTCGCCATCCCGACCCAGTTCCGGGGCGACCAGCTCGCCACCATGGAGGCGAGGTACGCCGACGGCAGCAACGCCGGCCCGCACGACTGGACGTCGTACAAGGAGTTCGACGTCGCCTTCGCGCCCGACTACGCCGCCAACCGGATCACGCTGACCTCCACCTTCTTCGGTGAGGTCCGCGACGGTGCCCCGGTCACCCTCACCTTCCACTTCTGGAGCGGTGCCCAGGCGACCTACCGCGTCACCAGGTCCGGCACGACGGTGACCGGCGTCACCGGCTGAGTACCTGCCTCACCGGCCGAGCGACGGTGCCACCGGCCGCCCTTCGCGGTCGGTGGCACCCACCGGTCATCATGGAGTCATGATCCGATTCGTGCTGAACGTGTTGTGGCTCATCTTCGGCGGCGGGATCGTGCTGGCGGTCGGGTACGGCATCGCGGCCCTGATCTGCTTCGTGCTCGTCGTCACCATCCCGTTCGGCGTCGCGTCGCTGCGGTTGGCGTCGTACTCGCTGTGGCCGTTCGGCCGGACCCTGGTGCCCAAGCCGGGTGTCGGGGTGGCCTCCGGCGTCGCCAACGTGATCTGGGTCGTGCTGGCCGGCTGGTGGCTCGCGCTGTCGCACATCGTCGCCGGGGTGAGCCTCTGCCTGACCATCATCGGCATCCCCTTCGGGGTGGCCAACTTCAAGCTGGTGCCGGCGGCGATCTGGCCGCTCGGGCAGGAGGTCGTCCCCGCTCCGTGACGCTCGCGGCCGGTGCCGCGCCACCGTCGACCCGGTGGCGCGGCCGGGGTCAGAGCAGGGTGGACCAGTAGTCCCAGAAGCGCACCAGCACCGCCAGCAGGATCACCGTGTACCAGGCGACCAGGACGAAGCTGTGGTAGCCGGCGAGCCCGGCCAGCCGGGCCGGTGGCGACGACGGCGGCACCCGGCGCAGGTGGTGCAGCGTGGTGTAGACGAAGATCGCGATCATCACCACCCAGACCACCATGCAGTACGGGCAGAGCGCGCCGATGACGTACAGGCTCTGGTAGATGAGCCAGTGCACGAAGATCACGCCGAACGTGACACCGACCTGGAGACCGGCCCGGAACCAGCCGGGCAGCCGCGCCCCGGCGAGCAGCACGACGCCGACGGTGGCGACCACCGCGAAACCGGCGATGCCGAGCAGCGGGTTCGGGAAGCCGAAGGCGGCGGCCTGCGGGGTGGTCATCACCGAGCCGCAGGAGAGGATCGGGTTGATGCTGCACGTCGGCACGTAGTCCGGGTCGCTCAGCAGGTTGATCTTCTCGACGGTGAGCGTGGCTGCCGCGAGCAGGCCCACAGCACCGCCGACGGCGAGCACCCACGCGGTGACCCGGGCGAGGAACCCCGCGTCCGGTGCGTCGGTGTCCGTCGGCCGGCACGCCGCGTCGGCGCTCATCCGGCGAGCGCGGCGTCGATGGCGGCCACCATGTCCGCCTGGGTACGCACGTTCGTCAACTGCCGACCGTTCAGGAAGAACGTCGGCGTGCCCTGCACCCCGGCGGCCTCCCCGTCGGCGCGGTCCCGGGCCACCCGCTCGGCGGTGGCCGGGGCGTCGAGGTCGCGCTGGAACGCCTCGACGTCCAGGCCGAGGGTGCGCGCGTACCCGACGAACGCCTCGGTCTGCGGGGTCCGCTGGTGCCCCCACGTCTCCTGGTTCTCGAACAGCACGGTGTACATCTCGGCGAACCGGCCCTGGTTGGCGGCGGACTGCGCGGCCCGGGCGGCCAGCTCGGCGTTGGGGTGGCTGGGGATCGGGAAGTACCGCACGACGAACGTGATCCGGTCCTGGTAGGTGTCGAGGAGTTCGCTCACCGCCGGGTAGACCGCGCCGCACGCCTCGCACTCGAAGTCGAGGAACTCCACCAGGGTGACCCTGCCGTCGGTGGCGGTGGAGAGCCGGTGGCTGTCGTCGCGCACCAGCACGGCCGGATCGACCGGTTCGCCGCTGGCGCGTGGGCCGGAGTTCCGGTTGATCGCGGTCAGGCCGATCATGACGAGGATCACCACCAGGATCATCGCCAACGTCAGTCGCAGGTTCCTCGTCATGCGGGCGTCAACCTTCTCTGCGGGAGCAGCCCATGCTGCACCGGTCGGCTGGCAGATAGCTGGGAGCAGGCTGGACGGGACCTCACCGGCGGACCCGGCGGTCGCGTTCGGCCAGCTCGGCGAGCATCCGGTTGTAGGCGGCCAGCTCCGGGTCCTCGCGTCCCTCCGCCTCGGCACGGTCGGCGGCCCGGTCGCGGCGACGGGCCTCCCGCCGGTCGGCCTGGATCCACTGGAACATCAGCGCCCCCATCACGATCACGGTGGGCAGCTCACCGAAGGACCAGGCGATGCCCCCGGCGGCCTGCTGGTCGGCCAGCGGGGTCGGCCCCCACGGCCGGTCCAGCGCGATCCACCAGTCGGCGGCCAGCACGGTCGCCGACTGCATGAGCGCGACGCCGAGGAAGGCGTGCAGCACCATGCTGATCAGGACCAGGACCATCTTCAGCGGGTACGGCACCTTGCGGGGTGCCGGGTCGACGCCGATGACCGCCCAGAAGAAGAGATACCCGACGGCGAGGAAGTGCCCGACCATCGCCAGGTGGGCGGCGTGCGAACGGACCGCCAGCTCGTACAGGCCGGTGAAGTAGAGCACGTAGAGGCTGGCCACGTAGACGACGAGTGCCACCACCGGGTGGGTCAGCACGCGGGACGCCCGGGAGTGCAGGCCCGCCTGGAGCCACTCCCGGAGACCCGGCCAACGCGGGTCGGTGGCCGGTCGCAGCGCCCGTAGTGCGAGGGTGACCGGTCCGGCCAGGACCATCAGGATCGGCGCGACCATCATCAGCAGCAGGTGCTGCACCATGTGCACGGCGAACAGCACCGGGCCGTACCGGGCCAGGCCGCTGGAGGTGGCGACGACGATCACCACGCAGCCGAGCAGCCAGAACGCGGTACGCGCGGCGGGCCAGGCGTCGCCGCGCCGCCGCAGCCGCCACACCCCCGCGAGGTAGAGCCCGGCCGCGCCCACGGTGGCGGCGATGACCAGGGGTTCCGGCAGCCAGAGGCGGGCCACCGTGGCCACGCTCAACGGCGGCGGCATCGGGAAGCCGAGCAGGGCGGTCGCCACGTCCTCGTCGGCGCCGACGGCCGGCACGGGGGTACGCGACAGCGCCACGGCGGCCCCGACGGCGGCCCCGAACAGCAGCGTCTCCACGACTGCGACCCGCACGAACGGGCGTCGCCGGCCGGCGGCCAGGGCCGGCATCGTGGACCGCCGGTGCCACTGCCCCAGCACCGCGATCACGGCCAGCACGGTGGTCTTGACCAGCACCAGCCGCCCGTACCCGGTGCCGGTCAGGTCGGCCGGGCCGGTCAGTCGTACGCTCGCCGACAGCAGTCCGGACAGACCGACCGCGACCAGACAGACCAGCGCCAGCGGGGAGAACCGGCGCACCGCAACCGCGAAGTCGGCGGCGGTGCCCCGGGCGGTGATCGCCAGGGCGAGCAGGCCGCCGGCCCAGACGGTGACCGGCACCACGTGCAGCAGCAGGCCCGAGACGGCCACCTGGTGGTTGCTGGCCGACGCGGCGTGCCCGGTGAAGACCGGCGGCACCACTGCGGCCAGCGCGGCGAGCAGCGCCACCACCGCCCCGGACGGACGCAGACTGCGGGCCGCGACGACGGCCGCGACCAGCGCCAGTGCTCCGCTGAGCGCCAAGGACTGGCCCAGCGACACGCTGCGCACGAAGTTCAGCACCGCACGGGCCGACAACACCTGCGTGGCGGGCAGCCCGAACAGGTCGACGAGCGTGTAACAGACCGCGACACCGGCGGACACCGCCCAGGCGGCGGCGGTCCACGCCGCAGCGCGCAGCCGCCGGTAGCCCAGCGCGGAGAGTCGACCGCCGTCGTCGCGCGGGGACAGCACGGTGACCGCCACCAGCAGTCCCATGGTGGCCACCGCGCCGATCTGCATGCCGAGCCGGGCGGCCGGCAACAGCCAGGCCGCGGTCGGGTCCGGGTCGGGCAGCCCCGGCGGAGTCGGCGGTACGCTGCCGCCGCCCCACCACAGCAGCACGGCTGCGGCACCGGCGGCGACCAGGACCATGGCGGCGGGCACCAGCACCGGACGGCGCAGGATCAGAGTCGGGACGAGGTGGTGCGGGCGGTTCAACGACGGCTCCCGGTGCGGGTGGTTTCCCAGGTAGTCGGCGCGGCGGGGCTCCGGGTTCCCGGCCGTCACCAATGGGCGCCGTGGCAGACGCCCTCGGCGTCCCCGGGCTCCACCTGCAACGTGGCGTGCTCGATCCCGAAGCGGTCGTGCAGGAGCCGGCGCGCGGCGGCGAGCACCCGGGCCAGGTCCGCCCCGCCGGCCAGGGTCAGGTGCGCCGAGGCCACCTCCATGCCCGAGGTCAGCGTCCAGACGTGCAGGTCGTGCACGTCGGCCACGCCCTCCACCTCGCGCAGCGCGTCGCGGACCTCGGCGACGTCCAGGTGCGGCGGCGCGGCCTGGACCAGGACCCGCAGGGCGGCCCGCGCCAGCCGGTAGGTGCGGGGCAGGATGAAGAAGCCGACCGCCACGGCCACGATCGGGTCGGCGTACCACCAGCCGGTCAACGCGATCACCCCGGCCGCGACGATCACCCCGATCGAGGCGAGCAGGTCACCGAAGACCTCCAGGTACGCGCCCCGCACGTTGAGGCTCTCCTCGGCACCGGAGCGCAGCAGCAGGAACGCCACGATGTTGGCGATCAGCCCGGCCACCGCCACCGCCAGCATCGGCCCGACCAGCACCTCCGGCGGTTCGCCGAGCCGGCGTACCGCCTCGACCAGCACGAAGAGCGCCACCCCGGAGAGCAGCACGGCGTTGGCCAGCGCCGCCAGGACCTCCATCCGATAGAGCCCGAAGGTGCGTTGCCCGTCCCGGGAGGCCCGGCTCGCCGCCGTGATCGCGGCCAGCGCCATGCCGATGCCGAGCACGTCGGTGAACATGTGCCCGGCGTCCGACAGCAGCGCCAGCGAACCGGTCACCCAGGCACCGATCGCCTCGACCACCATGAAGACGGCCAGCAGGGCGAAGGCCGCCCAGAGCCGCCCCCGGTGCTTCTCCCCCGCGCGCAGGACCTGCTGCCCGTGATCGTGCCCGGCACCCATCCGGCACTCCTTCCGCTCACCACCAGCAACATATGCTGACATTGCAATAGATGCAACTATGGTGCCGCGTCCGGCTAACCGGACAGGTCCGACGTTCGGGCTAGATGTCGGGCGCGGTCAGCGTGCCCGCCAGTTCGCCCACAGCGCGCCCAGCACCACGCCGGGGCGGGCCAGCGCACGGGGGTGCTCCCGCATCGAGACGACGTCGTTGAAGCGGCGGGCCGTCGTCACGTCGGTCATGGTCGCCCGGACGATCTGGCCGCTCACCCAGCTGGAGAGCCGATACCCACGCGGGTAGGGACCGTCGACGTGCGGCAACGCCAGGTCGGCGGAGGTCGAGATCGACCAGGCGGCGTCCACCACCACCCGTTGCAGCTCGAAGAAGCGGCGGGCCGGGAAGCGCAGGTCCGGCCCGGAGCGCAGGTACGCCGACAGGCAGGCCGCGTGCAGCGCCGCAGCCGTGATCCCCTGGCCGTATACCGGGTTGAACGAGGCGACCGCGTCACCGACACTGACCAGGCCCGCCGGGATCCGCCGCAGCGCGTGGTAGTCCCGCCGCCGACTGTCGGCGTGGCGGTAGGTCTGCACCTCGCCGAGCATCTCGCTGTCGGCGACCTCGCTGAACTCGGGTGGGAACTGCTCGCGCAGCCGGCGTACGAAGTCCTCGGCGGTGCGGCCGGGACGGTTGTCACCGTAACCGGCCATCATCGCCATCCATCGGCCGTCCTCGATGGCGAAGTACGCCGCCCCGGCCACGTCCGAGGACGCCTTGATGCTGTTCAGGGCCATCACCACGGTGTGCTCCGGGTGCGCCTCGCGACGGCGGAACAGGGCGGTGGCGTAGTTGAGGTGCACCGGCATCCGCCGCAGGGCGGGTCGCTCCCAACCGGCGTCCACCAACCAGTCGGAGAGCCGGCTCGACCGGCCCATGGCGTCCACCACCAGGTCGGCGTTCTCGACACCGGACGCGGCGTCGACGTCGCACCGGACCCCGACCACGGACGAACCGTCGACGACCAGGCCGGTGGCGCGGGCGGTCACCGTCTTGACGTTGGGCAGCCGCAGGACCTGCTGACGGATCAGCCCCTCCAGCAGCGGCCGACTCCCGGCCAGGCTGTCTGCGTCGTCGGGCACCGTCACCTTGAGACGGCCGTCGAGGTAGTTGCGCCGGGCGGCGGGGGGCGCCTCGACCGCACCCTGGGCCAGGGCCTGCTCCCGGAACCCGGGGAAGAGACGCTCCAGTTGCAGGAAGCCGCCGGGCAGCAGCGCGTGCAACTGCGTCCCCTGTGGCACGCCCGGCCGTCCGCCGGGCACGTGCAGGTCGTCGCGGTCGATCACGACCACGCTCGCCGCGTGGTCGGACAGCACCCGGGCGGCCAGCAGACCGGCGACGCTGCCGCCGATCACCACGGCCGTGCCGAGCACCGGGGACGGCTGGTCGGGCGGCCGCACCGCGTTCAGCGCGGCGAAGACCTGAGCCGGAGAGAAGGACATCGTGCTCTCCAAGGGGTACGAGGTGTGGCGCCGTTCCGCCGAGCCCTGCCGGTGACCGAGGCACAGGCAGGCCGGCGGGACCGGGCGGTCGGCATGACGCTCAACGATCGTTGCACAGGCAGGGAACGCGACGGCAGATCCAGTCGTCGATGCGGCATCGCGCGTGGACGGTGCCCGCACGGCGACCGGTGATCGTCGTGTCCTGACTGCTCAGCGCCCCTATTCTCAGGTCGTCGTGGCACCGTCGCGGGTGCTGCGGGGCCGCGCGTCGACGCGGTTGACCAGGTATCCGAAAGCCGCTGCGGTAAAGAACATGACAATGCCGTAGACGGCGGCCGGGATCGCCATCTGCGTGTTGTTCAGCAGCGCCGGGCTGAGCGCGATCGTGATGGCCAGGGTGCTGTTGTGGATGCCGATCTCGAAACCGGCCGCCTTCGCGGCGGTCGGGTCGATCCCGGCCAGACGGGGCACCCCGTAGCCGATCGCGAGGCTGAGCAGGTTGAACGCCAGCACCGCCAGACCGACCGCGACGAAGTAGTCGGCGATGTTCTCCCGCTCGCCGAGCACCGCGCCGAGGATCACCGCGACGAGCACCACCACGGACATGATCCGGACCGGCCGGTCGAGCCGGTCGGCGACGCGCGGCACCCGGGCCCGCACCAGCATGCCGATCGCGACCGGCACGAGCACGATGGCGAACACCTGCACCACCTTGTCGAACTGCAGGCCGATGCTCGTCGCGTCGCTCAGGAAGTAGCCCGCCGACAGGTTGACCACGATCGGCAGGGTGAGCACGGCGAGCACCGAGTTGATCGCGGTGAGGGTGATGTTCAGCGCCACGTGTCCCCCGAACAGGTGGCTGTAGAGGTTGGCCGTGGTGCCGCCGGGCGACGCTGCGAGCAGCATCATCCCGACGGCCAGTTCCGGCGGCAGGTCGAAGGCGAGCACCAGGCCGAAGCAGAGCGCCGGCAACAGCAGCACCTGGCAGGCCAGCGCGATGACGGCGGCCTTCGGGTGCTGGGCCACCCGCCGGAAGTCCGCGACGGTCAGGCCGAGACCCAGACCGAGCATGATGATGCCGAGGGCGACGGGCAGTCCGATCAGGGTCAGGGCAGAGTCCATGACACGACATCGTTACCACCCGGTAACGCACTCACAATCCTCCATGCGGCCGGGGTACGCCGTCCGCCTCAGCGACCACAGGCGAGCGCGAAGCCCTCCGGCACCGAGGTGGTCGACGCGAGCAGGCCGAACGTCGTCGACCCGCCCGGGGCGAGTCGGCCGTTCCAGCCGGCGTCGCGGACGGTCACCTCGCTACCCGCCTCGGTCACCGTCCCGTTCCAGAGCGACTGGATCCGCTGGTCACCGGGCCAGGTCCAGGAAACCCGCCAGCCGTCGAGCGCCTCGGTCCCGGTGTTGCGCACGGTGACCGTGGCGACGAAGCCACTCCCCCAGCCGCTGCCGATCGTCGCCGTCGCGGCACACACCGGCACCTCCTGCGTACGCGCCGGCCCGCCGAGGATGTACGGGTCCCGCCGGCCCTTCGCATCGCTGAACCGGAACCAGTACTCGGTGTCCGGGGTGAGCCCCTCGACCACTACGTTGCCGTAGCTCTCCAGCCCGGTGTCCGCCGAGGCCACCGGGTTGTGCCACTGCTCGGCGTCCTCCCGGGTGGCGAAGAGGTGCACCGTGATGGGCAGGTCGTACCCGCACGGCGGGCGGAACGTCAGCGAGTAACGGATGGTGACGGTCGTGGTGGTGGTGCCGGCCACCATGCCGGCCAGCGGCAGCGCGGGCGGACACACCGTCACCGTCGGCGTCGGCGACTGCGAGGTGGTGAGCGGGACGGGCGGGGACGTGGCGGCGCCCGCGCTGCTCGCCACGCCGGCCGCGCCCACCAGGGCCAGCGTCGCGGCGGCGATCGTCGCCAGGGCGTACTTCTTCGACATGCGGTGTCTCCTCCGGGGTGGTGGGAGCACCGGGCGCAGCACGGCGGCCGGTGCCTGGAAACGGGCTGCCCTGCGCGGGTGGCATTCCCGCACGCCCTGACGATGGTTCGCACGCCGGCCCCGGACGCGACTACGCAGAGTGTTTCATTCGAGAACCATCGATACAACGGACGACCAGTCGATCCACCCGGGGCCGGACGGGCACCCGGCTACCCGGGCCGAACCGGTCGCACCGGGGGAGAATGGGGCGATGCCCGTGGTTGAGGCGGTGGCCGTCGTCCCCGTACCCCCGAATCTCGCGTTCGCGATCTCGCAGACCACCATGCCGGTCCGGCGGCGGTGGGACCCGTTCGTCCGCAGTCAGCACTTCGTCGACGGCGCCGTCCGGCCGGACAAGGGCGTCCGCACGTTCACCCGGTCCCGGCACGGCTTCTCGATGGTCAGTGAGTACGTCTCCTACGCACCGCCGACCACCGTGGGCATGAAGATGGTGCGTGGCCCGTGGTTCTTCGAGATGTTCGCCGGCGGCTGGCGGTTCGCGCCGGCCGCCGAGCCCGGCCACTCGGTCGCCACCTGGCGGTACCACTTCCGCTGCCGTCCGGCGCTGCTGCGGCCGGTCGCCGACCGGATCGGCACCTGGCTGCTCGGCCGGGACATCCGCCGCCGGATCGCCGGTTACGCGGCCGGATGCGCCGATCCGGTGGTGGTCGCCGCCGCCGAGCGGGACCTGCGTGAGCGCGGCGACGGGAACCGGACCAACCCTTGACCGGAAACGGTGATCAGCTTAACTTCGTCAATCAGGCAAGTGTCTTTACTGATCGCCGTGGACCTCCCGGGAGTGCCGATGCGACCGTTCCGTGCCCGCCGCCTCACCGCCCTCGTGGCGCTGACCACGCTGCTGGTCACCGCCGCACCACCGGTCGCCGCGAACGCGGCTCCGCAGCGCGGCACCGGCTACCACCGGGTCGGCTACTTCACCCAGTGGGGCATCTACGGCCGGGCGTTCCCGGTGCAGAAGCTGGACACCTCCGGGGCGGCGAGTCGGTTGACCCACATCAACTACGCCTTCGGCAACGTCAGCGAGGACGGTCGCTGCTTCGTGGACGGTGGGCCGGGTGAGGGCGACGCCTGGGCCGACTACCAGCGCCCGGTCCCGGCGCAGGAGAGCGTCGACGGGGTCGCCGACGCCTGGGGCGAGCCGCTCAACGGCAACTTCGGCCAGTTGGCGAAGCTCAAGGCCAAGCACCCGCACCTCAAGGTGATGATCTCGCTGGGCGGCTGGAGCTGGTCGACGTACTTCTCCAACGCGGCCCGCACCGACGCCTCCCGGAAAGCGTTCGTCGCCTCCTGCATCGGCCTCTACCTCAAGGGCGACCTGCCGATCCTGGACGGCGGCAGCGGCGGACCGGGCTCGGCCGCCGGGGTCTTCGACGGCATCGACCTGGACTGGGAGTGGCCTGGCTCGACGGGTGAACCGGGCAACGTGGTCCGCCCCGAGGACCGGGAGAACTTCACCAAGCTGCTCGCCGAGTTCCGTCGGCAGCTCGACGCGTACGGCCGGACCACCCGCACGCATTACCCACTGACCGCCTTCCTGCCGGCCAACCCGGCCGCGATGGACGCCGGATTCGAGGGCCGCAAGATCTTCAAGTACCTGGACTTCGCGACCGTGCAGGGGTACGACTTCCACGGCAGCTGGGACTCGGTGACCAACCAGCAGTCGGCGTTGCGCGTGCCCAGGGGCGCGCCGGACGACCCCGACTTCTCCGCGCAGGTGGCGGTCGACGGTTGGATCGCCCGTGGCGCACCACGCGGCAAGCTGGTGCTGGGCATCCCGTACTACGGCCAGGGCTGGACCGGCGTCACCGGCGGCGGCACCGGCCTGTTCCGCCCCGCCACCGGCCCGGCACCGGCCACGCACGCCGCCGGCTACGAGGACTACAAGCAGCTCAAGACGTTGCCGGGCAAGGGATTCACGGTGCACCGCGACCTGCGCGCCGGGCACGCCTGGCTGTTCGACGGCACCACCCTGTGGACGTACGACGACCCGGCGGTGGTGCTCCAGAAGATGCTCTACATCCGGACCGCCGGGCTCGGCGGGGCGATGATCTGGTCGCTCGACGGCGACGACGACAACGCCACGCTGACCAAGACGATCAGCCTCGGGCTCACCACCCGGTAGCCACCCGGGCCACCATCCACCGGCGGCCACCTCAGCGCCCGGACGGTCGGCCGCCGCCTCAGCCCCGGACCTCCGGCTCCCTCAGCGCACGGGCAGCGTCGACTCGCGCATCACCAGGCGGCTGGCGAACTCCTCGGAGTGCGTCACCGCACCGTCGATGGCCGCGAAGAGGCGCTGCCCGGCCACCGCGCCGAGGTGTTGGAGGTTCATGTCGACGCTGGTCAGCCGGGGGCGGCAGTCGGCGGAGATGGCCTCCCAGTTGTCGAAGCCGATCACCGAGATCGCCCCCGGCACGTCCCGCCCGAGATCACGCAACGCGTCCAGGACGCCCCGGGCGATCTGGTCGCTGCCGCAGAAGATCGCGTCCACCTCGGGCCGCTGCTCCACGATCATGCGTGCGGCGGCGCGCCCCCAGGACTCGTCCCACGACCCGTAGTAGGGCCGGTCACCGACCATGCCCAGGCCCGCCGCCGCGAGCGCCGCCGCCGCGCCCTCGGCCCGGTCACGGGCCGCCTGGAACCCCGGCTCGCCGGTGATGTGGGCGATGTTGCGCCGACCGCAGGCCAGCAGGTGCTCGATGGCGAGGCGGCCACCACCGACGTTGTCGACGGTGATGGAGATGTCGGCCGGGTCCGAGGAGGGGGCGTACACGTAGACCACCGGCACCGGGATGTTGCCGGCCAGCGGCGGCCGGGGATCGGTCCGCGAGCCGACCACGATCAGCCCGTCCACCCGGCGCGACAGCAGCGCGCGGACGTGGTGCTTCTCCCGGATCGCGTCACCCCGGGCGTCGCACAGGAAGACCGACACCTGCCCCGCCCCGAAGGCGTCCTCGGCCCCCATCAGGATGGGGATCGAGAACCGTCCCTCCAGATCGCTGGTGAGCAGGCCGACCGTCCCGGTCCGGCCGCTGAGCAGACCTCGGGCCAGGGCGTTCGGCGCGAAGGAGAGCAGCTCGGCGGCCTCCAGCACGCGTACCCGGGTGGTCGCCCGCACCTCGCCACGTCCGTTGATGGCCTTGGAGGCGGTGGCGACCGAGACGCCGGCCAGCTTGGCGACGTCGGTGAGGGTGGGTGTGCGGTTGGCGGGGACCTCGGGCTCGGACGTCATGCGGTGCTCCCTCCCAACGACCGGCACGGATGCGACGCAGCGGCGACAGGCTGCCCCGGAAGCCCGTACAGGCACTCCCGGTGGACGTGATCTTGTAAACGTTTTCGGCGTTGTTTCGGACCGTTGCCCGACCCGCACTGTCGCTCGTACCTGCGCGGAACACTACACCGATGCGTCCCGTCGACTCGGCTCAGGAAGGCCCGTCGGTGCTCCCTTCCCGAAAACTCCCCCGAAACGTTCGCTGCCCGAATGTAAGGAGGGGTCCCCTGCTATACACGAGGCGTTAGCAGGGGACCCTTCCTTTCATCCGAGGAGGCCAGGTGGCGGTCGCGTTCGGCCTTTCGGAGCTGTGGGACCCGGTGGTACGCCGGAACCCGCACCAGTTCTACGACCGGGTGCGGGACAGCGGCGGACCGGTGCTCCAGATCGACCCCGCCGGCAACCGGCTGTGGGTGGTCGCCGGTCATGCCGACGTGCTGCACGGCCTGCGGCACCCGATGATCGGGCACGAGGTGCACCGGCACCGCCCGGACGGCCCCGCCCCGGCCCCGGAGGCGTTGTCCGAGGTGGCGAGGATCGAGTCCCGGCAGCTCATCAGCCTCGACCCGCCCGACCACACCCGCCTGCGGGGACTGGTCAGCGGCGGATTCACCGCGCGGGCGGTGGCCCGGCTGGAGCCGTGGATCGGTGACCTCGCCGACCGACTCGTCGACCGGGCACGTCGGCGGGGTCACGTGGACGCGGTGACCGACCTCGCCGATCCGGTGCCGGTCAACGTCATCGCCGAGTTGGTGGGCGTACCGGAGGCGGACCGGCCGCAGTTCCGGGCCTGGTCGGCGGCGATCGTGTCGGCCGGGTTCGACGGCCCGACGGCGACCCTGGAGTTCGCGGCGTACCTCGACGACCTGGCGGCGCGCCGCCGCGCCGACCCGGCCGACGACCTGATCTCCGAGCTGGTGGCGGCGGAGGACCGGGCGGACCGGCTGGACCGCGACGAGTTGGTGGCGCTGGTGCAGTTGCTGCTCATCGCCGGGCAGGAGACCACCGTCGACCTGATCGTCAACGGACTCCGCCTGCTGCTCACCCACCCCGCGCAGTGGGAGGCGCTGTGCGACGATCCCACCCTGGCCGAGGCGGTGGTGGAGGAGACGCTGCGGTTCCGGGGGCCGGTGGAGATCGTGCCGCCACGGTTCGCCTTCGCGGACGTCGAGCTGGCCGGTGGGCGGATCCCCGCGTTCGACCGCGTGGGGCTGTCGGTGTGGGGGGCCAACCGGGACCCGGCGGTCTTCGACCGGCCGCACGAGTACGACATCGCGCGCACCGACGTCCGTCGGCACCTCGCCTTCGGATACGGCATCCACTTCTGCCTCGGCGCGCACCTGGCGCGGTTGGAGAGCCGTATCCTGTTCGACCGGGTGGCACGGCACCTGCCCGGCCTGCGGCTGGCGGTCGACGCCACCGACCTGGACGCGTTCCGGCTGCATCACGACGGCCTGCCCCTCCGCGTGTGACGCCCGGCCGCCGCGCGCCGGCGCCGCCTCGGGATCCTGGGCACGCTCACGACGAGCCCTTTACCCCGCAGGGGTACGGGTGGAGGCCACCACGCCGGGCGGCCTCCACCCGGTGGATCACTCGAACAGGGACAGGGTCAGCGTCGAGGTGTACTCGCCCGCGGCCACGTCCGCCGGGGTGCGCAGGAACAGGTCGGCGTCGACCGAGTACGCCCCACCGGCGACCGCACCCGAGTCGAACGTGGAGACCAGCAACTCCTGGTCGACCAGACCCACGTTGTTGCCCGGCTGCGTCGGCTCGTCCAACACCGTGACGACCTCCTCGCCCTCGCTGACCAGACCGGTGTCCCCACCGTCGACCAGGCGCGGCTTCCAGCCCAGGTGCCCGGCACCGATCGGCTCCTGACCGTCGGCCCCGGTGAAGTCGGTGGCACTACCGAGCACCGCCCACGCCGCACCCGAGGGCACCTCGTCGACCGTACGCGTATCGGTCACCGTCACCGTCGGCAGACCACCCACGAACTGCCGCACCACCAACGTCGACCCGTCCTCGGTCAACGCCACCGAGTCACCCGCGATCGACATCGCCAACACACCCGGCTCCACCAACTCCTCGATCTCCACCGTGACCGTCACGTCACCGCTGTCACCCGGATCGGCCGACACCGGCGCGGCCATCGCCACCGACCCGACCAGCAACGCCCCGGCGGCACCCGCCGCCAGCAACCGCTTCCGATTCCCTGTGTTCATGCGATTCTCCGTTGTCTCTCGTGGTTACTGGGCTTGACGGGGGTCGGCGGCGCAGTTCGCGCCGGGATGGTCCTGGGTGACCACGGTCGTCACGTCCGTGCCGTCGACCGTGCCGGTGGCCCGGACCGTCGCGCTGCCGGACGGCACCGACGCGGCACGGGTGGTGAACTGCTGGAACGCGCTCGCACCCGGCGCCACAGCCGACACCGACCGCTGCCCGTACGCACTCTCCAACACCACGTCCACCGCAGCGTCGTGGTCGTTACGCGCCTGCACCGCCACGTACGCCTTCCCCGCCACACACCGCGTCTGCACGGTGACCGTCACCGGCACCTCGGGCCGGACGCCCGGGTCGTCGGCGAACACCCGCCACTCGGTGACGGCGACCGCCGAGTAGGTGGTGCCGTTGCCGTTGGCCTGGATGGTGGCCCGCACCCTCGACGTGGTCACCGGGTCGAAGGAGACGGTGTTGAACGCGGTGGTGCTGGTGCCGTACGGCGACGCGCCGGTCACGTCACGCCAGGTCGAGGTGGTGGCGTCCCAGTACTGCAGCACCCACCCGTCGGGCTGGGCGACACCGTCGCCGGTGCCCCGGTTGGAGTCCCGCCAGAACTTCAGCTCGGTGCCGGTGATCCGCACCGGGCGGTTCCAGTCGTACTGGATCCACTGGGTGGCCGGGCGGGTGCCCGACCAGGTGCCCCAGATCTGCGCCTGACCCGGGTTGGTCGGGTCGGCACCGTCGTTGAGCGCGGTGAGGCTGTTCCAGCTCGCCGTGAACGAGGCGGTCGGCGTGCCGATCGGCCCGATGTTGCCGGTGAGCGGCCCGGACAGGTCGGCCGGGATGGCGACCGTCCGGGCGGTCTCCAGGTTCCCGGCCACGTCGACCGCCCGGTACGCCAGCGTGTGGCGGTTCGCGTCGGGTGCCGGGACCGCACCGTCGTACGTGGTCCAGGCGCCCGTGCCGATGGCGTACTCGATCCGGGCGACGCCGGAGGTGGCGTCGGTCGCGGCGAGCGTGACCGCCCGCGTGGTGCTGTTCACGGTGGCGGTGCTGACCGGTGCGGTGGCGTCGACGCGTACCTCCAGGGAGGCCGGGTCGGAGACGTTGCCGGCGCGGTCGGTGGCGGTCGCGGTGACCGTGTGCCGGCCGTCCCCGGAGACGGTGACGTCGACCGACCGGACGTCGGTGGTCTCGACCGGCGTGTCCGAGCCGACCCGCGTGGAGATGGTCATCCGGCCACCCCGGTCGTCGACACCGGCGGCCCGCACGCGCACCGTGGAGCGGAACCAGCCGTCGCTGCCGGCGCTGCCGCTGGGCGTGAGCGTCACCGTCGGCGGCGTCACGTCTCCCTCGGTGTCGTCCGGTGAGATGACGGTGACCTGCGCGGAGACGCGATCGGCGGCGTAGCCGAGCACGGTCCCACCGATGGTGAACGTCCGGGGCTCGGCGACGTCCGCGGGCGCCACCTCGTCCCAGTAGACCGGCACCCGCAGCGTCTGCGCGCCGAACGACACCGGCAGCGTGTCCGGCAGGTCGGTCTCGCCGACCTCCACGGTCATCGCCGGTGCGCTGACCGACTCCGGCTGCGCGGCGAGGACCTTCCACTCCTCGACCGCCACCCCGGAGTACGTGCTGCCGTTGGTCGACGCGTCGAACACCGCGCGGACCTGGGTGGTGGTCACCGGGTCGAAGGTGGTGTTCTGGAAGCCCTGCGTACCGGTCGGGAAACCGCTCGGGTTGGGCACGTCGGCCCACTGCCCGGCCTCCAGGTTCCAGTACTGCATACGCCAGCGGGCGGGCGCGGCGACTCCGACGCCGGTGCCCTGCGGCTGGTCGTTCCAGAAGTCGATCTGCGAACCGGAGATCCGCATCGGCTGGTCCCAGCTGTACTGCACCCACTGCTGCGGCGGGTTGTTGCCGGTCCAGGTGCCCCACATGTCCGGCGGCAGCGGGTTCGACCGGACGATCTCGTCGTTGAGTGCCTTCACCCAGTACTGCACCGGCACCGGCTCGTTGGAGACGGTGACCCGGGCCTCCTGGGCGATGTTCGGCCGGGGCGTGAGGTCACGTCCCGTGGCCGGGGTCGGCGTCACGAGCTTCATCCGGGGCGGCGTCAGCGAGTCGTCCCACTCGACCGGGTCGATCGCCACCGAGCGCCGGAAGTGACCGCCGCCCACGGCGTCGGCGGTGTGGTACGCCAGGTACCAGGTGCCGTTGAACTCCAGGACACCCGGATGGCTGGTGGTCGAGGAGACCGGCCGCAGGAAGGTTCCCCGGTAGGTCCACGGTCCCTCCGGCGACGCGGCGGTGCCGTAGGCGAGACAGGCGTGGTAGTTCGCCGGGGTGCACTGCGAGGTCGGGCCGGCGTTGTTGCCGGCGTACGCCATGTAGTAGGTGCCGTTACGCGTGAAGATCCAGGCGCCCTCGAAGAAGCCGGTCAGGCCGGTGACGGTGCGCGGGGTGCCGATCGGGGTCTTCATGTCCTGCTGGAGTTCGAGCATCCGCAGTTGGCTGAAGGAGCCCCACCAGATGTAGACCCGCTGGTTCGGGGCCTCGCCGTCGACCAGGATCGTCGGGTCGATGTTGTGGATGGTGTTCGGCGTGGGCACCCGCTGGGAGATGATCGGGCCCCCCGCGTGGTCGGTCCACGGGCCGGTCGGGCTCTCCGACACGGCCACCCCGATCGCGAACCGGTCCGACGCGGTGCTGGTGCGTTCGTGGATCGGGACGTACCAGTAGTAGCGTCCGTCGACGCCCTGGACGACCTGGCCCGCGTACGCACGGCCGGGAGTGGCCCAGGCGAAGACGGCCTCCGGGCGCATCAGCGACGGGTAGTGGGTCCACTCCCCCGCCTCGACGTCGGTGGTCCGGAAGGCGCCCCACTCGTTCATGACGAAGTCGTTGGTGGACGGTCCGGCCTGGTCGTGGCCGGTGTAGACGTAGAGCTGGTCGGCGTCGGTGTCGTTGCCGGGGGCACCGGCCCGCACCACCATCGGCGCCGGGTCGGCGGAGTAGTAGCTGCCGTCGCCGAGGATCGGGTTGACCGTGGTGGTGAAGGTGTACGACGGGGGCTCGGCGGCGTACGCCGGACCGGCGACGCCGGTCAGACCGCCGGCGACGAGCGCGACGGACGCGGCCACGGCGATCGCCCTGCGCCATCGGGGCGACGGCCGGGTGGAGGGTGGGGCGGCGCCGCGTCCCACGGTGGTGTTCACGGTGTCGATCTCCTCACTCGTGCGCGGGGGTGGTGGCGGCGCCCCAGGCCGGGCGCCGCCACCACGAGGGGTCAACCGCAGGTGAGCGCGCCGAACGGCGCCTCGAACTCGACGGTCACCGGCTCGCCGTCGACGGTGCCGGTGGCCTTCACCGTCGCGGTGCCGGCCTGCACCGAGGTGGCGCGGGTGTTGAACGCCTGGAAGGCGGCCTTCCCGGACGCCACGTCGGCGACCGTCCGCGAGCCGTACGCCGTGATCAGCTCGATGCGCAGCGGCACGTCCCCGGCGTTGTGGGCGTTGACGGAGACGTAGACGTTCCGGCCGGTGCAGCGCGTGCTGGCCTGCACCTCCACGTCCCAGACCGGGGTCTGGGGCGGGTCGCCGACGGTGAGGGTCAACGTGGTCCGGGTCGCCCCGGCCTGGCTGACGTACGGGGGCAGGATCAGGTCACCGATGATCGTGTAACGGCCGGGGGTGTTGACGATGCGCTCGTCGAAGTCCCAGTCGACACCGATGGCCTGGTTGTCCCGCGACCCGTCGTTGTAGGAGACCTCCACCTTGTCCGGCAGGAACGGCAGCTCGCCCACCTCGACGGACTGTTCGAAGGTCTCGGCGCCCTGGATCGAGATACCGCCGGTGGACATCTCCGGCCGTACGTAGATCCGCGCCTCGGCGATCAGCCCGTACGCGTCGTTCGTGCCGTAGACCACGAACGGGTCGACGTTCGGCTCGGCGACCTGCTCGGGCGTGATCTCCTGCCAGTTGAACGCGACCTGGCCGCGCTCGCCGCTGGCGTAGACGGCGTCCAGCGTGCTCGGCAGTGTCGGCACGTCACCGACACCGGTGCGGATGAGCACCGGGGACCGCACCGAGTCGACCGTCTCGCCGTTGGCCCGCCAGCGCAGCACGCCGGTGCCGGCACCGCTGCCCTGCACGCCCCAGATGCGGATGCGAAGGTAGCTGGTGGTGATCGGCGTGAACTCGAAGCTGTTGAACCGGTTGGTCGCCAGCCCTCCGGCGTACGTGCTGCCCTCGGCCAGCGTCACCGGCGTCCAGGTGGTGCCGTTCTCCGAGGTCTCGATGGCGTACGTGCCGGCGTTCGGACGGCGGGTGCCGCCGTTGTCGTCGTACCAGTAGATGTCGGTCGAGGAGAGTCGCACCGGCGCGCTCCAGCGGTACTGGATCCACGCCTCCCGTGCGGTGCTGGTGCCGTTCTGCGGTTGGCCCCAGTTGCCCCAGCCGCTGCCGGCACCCGGGTTGGAGTTGGTCGGCGTGGTGGGCTCGTTGACCCGCGAGTGGTTCTCCCACGATGCCGTGCCACTGGTGCTGATCGTGGCCGAGGCACCGAACTCCGCGGTGACCTCGCGCTCGGCCAGCGTGACCGACACGTTCGCCGTCGACCGCTTCTCGCCGTCGTCGGCCCAGAACCGGAACACGTAGTCACCGGCGACGGTGCCGGTGACCCGGGTGGTCAGCGCCCGCGCGTCGGCGAAGATGACGCCCGCGCCCTGCGGCGTGGAGACGGTCTCCCAGCCGAAGGTCAGCTCGCTGTCGTACGGGATGCCGTCGTCGGCGGCCGTGGCGACGAGCCGGGTGGAGAGGTTTCCGTCCGCCGAGCCGTCCCGGTTGGCGGTGACCTGTGGCGCCTGGTTGGTCACGTCCGGCACGTCCCGCCCCGACTCGAACACCTGGATCTCGCTGATCGCGGTGAAGTGGGTCGGGTTGTTGGTGAAGGTGACCCGGAGCTTGTCGGTGGTGACGGTGTCGAACAGCGCCTCGTTGAACTTCGCCGAGGGCACGACCGGGTTCTTGAACTGGTCCGGCACCTCCTTCCAGCCGCCGTTGCCGTCGGGCACCTGCACCCACCAGCGTGCCGGCTCGCGGTAGCCACCGGCCTGCCGGTCGCTGACGAAGAAGACCTTGACGTTGTCGAGGCTCTTGGCCGCGCCCAGGTCCAGCTCGATGTAGCCGTTGCGCTCGGTGGTGCCGTAGTTGCCCCAGTAGGGTTCGTTGGCGGTGATCCCGTCGGTGACGGCCGCCAGCGACACCGGACGCTCGGTCTCGGAGATGGCGCCGGGCGTGTAGTTCATCGAGGTGGTGCTCCAGCCGGGCGTGTGGAACTGCCGCCACGGCGTGGGCCGCACACCCTGCTGGGTGTACGAGGAGCTGAGCTGGGCGCCCTGCGCCAGGTTCGGCGCCTGCTCGGTGAGGTCGATACCGGCCGTCTTGAGGTAGCCGACGACGCGGTCGTCGGAGATCGGGGTGTCCACCGCGCTCGGGAAGTCGGCCCCGGTGGTGGCGGTGAAGGTGACGGTCACGCCCTCCTCGGCCTGCACCTGGTTGGTGTTCGGGTCGTAGGTGACCTTGCCGAGCTTGTCGGTGGTGACCTTCTTCTCGCCGTTGAGGAAGAGGCTGTAGCCGGCGCCCAGGCCGTACTTGCTGCCGTCCGGGTCCCAGACGATGGTGACGTCCTGACCGTGGTACCGCAGGTTGTTGACCATGAAGTGCTCGTAGCCGAACTGGATCGGCCACAACTCGATCTTGTCATCGGAACGCGGCTGGATGCCGCCCATGTCCTCGATGAAGATGTAGTTCATGTTGCCGAGCATGATGTGGTTCTGGTTGTTGCGGTTGTAGGAGCGCGTCGTCGGGTTCCAGTTGGAGTAGTACTCCGCCTGGTTCGCGACCCGCATGTCGGCGTTCGGGTAGATGCTCCACGCCATCCAGTCCAGCAGCCGCTTGGCGTACTCCGGGGTGATGTACTTCTGCTCCGGGTCGTAGTGGCGCAGCGCCGACCGCACACCGCGGTACTGCACGGTGAAGTTGATGTTCGAGAAGTTGTTCGAACCGCCGATCCCGTACGCCGACCGGTCGTACTGGTTGGCGGTGTAGAACGGGAAGATCGGGAAGTTGTCGCCGTAGGTCAGGAACCGGAACCCGTCGACGTACTTCTCCCACTGGTCGGTCGGGATCAGGTTCTCGGCGTAGATGTCGTAGAGGTTCGTCTCCTTGGCCGGGATCAGGTTCCGGGCCGAGGCGGGCAGCGGGTTGGCCCGCCCGTTCGCGGTCGCCGCGCTGCTCGCGCCGTGTGACGTGCCGGACAGGAACATCCGCATGTCCGGGCTCCAGAGCCGGGTCAGGATCGCGTCCCGGATCTCGTCGGCGCTGGCCCCCATCGCGTCGACCTTGGCCTGGTCGGCGTCGGAGAGCTGGTAGAGCTGACGGGCCGCGTCGAACGCGCCCCACACGTACGCCGACTCCGGGCGCTCGATCGTCCGCGCACCCGGTGCCCCGGTGTTCACCTTCGGGAAGCCGAACGTGATCGCGTCGGCGTCGTTGCCCGGCATGTAGTTGGTGTCGTACGCGATCAGCTTGTCGTCGTTGCCGTCGTAGTGCTCCAGCTGACCGACGCCGTCACCCTCGAAGTACTGGGCGAACTTGCGGGCGACCTGCTTGCCGCCGCCGTGCACCTGGTACGCCTCGAGCCCGGCCGTGCCGAGGTACTGCGAGTAGTGGTTGTTCCAGCTCGTGTGCCCCGGGCTGTCCAGGAAGGCCGACGAGCCGGACAGCTCACCGATGTTCAGGATCTGGCCGTACCCCAGATAGGGCGTCCGCAGCCACTTGGTGTCCTGGAGGTGCATCGGCTGGGTCAGCGCGACCGAGTTCTGATAGAGGTTCACCCCCTCGATCGTCGTGGGGTACTGGTAGACGTGGCCGGAGGCGTTGGCGTCGAGCGAGTTGTAGCGCTCGCCCCACCAGCGGTACACGATCGCCTTCTCCATCGCCGCGTCCGGGACGTTGATGTACGGCACGTCCTGGGCCCACTGGCGGTGGAAGGCGGTGATGCCGGTCCGCACGGCCACGCTCGGCGACAGGCCGGCGTACTCCTGGTAGCTCTCCACCGTCTCGGGCAGCGTGGCCGAGGAGACCGCGCCCACCACGGACAGCGACAGCGAGCCACCGGCCGGGACGGTGATCTCGCGGTCCAGGTTGCTGCCGGTACGCGTGAAGCCGGAGCCGGTGAGGTCCACCCGGACGGAGTCCCACGGGGTGTCGACGAGCCCGTTGTTCGAGCCGCTGGTGATGGTGCGGGTGCCGGTGAGCGCGCTGTCGCCCGCAGCCTGGGTGGCCAGCGGCGACGCGGCCCGGACGGTGAAGGTCGCCGCCGAGCCGCCCGGGTTGGTGAACTCGATGGCGGTGACCGCCACGTTGTCGTAGGTGATGAACTTCGTCAGGTCGGCGCGGACCCCGGTGGAGCCGATGGTGTAGCGGCTCCGGGCGTGGCTCGGTGCGTTGAACCGGTTGGCGTTGACCTCGGACACGGTCTGGCCGGGCACCGTGACGGTGTAGAGGTTGCCGAGGTTGTTGGGGCCGCCGACGAACGTGTTGCCGGCGAAGCCCATCACGGTGAAGTTGTTGTTGCTGGCGCCGCGCATGTAGAGGGTGCGCCCTCGGGTCATCAGCACCGCTGACCCGAGCGTGCCGCTCACTCCGAGGATGCGGTCGAGGTAGTAGTCGGTGCCGCCGGCGGCGAGGTCGGCGTCGAAGACGGACTGGTGCATGTTGCCGGCGGTGAACGGTACGCCCGGCCGGAGCTGGTTCACGACGTCGCCGACGTTGCTGTAGGTCGGGTCGCCGATGTCCATGACGTGGTTCTGACCGTTGGTGTGGACCCCGACGTCGCCCTCGTTACCGGGCAGGATCGGGCCGGCCGCGTGGGCCGGGGACGATACGGCTACCGTCCCCGACACCACGAGCGCGGCAAGGGCGCCCCAGAGGGGCACCCTCCGCACGCGTCTGCGGATCATCTTCTTCCTCCTTGATATCGGTGCGGGCGGGCGGGTGAGGCGGTCCCCCACGTCGCACCTCGGTGGTGATTCGAGCGGCTCGTGGTGCTGTCGGCGCGGTTCGGACAATCCGATGTGAGCGTTAACATCAGCTCCGCCCCCGGCCCTGCTCCGGCAGGTCACCGTCGACGGGGATCCAGACCCGCATGGTCGAGGGCCCACGGTTGGCCCAGGCGTGGTACGGCACCAACGTCACCTCGTCGAACACCTCGACGGGCGCGGGCGAGGACTCGGCGACGTCGGCCCGGTAGGGCCATTCGTGGTCGTGCGGGCGCACCCGGCGGCACCGCACCACCACCCGACCGTCGACCAGCCGGGGCGGTTGGCTGGTGTCTATCCGTAGCTCGTCGACGCTCGTCACCCCCGGCACGTCCACCGACTCGATCGCGAACACCAGCGGACCGCGCTCCACCGCCACACAGCCCCGCACCGCGTCGATGCGGCTGTCCGGATGGGTGAACCGGGGCGCCATCGGCAGGGCGAGGACGACCTCGTCGCCGCGTTGCCAGGTGCGCTGCTCGGTGACCATGCCGGGGGCGACCGGTCGGGTGGCTCCGGCCACCGTGACCGTGGCGCCGTCGACGGCCCAGTCCGGCACCCGCAGCGACAGTGACCACGGGCGGTCGTCGTCGCTGTCGACGCGTACCCGGATCTCGCCGTCGTGCGGGTAGTCGGTGGTGATGACGAGGCACCGCTCCCGCCCGTCGGGAAGGCGGTGCGCGATGGTGCCGGGCAGGTACTGGTGCAGGTGCAGACCCTCGTCGTCGCAGGTGGCGGCGTACGCGCCGAGGCTGGCCACGGTGCGGGCCACGTTGGTCGGGCAGCACGAGACCTCGAACCACGGCGCCCGGAGCGACGCCGCCGCGCGCAGGCTGGGCCGGTCGGCGTCGGGCACCGTGCCGAGTTCCCGGCGGTGCAGCGTGTTGGTGTAGAAGAAGCTGCGTCCGTCGGTCGACGGCGAGGTCGACACCACGTTGAACAGCGTCCGTTCGATGAGGTCGGCGTAGCGGGAGTCGCCGTCGGCGAGCAGCAGCCGCCAGGCCAGCATCACCGAGCCGACACCCGCGCAGGTCTCCGAGTACGCCCGGTCGGGCGGCAGCATCCAGTCCTCGCCGAACGCCTCGTCCTGGTGCCGGGAACCCTGCCCACCGGTGACGTACGTGCGGCGGGTGACCGCGTGGTGCCACTGACCGCGTACCGCGTCCAACAGGCTGGCGTCCTTCAGCTCGACCGCGACGTCGACGGCACCGGCGGCCAGGTAGTTCGCACGCACCGCGTGCCCGCGCAGCACGGTGGCCTCCCGGATCGGGGTCTCGTCCTGGAAGTACTCCCGACCGAACTCGATGTCGGCGAGCCGACCGTGGCCGCGCCGGTCGACGAAGAGCGCGGCCTGGGTCAGGTAGCGGTCCTGACCGGTGGTGCGGGCCAGTTCCACGAACGCGGTCTCGATCACCGGGTGGCCGCAGACGCTGTCGATGCCGTCCACGCCGAACGTCTCGCACACGTGGTCGGCGGCCCGGCAGGCGATCTGGAGCAGGCCGTCGTCGGCGTCCGGCCGGGTCCGGGCCCGGGCCACGGCGGCCTGGACGAGGTGCCCGACGCAATAGAGTTCGTGCCCCCATTCGAGGTCCGACCAGCGCGGTTCCTGCCCGGGTCGGCCGAACTTGGTGTTCAGGTATCCGTCGGGCTCCTGCGCCGCGCCGACCCGCCGCACCAGGGCACGGAACCGCGATTCGAGATCCGGGTCGGCGGTCCGGCCGATCTCCCACGCCAACGCTTCGAGGAACTTGTAGATCTCCGAGTCGGAGAACTCGCGTCCGCGCCGCTCGCCGGCAAGGTCTCCCGCCACAGCCAGGTCGAAGTTGCGGACCCAGCCCTCCCGTTCGAGCCAGTGCGCGATGTGGTCGAGGGTCACCCCGTTGACCGACTGGCGCTCGGCCCAGAATCCGCCCGCGATCCGGACCTCCCGCAGGTCGAGGGGGCGCAGGCGACCCCGGACCGGCAGGACGGGTGCGGCCGGATGTGCGTTGCCGCTCATGGTCATCCTTTCAGCGCGCCGGACATGAAGCCGCGCACGTAGTGTCGTTGCAGCAGGAGGAAGAGGACGATGCACGGCAGGGCGAGGACGACGACGCCCGCTTCGGTCGCCCCGTAGTCGACGACACCCTGCACCTGGCCGCGCAGGTTCGACACGGCCAGCGGCAGCGTCATCTTCTCGGTGTCGTTGATCAGGATCAGCGGGGCCATGAAGTCGTTCCACGCGGCGAGGAAACCGAAGAGACCGACGGTGATCAGACCCGGTTTCACGGCGGGCAGCAGCACCCGCCACAGCGCGCTGAACGACGAGCACCCGTCGACCATCGCGGCCTCGTCGAGTTCGCGGGGCACCGCCTCGAACGAGATGCGCATCAGGAAGGTGGAGAACGGCAACTGGAACATGGTCAGCACGAGCGCGACGCCGACCAGGGAGTTCTGCAACCCCACCTGGTTGAGCAGCACATAGAGCGGGATCAGCAGCGTCGCGTACGGGACCATCAGGATGGCCAGGGTGAGCAGGAACAGGATGTTCTTGCCGGGGAAGCGGAACCGCGCGAAGGCGTACCCGCCGAGGAACGAGATCAGCAGCGTCAGCGCGACCGTGAGCAGCGAGACGAACGCCGAGTTGCCGAGGTAGCGCCAGACGCCGGCCTGGTAGGCGGCCAACGTCTGGTAGTTGCCGATGCCCCAGCCGTCCACCTGGTTGGTGCCCGGTTGCGGGGAGACCGAGGCGACCGCCGTCCAGACCAGCGGTGCCAGGAAGATGAGGGCGACCGAACCGGTGAACACCCAGTACGGCGTCCGCAGCGCGATCCCGGCGATGGTGGTGCCGCTCGGCTTCCTCGGCCGCGACGGCTCCGGTGCGGACGGCGGTGTCCCGTCGGCGACGGTCTCTGTGGTGCGGGAAACGACGGTCATCGGATCAGTTCCCCTCGGACCGGAAGGCGCGCATCTGCAACGCGTTGATCATGATCAGGGCGACCAGCACGATGACGGAGATGGCCGCCGCCACCCCCAGGTCGTTCTGCCCCTGGAAGGCCACCATGTAGATGAGCTGCACGACGGTGATCGTGCTGTTGTCCGGGCCGCCCTTGGTCAGGATGTAGAACTGCTCGAAGGCGAGCAGGGAGCCGGTCACGCAGAGCACGGTCGTCAGTGCCAGGGTGGGGCGCAGCAGCGGCAGCGTGACCTTGCGGAAGGTCTGCCAGCGGCTCGCCCCGTCGGTACGCGCCGCCTCGTACACGTCGGCGGGGATCCCTTGCAGGCCGACCAGCATGAGCACCATGTAGAACCCGGCGTACCGCCACACGATCAGGAAGGTCGTCGAGAACAGCGCCGCGTTCGGGGAGCCGAGGAACGTGATGCCCAGGCGGTCCATCAGCGGGGCCAGCGGGCTCGCGTACGGCGAGTAGATCACGTAGAACAGCAGCGACGCCGAGGCCAGGCCGAGCGCGCTGGGGATCAGGAACGAGGCCCGCAGCAGGTTGTTCCACCGGCTGGACTCCTGCACCAGCAGGGCCAACCCGAGAGCGAGCGTCAGCAGCAGCACGGTCGCGAGCGCCGTGTACTTGAGGGTGAACACCACCGAGTCGGTGAAGAAGCGGTGCTCGACCGCCTTCACGAAGTTGTCGGGCGCGTTGAACCCCTGGTCACCGGTGAGCAGCGGCCACCGCGACAGCGACATCTTGATGACCAGCAGCAGCGGCACGGCGAACAGCAGCGCCACGAAGACCGCGGTCGGCATCGCGTAGAGCCAGCCGAGCAGTGCCTGACGACCTCGGGGACGGGCGCGGCGCCGTGTCGCCGCACTGGGCGGGCGAGACGGTGCGGTGACGCTCATGGGACCTCTCGTTTCCTTCGCTGACGGACCGAACGTGGGCGCGGCGGGGGCGGGTGCCGACCGGTAGGGACTCCTCGGGCGGCACCCGCCCCCACCGGGTACCTACTGCTTCAGGACGGCGGTGATCTCGCCGTTGTCCTTCGGCAGGTCGCCGTTACCGTTGAGCACCTGGTTGCGGACGAGAGTCAGCCACGGGCTGTTCGGCGCGTTGAACGCCTGCTGGAAGTTGAGCGCGACCGGGGTGTCGCCCTGACCGGCCACCTCGTTGATGGTCACCAGGCGCGGGTCCTCGGCGGCGTACTTGTTGTTGGCCAGGTCTGCGCGGGAGACCACGTCCTTGTTCTTGGCCAGCACCTCGACCTGGGCCTCCTCGGACATCATCCAGCTCAGGAAGTTCCACGCCTGCGCGGCCTTCTTGGAGTCCTTCGAGATGCCGACACCGTCGCCACCGACGAAGGTGGAAGCGCCGCCGTTCGGGCCGGGGATGCCGGCGACACCGGCGTCGAACGGCGTCGAGGAGAGCAGCGTCGCCGGGTAGAACATCAGGCCGACCTTGCCCGCGGTGAAGGCGGCGGTCCAGGTCGGACCGGTCTCCCCCGCCGAGGCGGGCAGCACGGCACCGGAGCGCCACAGGTCCTGCCAGGTGCTGAAGACCTTCTGCGCGGTCTCGTCGGCCAGCTTGGACTCGGTGCCGTCGTCGCTGAGCACCTGCCCGCCGTCGGCCCAGATGGACGGGAACCAGGTGAAGACGAGGCAGCCGCCGCAGTTCAGGCCGGCGGCCGTACCGTAGACGCCCTCCTTGCCCGAGGCCTGCACCGCCTTGGCGGCGGCGGCGTACTCGGCGAGCGACGCGGGCGCCTTCTCCGGGTCGAGCCCGGCGTCCCGGAACAACTGCTTGTTCCAGAACATCATCGACAGGTCCAGCACGAAGGGCAGCACGTGGGCCTTGTCGTCGACGGTGCCCGCCGACAGGTGTCCCTTGTTGATCTGGTCCTTGAAGTCCAGGCCGTCGATGTTGGAGCTGATGTCCTGGAACAGGCCCTGGCTGACCCAGTTCGGCACGTAGACGATGTCGGCGGCGAACAGGTCCGGCAGGCCACCGGAGCCGGCCGCCGCGCCGACCTTGGCGACGTAGTCGTCGTTCGGTACGACGGTGAGCTTGACCTGGTTCTGGTGTGTGGCGTTGTACGCGTCCACCAGCAGCTTCGCCTGCTTCTCCAGCGGCGCGCGGGTCCACAGGGTCAGCTCGCTGCCGTCGTCGACGCCGGTCGGGCCGGCCTCGGCGGCGCTCGGGCCGCTCGGCTCGTCGCTGCCGCAGGCCGCCACGGCGAGGACCATCGTCGCCGCCATTGCTCCGGCCAGCGAACGCAGGGCAGTACGCCTGCCCAGGGTTTTCCTCATGATTCCTCTCCTAGTCTGCATCGATGCTCGCCGGGGATCCGCGAGGCGGTTCCCGTGAGCCGGGTAGCGGGCGGTTCCGCTCGATCGGGTGGGACCGGAGCCGCCGCACCGGCCGTCGGCCGTGGACGTGATCGGCGAAGCCGGATGATCAGGTACGGCCGGCGGATGACCGGCCGGGCAGGGTCAGGGTGTGGACAACAGGCCGCCGACGGAGTCCCGCCGAGCCGAGGTGTCGTGTGGACGGTCCGATGCGGCACCGCCGCATCGCTGCGTCGCGCGGGTGGGGTGGACCGGTGACGACGACGCGGTCCGCACCGTCTTCGTGGGCGATGCCTCGTCCGTCCTCATCGGTGTCGCCTCCCGCCGGGTCCGACGGGACCGGCACGGCGAGCCGCACCGCCGCCGAGGTGGTCGGTATCACTTTCCGCCGCTAGCGTGTCCCACGAAAACGGTTTCGGCAAGATGTCTGATGGGTAAAACCTGAACCCGTTTCGGTGTGGGCTTCACCTTCCCTTACATGCACCCTGCGCTCTACGCTTGCCCGTCATACGGGGGCGGCGACCACCTGCCGGCCATCCTGAAACTCTTGCGAAAGGCTTTCGGTGGGTCGACGACGATCACAGTCAGTGACGCTGAGTGACGTGGCCAGCCGGGCCGGCGTCTCGGTCGCGACCGCGTCCAAGGCGCTCAACGGACGCGCCGAGGTGGCCCAGGCGACGCGGGAACGCGTGCTGCGCGCGGCCGACGAGCTCTCCTTCCAGCCCAACGCGCTGGCCTCCGGGCTGATCAACGGCCGCACCCGCACCGTGGGGCTGCTCACCGACGAACTCGGCGGCCGGTTCGCCATGTCCATCCTGCTCGGTGCCGAGAACGCCCTCGGCAACGAGCAGATGTCGGTGCTGCTCTGCGACGCCCGGGGTGACGCGATCCGGCGCCAGCACTACATCCGTACGCTGCTGGCGCGGCAGGTCGACGGGTTCATCGTGGTCGGCGACAGCAACGAGGTGGGTCCCTCGCTGACGCAGGACATCCCGGTTCCGGTGGTCTACGCCTACGCCGAGTCGACCGACCCCCGGGACCTGTCGGTGATCGCCGACGACGAGGGCGGCGCCCGGCTCGCCGCCGAGCACCTGGTGCTGCACGGACGACGGCGGATCGGGCACATCACCGGCCCGGACGGTTACCGGTCGGCCCGGGACCGGGCGGCCGGGCTGCGGACGGTGCTCACCGAGGCGGGCCTCGATCCCGCCGGGGACCCGCTGTTCGGCGAGTGGTCGCAGCGGTGGGGCCGGCACGCCACCCGACTGCTGCTGGCGGCCCGCCCGGACGTGGACGCGATCTTCTGCGGCAACGACCAGCTCGCCGCCGGAGCCGCCGACACACTGCGTGACCTCGGGCGACGCATCCCGGACGACGTGGCGATCGTCGGCTACGACAACTGGGAGTTCTTCGCCGCCGACTGCCGACCACCGCTGACCACGGTGGACCTCAACCTGGAACGGCTCGGCGCGACCGCGGTCAAGCACCTCTACGCCGCCCTGGACGGCAATCCCGGCAGTGGCGTCATCCGCCAACCCGGCCGCCTCGTCGTCCGCGAGTCGACCGGACCGGCGGTGCACCGCTGATCCCCACACCGGCCCGGTGCCGACGGTCCCGGCGAGGAAGCCGGCCCGGTGTCCGCACCCCCGTCGGAGAAGCGGACCGGGCCGCGAGACGGCCCCGGCCTCCGACAGCCGCCGGGACGTCGGGAGGACCTAACCGATCAGGCTGGCCGGTCGCAGCGCGCGCAGCGGTCGGCCGACGCCGCACGGGGCCGCCGCGCTGCGCCGGCTGATCAGTTCCGGCACCAGCAGGTCGCGTCGGCGCGCCGGCGTCTGCCCGGCCGGGTCGAGCTGCGCCAGCAGCAGTCCCAGGCTGCGCCGGCCCAGTTCGGCGAAGTCCTGCCGCACCGACGTCAGCGGCGGCAGGAAGTGCGCCCCGTCCGGCGTGCCGTCGAAGCCGACCACGCTGACGTCCTCCGGCACCCGGCGGCCCGCCTCGTGCAACGCCCGCAGCACGCCGAGGGCGAGTTGGTCGCTGGCACAGAAGACGGCGGTGACGGCGGGGTCGGCGGCCAGCCGCTCCCCCTGCCGGTAGCCGGTGCTGGCGCTCCAGTCGCCGGGGACGACGGCGGGCACCGGCGCACCGGCGGCCCGCAGGGCCTCCCGCCAGCCACGGATCCGTTCGTCCGCCTCGGGCCAGTCCTCCGGGCCGGACACGTGGTGCACGGTGGCGTGGCCGAGGTCGAGCAGGTGTCGGGTGGCGAGTCGGGCACCCGCCACGTTGTCGATCTGCGCGCTGGCGATCTCGTCGCTGCATCCACCGCCGACGGTCACCGCCGCCAGCTCGCCCGCCGCCTCGGCCAGCGCCCCGGCCATGGCGGGTTTGGGCGCGATGGCGATGAGTCCCTCGACCGACTGCCGACGCAACCAGTCCGCGGCGTCGAGCACCGACCGCCGGTCCAGGTGTCGCACACTGGCGACGCTGACGAAGTAGCCGGCGGATCGGGCCGCGCCCTCGATGGCGTAGAGCATCGAGGTCGGCCCGTACAGCGGGCTCTCGTAGCCGATGATCCCGAGCGTGCCGGAACGCCGGGTGACCAGGGCGCGGGCCGCCGGGTTGCGCTGGTAGTCCAGCTCCCGCATCGCCGCCAGCACCCGCTGGCGGGTGTCGTCGGCGACGTACGGGTGGCCGTTGATGACCCGGGAGACCGTCTGCGCCGACACCCCCGCCCGCGCCGCGACGTCACGCATGATCGATCGACCGCTGGACCGCCCGGCGCCGGCCCCACTGTTCGCCGCGCCCATCCGTGACCCGCCGCTCTTCTCGATCATCGCCTGCTCTCCCCTGCCCAGAGGTCCCCGTCGCGTCGCCCGTGCCGCCGGGACCGATGGCCCGCGTACGCGCGAGGACCCCGGTGGTCTGATCTCCGACAATGAACCTCGAAAACCATTTCGGCAATCCCTCCCAGGAGATCTCCGGCTTAAACCGATCGCAGAGATCACGGGATTTCGGCAATCAGGCCCGCTCCGGCACCCCGCAGAGGACCAAGCGGGCCAGCTTCGTCCACGAAAACCATTTCGGCAATAGCCCGGGGCCGAATACGGCAGGGTTTGCGAACACCGGTCAGCCCGACCAGCCCTCCCACCTGCCGCCATTTAGTTTACATCGACGCCAATCTATCGCTGTCGGTGTGTCCACCGACGGCGTCTCCGACACCGGGAGGACCACCTATGAGATCACCCCGAACAGGACCACGGCTCGGTGTGGCGGTCGTCGCCACCCTGGCCTTCACCGGCGGAGCCACCCTGGCCGTGACCGGCGCGCAGGCCGCCGCCCCGGGCTGCCGGGTCGACTACCGGGTCACCAACCAGTGGTCCGGCGGGTTCGGTGCCGAGGTCACCGCCACCAACCTCGGCGACCCGCTCAACGGCTGGACGGTGACCTGGACGTACGGCGCCGGGCAGAGCGTCACCCAGGCGTGGAACGCCACCGTGACGCAGAGCGGCAGCCGGGTCACCGCGACCAGCGTCGGCCACAACAGTGCCCTCGGCACCGGCGCCGCCGCCTCGTTCGGCTTCAACGGGTCGTGGAGCGGCAGCAACCCGGCACCGACCACGTTCGCGCTCAACGGCGTCACCTGCACCGGCACGCCCGGCACCCCGGCACCGACCACGCCCGCCCCGACGACCCCGGCACCGAGCCCGACCACGCCGACCAGCGGCTGGAACCCGCCCGCGCACCTGGTGAACCCGCTCAACCAGGTGTGGCAGCACGTGGAACAGACCTACCACAACGGCAACCCGTACGGCTTCCGCAACTACGGCTGGGACCAGGTCATCGCCAACCGCGGCTACCTGAACTTCTGTGTCCGCTGGGACTCCGGCGCCACCGTCACCGCCGCCCAGCGCGACCAGATCCACGCCACGCTCGCCCGGCAGTACAGGAAGTGGATGGACGTGATGGTCGGGCACAACGCCTGGCCCTACCAGCAGGTGCCGATCAAGGTGGTCGGCTGGGCGGTCCGCGACCGCGGCCAGCTCCAGTGGACCGACACCAGCGTCGACGTCTACGTCAACGACATCCGCGAGAACGCCCCGCAGTGCGCGCCCGCGTGCGGTCGCTTCTTCAACCAGGGTGGGCAGTACCCGAACTGCCCCGGCGGGGTGGCCCGCCACTACGACCAGTCGCTGTGGCTGACCGACGGGTTCGGCGGCGGTGCCGGCGGCGACTGGGGCCAACGCATGGGCCGCGAGTACTACATGAACAACCTGAACGCCGAGAACATGCACATCCTGCTGCACGAGATAGGCCACACCTTCGGCCTCGACGACTTCTACGACTGGACGCCCAGTGGAGTCGGCGGGTTCCTGATGCGGGCCGGCAGCGCCAGCTCGATCACCGAGTTCGACGCCTGGATGTTCCGGGACTGGTGGCGGCACCTCAAGAGCCGTTACGGCTACTGAGGCCGCACCTCGCGGGGCCCGGCGCGACGGCCGGGCCCCGCAGGGTTCACTCCTCGACCCATTCCAGCAGGTCACCGGGCTGGCAGTCGAGCACCCGGCACATCGCCTCCAGGGTGCTGAACCGGACGGCCTTGGCCCGGCCGTTCTTGAGCACCGCCACGTTCGCCGGTGTGAGCCCCACCCGCTCGGCGAACTCACCGACGCTCATCTTGCGCTTGGCGAGCTGGACGTCGATGCGTACCACGATGGGCATCAGATCACCGCTTCCATGTCGGTCCGCAGCGTGGTGGCCTGGCGCAGCAGCGCGCGCAGCACCACCATCAGCAGCCCCAGCACGGCGACGCCGGTCGAGAGCAGGAGCAGCAGGAACGGGACTCCGGGGTCGTCGGCCCTGAATCCTACGTAGAGGAAGACGGCCACCAGCACCACCCAGGCGGCGGCGACGGCCCACACGATCACGTCCACCCAGACCAGCGCGGCCGGGCTGAAGATGCGGTCGTTCTTGACCAGGGTGAGCAACTTCCAGGTGCAGACGACCACCACCTGGACGCAGAGCACCCAGAACACCGTGACGGCGGTCAACGGCCATCGCAGGTACGCCTGTTCCGGTGACTCCTGCGCCATGTGGGCGAACTGCCCCGGCAGCGAGAGGGTCTGGAACACGACCAGGATCCCGAACAGCACCACGAGGAAGACTCTGAGGGCGGCCACCGCCCAACGTGTCACCAGCATGCATCGACTATCACTCGCTACCTATCGAGAGTCAATAGGTTTCGACTGTTCCCACCCGATCGGTCATCCCACCAGCTCGCCCAACGCGTCGCCGAAGACCTCGTGGTGCCGGCGTACGTCCTCCACCGTGGTCTGCGGACACATCAGCGCCATGTTGTGGAACGGGGTCATCAGGATTCCCCGGTTGAGCAGATAGACGTGCAGGTAGTCCTCCAGGTCGGCGTCGGCGCACCGGGCCGACTCGGTGCCGGTACGCGGGGCCGGGTCGACGAAGCGGTACTCCACCCGCGCGCCGAGCCGGCTCACCGACCACGGCAACGCGTACTCGGCGAACAGCGCGCCCACCCCCTCGGCGAAGCGGGCCGCCGTCTCGGCCATGCCGGCGAACGCCTCGTCGGTGAGCACCTCGCGCAGGGTGGCCAGGGTGGCCGCGACCGACACCGGGTTGCCGGCCAGCGTGCCGCCGACGCCGCCCATGTCGACCAGGTCGAGGTCCGTCCGGGCGGTCAGGTCGGCGGCCAGCTCGGCCGAGAGGCCGTACGCGCCGACCGGGATCCCACCGCCGATGGCCTTGCCGATGGTGACCACGTCCGGCGTCAGGTCCCAGGCGGCCGTCGCGCCTCCCGGCCCGGCGGAGAACGTGTGCGTCTCGTCGTTGACCAGGTAGGTCCCGTGCTGCCGGGTGAGCGCCCGCACCCCGTCGAGGTAGCCGGACTCCGGCAGCACGATGCCGATGTTGGTCAGCGCCGGCTCCATCAGCACGGCGGCCACGTCGCCGTGGGCGAGTTCGCGGGCCAGCCCGTCCAGGTCGTTGAACTCGGCGACGCGGCTGGTGGTGGTCACGTCGCAGGGGGCACCGACGTTGCCCGCCCGGCTGCGGGGCCGCCCGTCCGGCCCGACCACGATCAGCGACTCGTCCACCGATCCGTGGTAGCAGTAGCTGTTGACCAGGATGCGCGGACGGCCGGTGACGGCGCGCAACAGCCGGATGGCCCACCGGTTGGCGTCGGTGGCGGTGAGCGTGAAACTCCAGGCGGGCAGCCCGAAGCGACGGGTCAGCTCGGCACCGACCGACGCCGCCTCCTCGGTGGGCAGCATGGTGGCCGCCCCGCCGAGATCGGCCAGACGTCGGGTGACCGCCTCGACCACCGGCGCCGGGGAGTGCCCGGCCATCGCCCCGGTGTCGCCGAGGCAGAAGTCGACGTACTCGTTGCCGTCGACGTCGGTGACCCGGGCCCCGCGAGCCCGGTCCAGATAGACCGGGAAGCCGGCCGCGTTCTTGTTCATCCAGGTCATCGGGACCTTGCCGAACAGGTGCCCGGCATCGGCGTACGCGGCGGCCGAGCGGGGGTGGCGGTCCACGAACGTGGACCGCTCCCGCGCGAGCAGCCGACCCAGGCGGGTACGGTCGACGCCCTCAGCTTCGAAATCCGTCGGCATCGGGCGACAGTACCAACGAGATGGCCTGCCAGCTAGATGTCCGACGACTGATTACCGTCGCCGACCCGGTCAGCGCTTACGGCCGACGGCGCAGTACTGGTCGATCTCCTCGGGCAGCTCGGCCGGGTCGCCGTCGGGACGCCAGCGGGTCACCGACACCACGCCCGGCTCGACGAGTTCCAAGCCCTCGAACAGTCCGGCGATCCGCTCCGGGCTGCGCAGGTGGTATCGGGGGTTGGCGGAGACGTTCCAGATCCTGACTGCCTCGGTGACCGCCTCGCTGGTGTCGCTGCCGTCGTACATCGCGAGGTAGCTGCCGGAGGGCAGACGGTCGACGAGTCCGCGAATGATCGACTTCGCCTCCTCGTCGGACTCGACGTGACCGAGGATGCCCATCAGCATCACGGCGACCGGCTGGTCCAGGTCCAGCGTCCGGGCCGCCTCGTGCAGGATCCGGTCCGGGTCGCGCAGGTCCGCGTCGACGTAGTCGGTGGCGCCCTCGGGGGTGCCGACCAGCAGGGCACGGGCGTGCGCCAGCACGAGCGGGTCGTTGTCGACATACACGATGCGCGCCTCCGGGGCGACTGACTGCGCCACCTCGTGCGTGTTGTCGGCGGTCGGCAGGCCGGTGCCCACGTCCAGGAACTGCCGGACACCCGCCGTGCCGGCCAGGTAGCGCACCGCCCGGGCCAGGTACGCCCGGGACAGCCGGGCGTTCTGCGCGAGCTGCGGCAGGTTGGCGATGATCTGGTCGCCGACCTCGCGATCGGCGGCGAAGTTGTCCTTGCCGCCGAGCAGGTAGTTCCAGATCCGCGCGGTCTGCGGCACTCCGGTGTCCAGAGTGGGCCTGTCCTGTTCGCCGCCGGTCACCGTCGCACCGTCCACCACGTTCGCACCCTCAGTCTGATTAGGACCACTGTCGTCGGTCAGCCTAGCCGCGCCGGAGGGACCGTCGCCGCCCCCGCCGCCCCCGCGTACGCTCACCGACCGGCGGGCCGACGCAGCGTGACCGGCGCACCGAACCGCACCGCGACACCGGGCGAATAGAGCACGCTGGCCGGCGGCCCGATCGGCCGGGGCAGACCGGCTGCGGTGACCAGATCGTCGTCCAGGTCCAGCGGACGCCGGAAAGCCTGCTCGGGCGCGCAGTCGACCGGCTCGATGTCCACGTGCCCATCCTGCCGAACTCCACCGGCCTGCACTATGTTGCAGGCGCCACGCCCCGCACCGGCGCCGGACCACCCGCTCGACCGCCAGGAGACCGAGATGACCTCCCCCGCATCCGCCGGACCGACCGGATTCGACGTCGCCGCGCTCCGTGCCCACTTCCCCTCGCTGGCCTCGGGCATCGCGCACTTCGACGGCCCGGGCGGCACCCAGACGCCCCGGTCGGTCGCCGACGCCGTCGCCGCCACGATGACGGCCCCGATCTCCAACCGGGGCACCGGCGCACTGTCGGAGACCAACGCGGACGCCGCCGTCGGCGCGTTCCGGCTCGCCTACGCCGACCTGCTGGGCGTACCCGCCGCCGGGATCGTGTACGGACGCAGCGCCACCCAGCTGACCTTCGACTTCTCCCGGACGCTCACCCGGGACTGGGGTCCCGGTGACGAGGTGGTGGTGACCCGCCTCGACCACGACGCCAACGTCCGACCGTGGGTGCTGGCCGCCGAACGGGCCGGTGCCGAGGTGCGCTGGATCGACCTCGACCCGACCACCGCCGAACTCGACCCCGCCTCGGTGGCCGCCGCCATCACCGAGCGGACCCGCCTGGTCGCCGTCACCGGCGCGTCGAACCTGCTCGGCACCCGACCCGACGTCCGGGCGATCGCCGACGCCGCGCACGCGGTCGGCGCACTGCTCTTCGTCGACGGCGTGCACCACGCCGCCCACCAGTTCGTCGACGTACCGGCACTCGGTGCCGACTTCTACGTCTGCTCCCCGTACAAGTTCCTCGGACCGCACTGCGGTGTGCTCGCCGCCGACCCGGCCCTGCTGGAGACGCTGCGACCGGACAAGCTGATCCCGGCCACCGACGTGGTGCCCGAGCGCTTCGAACTCGGCACCCTGCCGTACGAGATGCTGGACGGTGCCACCGCCGCCGTCGAGTTCCTCGCCGACATCGTCCCCGGTGACGACCCGGCGAACACGTCCCGGCGGGAGCGGCTGCGCGCCTCGCTGCACGCCGTCGACGCGCACGAGACCCGCCTGCGGCAGCGGATCGAGGAGGGACTGGCGGACCTGGGATCGGACGTGGTGGTCCACTCCCGGGCCGCCGACCGCACCCCGACGCTGCTGGTCACGCTGCCCGGCCGCAAGACCCGCGACGCCTACCGCTTCCTGCTCGACCACGACGTCCTGGCCCCGGCCGGCTCCTTCTACGCGTACGAGCCGTTCCGTCGCCTCGGCCTGGACGACGAGCACGCGCTCCGGCTCGGCCTGGCCCCGTACAACGACGACAGCGACGTCACCCGGGTCCTGGACGGCCTGGCCGCCTTCCTGGACCGGGTGTAAGGAAGGGCCCCCTGCTAACGCCTCGCGTATAGCAGGGGACCCTTCCTAACATCTCCGGCCGCCGGGCGGCGCGGGGCGAGGTCCGGCGGTCGCGGTCGGTCGGGGTCAGCCGTCGAGGCGGACGGTGACGGTGACCCGGCCCTTCCCGTCGCGTCGGGCGACCGCGTGGCCGGTGCGGTCCACGCCGTCCAGGTTCAGCGTGATCGGGCCGCCCTCACCGAGGAAGTTGCGCCACCACTTCTTGGCGTCGGCGAGGCCCACCGGGATCGTCACCGTGTCGCCGGTACGCCGGTATCCCACCGGGGTGCTGAAGGTGCGTCCCGAACGACGTCCGGTGTACGTCATGACGGTCAGATACCTGCCGACCAGGCGACCCCATCGGCGCGAGGAGCGCAGGGTCAGCGCACAGGCGTTCACCCGCGCCACGGCTCTGACGGGCAGGGCAATTCGGTAGCGCACCACACCTCCAGCGATCTCGGTGCCCGCCAAACTAACAGCTCAAGCGGAGAGCACCATCCGCTTAGGCTAAAGTGAGAAGAGTGAGTGGGAACGCCTCTCAGATGCCGACCACGGTCGGGCTGCGCGCCGACGCACGACAGAACCGCGACCGGATCGTCGAGGTCGCCCGCGCACTGTTCGCCGAACGCGGGCTCGACGTGCCGATGGCCGCGATCGCCCGCCGTGCCGGGGTCGGCGTCGCCACGCTCTACCGTCGGTTCCCCACCAAGGAGTCGCTGGTCGCCGAGGTCTTCGCCGACCAGTTCGCGGCCTGCGTGTCGGTGGTCGACGAGGCCCTGGCCGACCCCGACCCGTGGCGAGGCTTCTGCACCCTGGTCGAGAAGGTGTGCGCCATGCAGGCCGTCGACCGGGGATTCAGCGCGGCCGTCGTCGCGTCGCTGCCCCGTGCCGTCGACCTCGACCGGGAACGCGAACGCGGCCTGCGGGGGTTCGCCGAACTGGCCCGACGGGCCAAGGCCGCCGGGCGGCTGCGCCCCGACTTCAGCGAGGACGACCTCGTCCTGCTGCTCATGGCCAACGGCGGCATCGTCGCCAACTCCGCCGACGCGGCGCTGGCCGCCTCCCGGCGGCTCGTCGCGTACCTGCTGACGGCCTTCGCCGGCGACGGCCCCCTGCCGCCGCCCGTCGCGCTCAGCCTGCGCGACGTCCCGCATCTGGCCACGAGCCGGGCCTGACCCGCCGCACCCGACACTTCTCACGGAGGAAACCCATGGACGGCATCGACCCCTCGGTCCCACCCAGCGGCCCGGGATGCGCCGACTGCGAGGCCGCGGACCCACCGGGCTGGTGGGTCCACCTGCGGCGCTGCGCCAAGTGCGGGCAGGTCGGCTGCTGCGACTCGTCGCCGAGCCAGCACGCCAGCGCCCACGCCGCCGCAACCGGCCACAATGTCGTCCGCAGTTACGAGCCGGGCGAGGCATGGTTCTGGGACTACGCCGCGGAGACGATGTACGAGCAGGGTCCGGAACTTGCCGCCCCCGCTCACCGCCCTCTCGACCAGGGCGTGCCCGGCCCCACCGACCGGGTCCCCCGCGACTGGCGGCGGCACCTGCACCGCTGACGGATGTTAGGAGGGGTCCCCTGCTATGCACGAGGCGTTAGCAGGGGACCCCTCCTTGCGTCAGAAGAGCCAGGTCGGCAGCGCCGGTGCGCCGCGCAGCGGCGCCAGGGGCGGTACCTCGGCTGACGGACCCGCAGACCGGCCACGGGCCTGGTCGGACTCGGTGCCCGGCGGCGGTGCTGCCGCGCACCGCGTACCGTCCGCCGGCACCACGAGGTCGATCAGGTACGCCTCGATCGCCTCGTCGGCGCAGGCCACCCGGCCGTAGACGATGTGCCCCCAGCCCTCGTAGGTGAGCAACTCGGCGTGGTCACCGAACTGTGCGGTGGCACCGAGCGCCCAGTTGTAGCCGGTCGCCGGGTCGTGCAACGAGTTGACGAAGAGGAGCTTGGCCTGGTTGGTCGGGGCGACCGGCCGCTGTGGGTTGTCCGCCGTGCTGGGCCAGCCGAGGCAGATGGCACCGATGGCCGCCCGGGGCAGGTCCGGCAGGTCCGGCGAGGCGAGCTGGGCCGCGTCGACGATCGACCGCCACTGCCCGATGTTCTGCGCTCCGAGGTTCCAGTCCTCGCAGAGCACCGCCTGGTACGCGAAGGGCACCACGGTCGGCGGCTGCTCCTCGGTCGACTGGCGGGCCGCCGGTACGCCCCAGGGACGGCCGGCGTCGACCCGCTCCAGTTCGGCGGCGATGTCGAGCCAGTACGGCTGGTAGTTCACGTTGCCCAGCACGAAGTTGACCAGATCCCGCTTAGTGATCTTGTAGCTGTGGTCGTCCGGGTCCGGCAGTTCACCCCGTCCGGCACGGTCGAGCAGCCGCCGCCAGAACCCCCGGATGTCCCGCCCGTGCAGCGCGCACTGCGGCAACCGGGAGCAGCCGGCCACGAACTCGTTGAACGAGTCCTGCCCGGTGGCCGCCTGGGTGACCGCGAAACCCCGGGCGTCCAGGCTGTGGTCCATGGTGCTGTCGGCGACGATGGCGCGTACCCGGGTGGGGAACAGTTCGGCGTACTGCTGGGCCATCAGCGTGCCGTACGACATTCCGAGGAAATTCAACTGCGGGTCACCCACGGCGACCCGGATCGCGTCGATGTCCCGGATCACCTGGAGCGTGTTCACGTGATCGAATACCGGCCCGCTCCGGGAGCGGCAGTCGTCGGCCAGCGCCCGACTCGCGGTGACCATTCGGGTAAAGTCGGCGGACGTCCGGATGGCGCCCGCCGGCAACGCCGAGATCTTGTCGACCGCGCACATGACAGGCGCACTGCGGGCCACTCCACGCGGGTCGAAACCGATGATGTCGAAATGACGACGCAATTCGTCGCCGTAGGTCGCCCACAACGCGGAGTCCACGCCCGACCCACCCGGACCACCCGGGTTCACCAGCAGCGATCCGCGCCGCGCCTCAGGGTCGGTCGCCGGTCGTTTGGCCAGCGCCAACTCGATCGTCGGTCCGGACGGATCGGCCCAGTTCACCGGCACGTCGAGCGTGCCACAGAGGGCAGCGCCATCCTGCTCACAGGGCTCCCACCGCACCTGCGACGACTGCACCTGCGACACGGGTGCCGCCGAGGCCGGCGACACCACGACCGGCACCAGCAACGCCCCCACCGCGATACCGGCGAGTAATTGCCGGATCAGTTTTCTGCGCATGCGCCCTCTCCCCGATTACTTTCCCGGCCCCCTGCCGGGCGACGCTGAAGTTAGCGAATCCGCCGAGGTGCGGGGTTACGGGAAAGTGTCAGCGACAATACCGTTCGGACAGCGTCGGCCAACAATGATCCAGAACCACGTGTGATCCCATTCCGGCACACCGACGTGAATAGCGAGGTCACTGCCGAAACGGAGGACGTGAATCGACTCGTGAAGCGACGTGAATCGAGCGCCACCGGAAACTGTCAACATGGTGGACGTCACAGGGCGACGCATTCTTGGAATTCACCTACCCAGCACTTTCCCGCAACGCCCGACAGAACTGCGTGACGGATTCGAAACGTCGCCGCGCCACGACTACGCGCCACGACCACACCGGACACCGCTCGCGGTAGGTTGCCGAGTCATGGCCACCACCGCCGCCGACGTCCGGCACGACCTCGCCCAACTCGCCGACCCGGCCCGCGCCGCCGGTGTGAGCCGGTACCTCCAGATGTTCCCGGGTGGGTACGGCGAGGGCGACCGCGCCATCGGGGTCACCGTGCCGCAGCAGCGCCGGGTCGCCGGTCGGCACTGGCGCGGACTCGCCCTGGCCGACACCGCCACGCTGCTCAGCAGCGACGTGCACGAGGAGCGGCTGACCGCGATCTTCATCCTGGTGCGCAAGTTCGGCGGGGCCGACGAGCCGGAACGCGGTCGGATCGTCGAGCTGGTCCTGACGCACACCGGTCACCTGAACAACTGGGACCTGGTGGACTCCTGCGCGCCGTACGTCCTCGGGCCGTGGCTGCTCGACAAGGACCGCGACGTCCTGGAGCGGCTGGCCGGATCACCCCTGGTCTGGGACCGGCGGATCGCCGTGATGGCCACTCTCGCGTTCATCAAGGCCGACGACTTCGCGTGGACGTTCCGGCTCGCCGAGCGACTCCTGCGCGACCCGCACGACCTGGTGCACAAGGCGGTCGGATGGATGCTGCGCGAGGTGGGCAACCGGGACGCGGCGGCGGAGGAGGAGTTCCTGGCCCGCCACTACCGGGCGATGCCGAGGGTCATGCTGCGGTACGCGATCGAGAAGTTCCCGCCGCAGCGACGGAAGGACTACCTGTCCGGGACAGTCTGACGACGCGCCCGTCGACATCGAGAAGATATCGACATCCTTGCATGTGTTGCCGCAGCTCGTGTATGAAGACTGAGCAATCGTTAAGGTTCCGGTCTCCTGGGAGGAGCGACGATGACACACGCCCCGCGCCGTCTGCGCACGCTGGCGGTCATGCTCAGCGCCTGCACGCTCGGGCTGAGCCTGCTGTCGGCACCCGCCGAGGCGTACTCGGCGCCACCTCTCGCGCCGCAGTCCGAGCGCGCCCCCGAGTCCGACCAGTTCGTGGCCGAGGGCGTGACGACCGTCGGCGAGCTGCGCACCGTCGACAGCGCGCTGTCGTACGCCCGTGACGGCCGGACCCAGGTCATCCACCACCCCGGCGCCACCTACGTCAAGGTGCACTTCGCCTCGCTGCGACTCGGCCCCGGCGAGTACGTCACCGTCTCCAGCCCCGACGGCCGGGAGAGCTACCGGTACGACCGGCACCTGAACCGGGCGACCGGCGCGGACTACACCACCGACGGGCGGCCGGGCTTCTGGGCCATGTCCGTCGAGGGCGACACCGCGGTGGTGACGCTGCACAGCACCCGCGCCACCCGGAGCAGCGCCGCCACCATCGACCGGTTCTGGCGCGGTTACGACCGCACCGAGATCGCCGCGCACAACTTCTCCACCCAGTCCGTGTGCAGCACCGACGCCCGCCGCGACGTGGTCTGCTACCAGAACAGCCACCCGACCGAGTTCGCCCGGGGCAACGCCGTGGCCCGCCTGCTGATCAGCGGCGGCGGCATGTGCACCACCTGGCGGGTCGGCAACACCAACCGGATGCTGACCAACAAGCACTGCTTCTCGACGCAGTCGGCGGTCAGCGGCAGCGAGATGCAGTTCAACTACCAGTGCGGCACCTGCGGCGGTGCCAACCCCGGCGCCGGCACCAAGGTCAGCGGCGCCACGCTCTACCGGGTCAGCAGCGGCGGTTCCAACCAGCTCGACTACGCCCTGTTCTCGGTGAACAACTTCGCGGCCATCCAGGGCTTCGGCACGCTCTACCTGGCGACGACCGCCACCACCACCGGCACCCAGATGTACATCCCCGGCCACGGTGACGGCAGCCCGAAGCGCCTGTCCATCTTCGAGGACGCCCAGAACGGCGCACGCTGCACCGTCCGGAACGCGAACTACAACACCTGGAACATCAGCTACAGCTGCGACACCTCCGGCGGCAACTCCGGCTCGCCGGTGCTGAACAGCAGCCACCGGGTGATCGCCCTGCACCACCTCGGCGGCTGCCCCTCCAACCAGGGCGCGAAAGCGCACCTGATCTACAACGAGATCGCCGGCCTGATCGACAACGGCTGACCCGACCAGCACCACAGACGACGACGGCAGGCCGCCGCCGACCCCGGCGGCGGCCGAGCCGTGCTCGCCACCGCTCCTGGCGCGAACGTCGAGGTCAGGGGTTGCGACCGGGGCATACGATCCGGCGCATGAAGGCTTACCGCGCGTGGCCGCTGGCCCTCCTGCTTCCGCTCCTGGCCGCTTGCGTGGCCAGCCCGGTGGAGGAGGTCGTGGCGTCGACGGTCACCTACTCCTGCTGTGAGGCCGCAGACGTCGAGAAGCTGTACCAGCCGGGGCAGACCTTCACCCTGAACTGGATCGTCGAGTCGCCCGACGACCCGCCGGTCACGCCGACTCCCGGGCCCGGCGTCGAGCTGACCGCCCACCTGATCGGCCCGTTCGAGTCGGTCGAGCAGCTCACCGCGCACGCGATGGGCACGCTCACCGTCCCCGGGCTGGTCACCTACCCGGCCGAGCCGGTGCGCCCCGCCGACGCGCCCGACCGGCGGCCGGTCAGCACCATCGCGATCGCCCCGGACGCCGGCCCCGGCTACTACAACCTGATCAGCTCCATGGCCGACCAGGGGAACGCGGTCGGTGGCGAGAGCGTCATCCAGGTGGTGGCCGGAAGCTGAGGACCCCGCTCAGCACGCCTTGCGGACGTACGTGCGGGAACCGGGTGCCGACACGGCGAGGTCGCGCAGCACGATCGAGAGCCGACTGCCGTGCGACCCGCACGCCTTGGTGAAGCCGCTCTCGGTGTACTCGATCACGATCACGTTGGCGCCGTAGGTGCGGGTGTACGCGTCACACTCGTTCCACGTGCCGCACTCCTCGGCGACGGCGAAGTCGAACCCGGCCTTGCGGGCGTTCGAGGTGCTCAGCTCCGCGAGGTTCTTCTGCGCCACGGCCAAACCCTTGCCGTGCGCGTACGCGCTCAGCGACGCCGCGTACGCGACCGCCTGCGACTCGGTCAGCAGCCCCTTGGACCGGGTGAACGAATCCAGGTTGTCCGGCTCGATCGCCTTGAACCCCTTACTGGCGCACCGGTCGATCCACCCGCCCACGATCGTGGTCAACGCGGTCCGCTTGGCGGCGGTCGAGAAGTCCAGCATCAGCTCGTCCCAGTCCTCGTCGACCACGAGGTTGCCCTGCGCGTCCCGCAGCAACAGGTCCGGGTGGTTGGTCTTCCACCACGACTCCGCGCCCGGCTGCGCCTGGAAGGCGTTGACGTAACAGATGTTGTACAGCCCGGCGGCCGGCGACGCCTCCAGGTCGCGGCTGACCACGGTGACGCCGGACGGCGGCGCGTACACCCCGCCGATCTGGTAGTCGAACCCGGCATCGGCGGGCGGCGGCGCCCACGTCGGCGCGGTGGTGCGGTCACCCGACGGCGGCGTCGTCGCGGGGACGGACGCGGCCGGGCTGCCGGAGGCCGACGGGGTCCGCGAGGGCGACGGCGTGGTCGCGGGCACGCTCGGGGACGTACTCGCCGACGGCACCGCCGTGGTCGGCCCGGCGCTCACCGGCGCGCCCAGGGCCGACGACGCATCGGAGGTCGGGGCGTCGCCCGGGGTCACGCTCGGCGTGGGCGTGGCCTGCTGCCCGAGGCCCCACCAGGGCTGTCGGCCGCTCGCGCCGGCGGCGCCGATGCCGACACCGAGTACGACGACAGCCACCGCCGCCGCCGTCAGCCCCACCCAGGCCCGCCTGCGCTTCGATCCCATCGAGCCCAACTCCTCCAGGTACGTGTGAGCGCACCCTACGAGACCTGGTCGGGACCGGGACACCCCCCGCTTCGAGGGGTGCGGACGCCCCCTTCGACACGGTGGTTGTCCCTCGGAACGGTATGCCCAGTCAAGGGCAGGAGAACTGCCAGGGCCCGCAGGATTGCCGGGCGCTCGCTCGGCTTCGTGCCGCGAAGAGCTATCAACACGATGACGACGCGGGCAACAAGAGCTAGTACGGGCACAAGGACCCAGGCCACGATCCCGATGGTGATCCCCATCGAAGACACTCCCATCGCTCGGGTCGAGCGATGGGGTCTCAGCGACCTCGGCTCGACCAGGGTAGGTCGGCCGAAGGTCTCCCCCAGCCCGTTGCCGGGCTCTCGGCCCCGGGCGCGCTGCCTGTGCTGGCGCCTTAGGCGGGTACCGAGCGGAGGGGTACTCCCCTTCTAGCTGCATCCAGTGTAGAGCCCGGTCCACAGGTACGCACCAAATCATCAGCGCGGGCCGACCCGAGAGCTGAGGCCGGCTCGTGGGCGACGTTTCGCCGAGCTAGCGGTACTCACCGAGCAGCAGGTGTACGGCAGCCACCAGCCCACCCACACCGGCCAGCACGATCAGTGCACCGATGAACCTGTCGAGCAGGACGAAGCGAGCGCGGCGACGGACGAATCGGTCGTCAGACGACCGGAAAGGATTGAGCGGACGGATAAACCGCGTCGAGAGGTCCACGTGCTTCGTCGTAACGCCGCGGTAATCGCTGGCGAGGGCCGTCCCGATCACGATCAGCAGGACGCCGAACACCAGCCCGAGCAGAACCCGCCACATCTCGATGCCTCCGCCGGCCAGCCTAAAGGCGGTCAGCCTAACCAGTTCGGCTGATCCGTACGCCCGCTCACCGTCACGCGGAGCACGGTGGATGCAAACGAGAGTGGCTGCCGCGACTCGCGGGTAGCCGACGTCATCCGATCTCGACGCACACGGTGTGCGACATCGGGTCGGGGTCCGCGTCGATACGATGCCTCGGTGGATCGGGGAAGTTTCGTCGGCCGAACCGGTGAGCTCACGCACCTGCGAGCGGTGGTGGAAGGGATCGGCCGGCGTGGCGTCCTCTTCAGCGGCGACGCCGGTGTCGGCAAGAGTCGGCTGGTGCGCGAGGCCGTGGGGAAGCTTCCCGCGAGCCGGTACGTCGTCCTGCCCATCGCCGCCGGCCATCCGAGTACGGCCCTGCCCTTCGGCGGTCTGGCCCAGGTGCTGCCCGTCGCGCAGCCGGCCGGGCTCACCCCCGCCGGGGTGCTGCGGTGGGTGGTGGACTCGGTGCACGAGCAGGCCATGGGCCGGGCGATCGTGCTCACCATCGACGACGCCCATCTGCTCGACCCGCCGTCGGCGGCACTGGTGCACGTGCTCGCCCGGCAGGAGGACGTCGTCCTGCTCGGGACGGTGCACGACGGGGAGCAGGTGCCGTTGCCGCTGCGGCCCCTCTGCGTCGACGATCTGGTCGAGCGCGTCGAGTTGACCCCGTTCGGCCGGGACGAGACCACCGAGTTGCTCGCGGACGTCCTCGGCGGGCCGGCTGACACGGGGTCGATCGACCGGATGCTCCGCCTGTCGGTCGGCAACCCGCTGCTCCTCCACGAGTTGCTCCGCAGCACGACGGGCAGTGGCGAGTGGGCGTGTTCCGGCGGGCTGTGGCAGTGGAACGGCGACTCGACGCGACCGCTCGACGTGACGGACGTGATCGGCACCCGGATCGACCACCTCACTCCCGGCGTCCGCAAGGTGGTGGAATTGGTCGCCCTGAGCGAGCAACTCGGCCTGCGGCTGCTCACCACGGCGACACATGCCGACGACATCAGGCAGGCCGAGGAACACGGCCTGATCGCGATCGTCCGGCGGGACCGGCGGGTCGACGTCCAGCTGACCCATCCGCTGTACGGGGATCTGCTGCGCCGCCGCTGCCCGCCGGCCCGGACGCGGCAGTTGCAGACCGAGCTGGCCGAGTTGGTGCAGGCCACCGGTGCCCGCCGCCCGGGTGACCTGCTGCGGGCCGCCCTGTGGCGGCTCGGCGCGGGCTCCGCACAGGATCCCCGCCTCCTGCTCGGCGGTGCCGCGCAGGCGTTCGCCCGCTACGACGTACCGCTGACGGTCCAACTGGCGCAGGCGGCGCTGCACGCCGGTGGTGGTTACGACGCCGCCGAGTTGCTCGCCACCGTCCTGATGCTCTGCGAGCGCCCCCACGAGGCACTCCAGGTGCTCGACCGGGTCCGGGACGATCTGGTCGACGAGCGGCGTCGGAGCCGTTGGCTGACGGTGCGGGGCATGGTGACGTACTGGAGCCTCGGTGCGGAGTCCACCGTCGACAGCCTGGCCGAGGCGGCCGTCACGCTGACGGATCCCGGCCACCAGGCGCGGGTCTGGGCCTTCGAGGCGCTCATGCGGATGCACCGGATGGAGATCGCCGCCGCACTGCGGTTGAGCCAGTCGGTGCTGGCCCGCCCGGCGTCCGGTCCGGGTGCCCGTGGCCTGGCCCGGTGCGTGGTCGCCTACGTCGACGCGACACGCGGTCTGTTCCGCCGCAACGCCGACGCGGTCGCCCAGGTGGAGGCGGACGTCGCCGGTTGGCGAGCAGACGTGCCCTACCTCCAGGCGATGGTGGAGTCGAGCCGGGCCGCCCGGCTGGCGCTCACCTGCGACCTGGCCGGCATCGACGCGATCGCCGCCGACGAGTTCGCCGACCTGGTCAGCTCCGGCGGCCTGCGGCTCGGCAGCGGCTTCCTGACCGTCCTCCAGTCCTACGCCGCACGGCTCCGGGGGCGGACCGACCAGGCCGTCACCTTCAGCGACACGGCCGGCGCGATGCTGGCCACCAGCCGGCTCTACGGCAGTCTCGCGCACGGCGAGCGGGCACAGGTGGCGGCCTGGCGCGGCGACGCCGACACGGCTCTCGCGGCGATGACGGCGGCAGACCGTTCGTACTCCCCGTGCATCGCGGTGTTCTATCCCTGGCTGGAGTTGGCCCGTGGCGGGACGATCGCCGCCACGGGCGACCTACCCGCCGCCGTCAGGCACCTGGTCGCGTTGGCCGACCGGCTGCGTTCCGACGGGATGACCGGGTACGAGGTGCTGGCCCTGCACGACCTGACCCGACTGGGCCAGGCGGCCACCCTGATCGGCCCGACCTGCGCCGACGGCGCACGGCGTTCGGTGGCCCAACGCCTCTCCGAGCTGGCCGAGCGTACCGACGAGACCCTGTCGCCGCTGTTGGCCCGGCACGCGCGGGCCTGCGCCGCCGAGGACGGCGCCGGATTGCTGGCGATCGCCGACGCCTTCGCCGCGGCGCAGCTCACCGTCTGGGCGGCCGAGGCCACCGCGACGGCGGTACGCGTGCTGCGCCGCGAGGGCGATCCGCTGGTGACCGACGCGCGTCGCCGTCTCGGTACGCTGCTCGCCGCCTGCGACCAGGTCCACACCCCGACGCTGGACGCCACCCGCGACTCCTGACCGTTCTCAGGCAGCGCGCAGGCCGACGATGGGCGACTTCTGCGGAGGTTCGACGGCCGGTAACGTGACTCCGGTGAGGTCTTCGGAGACGGCCCAGAGTCGCTTCTGGACGGCCACCTCGTAGGACTTCGGGCTGGAGGTGACCAGTCGGGGGTGGCCCATGACCTCGTTGCGTCCGCCGGGGCCGTAGTACTGGCCGCCGAGCACGGCGGGGTCGGTGGCGGCGCGCAGGGTCGGCAGCGCGCCCATCGCCGGTGACTGGGTGATCAGCGGGGCGAGCCAGGTGAGTGGGAGCCGGAGTGCCGCCGGGCTGTTGCGGGCGAGTTCGGTGCTGGACATGCCGGGGTGCGCGGCGACCGCGACGGTGGTGCCGTGCGGGGCGAGGCGGCGCTGCAACTCGTAGGTGAACAGGAGGTTGGCGAGCTTGGACTGTCCGTAGGCGGCGACCCGGCCGTACGACCGCTCCCAGTGCAGGTCGTCGAAGTGGATGTCGGCCCGGATGCGGTGGCCGACACTGCTGACCGTCACCACCCGTGAGCCGGGCACCGGCCGCATCAGGTCCAGCAGCAGCCCGGTGAGCGCGAAGTGCCCGAGGTGGTTGGTGCCGAACTGCAGCTCGAAGCCGTCGCGGGTGGTCTGCTTCGGGGTGTACATCACGCCAGCGTTGTTGATCAGCAGGTCGATCCGGTCGAGTCGGGACCGTAGCTCCCCCGCTGCGCTCCGGACGGAGTCGAGCGAGGTCAGGTCCAGTGCCTGCACGGTCACGTCCCCGGCGATCCCCGCTGCGGCCTGCTGGCCCTTCGTCACGTCGCGTACGGCGAGCACCACGGACGCGCCGCGTGCGGCGAGCGCCTTCGCGGTCTCGTACCCCAGTCCGGTGTTGGCGCCGGTCACCACGGCGACCCGCCCGCGCTGGTCCGGGATGTTCGCCGTCGTCCACTTCTCGCTCATGCGAGGCTCCCCATCGTTTTAGGTACCGGAGGTACTTTGTAACGACGACGCTAAAGTACTCGCGGTACGTTGTCAACGTACCGGAGGTACCTAAGCTAGGCTGGCGATCGTGACCTTCCAGCGGGCGCGGACCGAGGAGCAGCGCGAGATCCGCCGACGGGCGATCCTCGACGCGGCGTCGGCGATGCTCGACGAGATGCCCGTGGCCTCGGTCACCCTGAACGAGCTGAGTCGCCGGGTGGGTCTGGCGAAGCCGAACGTGCTGCGCTACTTCGAGTCCCGCGAGGCGGTGCTGCTCGAACTGCTGGACCGCCACCTCCAGGAGTGGCTTGCCGACCTGGCCGGCGAGTTGGCCGACTCGGTCGACGACGACCTGCCCATGGCCGAGCGGGCGACGGCGGTGGCCGAGGTCCTCAGCCGCTCACTGGCCGCCCGAGTGGTGCTCTGCGACCTCTTCGGCGCACAGGTCGCCGTCCTGGAACACAACGTCTCCGTCGAGGTCGCCCTGCGCCACAAGCGCGCCTCGAAGGCGCACCTGGCCACCATGACCGCCCTGATCGAGAAGCGTCTGCCGGAGTTGGGCGAGACCGCCACGCTGTTCAGCCTGCAGACCATGGTCATGGCCGGCGCGCTGTCGGCGTACAGCACACCGCCGCCCAGCCTGGAGGCGGCCTACCAGGCCGAACCCGACCTGGCCCGCTTCCACATGGAGCTACGGGACTCCCTGAGGCTGGCACTGACCGCGACCCTCCTCGGCGTGCTACCCCGCCGCTGACGCCCGGCATGACGGCATCGGACATGATCGAGGCGTGGGTGACCTTGTGATCAATCTGCTGGCGAGCGTCATCGCCGGTACGGTGGTCTGGCTCTCGGGGTTTCTGTTACGTCGGCGCAAGCTGAACCGGGCACGGGCGTTCTTCGGCCTGACCGCCGGAGCGAGCTGCCTCCTGGTGGTCTCCCGGCACGCGTCGTCGCCGCGCGAGTTCAGCGTCCACCGCCGCGACGTCGCCGCACTGGTGGAGCTGGCCACCATCGCCCGGGAATGCGGCGCGCACGCGGACCGGGTCGGCGAGGACCAGCCGACCGGGGAGATCGGCCGGCTGACCGAGTTCTGCGTCGGCGGCCCCGGCGGTGCCAGCCCGCGCAGCGTCACGCACGTACGCGCGATCCTCCGTGGCGTGACGTACGAGATCTTCGACGAGGAGAAGCGTCGGAGGTCGTTCACGGTCGGCGGCACCGAGTACGTCTACCGCCCGGAGACCAGTTACGTCCTGCTCGCCCGGTTCTGGGGTCCGGTGGGTGGTCGCCCGGTGTTCTTCATCGGCGGCCTGACCGCAGGCAGCAACCTCGCCGCCGCCCGCTACCTGAGCACGCACCACCCGGAGCTGGCCCGCACCTACGGCGCCGACCGGCCGTTCGCGCTGGTGCTGCGCATCATCGAGCCGGCCGCCTACGGCACCGACTTCACCGAGTTGGTCGCCGACGTCACCGACGTGGCGTTCCAACCGGATCCGCAGCCGGCGCAGCCGACGCAAGGAACGCAGCCGGCGTAGGCGGCTCCAGACTCGGTGACGCGCGGCGTCGCATGTAAGGAGGGGTCCCCTGCTATACACCAGGCGTTAGCAGGGGACCCCTCCTTACATGCACCGACTACGCAGCCGCCGCCGTTCCCGCCGTCGTCGCGTCGGTGAAGTAGGGCTCGGCCGCCTCCAGGCGGGGCACCCGTATGCCGAGCCGGCGCGCCTCCGCCAGCGTGTCGCGGCAGACCGCGCGCAACTCCTCGGGGTTGGCGTGCGCCGTCGTCACCCTGCGCGCCGGCGGGAATCGGCCCATCATCCAGGCGAGTGCCGGCGCGGCCAGCCAGACGGGTCCGGTGAACGGCAGCAGCGAGGACCGATGCCGCCGCAGGTCGACGCCCCGCGCCTCGACCAGCGGTAGCAGCTCGCGGACGGCGAGGATCGCTTCGCGCATGTCGCCCCGCGTCAGCGTGGACAGGGAACCCCGCCGCAGGCTCTGCGTGTGCAGACCCGCGTTCTGGACGAAGTGGACCGCCAGCCAGCCCCGGAAGTCGGAGTTCTCCTGGGTCCGGAACCCGGCCCCGCGAAACACCTCGCGGACGGCCCGCTCCCGCTCGGTCGGCGGCCGGTCGAGCGTACCGAGGAAGACCATCGGCAGCAGGGACGCCCGCAGCACCCCGTCGTCGCCGAACCCGCCGCCGGCGCCGGGAAAGCCCCAGGCCACCTGCTCGGTGGGGAGATGCTCGATCGCGGTGAGCGGCTCGACCCACAGGTTGTTGAAGACGAGCACGGTGGCCCCGCCCACGCGTGGCCCCAGGAATGCCGCCGCCTCGGCGAAGCCGTAGTGCTGCACACTCAGCACGATCAGGTCGAAGTCATGGTCCGGCTCCAGCGACTCGCGGAGGCGCACCGGCCACTTTTCCACGACCCGCTTCCCCCACGGCCGCCGTCGCGCGTCCAGCAGATCAACGTCGATCGTGTCCCCGTACGTCGCCGCACGCCCCGGCCGGACGTAGAACTCGACATGGTGCCCGGCCCGTTCCAGGGCCCACCCATAGGCTGCACCGACAACGCCCCGGCCGAACATCAAGATCTTCACGCGCCACCTCGTACCCTATAATTGGAGATTGCCTCCACTTCCAAAAATATGGAGACAGTCTCCACTTGTCAACCTGGGACCTCACGTGACCGACGCCAAGCCGCTCCGCGCCGACGCCCGCCGCAACCGCGAAGCCCTGATCGCCAAGGCCCGCGAACTCTTCGCCAAGAACTGCTTCAACCTGCGCTTCGACGACTTCGCCAAGCTGGCCGGCGTGGGCACCGGCACGCTCTACCGCCACTTCCCCACCCGGGAGGCCCTGGCCGAGGCGGTCTACCGCGAAGAACTCGCCGCACTGTGCGACCGCGCCCGCGAGCTGCACGCCGCCCTCCCCGCCGACGAGGCGCTGGAGTCCTTCCTGCGCGGCTTCGTAGCCCACCTGGACGCCCACGAGGGTCTCGCCCGCACCCTCGCGACGCTCATGACGACCCGCTCGGAGACCCTGGCCGAGGGCGCCCAGGCCCTGCACCAGGTCATCGCCGACCTCCTGACCGACGCCGCCGAGGCCGGATCCATCCGCGACGACGTGAGCGCCGACGCCGTCATGATCGCCATCAACGGCATCTGCGCGGCCTACGACCACCCGAGCTTCCGCACCAATGCGGACCAGGTCCTGACGCTCGTCGTCGACGGCCTCCGTCACACCGCACCCTGAGCGGCATCCCGGCACCCGACCTACGCACAACTCGCCCGCGCGGCGGGCGCGCGGTCCTCGGAGCGACCCACAGATCCCGGCGGAACTGGCTGCACTGACGGGCCGTTGGCAGTGCGTGCTAAATTTTGGCCATGGTGCCAAATCCTGATCACGACGGCCAGCCACGCTCCTTCATCGAGGAGGCGCGGCGGGCGCAGATCGTGAACGCCGCCGTGGAGACCATCGCCGAGGTCGGCTATCACCGCGCGTCGATGGGCAAGATCGGTGCCCGGGCGGGTATCAGCCGTGGGCTGATCTCGTACCACTTCGCGGGGAAGTCCGAACTGATCACGCAGGTCGTCACCACCGTCTACGCCGACGCCGCAGCGTCCATGGCACCGGTGATCGATGCCGAGACCACACCGGCAGGCCAACTACGGGCCTACATCAGTTCGAACCTGGGATACATGCGCGTCCACCCGGCCCGGATGATCGCCCTCGTCGAGATCCTCACCAGCGGCGGCCTGGCCGATGTGTCCGACGCCGACCCCGCCGAATTCGACCGGCAACTGCTGTTGCCGCTGGAGCACCTGTTGACGGCCGGGCAGGAATGCGGCGACTTCCGGGACTTCGACGTCACCGTCATGGCCCGGATCGTGCGCGGCGTGATCGACGCCGTGCCCACCGCGCTCTCCCGCGATCCCGCCCTCGACATCGACCGTTACGTGCGGGAGATCACCACCGCCATCGACCACGCCACCCGGCCGGTCCCGTCCCGCACGGAGAAGACATGAACCCCCTCGACGGCACAGTCGCACTCGTCACCGGTGGCGCCAGCGGAATCGGTGCGGCCATCGCCCGTCGCTTCGCGGCCGGCGGCGCCCGCGTCGTCATCGCCGACGTCGATCCGGCCGGGGAAGCGGTCGCCCGGGAGGTTGCCGGCGCCTTCGTGCGTACCGACGTCGCCCGGCTGGCCGACAACATCGCCGCCGTCCAGGCCGCGACCACGCACTTCGGCCGCCTCGACGTCGCCGTGCTGAACGCCGGAATCGGTGAACAGGGCAGCTTCACCGACGATTTCCGGCCCGAGCACTACCGCGACCTGGTCTCGGTCAACCTCGACGGGGTGGTCTACGGGCTGCACGCCGCTCTGGGGGTGTTCACCGCGCAGGGATCCGGCGCGATCCTGGCCACCTCCAGCCTGGCCGGCCTGAGCGAGAGCCCGATGAACCCGCTCTACGCCGCCACCAAACACGCGGTGATCGGGCTGGTCCGCTCCGTCGCGCCGATCGTGGCCGCCCGGGGCGTCACCGTCAACGCGCTGTGCCCCACCTTCGTCGACACCCCGATCCTGGGGGAGGCGGTCCCCTTCATCAGCGACCTGGGAGTGGCCGTCCTGTCTCCCGGACGGGTCGCCGAGGTCGCCGAGCTGGTGCTGACACGCGGCGGGACCGGGCAGGCGTGGCCGGTCGTACCGCACGGTGAGCCGAGCCCGTTCGCCTTCCCCGACCTTCCGTCGATCATGTCCGACCCGCACCGACAGGTCCCGGAGGCCGCCGCATGACCGTCCTCGCCCACGTACGCGACCTCACCCGCCGCTACCACGACAAGGCCGCGCTCGACGGTGTGTCCCTGGACATCCCGGCCGGGCAGGTACTCGGACTGCTGGGCCCCAACGGTGCCGGAAAGTCCACCCTGATCAACGTCATGACCGGCCTGCTCCGGCCCAGTTCCGGCAGTGTCGAGCTGTGCGGCGGTGACCCGCGCAGCGAGTCGACCCGCCGCATGATCGGCGTGACGCCGCAGGAGACCGGGCTCCCGGAGACCTGGCGGGTCGCCGAACTGGTGGACTTCGTCTCGGCGCACTTCCCCGATCCGGTCGACCGGGCCGAACTACTCGACCGCTTCGACCTCACCTCGTTGGCCGACCGGCAGGCCGGCGGTCTTTCCGGCGGACAGCAGCGGCGGGTCGCGGTCGCGCTGGCCTTCGCCGGGCGGCCCCGGCTGGTGTTCCTGGACGAACCCACCACCGGTCTCGACGTGGACGCCCGGCGGGCGTTGTGGGACGGCATCCGGTCCTTCCACGCCGACGGTGGAGCCGTGCTGCTGACCAGCCACTACATCGAGGAGGTGGAGGCCCTGGCCGACCGGGTGGTGGTGATGGACCAGGGCCGGGTCATCGCCGACGGCGGTATCGCCGAGATCCGTGGCCGGGTACGGCTCAAGCGGGTCACACTGACCGACCCGGTGCTGCCCGCACTCAGCGGAGTCGCCTCGATCGAGCCGGACGACGACCGCGCCCATCTGCTCACCAACGATGCCGCCGCGCTGGTCCGGGAACTGGTGACCGCCGGCGCGTCCTTCACCGACATCGAGATCGAATCCGCCTCGCTGGAGGACGCCTTCCTGGCGATCACCGGCGATCGGCGGACCACCTGACCGGAAAGGCCGTTCGATGTCCTCCTTGACCATGACCTACACGCGGCGGAACCTCGCCGACACCATCCGGACGCCCACCATGTTCCTGACCGTGGCACTGGTTCCGGTCGGAGTCATGGTGTTCTTCGTCGTACCCTTCATCGGCCAGGACCCGGTGGCGATCACCTCGGCCACCGCGACCCTGGTGGTGTTCGGGGTGCTCATGGCCTGTGTCGGTCACTTCAGCGTGGCGATCGCGGCGCAGCGGGAGTCGGCCTGGGGAAACTATCTGCGCACCCTGCCCGGTGGAATCGGGCCGCAGATGTCCGGCTATCTGCTGGTCGGGCTGGCGGTCGTCGCCGCGGCGGTCATCCCGATCCTGCTGGTGGCCGGCGTGTTCACCGCCGCCTCGGCTCCGCCGTCACGGGTACTGCTGGCGGCGGGGGCGCTGATGGTCGCGGTGGTGACCTTCACCCTGCTGGGGCTGGCGATGGGCTACCTGATGTCGATGCGGGTGGCCGCCATCGCCAACAGCGTCGGCTTCCTGCCGCTGGCGGTGGCCGGCGGGATGTTCTTCGACGACGCGGACACGCCGAAGATCATCGAGCAGATCGCACCCTTCGTACCCACCCGGGGCGCGACCGACCTGGTGCTGGTCGCGCTCACCGGGGAGTCCGTCGGGCCACTGTCACTGGTGATGCTCGCGGTCTGGATCACGGTCCTCGCCGGACTCACCGTCTGGGGCCACCGCCGCGATCAGGTCCGCCGGTTCACCTGAGGCCGCACCCCTCTCCCACCCTCGGGTGTGGCGTGCCCGTCATTGCGGCAGACCCTGGTAGTCGGCCGGGCCGGCGATCTGCCCACCGTCGCCCGCCACCTCGCTGCCGGTGACGAACGCCGAGTCGTCGCTGGCGAAGAAGAGAACGATCCGGGCGATGTCGTCCGGCTGCCCGACCCGGCCGAGCGCGACGTTGCTCGTGTCGAACGTGACGCCTTCGGTCATCGGCGTCTGGATCTGGCCGGGGTGCACCGCGTTCACACGGATCCCGTGGACGCCCAACTCCAGCGCGGCGGTCTTGGTCAGGCCCCGTACGCCCCACTTCGACACCACGTAGCCGGACATCCTCGGCACGCCCTGGAGAGCGCCGACGGAGCCGATGTTGACGATCGATCCGCCGCCGGCCCGCTTCATCGCCGGGACGACGGCCTGGATGCCGTTGAAGACACCGATCAGGTTGACGTCCAACGTGCGCTGCAACCGCGCAGCGTCCCACTGCTCCAGTGGAGCGGGGTCGGCGATGCCGGCGTTGTTGACCAGGATGTCGACGGAGCCGAAGCGCTCCTCCGTCCGCCCGACGAGGGCTGCCCACTCCTCTGCCGACCGGACGTCGAGTCTCTCGGCGACGGCCTGCGGCCCGAGTTCCGCGGCGAGCGCCTCCGCCACGGTGCGGTTGACGTCGGCGATGACCACGTTGGCGCCCTCCGTCACGAACCGGCGTACGGTTGCCGCTCCCATTCCCATTGCTCCGCCCGTGACCAGCGCGGTCTTACCCTGAAGTCGCTCCATGGCGAGTTCCTTCCTCCCGCACCAACGGCGCGGGAATCTCATTCGTCGGTATCGGTGCGCCGGCTGAGGCGGCCCCAGGCGACCTGCCCGGCCTGGGGCCGCCTCGACGTGAGTCAGTCCGCCCAGCGCCAGTTCTCGACGCCGTCGGAGCCGGCGAACTCCACCGTGAGCTGGGCGTGGACCCCGTGGTCGGTCAGGTACAACGGAACCGGTGCACCGTGGAACCCGGTCATGTTGTAGATGCTCATCGAGTCGGTGTCCTGGTGCATGCACCACACCTGGCCGTCGCTGTTCGGCGCGTACGGCTCCAGTACCACCTGCCCACCCGGCAGCGGCTCCGTCCCGCCGGGCGACGACGTCAGGTACTCGTCACCGAAGAGCAGATGGAAGCAGCGGTCGGCACCCCGCTGGCCGACGAAGATCGGCTCCCAGCCTTCGGTCGCCGTGTCGTTCGGCAGCAGCCGCACCGGTCGGTTCTCGACGCCGTCCGGATCGGCGACATCGATCTCGGTCTCCCCTTGCGGCGACGTCGCCACGTGCCGGATCTCCCGCCGTTCCCCGACCTCGGTCTGGGAGGCGAAGAACCAGAGCTGCTCCGCCGAACCGTCCGCGTCCCGGACACCCAGCAGGAAGTCACCGGGCGTGATGGCGGTGAGCAGTTGTCCGTTCACGTGGTTCCGCAGTGTCCACGCGCCGTTGTCGGCGATGATCGGCCGCCACAACTGGTCGAGCCTCCGTGCCGAGCTGAGCGCGGCGCGGGAGTTCGGCGCGCTGCTCTCCAGCCCGATGTACCGGCCGTCCGCCACGTTCTGTAGCCGCAGGTGACCGTCGAACTCGTAGTCCCAGTCCAGCCGCCACCGCTGGTCCCGTCCCGCGTCATAGGCGGTGTCCGGAACCAGCGGGCCACCGCCCGGCTCGACGTCGGCCACGTTCGTGGTGGCGGCGTTGCGCAGCAACGCCAGGCCCGGCAGCGTCGGAGTGGCAAGCGGTGGGTTCTCCGCAGCCGCGCGCAGCGTCAGGCTGTACCGGACGGGAAAGTGATCCGAGGAGACGGTCGTCGTCAGTGTCCTGGCGTTGAGCAGGGTCGGCGCCCCGCCCCCGAAATCCGTCACCCCGTAGTCATAACTGTGCGTCGGATTCTGGGTGGGATGCGTGTGCTGAGGCGGATCCATCACTCCGAACTGTTGCGCAGGCAGCGCGTTACGGAGATTGTTCGGTTCCCGGTTGAAGTCGCCGAGCACTATCCACTCGTAAGGACCGTTCGGGCCCGGGTTGTTCTGCATGTGCGTACGAATGTTCTGCAATAGAGCTGGCGTGTCGGGGCCGCCGGGCGACCAGCCGTGCACGGTGAAGAACACCGTCTCGCCGCGCCGCACGCCGAGAGCGGGACGGGAGCCGTTGAGTCCGGCGGCGACCACGATGACCTCGTCCGCCGGCTCTCGGGTGGCCACCGCCAGGTTGACCCGCCCGAAGCCCGCCGGCGAGGTGTCGGTGTGCAACCAGTACAACCTCGCGCTACCGGGGCGCCCTTCGCTGCCCCAGCGATACTCATCGACGGTCGGGAATCCCGGGCCATTCGGGACATTGCCTCGATCGTAGACATTCTGCTGGTGCTGGGCTAGACGGGTCATGCCCGGCGAGGGCACTCCGGCTTCCTGCAGAGCTACGACGAATGCCTGGCTCTGCGTGAGGAAGCTCCTCACCTCTTGGTACTTGTTCTGGTAGCTGCCATCCGCCGCGGACCCCGCTCCCTGCATGTTCCAGGTGATGACCTCCTGGCGGTTCTCGTCCCGGGGATCGAGCTGGCCGACGTCGCGGAGGAACAGGGAGGGCCACCGCTCGTTGCGGACGACGACGCCCTGGCCGTCGAAGGTCGCGGTCTCCCGCCCGGCCCAGTCCTTGATCGGTGCGCCGCCCTGGCTCAACGGGGCGAACGCGCGCGGGTTGTTCGCGTCGGAGCCGAACTGGTAGATCGCGCTGCTGTTGCCGCTACCCACCGAGTAGGGCGCGTACGGCAGGAACGGGCCGCCGGGCGTGGACTGCTTGATCAGGGTGTTCTGGTGGAAGACGTTCTGCGGGCCGGAGGCACCGGACCACTTGATCGCCTTGGCCGCCGCCGCCCACCAGATCGGGAACCAGGTGCCGTCCTCCAGCTCGCCGCCCTCACCGCCGCAGTTCGCGGTGCAGTTGCCGGACCGGTGCTCGTACGGCACGCGTACGGTGTTGCCCTCGAACAGGTTGTACCGTTCCCAGCCGCCGTGCAGGTTGAGGTCGGAGTCGAGGTCGTTGCGGAACGCCACGTTGCCGCTGGCCGACCACTGGAACGTGAAGTGCCGCAGGTTCCGGCTGGTGTTGTAGGCCCAGAGCGAGTCCCACACCCGGCTGCCGCGCAGGTAGCCGTTGCCGCCCTTGCCCTTGTTCCACGCGCCGTCGAAGGTGTTGTGCTCGATCTGCAGGTTGCGGGCGACCTCCGTGACGACCGGGTGCGAGCCGGTCATCGTGCCGGTCAGTCCGCGCACCCAACTGTTCGCGGCCCACTTGAAGGCGAGGCCGTGCATGGCGTACTCGGGCGCGAGGTTGCCGTAGTTGTGCACCGCGTCGCCCGGCGGCGTGGTGTAGCGACCACCGCCGTGCTTCGGCATGTCCAGCAGTTCCTGGCTGAAGGCGAAGTTCTCGAAGCCGACCCCTTCGACCACGCGCAACGGCGTGATCTTGCTGGTGTAGGCGGTGCTGCCGATCGGCGCCGAGCCGTCCGACGTCGAGTCGACCGGCACGTCGTACTCCAGCGGCCGGTCGAGGGTCACGGTCTTGCGGGTGCGGTCCACCTGGACCGCCCGGAACATCTGCTGGCGCATGTGCAGGTTCTCGCGGACGCCCGGGTCGTCCGGCGACAGGCCCTGCTGCTCGTAGAAGTTCCGGCTGTTCGCGGCGCCGACCCAGACGTAGCCACCGACGACGAACCGGTCCATCTTCGCCGCCGCGTCGATGTGGATCACAGAGCGCCCGGTACGGGCCGAGAAGCCCGGGTCGCCGGAGGCCGCAGCCAGTTTCACGCCCGAGGCCCAGTGCTGGTTGATCGACCCCTCGAACAGGTCCTTGCGGTTGCGCGGTGCGGTGGTCCACTCGTCCAGGTACCGCTCGGCGACCTCGCGGGTCTGCACCTTGAACAGCGCACGACCGGGCCAGATCCAGCCGCCCCTGCCCTCGTCGGGGGCGGTGCCCCAGATCATCGAGTCCTGGTGCCACCGGCTGCCGTCTGCGGTCAGCGTGTCGTACCGGGTGTCGGCGCCCGGCCGGAAGACGACGCGGGTGCCGCCGTCGCCCGCACCCTGACCCCGCAGGATCAGGAAGCTGGCGTCGACGTAGATCTGCCGGGTGATGTCGATCCGCCCGGCGGGCAGGGTGATCAGGGAGAGCCGGCGGTGGTTGCCCGAGGGCGAGCAGGAGTCCTTGATCTGGTCGATCGCGGCCTGAAGGCCGCTGCTGTCGTCGATGCTGTCGTTCGCGCGGACGCCGAACTCGCTGGCGAGCCGAGCCGTGCTGATCGTGCAGGCGCCACCGGCCAGGTCGCCGTCGGACGGCAACGGCGCGCCACCCAGATAGCCCGCGCGGGACCAGTCGGGCATCCCGGCGACGGGCTCGATCCGGTTGGCAGCGGTCAGGTTCGCGGCGGTCGGGTCGACGGCGGCTGTCTGGACCGCCGCCGCCGGTGCTGTCGCCTGGGCCGGGGAGGGGGCCAGCACCGCCACCGGTATCAGCAGCAGCGTCGATAGTGCTCGGACGAAGCGCGCTGTGGATTTCCCATGCGCGGTGGATCGAATTTCCCGCATACCGATGACGACGATCCGGGCGGTCGATGGTTCACGTGACCGACAACACTTATCCGCCGCTACGACACCACTCGCCCAAAGTTCACTACAGATCTTGTGTAGAGGGTCACCGGATCGAAACTTGCGCCGACAACAACCGTGTCGATGTAATGACTGCCGCCGCCGTCCACAAAGCTCACTATTCAGCGTGAGCAACCACGGCGAATGTCATCATCACCTCATCCGGGAGACCGCAGAATGATCCGTAGCAAGTCCGCCGGGGCGCTGTTCACCATGGTGATCACCCTCCTCGCCAGCCTCATGACGGTGATCGCCGCGCCACAGGCGGCGTCCGCCGCAGCGGCGCCCGTGTACCACCTGCGCAACGTGCAGACCGGGCTCTGCCTGGACAGCAACTCGTCGGGCACCGTCTACACCCTGGCCTGCAACGGCGGAAACAACCAGAAGTGGTACGACCTGCCCGCCGCCCCCATCGTCCACCGATACATCATGGTGAACGTCGCCACGGGTCGATGCCTCTCCACCAACTACAACGGTGACCTTTACACCGCAGCGTGCGAGAACAGCCAGCCGCTCCAATTCTGGTACTTCCTCACGCAGCCGTCGCGAGTGGCGAACGAATTGACCGGCCGGTGTGCCGACAACAATTACAGCGGATGGGCCTACGCCGAACCGTGCAACAACGGCAATTACCAGAGGTGGCACAAGAACTGGCTCTGACCGCACCGGAGCAGGGGCTGCGTCGGGGCAGTGATGCCCCGACGCAGCCCGGTCGGTTTCCGAGGCGCTCAGATCAGCAGCAGGGTCTTCCCCACTGCGGTGCGGTTCTCGATCGCCGCGTGGGCATCGGCGGCACGTTCCAACGGAAAGGTCTGCCCGATGACCGGCCGCACCACTCCGGCCGCCGCCCGGGCGAACATCTGCTCCGCCCACCGCGCCACTTCCGGCCCGAACCCGAACAACTGCTCGATGCCGATCACCTCCACACCCCTGCGACGCGCCTCGGCGGGCTCGATGACCGTGGCCTCGCCGCTGGACGCACCGTGCACCGAGAACCGACCGCCACGGGCCGTCACCTCGAACGCGGCCCGCCCGATCGGGCCGCCGACACCGTCGAACACCACATCCGCTCCCCTGCCGCCGGTCGCTTCGAGGACCCGCCCGGCCCAGCCCGGTTCGGAGTAGTCGACCACCGCGTCGGCGCCCAGGCCCCTGACCACATCGAGCTTCCGGGACCCGCGCGCAGCTCCGACCACCCTCGCGCCCGCCGCACGGGCGAGCTGCACCAACAGGCTGCCCACCCCACCTGCCGCCGCTTCGACGAGAACCCACTCACCGGCGCCGATCGTGGCGTGCTCGACCAACCCCTGCGCCGTGCTGCCGTCGCTGTACAGGGCGGTGGCCTCCGGGAGACCCAGGCCGTCCGGCACCGGAAACAGATCCCCGACCAGCGCCACCACCTGCTCGGCGAAACCGCCGGTCTCGCGCGTGCGGGCCAGAACGCGCCGTCCCCGCCACGCCGGATCCACCTGCGCACCGACCGCGCTCACCAGCCCGGCGACCAGAGTTCCCGGCACGTACGGCACCTCCGGCCGTTCATGCCACCTGTCGGTGCCACGCCGGATCTGCGTCTCGACGAACGTCATCCCCGCCACCGCCACGCTGACCACGACCTGGTCCGGTCCGGCCACCGGATCTGGCACCTGAGCCGGCACCAGCACCTCGGGTCCCCCGAAACGAACTACCTGGACCACTCGCATTCCACCCGCTCCCGTCCGTTCGCCGACGCGAACATCGAGAGCATGCAACCTGACGTCAGGTTGAGGTCAACCGATGCAGGTCGACGGCCGCCGTCAGCCGGAGTCACCCTCTTCCGGCTGTCCTGCGGTACTCCACAGCCGTGTTTCCTTCGCCGATCGGAGGACGTCCCGCGCGGCGGCAGCCACTGGACAGTCCGCCGTGCGGCAGATCGGGCAGCAGCCGTCGGGGCCGGGTCGGTGGTCGCGCAGTACCCAGCGGGCGGTCAGGATCAGTCGGTTGCGGATCTGGGCCAGGGACAGGAACGGCGCGGTCATCCTCAGCCCACCCCGATGGTGGCGGCGAGGTGCACAAGCGTGGTCGGGGCGGTGGGGTCGCGGACGATCTGAGCGAGTACGTCCCGGCCCGCCGGACGGTGCCGGACCTCGGCCGGCGCCATCCGGTCGGCCTCCATCAGTGCCCGGCCGGCGTTGATCGGATCATCGGTGTGCAGGTACGCGCGGGCGGCGTCGATCAGGTGCCCGGCGCGGTACTCGACGGGCAACCACCGCCAACCGTCCCGGTCGGTCGCCTTCTCGTGCCACGCCACGGCGTCACCGCCGTCGCCCAACTCCACCGCTGCGCTCACCCGGGCCGCCTGCACCGCCGTCGGCCCGAACCCGGTGCGGTGGTGATCATGCCCGTCACCGACCTGGACGGCCAACGCTGCCGCCTCGTCGAGCAGATCAGCCACCGCCGTCTCGTCACCTGATCGGGCGGCAGCCAACGCCGCCTGCACCAGCAGAGCCCCGCCCAGCGACAGTTCCTCAGGTGCGCCTTCCTCGACGACCTGCGGCGCGATCCGGTAGGCGGCGGCCAACATCGCCGACCTGGCCGCCCGCACCTGCCCACACCCCCGCAGCACCTGACCAAGTTGCACCGCTGCCGCAGCCACCAGGATGCGGTCCCCGGTGGCAGCGGTCATCGCCCGATCGACCGCCAGCCACGCCAGATCCGGCTCACCCATCTTCACCAACAGCGACGCGGCGATCCGATACGCCTCGACCAGCGACCCCCGACCCGCCACCGGATCCGCCGCGTGAACGCGCTCGACATCGGCCAGCAACTCCGGCAGCCGGTCGGCCACCCGCTCGTAGCGGGCGTGCTGGAAAGTCGTCCACACGTAACCGACCTGCCGGTCCACCTGCGCACCGGACGGCAGCGGTCGACTGCCCGCCGGTCGGCCGAGGGGAATCGCGTACCGCGACAGAGCCGCGCGGACCCGTTCGACGTCTGCGGTCCGGTCGGACACATCCGTCGGCTGGACGTCCCGGCCCAGCAGCACCGCCGTGTCGATACGCAGGACCGTAGCGACCTCCTGGAGCGTGGACACCTTGTCCAGCGAGCGCACTCCCCGCTCGACCTTGTCCACCCAACTCTTCGACTTCCCCAACCGATCGGCGAACACCTGCTGCGACAGCTTCCGCCGCCCCCGCCAGTACGCCACCCGCCGCCCCACCGGCAACAGCTCAACGACGCCCACGACGCCACCGCCGATCCGGCACCGCCCGCGTGGTCTCCTCCACCGGGATTCGATCCGCCTCCGCCTCGGCCAACAGCCGACGCTTCGCCGCCTCCCGCTCGGCCGCCTGGATCTGCTCACCCCGACTGACCGCCGGCTCGTCGCCTTTACCCGGCATCCTTGACCTCCGCCTGTAGGAAGCGGCGGCACGCTGACCGTCGCAGATCCACAGTGACGTCGGGATGTCACCTGTTGCGACGGCACAAGACCCGACAAATCAACCACATAGCCGGCGACATTTGGGCGACATGACGCTAGGGTGACGGTCATGACCGCCCCCAACACCGCGTTGCGCGCTGTCCGCACCGGCATGCGGATGAGCCAGGACGACTTCGCTCGCGCGCTCCAGGCCGCGGGCCACCGCGTCGGCGAGCCCAATGACGCCAACAAGCGACTCGTCCAGCGATGGGAGTCCGGCACGATCGCCGCGCCGCGCCCCGTCTACGCCCGCGCGCTGGAAGTCGTCACCGGGCTACCCATCTCACTCTTGGGCTTCGCAGCGGTACCCAACGGGCATGTCGCCGACGACGACCACGGCGGCCACGACCTGACTTCTCCCGTGTCCAGCCTGGCTACGCCGACACCGACGTCCAAGCCCACGACAACCGGCCGTTCATACGAAGGCGTGTGGCTCAGCCGCTACCAGTTCTACTCCAGCGGGCGGGGGGACTCCTTCGCTGGACAACACTTCGTGGTGCTGCTCCAGCACGGCGATCGACTGACGGCACGCAGCCTGCCTGGCTCGGCGTCCTCGTCTCTCTCGCTGGACCTGACTCTGGACGGTGCCGTCGTCACCGGCACCTGGGTAGAGCAGACCGACCCGACCGGCTACTACCGGGGCGCCCGGTACCACGGGGCAATCCAGCTCATCGCCGAGCCGACCGGTCGACGGATGGCCGGAAAGTGGATCGGCTTCGGCAAGGACATGGACGTGAACACCGGCCCGTGGGAACTCGTCTTCCGCGACGCCTCGACGTCTAAAGCGACACTTGATCGCTACAACACGTCGGCGGGGTAGGTCGCTGCTGTCCGGCAGCGACCTATTCGGTTGTTCACCGTCGTCCGTCGGGTTTGGCGTCAACCGCCCCGGTCGTCATCCAGTTGGTCACCCGATTGATCGACTTACACTGGTGCCATGCGGCGACGGGACGTGGTCTGGTGGGCTTGGCCGGCGCAACCGTGCCGGCCTGACTCGCGGCGGCCACGGAACGTTGACCCTCAGCCGGTTGTCGGGTGCAGACCAATGCCGCCCTCTGCGTCGGACATGGAACGGGCAATCGATGGCTGTCGTACTAGCAGTGGCCGACCTTCGTCTGGTTCGACACCTGGGTGGCGATCATGTAACCACGCCCGTACACCGAGTCGACCTTAAACCAGCGGTTGGTACCGTTCCACCACTGATTGTCAGTCCAGCACAGCATCGTGACTGCGGTGGCCCGTGGCATCTCGAAGTAGATGCCACCGGTGCTCGGTGAGTTCGACAACGAGCAGGTGGAACTGTTGCAGTAGGACGGGCCGAACGCCTGCGCCGGTGTCCCGACGGCGACTATCGCTGCCGTCGCGGCAATCACCGAGGCGAGCACCGCCATGGCTCGCTTGATCCTCATCAAACCCTCCAAGCCTCGACGACACACCACGCACAGTGGGAAATTCCATCACAGAAAGTAGCATCGAGTGTTGGCGCTGCATGATGCCTGTCGGATAGGAGACCGCGCAGTCCGGTTGACGCCAAGACAACCTTGACGCCTGTACGGACGGAAGCTCGGCGACCTTGCCGTCCCATGCCGTCTGCCGCTGGCCGATGCTGCTGTTTTCCCTTCCGGACCTTGCGATAGAGGCTGACCTGCTCATGTGAGTCCGTCTCCCGGCGCTGGGTCTACGCCTGCTTTTCCTGTTCAAGATGCCGTCCCGGTCCGTGGTCGTTTACAGGTGCTCGCCGGTTTGGCTGCTCCCTCGGCTGCTCGGGGGCCCTGGCGCCTCTGCCGCCTTGGCCCCTGCCGCAGTGTCTCGTCCTGGAGTGTCCGGTCGGACGACTGCCATAGTGGATCTTGGTGATTACCCTGCCCCTGCGGATCCTGAAGGTTTCCCCTTTGGATTCTCTGCTGACAATTGAGGAAACACCGCTGGGGCCCTGGTACGCCGTGGGCCTCTCCCATGGCCTGCTGACATGGCGGTGCGCTTTCGTAGTCCGGTTGCGGGGGAAGGAGCGATCGCCGATGCCCAGCGAGGGAGCCATGACGACCTACCGGCGTCGTAGGCATTGGAGACGTGGCCACTGGGTCAATGACCACCGCGTCAATCGCACCCGCTCCACTGCACTCTCCCAGCCGAGTTCCGCCCCGACCGTGACGGGCAGAGTGGGCTGTCTGTGGATTGCCGGCGCCATGATCGCAATCCCGTTCGTTGCCATGTACTGGATCGTGAAGGCGTACATCAAGTGGCCAGCCGCGCGGGTCGGCCTCCTCGCCATCATGGGTATCAACACCGTGGTAGCGGTCGTGGGTACAGCGTCGCAGGATGCCGAGATGTGGCCGGCCGCTGCACTCTTTGCGGTGATTAGCGCACTGATGGGCTGGCACGTGTGGCACACGTTTGCTCGTCATCAAGGGAATGCAGAGGGCGTGGCGACCATCGAAGCGCCTCCGGTTCCACGGGGCTTGGACGCGACACTGCAAGCTCAGCCGCCAGCATCATCGACGCAAGCGCCAGCCGCCGTGGAGCCGACACGGACGCAGCGGAGCCCGGAAGCTGAGGCTGAGTACCAACGGGCGGCCGTGGCCTTCCGCATGCTCTTGGCCAGACGCGCGCTTGCCGGCATCGCGAGGCCGGCCTCCGGCACTGGTGCCCGGCTGCGCGTTCCAAGCTAGTGACTTGCTATGCGACCCCCGCTTACTCGGTCGCGGCCGTCCGCGCAGCATGCTGGCATGCCGGGGCCGGTGATACCCCGGAGCACTCGCTTACAAGCTCTGTGCGCCGCACCCACCGCATCGTGGGCTATCCGGGGGCTCGGCCCCCGGAGCAGAAATGACAAGGCCCCCTGGTCCGCGCATTCTGCGGACAGGGGGCACCTGGGGACTTGTGGGCGATACTGGGATCGAACCAGTGACCTCTTCGGTGTGAACTCACGGCAGACCGGCCGGATCGGGTGTCGTACGAGGTCATCTGGGCTGGTGACGCTCGTTCCGGTCCGGTGCGGGTGGCACGGTTGCTGTACTTCGCTGCTGTACTTCCGGCGGCTGTCTCGTCCAGCCGATGAATCGGCGGTGCAGGGTGCCGGCTGCTGTCCAGGGCATGTCCTCGGCGGCCTGAATGAGGTAGGCCCCGAGGTAGAGCGCCAGCGACACCGGCGCGTCGGCGTACTCCGCGCGCAGTTCCCGCCGCCGGGTCGGGCACGGCCACGGGAGGTCACACCCGCCGCAGCTCCAGATCGGCATCATCGGACCGTGGCTGGTCATCGCTGGTCCTCCGTCTGCGGCCAGCGTCCTCGGGTGATCGGTATCCGGTGTCGGGCTCGGCACGGCAGGTCGGCTCCGCAGTTGCAGATGCGCCGCCAGTGCTGCCAGGACCACACCGGCCGATGCCGCCGGGCGAAGGTCAACGCGGTGGCGGAGACGTATTCGTCGTATGAGACGCGCCGCACGTACCCTCCCTCGTCGCTCATGAGGGCGGCTCGGTCGCCCTCTGGCTGAGGGACACGGCGGCCGGGCGTGACTCGCACCGACCACCGCATCCCGTGAGCGGAAAGCTACGGTCGGTGGCCGGGCGGGATGGGTAAGGTTCCTACCCCTGGTTCAGGAGACGAGTCCGACCTTCGTCGCCAGGTCACGGGCGGCATCCCGGGTGGAACGCGGACCGTCGAGCAGGTCCATGGTGATCTGGCGGGCGTACCCGTTGAACCGGATCGTCTCCGGAGCAGACTCGTACGCCTGCCGCAGCGCCGCCACGGTCGCTTCCTTGTCGTCCTTGCCGTAGTGCGCCCGCGCGACCTCGATCAGGTGGCGTGCCCGACGCGGCCTCGACGGAATCGCCGCCGCATCATGGCGACGGGCCTGCCGCACCGCTTCGCCCGACTGCTGCAACTCCACCGCCACCGTCACCGCATGAGCACCCATGATGACCCGCGAGAACGACGTCTGCGACTGATAGAAGCTCTCCGGCAGGCGCTGCGCCACCTGGTCCGCGCGGTCCCAGTACCGCCAGGCACGACCTTCCTCACCAGCACGAGCAGACGTGTACGCGGCCTCGAAGTTCAGCGCACCCCACAACGCCAACAGATTGGTGCTCCCGTCAGCCGCCCGCGCCTCCAACGCCGACAACACCTCCAGCGTCACCCTCATCGCGGTGTCCCAGTCACCGGCCTCCCGATGCACCTGACACAGGAACCACCCCGCACGGGCGAGCGCCTCCGGATCACCGGACTCCTGCGCCGCCACCATCGCCCGATCCGTCACCCGCCACAACAACTCGGCGGCAGGCTGGTAGGCGACGAACATCTGTGCCAGCCCGAGCGTCTCCGCCCACAGGGCCTGCGCCTCCCGCCGCTGGTCACCCTCGTACGCCAACACGGCCCGCTGCCCGTCCCGCAGCAACCCCGGCAACAGCCCGCCCAGCACCGTACGGTGATCCGCCGCCTGATGACGCGCCCGCCACCCCGCCGCAAGCCGCTCCCGCAGACCAGACAACGACTCCGGCGGCGCGTCATCAGGAAGCGCCACCTGATTCAGGGCCGCCCGGACCGACACCAACGCCGGATGCTCCGGCCCGTTGACCACAACAGACCGATCGCCCAGCTCCGCAGCCAAGGCGGACACGTCGATCTTCAAGGCTCGCGCGATGCGATCCAGCATGTGAATTCGCGGCGGCAGAATCCGATCCGTCTCCACCGCCTTGACCCACTCGGCGCTGCGGCCCACCAACCCACCCAGCACCGTCCGAGACTTCCCGGACCGCTCCCGATAGACCTTCAACCGCTGCCCGAACGTCAACTCCGGCAAGGAATCCACCCGGACCCCCCTCGCATAGCACAGGACGCACCACCGACCCATCGGCCGCCACCACCGCCAACGCTACCGACCAGCCCGACGCCCCATAACCCTCACACGCCAGCGACCCGTTCCACGCCGGAGTGGTATCCGGACCCCTCGCTTGTAAGTTCTGGGCGTACTGTCCGGCACCGTCCGCGCACGTCTATGACGTCGGGCGCTGATCCGTAGCCCTCCACCACCGGCTCTCTACGTCTGGCCCTGTTGCTGTCACCGTTGCTGTCGGCAGCAGCGGGCTGACTGTTCGGCAAAGACGCCCAGTCATACTGCTATCCCAACTCGTCGTATGGTGATCACAACGTCAGCCGCCCCTTACCTCACGGAGAGCTTGCGATGACGCCTGACGACCTCTTCGATACCACGACCACCACTGGCTTCGGCGGCAGCTGGCCTACGGTAGACAGCAAATTCAAGACTGATCTGCTGGAACAGCTGCGTCGAGGTCCGGTCGATGCCGTTGATGATGTGGATGTGGCCGAAGCCCTCGCATTGTTGCTACACGGCGACTTCATGGCTTTTGGCACGGGAGGAGGAGAGCGGTTATCAGACGCTGAGGCCCGCCTCGCTCTGCGAGCCCTACGGTCGACCTGCGCCCGGCTCGGCCTAGCGATCGAAGTCCCCTGGCAGGACTTCACATCCTTTCGCAGCTACTGGCTAGCACACGACGGATACGGATCATGGGCAGCTCGTCGACAGATGGTCGGCGAGGCATTCGAGCCCCTGCTCCAGCGGCTTTACCGGTTGCAGGAGCAAGTTCCCGCAGGCACCGTGGTGGTACCAGCTCTCAACGCCCTCACAGACCCAGCCGTCATCACTGAGCATCTGAAGCGCCTCGCCGCCAGTGTGGACACCGACCCTCGGCTGGCAGTCAGCGTCGCAAAAGACCTGGTTGAAAGTACCGCAAAGCTCGTCCTGCGAGAACGTGGCGTCGAATACAACCCAAAGGATGACCTCCCAGCACTGGTCGCACAGGCACAGCAGGCACTACGCCTCCATGCTGCCGGCGTAGCCGACACGACAGAAGAAGCAAAGGCGTTGAAGACTATCCTCGGATCGCTGTCTCGCCTGACTCAAGGGGTCACTGAGTTACGCAACCAGGTTGGTGTGGGACATGGACGTGACTCAGTCCCTGGATGGGTCCGTCCACGCCATGCCCGTCTTGCCGCTGGGGCTGCCACTACCTGGTGCAACCTGATGCTGGAGACGCTTGGAGATCCCGAAGCGCCTTGGCGCGCATGAAGACCCTTGGTCGGGACAGCGACCCTCTGCTTGGGAATCGTGCTGATCTGCACCGTGGGTAGTCGTCCCACTGGGCAGGCGGAGCACGCAGCGTCCAGCTTGCCGCAGCCGGTGTGCCCCTGCGCGCCGGTATTGACCCCTGCATCGGGCACGACGACCGGTTCGGTGCGAACGAGAACCACCCGCCTTCGATGAGCTGGGCCAGCAGTAGGGCTCAGCTGCCAGGACGGTCCGCCGCAGTCCATGGACGTCCAGCGTTGCTCGTGCCCATCGTCACCCAGTTCCGGCGTCAGACGTTGAAACGGAACTTAGACCGGCTCGGTGGTGACCTGCGGCGACCTGGTCGGCACGCTGGTCACGCCCCGTCGTGGGCTGCCGTCGCTGCTGGCTGGTTGCCGACGTTTGACGGTGTCTTGTGCCCCCTGCGTGCCCCGAGCAGGTCCGCCGCAGCTTGCCGCACCGGCGTTTAGCAGACGGTGCAGGAAGGGTGTAGCGCCGGCACCAGCACTCCGCGTCCTATCAGCACGAGAGCCGACCGGCTTGCCAGCCGGCTGCTTGATCATTCCGCGCATGTTCCGGATCTTGTGATGTCGGCCGATCTATTGGCTCCACGGGGCTTACACCCACAATCATCGGTTCCTGAGCTCGGGCTTCAACTTGAGAGGGCCTCCTCTCTCTCCGGCATGCTTCGCCAAGAGGGCTGGCCGACCAAAGGTTCGAAGTGTCGCCTTTCAGTCATGCCGGACCGAAACTCTCCTCCCACGACTACCATGCACCGATGGTGCTCGATGTTCAGCTATTATGGGAAGAGCAGGACGAATTGGACAGCCTCGCAGAAGCCGCGACGGCCGCCCTGTCGGAGCCCCTGACGACCGAGATGATTGAACACTACCTAGATTTGCTTTCTCACTTTCATGAGATGGCAGAGAGAGCGGGGGGGTATGGAGCGCAAGGGAAATTCTCGAAATCAGGAACACTTTATCAGGCCGCCTCGCAAGGGCTGTTGAATGCAGCTATTGCACTACAAGACAAGGTGCGAACTTCCACCGAGGCCAATTTTCACGAATTAGACAAGGCCGCCGAGGCTATTGAAGAATTGCGCGCTTCGGCTGATTTTTATGGCGGCATGCATGGCATACAAATGGGTTTGCATTTCAGGACCATGCAGAATACAGAGGAATCGGCCAGGTTCTTCGGTATTGCAGTAGACCATTTGCAGAATCGTGCAAGCGAAGACAACGACGCCAGGTGGTTCCTGTCCAGCGCAGAGGCTCAACTACTGCTCAGTCAAGCCATTCAGTCCAGCAACCGTGGGAACTTTTCGCGAGCCCACCTTCTACTGGGCCAAGCCATCGCGCTCCAAGAGGAAGCATCTCGTCAAATAGTCGAGGCACGGAGTAATGGCGATTTCGGCTTTCCCCCAAATATCGACGACCTGATGATGATCGACGTCAATGGGTTTCGTTACATGTTCCACAACATGGCATACCAGGATCACGTATCTCGTGGGCACTACGAGAGCGCACTTCAAGAAGCCGAGGCCGCCTGCGAGGTTATCACACAAACCCTGGAAGGTGCAGCAAGCGCACCCGACTGGCTCGCAATTACACTCGAAGCCGAGCAGCTCAAAAGCATTGTGAACAAGGAGCGCGCATCCGCGCTCGTGGCTCTTGAGTCCCGCGAGTATTCGCAGGCAATAGCCCACTACCAAATCGCAAGGGCAAATTGCAACAAGGCGGCACAGGTCATAGTGCGGCTCAGAAATCCCAGCAGCGAAAAGTTGCAAGAGATTCTAATGAACCAAAGCTTGACTATTGATGTAGCCATTCGACAAGCACGGGCCCAAGCGGCCCTCGCCAAGGAATTGGAAGACGCGAAGGCGGAAATTGTCGAGCTTCGCCGAAGCTTTGCCGCCTCGCTGAACAGCGCGGGCGTAACAGTCAATGCGAACTCGACGGCCGACATTGCGGCAAAATTCGACCAAAGCATTCAGTTTACGCAGCACCTGGAAGCTATGAGTCGGATAGCGCTAGATCACTTCCTCTCCGAATTGAAATCGAGCGGGCAACTTCCTTCATCGATTGTTGAACGCATCGCAGCCGAGGGTGCAGCGCTACAGAACACTCCTGAGACCGGAACTGGCTTCTTGGCGAAAGTCCGTGACTTCTCAGCACGGACAGCCGCGCTTCTCGCGCCTTTCGGGGCGATTGCTGACGGTGTAGTTAAGCTATTACCACTATGGCCAGGTTAGAGTAGCGCTCGGCCATTTAGGAGCGCTAGCTAGCGGCCAGCACTTACCATCCCGTCTGCCGTCGACCCGCCCACCGGGGAGCGGGCCGCCGCCCGGCCCGCCACGTCAAGACGGCCTTGACGCACGGTCGGACGCTGGCGGGTCGGGCGGTGGTCTGCTCGGCTTGCCCGGGTCGAGGGCAGGCGGGATGGCCCGCGCAACCACCCACGGACCGCGAGCCGCCGACGGAGCCCCGGCCATCCTGGAGCCGGAGCGCCCCCGCCGGAGGCGCAGTAACCGCAACCCCGCCACCGACCCGGCAGCCGCCGACGGACCTGGCGTGCGCTCCCCTACGCCGCGCGGTGCTCGCCGCGCGGCCCGGCCGGCTGCCGGCCCATCACCCCACCGGGAAACGGCCTGTCGTCATGCGGCGGCCCACCGGGCTACCCGCTCTCCGCGCCAGCCGCCGGGCGTATTGCGTGGCCGGAGTCGGAGCGCCAGCGGAGCGACGGGCACGCGCCCAGGCGGCGGCGCGTGCGGCCCGTTCAGGGCCGCCTTGATAGACGTACAGAAAGTCCTCCCACACCAGTCGGCAGCCGGTCCGGACCAGCTCAGCACCGAGGTTCACGGCGGGTTGACGAGTCGGCACCCGGTGCTACTCTGGCGGTCGTCGAGCACGCCAGTGCGGCCTTCCTGCCGGATCGCTGGGCTCGATCACGGAGATGCTGAGCGGCCTTCCTGCCGCTGATGCGGGCCAGATCCCGCCAGCTCTCGATCACGCTGGCCGCGATGTCGGCCCCGGAATCCGCTGAGTGGCCCAGCACGGCCTTCCCGCCGTCACGATGGCCCGGATTCGCATTCCCTCGACGGGTGGGGCTCACCTGCGGCAACCCGCCGGATGCCGACCTCCAGGCACCCCACCCGTCCCGGCCTCACCCAGCACGGCAACCGGAAGGACCACACCTCAACGGCGGTCAGCCACACCCGCCCTCCGGCGTCAGCCGCCCTCCACGGCGGTGCCAGGAGACACCACGAACACCACCGACGGACAGCGTTCCGGCGACCGGTGGCGTTTCGTCGCCCGTCCCTGCCACCCGCCCTGAGGAGAGATCGTGTCCACCCTGCACCGTCCCAGCGTCGCCGCTGGTCGTGACGCCCAGGCCCTGCACCGGGCCGCCACGCCCGACTACTTCGGTTGGTTGGAGCACACCCGGACGGCCGGGGGTTGTGCCCGTCCGATCCGGCTGACCGGCACCATGACCGCCGTCGACCGGGACACCGGGCGGGTCCTGGGCGAGCAGCACACCGATGAGTTGCCCGACCGGGTGCTCTACAAGGCGTGCGGCAACCGGCGGGCCGCTCAGTGCCCGGACTGCTCCTGGGTCTACGCCGGTGACGCCTTCCAGGTCGTCCGCTGTGGCCTGACCGGCGGAAAGAACGTCCCCGCCACGGTGGCTCGGCACCCGGTCGTCTTCGCCACCTTCACCGCGCCGTCGTTCGGCGCGATCCACCACCGGCACGTAGCCCGGCACACCTGTGCCGACCGGCGGCGCTGCGACTGCCGACCGGCCCCCTGCCACGCCCGCCGCGATGCTGTCACCTGCCCGCACGGGCAGCCCGGGGCCTGCTTCGCCCGGCACGACCGTGCCGATCCGCAGCTCGGTCGGCCGCTCTGCCTGGACTGCTACGACCACGATCACCAGGTCGTCTGGAACGTCTTCGCCGGTGAGCTGTGGCGGCGCACCAAGCAGGCCGTCGAACGCCAGCTCGCCGCCCTCTGCCGCCGACGCGGTATCCCGAGAGTCGAGGTCGTCACCGACTCCGGCCGGGTGCGGCGGGTGCCGCCGGTGCGGGTGTCACACGGGAAGGTCGCCGAGATGCAGCGCCGGGGCGCGGTGCACTTCCACGTCCTGCTGCGTCTCGACGGGGTCGACCCTGACGACCGGCACGCCCTCGTCCCGCCACCGGTCGGGATCACCGTGGACGACCTCGACGCCGCCGTGCACGCCGCCGCCCGGCAAATCGTCTTCGCCACCCCGCCGCATCCCGATCGGCCGCAGGGTTGGGCGGTCGCCTGGGGTGAGCAGGTCGACGTGCGCCGCATCGGCACCGGCGACGGGGACGTGACCGACGCCAGGGTGGCCGCCTACCTGGCCAAGTACGCCACCAAGGCCACCGAGGTCACCGGCCACTGCTCCACCCGACTCACCCCGGGCACCGTCGACGCCTACGCCGACCCGGAGGGCGACCACCTGGCCCGGCTCATCGACGCCTGCTGGCGACTCGGCCGCCCCACCCGGCACCGCACCAGCGACACCGCCACCCAGGCCGACGACCGTCAAGGCAACCTTGACATCACACCCGATGTCTACGCCGGGCTGCGACGGTGGGCGCACATGCTCGGCTACGGCGGTCACTTCCTCACCAAGGCCCGCCGGTACTCAGTCACCTTCGGACTGCTCCGCGACACCCGCGCCACCCACCGCCGCACCGACGACAGCTCCGTCACCGTCGGCACCCTCGCCTTCGTCGGCTCCGGATGGCTCACCGACGGGGACGCGCTGCTCGCCAACACCGCCGCCGCCCAACACCGCGAACGCCGCCGCGTCGGCCGGGAAGAACTCGCCCACCAGCTGTGGTCGGAGGTGGCGGCGTGACCCGAACCCTCACCCCACGGTGGTACTCCCCCGCCGAGGTCGCCGTCCTGCTCGGCTTCGGCATCTCCAAGGTCAAAATGAAGATCGCCACCGGTGAGCTGCGCTCCATCAAGGACGGCAAGTACCGCCGCATCCTCCCCGAATGGGTCGACGACTACATCCGCGAGCAGATCGACCGGCAGGAGGCCGCCTGATGCCCGCCCGTGCCCGCGCCAACGGCGAAGGCTCGATCTTCCCGTACCGCAACGGCTTCGCCGCGTACGTCTGGGTCACCAAGCCCGACGGCAAGCGCACCCGCAAGTACGTCTACGGCAAGACCCGGGACGCCGTCCACGACAAGTGGATCAAGCTGCACCAGCAGGCCAAGGCCGGACCGGTGGCGACCAGCGGGCCGACCGTGGGCAGCTTCCTCGCCTACTGGCTGACCGAGATCATCGAGCCGAACCGGGCGCCGCTCACCTACGCCACCTACGAGACGTTCGTCCGGCGTTACCTCTCCCCCGGCCTCGGCACCAAGCGACTCGACCGGCTCCAGGCGCGGGACGTGCAGACCTGGCTGAACCAGGTGGCCCGCACCTGTCAGTGCTGCGCCCAGGGCAAGGACGCCGCCCGCCGCAAGGAGAAGCGGCGCTGCTGCGCGGTCGGTCGCTGCTGCCAGGCGGTCCCGTCGACGCGCACGGTCAGCGACATCCGGGCCGCACTGCGCGCCGCCCTCACCCACGCCCAGGCCGAAGACCTCATCACCAAGAATCCGGCCGTGCCGGTCACCCTCGCCACCGTCCGCCGTCGACGCGGCAAGTCCTGGTCCAGCGACGAGGCACGCCGCTTCCTCGAATCCGCCCGCGCCGACGCCGATCCGCTCTACGCCGCGTATGCCCTGGTCCTCGTCACCGGCCTGCGCAAAGGCGAAGCCCTCGGCCTCACCTGGGCCGACGTCGACCTCGGCGCCGGGGAGCTGACCATCGGGCGGCAACTGCAACGCGTACGCGGAAAGCTCCTGCACCGCGACACCAAGACCCAGGCATCCGACGCCACCCTGCCGCTGCCAGACATCTGCCTGGCCGCACTGCGACTGCGCAAACACCAACGCGACGAGGCCCGCGCGACGGCCGGTAAGGCGTGGCACGACAACGACCTGGTGTTCACCACCCGCTACGGCACGCCCATCGAGCCGCGCAACTTCCAGCGCTCCTGGCAGACCCGCTGCGACAAGGCGGCAACGAAGCCGATCACCGTCCATGACGCCCGGCGGACCTGCGCCACCCTCCTGGCCGACCTCGACGTCCATCCGCGAGTCGCCATGCAGATCCTCCGGCACGCCCGCTTCTCGGTAACGATGGAGATCTACACGCAGGTGTCCTCGCAGGCGACGAGAGACGCGCTCAAGCGCCTCGGCGAATCCCTGACGCGATGACGAACTGCTGTACTTCGCTGCTGTACGGGCAGCAGAAAGGCCACCTCCCGAAGCCGGGAAGTGGCCTGAGCTGCGTGGGCGATACTGGGATCGAACCAGTGACCTCTTCGGTGTGAACGAAGCGCTCTCCCGCTGAGCTAATCGCCCTCAGCGCGGCTGACTCTACCCGATCGTGCGGCCGACCCGCGAATCCGGGGTCAGTTCGTGGCGAGGTAGCGCAGGACCTGGGCGATCACGTCGATGCCGAGGCTGTATTTGATCGAGAGCAGCGCGACGGTGGCGACGAAGACGAGGCCGACCGAGCCGATGACCAGGCGGAGGACCAGGGACTGTCGCTTCACCCAGGCCGTCCAGCCGTGGACGTGGCGGCGGGTGAAGGCGAGCAGGCGTTTGGCCCAGTGGAACTCGACGGCCCAGATGCCGAGGCCGGCGATCACCAGGAGCCAGCCGGGGCCGGGTAGCGGGATGAGCACGATGCCGATGGTGACCACGAGTGCGCCGAGGATGCCGATGACGACCCGGAGGGCGAGGCGGCCGGTGGGGTTGGCGCGGATCAGCGCGAGGGTGGTGGAGACGCGTTGCCGCCAGCGGGGCCGCCCGGGTACGCCGGTGGCGTCCGGCCCGGCGTCGGTCCGGTCCGTCTCGGTTCGCTCGTTCCGCATGCGGTGAGGGTTTCCCCGTCCGGCGGGGCTATTCCCATCGGTGAAGCCTCGTTCGTTGCGGCCGGTTCGGCGATTGTCGGCCGGTTCGTGGTCGACTACTGACCGACCGTGCCAGTCGTGCTGTTCGTTCGGCACCCGCACCCCCGCTGTTCGGCTCTGCGGGCCGCGCCGTTCGACGGGTCCCGCCTCGCCAGCTGATCCACTGAGGATCGCTCACCGATCATTTCACGCCCAGTGTGGCGCGGGACCGTCACTGCAACGGCCGACTGGACGTTACCGGAGTAAGTCGACGACTGAGCTACCCGATGATCGGGCGGGATCAAGGCACTGGGCAGAACCGGAAATCCTAGATGAATTTTCACATTCTCGCGGCCTTTCCGAACCCTCTCCCACCACTGGGTGAAGTCAGCGTATGGCGGAGCGTAGCCAGAGGTAGCGCCTGAGTATGGGAAAAGCGGGACACGCGCGTTCCGCACGCGGTGCCGGGGGGAGAACGTCCATGAGTGTCATCCGACCGACGACCGTTGAGGTCGAGACGTCGCTAAGGCTAGTCGCGCCTGACGCCACCGCATTGCCGGTGCGCGCCAGTCTGCGCTACGACCCTGCTGACCCGTATGCGGTCCATGTCCTGTTCCACGCCGAATCGGCGGGTGGCGAGGCGGTGAGCTGGTCGTTCGCTCGCGAACTGCTGGTCACCGGCCTCGACGAACCGGCCGGCATCGGTGATGTGCGGGTCTGGCCGTGGGCCACCCCGCGCGGCGACTTCGTCGCGCTGGCGCTGTCGTCGCCCGACGGCAACGCCCTGTTCGAGGTGCCGCGCAGCGTGTTGGTGCGCTTCCTGCGGCGGACCTACGTCGTCGTCCCGCGCGGCCGGGAGGCCGAGCACCTGGACGTCGACACGGCGGTGAACCGGCTGCTCGCCGGTCGCTGACCACCGACGTAGGCGGGGGCCGCGCGGATCTGCCGAGTCCGCGCGGCCCCCGCTCGTCCGGCGGTACGCACACCACCCGCACCGCCCGCGCCACGCGACCCGGTCCACGGCCAGGGCCGCACCACGGACGGTCAGCCGTGCGTGGTGATGCCCCCGTCGACCGGGATCACGGCGCCGGTCAGGTACGCGCCGGCCCGCGACGCCAGGAAGATCGCGACGCCGGCCATGTCCTCCGGGCGGCCGATCCGACCGAGGGGCACCTGCGCCTCGACGGCGGCCCGGGCATCCGGGTCGTCCAGGACGAACGCCATCATCTTGCTCTCGAACGGTCCCGGGGCGACCGCGTTGACGGTGATCCGTTCGCCGACGAGTTGGTGCGCCAGGGTGCGGGTCAGCATGTGCAGGGCCGCCTTCGTCGCCGAGTAGGCGTACACCTCCATGGCCGGGACCCGGATGCCGTCGACCGAGCCGATGTTGATCACGCGGGCCGGGTCGTCGGCGCTGGCGGCGGTGCGCAGCACCGGCAGCAGCTCGGTGGTGAGCCGGAAGACGGCCTTGACGTTGACCGCCCAGAGCTTGTCGAACGCGCTCTCCGGATACTCCTCAAGCGGCGCCCCCCAGGTGGCCCCGGCGTTGTTGACCAGTACGTCGAGCCGGTCCACGCGGTCCCGGACGGCGGCGGCCAACCGCCGTGCGCCGTCGTCGCTGCCGAGGTCGGCGGGGATCGCGGTGCAGTGGCCGAGCGCGGACAGCTCCGCCGCGACCGCCTCGCAGGCGGCGGCCTTGCGGGACGAGATGATGACGTGCGCGCCGGCCGCCACGAAACCTCGGGCGATCATCAGCCCGATTCCCCGCGAACCGCCGGTCACCAGGACAGTCTTGCCGTCGACCGAGAACAGATCCTGCATGCGCATCCCCTCGCGAGCCGGCCGCGACCTCCCGGCGGCCGGCCCGTCGACGCGGACGGTTCGCCCGCCACGGCGACCAGATGACTACCGATCGGTAACGTAACCGCCGGCCGGTACGCCGACAAGAGCGCGCCATCCATCCGGGTCGGTCGAGGGGTGGACGCCGACGGCACGGGCTCGGCGACGCGCCCGTCACCAGAGGTGCGTACCGGCCGGTCGCGGGCTAACGTCGCAGGTGATGGTCCCTTCCGGTCACCTCGACAGGGTTCTGCCCGACGCCGCCTCCGGTCCGGCCGAGATCGACACGATCACGCTGCGTGATCTGGCGCCCGACACTCGGTGGCGACGTCCGGTCCTGCTCGACCGCGAGCTGATCGTGCTCAGCACGGGCGGTCACGGCATCGCCGAGGTGGACTTCCGCGCCCAGCCCTGCCGGCCCGGCACGCTACTGCGCGTACGCGCCGGGCAGGTGCTGCGCTGCCCGCCACCCCGTCTCGACGCCACCGTGGTCCGCTGGCACCCGGACGCGGTGCGCGGGCTCGACGTCGACGTGGACGACGTACCCACCCGGGTGCAGCTCGCCGGTGAGGACGAGGACGCGGTCATCAACGAGGTGACCCAGTTGACCGTGGACGTCCGTCGGCACCAGGACGTGCCGGCCGGCCGCAGTCTGCTGCGCCACCAGCTCACCGTGCTGCTGCTGCGCCTGAGCATGCTGCCGTCCGAGGCGCACCGCGCGGGTCGCCCCGAGGAGGAGACCTTCCGCCGGTTCTGTCGCGAGGTGGAACGCGGTTACCAGCGCACCCGTCGGGTCGAGGACTACGCCGAGCGGCTGAACTGCTCGGTGCGTACCCTCACCCGGGCCTGCCTGGCGGTGACCGGGCGCAGCGCCAAGCAGGTGGTGGACGAGCGGGTCGCGCTCCAGGCCAGCCGGTTGCTGGCCGCCACCGACGAGCCCATCGCCCGGATCGGTCGGCAGCTCGGCTTCACCGAACCGACCAACTTCGGCCGGTTCTTCACCCGCGAGGTCGGGGTCAGCCCGGGGGCGTTCCGGGCCGCCCGCGAACACCCCGGACCGAGCCCGGTCGTCCGTCCCCGGTCACCCGCCGAGCCGACCCCGATGCTGCGGCCCCACCCGCCGGTCGAGGCCCGTCAGGCGTGAGAGCGCCCGTCCGGTCGGTCACTCCGTCAGCCCGGCGACGCCCAGGCACGGGCCGGTTGGGCATGATGGCAGGGTGCAGATCTCCGCGCGTGGCGACTACGCGGTACGAGCGGCGCTGAGCCTGGCCGCCGCGTACCCGTCATTGCTGTCCACCCAGACCATCTCCGCGGAGCAGGACATGCCGCGCAAATTCCTTGAGGCGGTCCTGGCTGACCTGCGTCGGTCCGGCCTGGTCCGCGCCCAGCGCGGCGCCGAGGGCGGGTACGCCCTGGCCCGGCCGCCCCGGGAGGTGACCATCGGGGCGGTGCTGCGCGCGGTGGAGGGACCGTTGGCCGGCGTACGCGGGCTGCGCCCGGAGGAGACCAGCTACGACGGGGTGGCGCAGCACCTGCCCGGGTTGTGGGTGGCGGTGCGGGCCTCGTTGCGCCGGGTGGTCGACGAGGTGAGCCTGGCCGACGTGGTGGGCGGCCGGTTGCCCGCCCACGTCCGTCGGCTGACCACCGCGCCCGACGCCTGGGAACCCCGCTGACGCAGCGGTCCGCACCGGGCGCGGTCGGTCACGCGGCGGCTGCCGTGGTGTAGCCGCCCCGGTGGTGCAGCAGCGGCGCGCCGTCGACGCCTTCGGCGAGCGCCAGCGGCTCGGCGATCACCAGCGAGTGGTCGCCCGCCGGCACCCGGTGCACCACCCGGCAGAGCAGCCGCGCCAGCACCCCGGTCAGCAGCGGCAGCCCGAACGGACCGGCCTCCCAGTAGGGGTACGCGGCGAAGCGGTCCACGCCCTTGGCGGCGAAGATCCGGGCGGCCTCGGTCTGGTTCGCGGCGAGCAGGTGCACGGCGACGTGCTCGGCCCGGTCGAGCACCGGTGAGCTGGACGAGGTCGCGCCGAGGCAGAACGACACCAGCGGCGGGTCCAGCGACACGGAGGTGAACGAGGTCGCGGTGAACCCGGCCCGCAGCGGGGCGCCCACGTCACCGAGGCAGGCGGGTCGGGTGCCCCGGGCCACGGCGGTGACCACGGTGACCGTGCTGGCCTGGCGGCGCAGCAGCGTGCGGAACAGCTCCGGGTCCACCGGCCGCAGCTCGTCGGTGCGGCTGCGCTGCGCGGTGGTCACGCCGTCACCGGTGCCGTGCGGCGGGTCGGCGTGGCCGGTGCGACGGGGTGAGGGGTGCGGTGCATGCGGGGTCCTCTCCGAAACGCCAGGTGGAGTCGGCAACTCCGCGTCTCCCATGAGTTGGGATGAACGCTCTTTCACTCCACACACTGATGATTCAACCAGGATCTTGAGCCCGACAACACCCATCTGATGAATAGGATATTCGGGCCACCGGGGACGTCTCACATCCACTGTGCACGACATGGTTTGGCGGATCGTCGATACGGGAATCTTCGATGCCGCGCGGGGATGACGAAGGGAGGCCCACGATGGGTCTGATGTTCCGCAAACGCAAGAAGTACGGGCCGCTGATCCTGAACTTCACCGAGAACGGTTTCTCGTCCTGGAGCATCAAGATCGGTCGCTGGTCGTGGAACTCGCGGGCCAAGGCGCACCGCGTCGACCTGCCCGGCCCGCTCTCCTGGAAGCAGGACAAGTCCCGGGCGTGAGCCCGGAGGTCGCGCGGGGCGTCGGAGCACTCCGACGCCCCGTTCGCACGTGCCGGCGGCCCACCCCGACCCCGGCCCGCCACCCCCGGAATCGACGGATCCGCCCGGTCGGCGGCGCGCCGGACCGGACAATCGCGACATGCAATCGACACCGGACCATCGGCGCGAACGTCGGCGGGCATGGCTGGCCGGCCTGCTGCTCCTGGTCGTGTACTTCGTCGTCCCGGTCGAGGCCGATCCGGACGGCACCCGCCTCGGCCTGCGCGTCGCCCTGACCCTGCTGCTGCTGGGCGGGGTCGCCGCCCTGGTCACCGGCCAGGTACGCCGACAGCTCGTCGCCGTCGCGCGAGGTCGGCAGCCACCCTCGGTGCTGCACCTGGTGGTGGCCCTGATCGCCGGGCTGCTCGCCTTCGCCCTGGCCGACTACGTCGTCGCCCGGGTCGCTCCGGAGCAGTTCGTCGCGCTGCACACCCGGGTGGACGCGCTCTACTTCGCGCTCGCCACGCTGACCACCGTCGGCTACGGCGACGTGCACGCCCAGGGACAGTTCGCCCGGGTGCTGGTCTGCGCGCAGCTCGTCTTCAGCATCGGGGTGATCGCCACCGGCGCGTCGCTGGCGGTCAAACGGCTCACCGAGCGGCGGCCGTGATCACCACGTCCCCGCCGAGCCTCCCCTGCTCCGGGTCACGCCGCACCTCGCCCGCGTCGAGCAGCGCGTCCAGGGCCCGCACCGCGTCCACGGCCCGGTACGCCGTGTCGGTCACCGCGTACCGGCGCAGCTCGGTCACCGTACGCGGGCCGGTGCGGGTCAACTCGGCGAGCAGCGCCCGGCCCAGCGGCGCCGGGTCGGCCCGGCCGGCACCCGCCTCCCAGAGACTCTCCTTGAACGACTCCAGGCTGCGGTCCGAGGCGGTGCCGAAGCCGATCCGCCGGCCGGAGGGCAACTCCACCTCGGCGACCAGCGGGAAGCCGGCGTCGGCCAGCGCCGGCCGCAGCGGCGTACCCGGACCGGCCGGCACCAGCACCTCGCCGGGTCGACCGGAGGCGGCGGCGGAGAGCGCCACCGGATCGACCGCGTCCGCCACCTCCAGGTAGGACAGCACCGGCGCGCCGGACGCCCCGGACGCGCGCAGCGCCACCGGCAGCAGGGCCGTCGGGCCGGGCATCAGGTGCACCGTGACCTCGGTCGGCAGCCCCGCCTCGGCGGCACCCAGCCGCGCCGGCAGCTCCTCGGTGCCGCCGGCCAGCACCAGCACGGTCAACCGGGCACCACGGACGTCACCGGCGCACTCGCCGGCCACCCGGACGACCTCCTCGGCCAGGGCGGGGTCACGCCCGTGGTACCCGAGGACCACCGTCGCCCGGCGCGCGCGTCGCAACGCGCCCGGCACCCAGACCCTCAGGTGCCGGACCACCACCTGCCGCCCCACCTCATCTGCCACCCTGCCGTTCTACCGCACCGCCCGGCCGGGACGCGGCCGGGACGGGTCAGTGCGACGCGGCGGCCGGGACGGAGATGCCGATGCCACCCCGGGTGTCGCCGCCGTACCTGCTGATCTCGGCGGCCAGGTCGAGACGGCCGATCCGGGTACGGGCGTCGAGCGCGGCGTCGTCCAGCCGGTCGGCCGGCACCAGCCAGACCACCTCGAACTCCAGACCGTCCGGGTCCTGCCCGTAGAGGCTCTTGGTGGTGCCGTGGTCGGAGGTGCCGACGAGGGCACCGGCCCCGGCCAGTCGGCGGGCGGTGGCGGCCAGCTCGTCGAGCGTGTCCACCTCCCAGGCCAGGTGGTAGAGGCCGACGGTGGCCCGGCCGGCGGTCGACCGACCGGCACCCGCGCCGATCTCGAAGAGGCCGAGGTCGTGGTCGTTGGTGGAGTCGGGTGCCTGGAGGAAGGCAGCGCCCCGGAACCCCTCCGGGGTCATCGGCACCCGGCGGAAGCCGAGCACGTCGCGATAGAAGGCGACGCTGCGCTCCAGGTCACTGACGTAGAGGACGGCGTGGTTGAGGCGATGGATTCCCATGCCACCGAGGCTAGCGCATTTTAGTTGAGCGTTCAACTATCTCCGCTATGATGGGCGTCATGACCCGCTGGCTGGACCCGGACGAACAGCGCACCTGGCGAGCGTTCCTGACCGCGTCCCGCGCGTTGATGGAGGCGCTCGACCGCGAGCTGCAACGCGACGCCGGGATGCCGCACGCCTACTACGAGATCCTGGTCCGACTCTCCGAGGCCCCGGAGCGGCGACTGCGGATGAGCGACCTCGCCGAGGCGAGCGGCTCCTCCCGCAGCCGGCTCTCGCACGCCGTGGCCCGCCTGGAGGCCGCCGGCTGGGTCCGTCGGGAGGACTGCCCGACCGACCGGCGAGGGCAGATCGCCCTGCTCACCGACGACGGCTTCGCCGCACTGGCCGCCGCCGCACCCGGCCACGTCGAGGGGGTACGCCGCCACCTCTTCGACGCGCTCAGCCCCGCCCAGGTCGACCAGTTACGCCGGATCAGCGAGGCATTGGCCGATCGCCTGACCCGCCCCTGACCGGATCCTGACCGAACCACTCCGGCGCGGGTCTTGTACATAACGTCGTCGGATGAGCACGATGGGGCGTGCCCTCCGGCTTCGGTGAACTGACTGATCAGGCGCACGACCTGGTCTCCTCCGGCGATCTCGCCGGCGCTCAACGGCTCCTCGCCGACGCGCTGACCGGCGCCGACCCGCGCCCGGCCAACGCGACACCCGAGATGGCCGAGGCGGCCGGCCTGCACGCGCGGGTGCTGGTCGCCCTCGGCGAGCCGCACTCCGCACGAGGCTGGGCGGCGTACGCGTACGCCGCCACCACCCGTCTGCACGGCCGCTCCGACCCGCGTACGGTCGCCGCTGCGGCCACCCTCGCGGCGGTGCTGCACCGGGTCGGCAGTTGGTCCCGCGCCGCCCGGCTGTACCAGGAAGTCATCATCGAGCTGACCGCCTCGGACGGGCCGGAGTCCCTGCGGGTCCTCGCCGCACACGCCGACCTGGCCACCGTGGAGTACGCCCGTGGCCAGTGCCAGGTGGCCCGCGACCGTCTCCAGGACGCGTGGGAGCTGCACCGCGAGGTCTACGGCGACGGGCAGCCCAGCGGCATCAAGATGCTCGCCCGGCTCGGCTCGATGCAACGCGACTGCGGGCAGTTCACCGAGGCGCAGGACCACCTCGCGCTGGCCCGGGAACTCGCCCGTCGGCACCTCGCCCCGGACGACCCGTTGACCGCCCAGGTGGCGTCGCTGTCCCGGGCCCCGGCCAACCCCGACCACGTCTGCGCCGACACCCCGCCGGTGGGCGCGGAGGGCTCCGTCGTACCGGCCGCGCGGACCCCGTCGCAGGGTGACGCCCCGCCCAGCGGCGACTGGGCGGCCCAGGGCGCCACCGCCGCCGCCCCGCCCGACTGGTCCGACCACGACACCGAGGGCTCGCCGGACGGTCCCCGCGCGGACTGGGCCGGGACCGATCCGACCCGGCCACCGACCGCCACCCCGCCGGCCTCCGGCCCGGCGTCGACCTGGACGGCGGCACCGTCCGCGCCGGCACCCGACCCGACGTGGACGGCGTCCGCACCCCCCGACGCCGGAACCACCCCGAACTGGACGGCGTCCGGGCCTGCGGGTTCCGGAGCGGACCCGGGCGGTTGGCCCGACCCGGACGACGTCGACCGGGACTGGACGACGTCGACGGGAGGCGCGTCGACCTGGACGGCGTCGACCGCCGACGACGCGGCGTGGGACAGCACAGGCGGTGCGCAGGACTGGCCCGCCGGGGCCACCGACGGACGGGCCTGGCCGGCGGAGAACCAGGCGGGCTGGCCGGCGGAGAGCGACGGTGACGCGCGCTGGCCCACGGACCCGCACGGTCCGGCGGGCTGGCCGGCGACGGGCGACCCGGCGGATGCCCGCTACGCCGGGGAGCAGCACCCGCCCGAGGGCTACCACCCCGGTCAGGGCCACCCGGTCGGTCAGCAGCCCGCCGGGGCGGCGTCGCCGGTGCCGACCCCACGGCAGCCGGTGGACGGTCCGGCCGGGCCACCACAGGACTGGTGGGCCGGGCAACCGACCGAGCCGCCCTCCCCCGATCCCGCCCACCCGTCCCGGCCCACCCCGACGCCGTCGGCCGAGTCGAGCGGGGCAGCCGTACCGCCGAGCGTGATGGGTCTGACCGGTCCGGCGCCGCAGGCGCCGGGGGTCTACCGGCTGCGTCGGTTGGAACCGGAACGCACCGGTCCGTCGTCCCGCCTGCTGCCGGTGCCGGTACGCCGGCCGCCGGCCGCGCCCTCCCCCCGACCGAACCGGCTGGTGCCGATCATCGCGGCGGGTGTGGTCGTGGTGCTGCTCGGTGCCGCCGCGGTGATCGCCGGGGTGTCCCGGGTCGACGGGCCGGGCGAACCGGGCTCCCCCACCGCCGGGGACGCCCCGAGCGGGGCGGCGACTCCGTCCGCGTCGGCACCGGAGGCACCACCGGCCTCGCCCGGCGCGCCGCCCACCGAGCTCTCGCTGCGCGACAACCGGGACAGCGTGACGCTGCGCTGGGCGTACCCGGCGGGGGCGGAGGGACCGGTGATCATCTCGGGTGGCCGGAGCGGACAGCCGAAGAGCCCCTTCGCCGACCTGCCCGCCGGGACCGACAGTTTCGTGGTCTACGGCCTCAACCGCAGCCTCGACTACTGCTTCACGGTCGCGGTCGCCTGGTCCACCGACACGGTCGCGCGATCCGACGAGGTCTGCACCGAACGCCGGTGACCACACCGCCCGGAGTCGGGGCACGGGCGTCGCACACCGTGGTGTGACGGGGCCCGACCGCCTTGGCTCCGGCGGTCGTCGCGCGGTATCTTCGGCAGTTCAGGCAACAAAAAAGAACGGCTGTAAAAGCCGTTCCTAAACGAACTCTAACCCACCGGGAGACGGATTGTCAAGGCACTCCGGCGGTTCGCCGTCCGACGACGAGATCGGCCGCGAGCAGGAGTACGTCTCGATGCTCTACCACCGCCTCGACGACCTGCGGGACCAGGCGGCACAGCGGTTGACCGAGGAACTGCGGGCGGCGGGCGGCACCCTCCAGGCACGCTCCGAGCGCGACAGCGCCGTCCGCATGTACGCCGAACAGGTCGAGCAGTTCGCGGCGGTGGAGAACGGTCTCTGCTTCGGTCGACTCGACACCGACGACGACGAGCGCCACTACATCGGCCGGATCGGCATCTTCGACACCGACGGCGACTACGACCCGCTGCTGATGGACTGGCGGGCCCCCGCCGCCCGCGCCTTCTACCTCGCCACCGCCGCCAACCCGCAGGGCATCCGGCGGCGGCGTCACCTGCGGACCCGGCAACGCAAGGTGGTCGCCCTCAACGACGAGGTGCTGGACCTGACCACCGCCTCCCCCACCGCCCACGAGGAGCTGACCGGCGAGGCGTCGCTGCTGGCCGCGCTCAACGCCGGGCGTACCGGCCGGATGCGCGACATCGTCGAGACCATCCAGGCCGAACAGGACCGGATCATCCGGTCCGACCTGTCCGGCGTACTGGTGGTGCAGGGCGGCCCCGGCACCGGCAAGACCGCGGTGGCACTGCACCGCGCCGCGTACCTGCTCTACACGCACCGTCGGGAACTCTCCACCCGGGGCGTCCTGATGGTCGGCCCGAACGTCACCTTCCTGCGGTACATCTCGCAGGTGCTGCCCGCGCTGGCCGAGACCGGCGTGCTGCTGCGTACCCAGGGGGACCTCTTCCCCGGCGTCAGCGCCCGGCGCGCGGAGCCGGCCACCACCGCGGCCCTCAAGGGACGGCCGGTGATGACCGAGGTGCTGGCCAACGCGGTCCGCGACCGGCAGCGGGTGCCCGACGAGCCGCTGGAGATCACGCTGCCGCAGCAGGAGGTCCTCGTGCTCGACCCGGCGACCGTCCGGGCCGCCCGGGACCGCGTGCGCCACAGCGACCGCCCACACAACCTGGCCCGCGCCCTCTTCGACGTCGAGGTCATCCACGCGCTGGCCGACCAGATCGCCGAGCGGATCGGCGCCGACCCGCTGGGCGGCGACAACCTGCTCGAAGAGGCCGACCGCGCCGAGATCCGCCGGGAACTGCGCGAGGAACCCGAGATCACCGCCGCGCTGGACGAGCTGTGGCCGGTCCTCACCCCGCAACGCCTGCTCGCCGACCTGTACGCCTCGACCGACCGCATCGCCACCGCCGCGCCGATGCTCACCGCCGACGAGCGGGCCGCCCTGCACCGCGAGCCCGGCGGCTGGACCCCGGCCGACGTACCGCTGCTGGACGAGGCGGCGGAACTGCTCGGCGAGGACGACCGGGCCGCCGCCGCCCGCCGGGAACGCATCCGCGCCATGGAACGCGAGTACGCCGAGGGCGTACTGGAGATCGCCCGGGGCTCCCGGTCCATCGACGTCGAGGACGAGGCCGACGGCGGCGAGATCCTCGGCGTGACCGACCTGCTCGACGCCGACCGGCTGCTGGAACGGCAGGAGGAGGCCGACCGGCTCACCACCGCCCAGCGCGCCGCCGCCGACCGCTCCTGGGCGTTCGGCCACATCATCATCGACGAGGCGCAGGAACTCTCCCCGATGGCCTGGCGACTGCTGATGCGCCGGTGCCCGAGCCGTTCCATGACGATCGTCGGCGACGTGGCCCAGACCGGGGCCCTGGCCGGCACCCCGTCCTGGTCGGAGGCGTTGGCACCGTACGTGGCCGACCGGTGGCGGCTCACCGAGTTGACCGTCAGCTACCGCACCCCCGCCGAGATCATGGAGGTGGCTGGTCGCGTACTGGCCGAGATCGACCCGGCCCTGCGCCCACCCCGCGCCGTACGCGCCAGCGGCTTCCCGCCCGGCACGCGGGACGTACCGGCGGACCGGTTGGCCACGGAGCTGGTCGAGGTCGCCGCCGACGAGGCCGCCGGGCTCACCGACGGACGGCTCGGCGTGATCGTGCCGGCCGGTCGCGTCGACGACCTCGGCACCGCGCTCACCACCGCGCTACCGGAGGCGGCCGTCGGCGAGCAGCCCGACCTGGAGAGCCGGGTGGTGGTGCTGACCGTCGCCGAGGCCAAGGGCCTGGAGTTCGACTCGGTGATCGTGGTCGACCCGGACCGCATCGTCGCCGAGTCTCCCCGTGGGCGCAGTGACCTCTACGTGGCCCTCACCCGCGCCACCCAACGCCTCACCACCCTCACCCCCACCCCCTGACCACCGACCGGCCCGGCCCTCGTGAGGGCCGGGCCGGTCGGTGGGTGGGTCAGTCGAAGCTGCCCACGTGGGTGGCGGGAGTGGACTGGTCGCTGGTGCTGCCGCCGGACGGGGTACTCATCCCGCCGGTGGTGGCGTCGCCGGTGGTGGTCGGTGCCACCTTGCCCCGGTGCCGCTCCGGCTGGCGGGCCACCCGTCGGGCGCTGGCCGGTCCGGCCGTACCGCCCGTCGTGGTGAGCGCGCCCTGACCCCGGGTGGGGCCGCCGTCGCGCAGCACGGTGGGGTCGATCGGCACGTGCGCCGGATCGTCCCGGTCGTCGCGCTGGATCTCACTCTCCACATCGGTGGGCGGCACGGTCACCTCGTCCACGGCGCCCTCGCCGTACACGCCGCCGGCGATCCGCTCCTCGGCCCGGCGGGCGGCGTCCTGTCGCATGTCGTCCTCACGCACGATCCATCACCTCGCAGAAGCGTCGGTCCTGATGGCGTGCCCGGTGACCGGCCCGACAAACCCGCACCACCGGTCCACCGGGCCCGCGCGCCGGCATCCGGTCGCGCATTCACCGGCCGCGCGTGGTGCGGAGAGCGATGGTGGTCCGGGCACGGTCGGAACGGGACATCGGGCCCGTTCGGGTGGGCATTCGCCGGGCCGGGCAGGTATCCCCACGCCGGACGGATTCGGCCGGGTCGCCGGGGGTTACTGCCTCCCGGCGGCGGGGTAGACGGCGGGTGCCCCCGCCAGGTGCGCGAACCGTGCCGTGGCCGACACGCGGTAGCGGGGCGAGGGCCGCAGGTGACGACTCATCACATCCTGAGGAGGACAGATGAGCACGCAGGCTGCATCGACCAGGCCGATGAACCGTCCGGCGCAGGACGCCCAGAACCGGCAGGCCATGCAAGAGGCCGCCACCCGCCCGATGCCGATGATGCACGACGGGCACCGGGAGGAGATGCCGTCTCCGGGTACGGAGACCAAGCAGTCGTTCCTGACGACCGAATTCTGGATCTACGCGGCAGCCGTCACCCTCGTGGTGATCTCTGCCTTCTGGCGCGGGACCACCGCGAACGGCCTGAACCTGAACAACCCCGGCCAGGCGTGGTTCTTCATCACGCTGCTGACCATCGGTTACCTCGGTAGCCGTGGCCTGGCCAAGGCCGGTAGCCAGCGGCGTTCGGCCGCGGAGCGCAAGCAGCGCGGGCGGCGCTGACCCCTTGCGTGCGGTGGCCCTCCGGGAGTCTTCCCGGAGGGCCACCGTCCTGTCTCGCCGCGCCCCGCCGAGCGGGGTGCGGCGTCGTGCTCAGAACTCCTCGAAGCCCCCGAAGTCACCGCCGCCGTCGAAGTCACCGCCGAAGTCGCCGGCCGCCTCGGTGACCTCTTCCTCGGCACCGTCGAAGGCGTTGCCGATCATGTGACCGGCGAGCATGCCGCCCGCCGCGCCGAGCGCCGCACCGGCAACCACACCGCCCATGCCGACCCCGCCCCGCCGCTGCGGCTGGCCGTACTTGTTCGGGGCACCGTAGCCCTGCGGCCCGTACCCCGGCTGGCCGTAACCCTGCGGGCCGTAGCCGGGGGCACCGTAGCCGGGGGCACCGTAGCCCTGCGGGCCGAACCCCTGGGCGCGCAGTGCACCGAAACGCCCGATCGTCTCCTGGATCCAGCCGTCGACCGTCTCCACCCAGTCGGACCGCTCGGCGTCGGAGTGGGCCACCTGGTACCGGCCGAACACGTCCTGGCCGGGCGCGAGGAATCCGCCCCGCTTGTCGCATTCGAGCACCACGTCCACGCCGTGCGGGTTGGCCACGAACGTCACTTCGAGCTCGTTGACGGTCTGCGCGTACTGCGGCGCGGCGAAGAACTCGATCTCCTGGTAGAACGGCAGCGTCTGGCGTACGCCCTGGATCCTGCCGCGCTCCAGGTCGGCCTTCTTGAAACGGAAGCCGAGCTGGAGGAACGCCTCCAGGATCCGCTCCTGCACCGGCAGCGGGTGCACGTTGATCTCGTCCAGGTCGCCCTTGTCGACCGCGCGGGCGATCGCCAGCTCGGTACGCAGACCCATCGTCATGCCGTGCAGCCGCTGGCCGTACAGCCCTGTGATGGGGGTCTCCCACGGCACCGGAAGCTGGAACGGGATGGACAGCGCCTGCTTCGCGGCGAGTTGGAGCGGACCGCTGACCACCTGCCGGTGGAACTCCATCACCCCGGCCTGCTCGCCGACCTCGACCCGGGTGACCAGGCCGATGACGATCTGCTCGATGTTCGCCGCCGCCTCCCCGCCGAGCAGGTTGACCTGACCGTCGAGGGCCAACCCGGGCCTGGTGTTCGGGTTGGCCAGGACGGTGTCCACACTCGGACCGCCCACGCCCAACGCGCTCAACATCTTCTTGAAGACCATTCAGTTCTCCTGCGGGGTCTGGTGCCCGGGCTCCCTTTAGGAACGGACGCTGACGGCGGCACCGTATCGGGCGGCCCTGAAAGGTCGCTGGGAGGATCTGCGCAGAATTCCTGTCGCAGGGATGTCGAGAACCGGCTGGGCGGCTTCGACCAGAGGACGTGGGCACCGACAATGGTGCCGTGGCCGTGAGGAGACAGTCGTGAAGTACATGCTGCTCATGCAGTTCAGCGTCGCCGGGACGGACTTCCCGCCGATCCACACCTGGACGCCGGAGGAGATCCGAGCGCACATCGCATTCATGGGCGAGGTGGGCGCGAAACTGGCCGCCGACGGCGAACTGGTCGACGGGCAGGGGCTCGCCGGGCCGGCGCAGGCGAAGATCGTCCGGGCCGGCGCGGCTTCCGCACCGGTGGTGACCGAGGGCCCGTTCGCCGAGACGAAGGAGTTCCTCGCCGGGTACTGGATCGTCGACACCGACACCCCGGAGCGGGCGGTGGAGATCGCCGCCTGGATCTCGACCGCTCCCGGCCCGGGCGGTGCGCCGCTGAACATGCCGATCGAGGTGCACCCGCTGCTGTCCGCGCCACCACAGGACCTGTGACGGACGACCGACGGACCGAGGACCTGCTGCGCGAACTGGCGCCGCAGGTCCTCGGCGTACTGGCCCGCAGGTTCGGGGACTTCGCCACCGCCGAGGACGCCGTGCAGGAGGCACTGCTGGCCGCCGCCACCGGCTGGCCGGGTGCGGGCGTACCGGACAACCCGCGCGGCTGGTTGATCCAGGTCGCGTACCGGCGGATGGTCGAGCTGGTCCGCGCCGAGCAGGCCCGGCGGGCGCGGGAGGACCTGGTCGCCCGGCGCGAGCCGAGGGACGCGCACCACGTACCGCCGGTGGACGCGCACCTGGACGCGGACCGTGACGACACCCTCGAGCTGTTCCTGCTCTGCTGCCATCCGGCGCTCACGTCCGCCTCGGCGATCGCGCTGACGCTGCGCGCGGTCGGCGGCCTGACCACCGCCGAGACGGCCCGCGCGTTCCTGGTGCCCGAGTCCACGATGGCGCAGCGCATCAGTCGGGCCAAGCAGCGCATCCGCGAGTCCGGTACGCCGTTGCGGATGCCCGAGCCGGCGGAGCTGCCGGCCCGGCTGACCTCGGTACGGCACGTGCTCTACCTGGTCTTCACCGAGGGGCACGTGGCCAGTGCCGGAGACACCCTGCACCGGGTCGACCTGGCGCACGAGGCGATCCGGCTGACCCGGATGCTGCACGCCCGGTTGCCGGACGACAGCGAGGTCACCGGGCTGCTGGCGCTGATGCTGCTCACCGAGGCACGGTCGGCGGCCCGGACCGGACCGTCCGGCGAGCTGATCACCCTGGCCGAGCAGGACCGCAGCCGCTGGGACGCGGCGGCCATCGCCGAGGGCGTCGCGCTGGTGACCCGGGCACTGCCCCGAGGGCCGGTCGGCCCGTACCAGGTGCAGGCCGCCATCGCCGCGCTCCACGACGAGGCGCCGACCGCCGCGCAGACGGACTGGCCGCAGATCCTCGCGCTCTATCAGGTGCTGGAACAGGTGTCGGCCAGTCCCGTGGTGGCACTCAACCGGGCCGTGGCCACCGCGATGGTGCACGGCACGGGGGCCGGCCTGGCCGCGCTGGACGCGCTGGACGGTGAGGCCCGTCTGGCCGGTCACCACCGTCTCCCCGCCGCCCGCGCCCACCTGTACGAGATGGCCGGCGACCACGAGCGCGCGGTGGACCAGTACCGGTGCGCCGCCGGTCTGACCGCCAGCCTGCCGGAGCAGCGTTACCTGCTGATGCGCGCCGCCCGCCTCGCCTGAGCCCGGACCGCGCGATCGCCCGCTGGGTCCTGTCCGCCTCGCCGGTCTCTCGCCCCTGGTAGGTGTCCCGTCGGCCCCCTTTGCTCTGCTTCACCCGACGCAACGGTTCGGACGCCACATCGGTGCGTGGGGTGAAGCAGAGCAAAGGGGGCGTGGTGGACTACCGGCGGCGCGACCCGGGTGGCCGGGCCCGCGTCGGGCCCGGCCACCGTCAGGGGTGCGGTCGTCAGCTCGCGGTGCAGGTCACCGCAGGGGCCGGGTTGCTTCCGCTCCAACTGCCGAGGAAGCCGAAGCTGGTGCTGGCACCGGCGCCGAGCTGGCCGTTGTAGGAGACGTTGCGAGCGGTCACGGTGGTACCGCTGCTGGTGACCGTGGCATTCCAGGACTGGCTCACCGACTGGCCACCGGCGAGGGTCCAGCGCACCGTCCAGCCCGTGATGGCGCTGCTGCCGGCGGTCACCCGGACGTCGCCCTGGAAGCCGCCCTGCCACTGCCCGGTGATCGAGTACGTCGCCGTGCAGCCGCCACCCGGCGGCGGGGTCGTCGGCGGAGGCGTCGTGGGCGGAGGCGTGGTGGGCGGAGGCGTGGTCGGAGGCGGGGTACCGCCGAAGACACTGGCCTCCCGAGCGGTCTGCCGGATGCCGTTGGTGCCGTTGAACAGCCGCTGGCCCCACGTGGTCAACTGGTTCGGGTTGAACGAGGTGGCCATGTCGAGGTACTCCACGCCACCGCTGTTGCCGCTCCACGACCAGCCCAGCCAGCCGATGCCGTTGGCCTGCGTGTAGGAGAGGATGGCGTCCTCGTCGGGGTCGCCGTCGGAGTGATAGTGGCCGAACTCGCCGACCACGATCGGAAGTCCCCGGCTGCGGAAGCGGCCCAGGTAGTCGCTGATCTCGGCGGCGGTGTCGAAGACGCCGTACATGTGGATCGAGAAGACGGTGTTGCGGGCCGGGTCGGCGTTGAACACCGTCGGCGCGCTGTCCCGCATGGTGAAGGACCAGTCCTGGCCCCAGTTCGGGCCGTCCACCATGATCGTGTGTGCGAGGCCGGCGGTACGCAGCCGCCGGATCGCGTTCGACGTGTCGGTGGCCCAGGACGAGTAGTTCTGGTTGCCGTACGGCTCGTTGCCGATGTTGACGATCACGTACCGTTCCTGGCCGTTGAGCGCGCCGGCGATGCTCAGCCAGTAGTCGACCGCCTGGTCGAGGGTGGCGGCACCGCTCTGCTCGCCGTAGCCGGTGGTGTCGTGCACCTCCAGCACGCAGATCAGCCGGTTGGTCTTGCAGAGCTGGATCACGTTCGACACGTCGTCGGCACTGTTGCGGGTCCACCGGTCACCGCTGGAGAGCACCACCCGGACGGTGTTCGCGCCGAGCGCCTTGATGTTCGCGAACGAACTGGTCTGGTTCGCGTACCAGGTGTGCGCGTGGTTGACGCCGCGCATGACGAACTCGTTGCCGTTGGCGTCGTACAGCTTGCCGCCGCTGACGGTGAAGCCGGTGGCGGCGTGCGCCGACGGGCCGAAGGCGAACACTGCGGCGACGGTCGCCAGCAGCACGGCGCCGACGGCCCCGAAAAGTCTTCTCATCGATTCCTCGCAGGAGTTCTCTCCCCCGTGCCCAGGAGGGAGTGCGGTGAGTGGCAGATGCGGCGGCTGTAGCCCGGCAGCCGCGCGGCGAGAGGCCCGGCGAGGCAGGCATCAGCGTAGGCCGATGAAGCCTCGGAAGCAACCGGTTCAGTAACTCGGCCGACGGGCGGCGACCCGTGGTGACCCATGAGAAGCCGGGCCACCACGGGCGGACCATCCCCACCACAGGATGGGCTCCCGGCCTGCATCTGAACCGGTTCAGATAACCGTAGGCAGCCGCCGAAGAGCGCGTCAAGCGTCGATGAGGATTGACCCAACCGGGCCCGGGTATCCGCAAACGGATTGCCGGGTAGCGAAGGAGACAGCATGGTCAGCATCGGATACACGTTGATGTGCGAACAGGCAGGCCCGAAGCAACTCGTCGACCACGCGGTACGGGCCGAGGCAGCCGGCTTCGACCAGCTCGTCATGTCCGACCACTACTACCCCTGGCTGGAGTCGCAGGGCCACTCGCCGTACGCCTGGTCGGTGCTGGGCGCGGTCGCCCACGCCACCTCCCGCGCGGAGCTGATGTCGTTCGTGACCTGCCCGATCCGGCGGTACCACCCGGCCGTGGTGGCACAGAAGGCCGCCACCGTCGGACTCCTCTCCGACGGGCGGTTCACCCTCGGCCTCGGCGCCGGGGAGAACCTCAACGAGCACGTGGTGGGCGCCTGGCCGCACGTGCAGCAGCGGCACGAGATGTTCGAGGAGGCGTTGCAGATCATCCGGCCGCTACTCAACGGCGAGACGCTGACCTTCTCCGGCAACCACTACGACGTACCCGACGCGTACCTGTGGGACCGACCCGACACGCCGGTGCCGATGGCGGTGGCCGCGTCCGGACGGCAGTCCGCCACCCTGGCCGCCGAGTACGCCGATGGCATGATCGCCACCGAGCCGGAAGCGCACCTGGTGGAGATGTACGAGGAGGCCGGTGGCGCCGGACAACCTCGCTACGGCCAGGTGGCCATCTGCTACGGCCCGGACGAGGCCGAGTGCCGCAAGATCGCGCACGACCAGTTCCGCTGGTTCGGGCTCGGCTGGAAGGTCAACGCCGAACTGCCCGACGCCGACGCCTTCGAGGCCGCCGCGCAGTCCGTACGCGAAGAGGACGTGGCCGCCGGCATCTCCTGCGGCCCGGACGTGGACACGCACGTGGCCGCGTTCAAGAAGTTCGTCGACGCCGGCTTCACGCACGTGGCGCTGGTGCAGGTCGGCGGCGACCACCAACCGATGTTCCTCGACTGGGCGCAGGAGCAGTTGCTGCCCCGGCTGCGCGAACTGTGACCGGCAGGAGGTGATTAAGCGATGCGTATCGGCAACACGGAGATCCGACCGGCCGGCGGCGGCCTCGGCTGCCTTCTGATGATCCTCTTCTCGATCGTCGCCTCGATCGTGCTGACCGTCCTGCTGAACCTGGTGCTCTGACCACCCGCTGCTGCTGCTGCTGTGTGTGTAAGGAGGGGTCCCCTGCTAACGCCTCCTGTATAGGAAGGGACCCCTCCTAACATCCGGGCGCCGCCGAGGGCATGATCGGGCGGGCGTTGCCGGTCCGCCTGCGCGGTCAGCGGCGCAGGCCGAGGCCGACGAGGACCTCGCGGGTGGCCTGGCCGATCGGTTCCAGGACGCCACGACGCAGCCAGTCGACCGTCGAATGCCAGACCGCACCGACGGCTCGGCAGACGGGCAGCAGCAGGTGCGTCCACACCCACAGCCCGGCCCGGAACACCGGGCGCAGCGTCCACACCCCACACCACCAGAGGATGCGTCCCGCCGTACGCCAGGCCCAGCCCAGCACGGCGGCGAGCGACCCGGCCAGCGCCGCGAGCCATCGGCCCAGCAGTTGGGCGGGCGGAGTGAGCACCCGCACGGTCCACACCAGCGGCACCCACACCAGGTAGTACGACGGCACCAGCACGACGACCCGTACCAGCCAGCCCACCGCCCGGCCGCACCAGCGCAGCATCCGGGCCAGTCCCTGACCGCACCAGCGCAGCGGCGGCCGCAGTACGCCGTGCCAGAACTCGACCAGACGACGCCACATCCAGCTCGACGGGGTCCACACCAGGGTGTGCCAGAGCCATCCGAGGGCCCGCAGCGTCCAGAGCAGCGGAATCCAGACCAGGTGGCGCAGCAGCCAGTGGATCGGACGCCATACACACCGGTCGAGAAACCACAGGGTCGGCGTGACCAGCCACCGGTGCAGCAGCCCGCCGACGGCGACCAGCAACTCCCAGGCCAGCCGGAACGGCAGCACCACCACCAGCGCGACGGCCCGTGCGGCAACCCTTCCCGGTGAGGACACCACCGACCTGGTGTCGGCCTCACGATCGCGCGGTGACGAGTCGATCACGGCCACACCGTATCCGCTTCCCGCCAACCAGCCCGACGCCGTAGCCGCTGGCCATCTCGGCGCCGTAGCCCAGCGCTACGCACTCCCGGATCCCGCCCGCGTCCACCGGCAATGACCAAGGAGCTTGTGCCTTCGTACGACCTCTCCGTGACCAAAACTCCTTGATCACCGCAGGCGAGGGCGGGCGAGAGCCGGGGTGCGGCGCGGGATGCCGCACGCGAGGCACGGAACAAGGGCCGCCGGACGCCAGACGCGGGACACCCCAGACGCGGGACGCCAGAACGCGGGACACCGAAGGCGAGACACCGGACGCCGGATACCGGATTCGGACGCGGACTCGGACGCGAGGCACCGGACGCGGACTCGGCCGCGAGGCACCGGACGTGGGACACCGGGGGCGTGGGACGTGGGACGTCGTGTGTGCGTGTGCCTCCGCACTGCACCGGAACAGGTAGGGGTGTGCCGGACGTGGGGACCACTACGGAGATGGGGCAGGGCAGGAGCCAGGTGGGCACAGGCGAGCGGGGCTGGACGAGGCGACGTGGCGCTACGTGGGTGGGGTGAGGGTGAAGGTGGCGGTTATGGGGTGGTGGTCGGAGGCTCGGTGGGTGTCGGGGGTGCGGATGACCTGGACGTCGACCAGGTGGGCGGCCAGGGCGGGGGTGGCCAGCAGGTAGTCCAGGCGCATCTCGGCGAACTCCGGCGTGTGTCCGTAGCCGGTGGGCACGGTCGGGCCGGCGGTGGCGGCCAGGTCGACCAGACCGGCGGCGAGCAGGTGGGCCACCGCCCGGGTGTCCACGGTCCGTCCGTCGCGGCGCAGGTGCCGACGGCGGTACGCGGGTGCCAGCCGGGCCAGACTCTCGGCGTGGTCGGCGTACGGGGCGAGGGTGTTCAGGTCTCCGGCGAGCAGGGCGAGGTCGGCGCGGGACCGGCGTAGCGCGGCGGCCGCCCAGCCGGCCTCGACCAGGCGGCGGCCACCACGGTACGGATAGAAGTGGGTGCTGAGGACGGCGAGCGGCCCGGCGTCGGTGGACAGTGTGACGCGCTGTGCCGCGTGGTGGAACGGTCGACGGACCGGCCCGGTCGCCGTGGTCGGCCAGCGCGGGTGCACGAGTATCGCGACCGGCTGGCCGAAGGGCGACCGGGCCAGGTGGGGCGTCAGGCCGGCGTCCGACGCGAAGCGGGCCACGTCGAGGCCGCGCAGTTCCTGGAGGGCGAGGACGTCCGGGCGGTGTGCGGCGACGACCCGGGCCAGCAGGGTGCGCCGGTCCGGGCCGTGCCGGTCCTGTCCGCCGTTGCGGATGTTCCAGGTCATCACCCGCAACACGGTCGCCTCAGCCCGGCTGGCCGGCCTTGGCCAGCTCGTCGTCGAGGGTGTCCACGTCCTCGGACTCGATCTCCGGCTGGTTGCCGGACCGTACGTCCTCGTTGGGGCGAATCACCCAGTAGAGCAGCCCGATCCAGAGCCCGGTCAGCATGATCGCGCCCATGAAGTCGGTCGGGTGGTGCATGCCCCGGTACATCCGGGACACTGCCACACCGACCGGCATGATCACCGCCGCCGCCACGAAGAGCCAACGCCACCACCGGTCGGTACGCGGGAAGACCACCACGGCGATCGCCACCCAGAGGCAGAGTGTGGCCGCGATGTGGCCGGACGGGAAGGAGGACGTCGGCATCGGGCCGTCCAGGTTCTCCACCGGCGGGCGCGGCCGGTCCACGGCGGCGGCGGAGGCGAGGAAGAGCGTCAGCTCGCCGAACATGGTCAGCGCCACGAAGAGCACCGGCCGCCAGCGTCGCCAGATCGCCAGCACCAGCGGGCAGAAGACCATCGAGATGAGCAGGATGGCGTGGGTGTCGCCGACCTTGCTCCACACCCAGCTCAGGTCGTCCAGGAACGGGGTGCCCCGGTCGGCGAACCACTGCGGCACGGTCTCGTCGAGCCGGGCCAGGAAGGTGCCGTCGGCGTGGTAGCTGACGAGCATGCCGAAGCCGTAGAGGGCGCCGAAGACCAGCACCCAGCCGACCACGATCTCGGCGACGCCGGCACGGGCGTGCGGCAGCAGCTTCTCCTCCTCCGGTGCCAGGGCCACCTCGTGTGCCGCCTCGGGCTCCAGGCCGTCGGTCAGTGGGACGGCCGGGCGGCCGCGTTCCAACCGCCACAGCCGGAAGGCGTACGCGGTGACGCCGAGCCAGGCCGCGCCGAGGAGCCAGGCGCCGAGCACGTCGGAGAGGAAGTGCACGCCGAGCGCGACCCGGGTGAATCCGATCAGGACCACGACGGTGGCGGCCAGGGCGATCGCCGGCTTGCGCCAGCGGGGCGCCATGGCCGGCAGGAAGACCAGCAGCAGCGCGCCGTAGGCGACCATCGACCCGAGGGCGTGTCCGCTGGGGAAGCTCTGCCCGGCGTACGTGCCGATGGGCACGTCCACCTCGGGGCGCAGCCGGTCGACGAGCGTCTTGAGCGACGGGTCGAGGATCAGCGCGCCCGCCCCGGTGACGATCAGGAAGACCGCGAGCCGACCCTGCTTGCGGATCAGCAGCCCGACCACGGCCACGGTGACCAGCCAGACGATCACCGGTCGACCGCCGAGGTCGGTGATGGCGGTGAGCACCGTCACCAGCGGACCGATGGGTGAGATCCGCTCGTTGAGCCAGACCGCCACGCCGTGGTCCACGTCGTACAGCGGGGTCCACTGCACCCGGACCAGCACCAGGAGCAGCCCGAAACCGACCCCGGCGCCGAGGACGAGCAGCAGCCCGGCGAGGGTACGTTCGGTGAAGTGACCGAGTGGTCGTCGCAGTACGTCCCGGACCGCGCCCACGGCAGCCTCCTTCGCCAGGGGCGTCGACCGACGGCGACGCCTTCTGGCGTGGCGCTGTACCCGCGTCGATGGGTGCGTACACCCGCCCGGGTGGAGAAGGACGTTCCGGCCCGGACGGCGGGCGTCTAGAGCGCGGTCATCTCGCCGGTGTCGTGCAGACCCGCACGTGGGGCGTTCGGCTTCCACAGGTCCGGCTTGGCGGGCTCGGACACACCGATGCGGACCGCCTCCAGTTGGGCGGCGAAGGCCAGCCCGCCGAAGAGCGCCATGCCGGTGAGGTTGGCCCAGAGCAACAACGCCATCATGCCGGTCAGCGCGCCGTACGTCTGGCCGAAGTCCTCACTGAACCGCACGTAGCCGGCGAGCAGCAGGCTGGCCAGCCACCAGAGTGCGGTGGCGATGCCGGCGCCGAAGAGCAGCCAGGACAGGCCGGGTTGACGGCGACGTGGGGCGTACCGGAACAGCACCGCGACGGCCAGCACGGTCAGCGCGAGGCTGAGCGGCCAGCGCACCACGTCCCAGAGGATGGCGGCCCACTCGCCCCAGGCGTAGCGGCGTTCCACCGAGTCGCCCATCGGGCCGCCGCCGACGAGGATGAGGAACCCGGTCAGCGCCGGTATGCCGGCGACGACGGCGAGCACCGCGGCGCGCAGGTACTTCCGCAGGGCGGGGCGGTCTCGCTCGACGCCGTAGATCCGGTTGGCGCCCCGCTCGATCTGCGCCATCGTGCTGGTCAGCGCGACCAGCCCGGTGCCGAGGCCGAGGGCCAGCGCCACCTCGCCGATGTCCTCGACGCGTTCGCCGCCCGCGCCCTCGCCGAGCAGATCGGCGACGACCGCCTCGCTGGCGCCGGGGGTGAGCGCGAGGACGGTGTCGGCCACCACCTCGCCGCCCTCGGCCGCCCCCAGCTCCGAGATGAGCCCGGTCAGCGCGATCAGGAACGGCACCACGGCCAGGCAGAGCTGGAAGGCGAAGGCGCGGGCGTGGCTGAACCCGTCGCCGTAGCGGAACCGGACGAAGGCGTCGTGCAGCAGGTGCCAGCCGCCCTCGCGGCGCAGCGTCTGCCAGGCGTGGTCGGCGCAGAGCTGCTCGTCGGCCATCAGCCGGGTCTCCGGCACCATCTTGGTGCTACTCACCCCGGCCCTCCTCGATGAGCCGCTCACCCCGCTCGGCGGCGCCGGACGCGTCCTCGGCCAGGTCGGGTGTGCTCTCCGGCTGCGGTACGCACAGCCACAGGGCCCGTCGACGGATCTGCACGCTCAGCTCGTGGCCGGGCTCGATCAGGTCGCCGTCCAGTTCGCGCGGCTGGGGGCGGTTGCTGGTGATGGTCACCCGGCGGGCCCGGAAGACCTCCATCCGGGGCACCCGGTCGCGGCGGCGTACCACCGCCCAGCCGAGCCTGATCCAGTGTCGCAACCGGTGCGGGGTGAGCACGGCGACGTCGAGGTAGCCGTCGTCGGGTTCGGCCTCGGTGAGCAGGCGTACGCCGCCCTGGAGCCGACCGACGTTGGCGACCAGCACCGAGCGGGCGCGGCGGCGCAGCGGCGGCTGGTCGTCCAGCGAGATCGACACCCGCATCGGGCGGTCGCGCAGGTGCCGGGCGGCGCCCACGACGTACGCCGGCCAGCCGATCCGCCGTTTCGTCGTCTCGTTGGTGGCGGCGAGCATCTGGGCGTCGAAGCCCATGCCGGCCATCACCGCGAAGTGCTGCCCGTCGACCTCGCCGACGTCGAGCAGACGCCGTCCGCGCTCGACGGCCACCTCGATCCCGGCGGCCAGGTCGGTGGAGAGTCCCAGGTTGGCGGCGAGCAGGTTCCCGGTGCCCTGGGGAAGGACGGCGAGGGCCACCTCGGTGCCGACCAGCGCGCTGACGCAGGCCATCACGGTGCCGTCGCCGCCGCAGGCGAAGACCACGTCGACGCCCTCGGCCAGGGCCTGCTCGGTCTGGCCGCGCCCGGGGTCGTCGACGGTGGTCTCCAGCCACAGCGGCTCGGGCCAGCCGGCGGCGGCGAGCGCGTCGACGACCGTGCGGCGGAACGTGTCGAGATCCTCCACCTTGACCGGGTTGACCACGACCGCACTGCGCAGTGCCTGTCCGTCTCGTCCAGCTTCCACGGCGTCAGTGTGCGGCACGGTAGGCGGTTCGGCGACCCGACGCCGGGTGACCAGGTTCACCCACCCGACAGGTGTGACGCCGACCCGTGGCGTGGCGGCTCAGGCGGCGGCCCGCAGCGCGGTCTCCACCCGGCGGCGTACGTCGGCCAGGTCCACCCCGGCCTCGGTGAGCACCAGCGCGGCCAGCCCGTTGCCCTCGCGGAGCAGCCCCAGCAGGAGGTGCTCGGTGCCGATGTGCCGGTGCCGCAGCCGCATCGCCTCGCGCAGGGAGAGCTCCAGCACCTTCCTGGCGCGGGCGGAGAACGGCCCGCCCGGGTGCCGCCGGAGCCGACCCCAGCGGCGACGCGGTGCCGGCACGGCCTCACGCAACGCGTCCGGGCCGAAGGACTCCTCGATCCGGGCCACGATCGCGGCCAGGTCGATGCCGATCTCCCGCAGCGCGGCGGCGTCGGCCTCGGCGAGCCCGTCGTCGCCCCGGACGGTGTGGCGGCGTACCCGCTCCCGCAGGTCGTCACCGGTGACCCCGACGTCGCGGAGCACCCGGACGGCCAGCGCGTCGCCGTCGGCGAGGATGCCGAGCAGCAGGTGCTCGGTGCCGACGGGTCCTCGCCCCTCGGCCCGCGCCTCGTCGCGTGCGTGCCGCACCACGGTGCGGGCGCGGTCGGTGAACCGTTCGAACATCATGCCTCCCGGGAGGATCCGACCGCCGGTCGCCCGGCGTGCTTCTTGTGGACCGCCTGCCGGCTGACCTCGAGCGCGTCGGCGATCTCCTGCCAGGACCAGCCCTGTCGGCGGGCGTTGTCGACCTGGACCACCTCAAGCCGTTCGAGCAGCCGGCGCAGGGCGCGGACCGCGCGTAGCCCGACCCTGGGGTCGGTGCTGCCCGCTGCGGCCGCGAGTTCCGTCGCCTGACTCATGGCGTCAACTTACATTGACAGGCCCGAGCCTGTCAATCCCGGTTGACACCCGGCGTTGGTCCGCGCCACCCGCCAGCGCGGTCGTGCTCCGGGTGGGATCGGCGTCCTGAGCAGGGCGGCCGTCGGGCGATCACGCCCCGGGGCCGCACCGGCGCGACTAGCCTCAACAGCAGGCCGAACGCAGCTGCGGGGGTGATGGCGGATGGCCCTAGGCAGCGGGACGACGCCGGTGCTGGTCGGCGTCGGTCCGGACGGCGCGCTGCCGGTGGCCCGTACCGCCGCGCGGGTGGCCGCCGCCCACGGCCGTGCGCTGCACCTGATGCACGCGTTCAACTGGGCCGCGATGGAGGCGCCCGCGGTCACCGCGTCCCGCTCGCACGCCGAGGAACTACTCGCCGAGGCCACCGTGGCGGCCAACCAGAGCGAGCCGGACGTCCCGGTCACCGCCGAGATCATCGAGGGTTCGGCGGTGGCGACGCTGGTCCGCAAGTCCGAGACGGCGTTCCTGGTGGCCGTCGGGGACGGCGGCATGGCCCACTGCGACCGCTGCATCCCGGCCGACAGTCCCGCCGTCCAGGTGGCCGCCCGCGCCGACTGCCCGGTGCTGGTCGCCCGCCAGGAACCCCCGCCGACCGGGCCGGTCCTGGTCGGTGTGGACGGCTCGGCGTCCGCCGAGATCGCCCTGGCCTGGGCGTACGCCTGCGCCAGCCGGCACCGTTCGCACCTGCTGGTGGTCTGGGTGGTCGAGTCCGACGCGGCGGTGGGTGAGGCCGCCGACCGGCTCGCCGCGCTCGTGGCCCGACACGGTGCCGGGCAGCGCGGCGTCATGGTGGAGTGCCGGGTCGTCCGGGGCGAACCGGGTGACGTCCTGGTCGAACAGTCGCGCGCCGCGCAGTTGGTGGTGGTCGCCGCGCGCGGTGACGAACCGTGGCGCGGCATGCTCGGCGCGGTCAGCCAGTCGCTGCTCTACCACGCCCCGGCCCCGGTGCTGGTGGTCCGGGGCGTCTCCGGGCCGCCCGCCGACGACAGGCCAGGACACCCGGCCGGGCGGGACCAACGGCCCTGATCCACGCCCGCCGATCCCGGAAAGCTGGAGGCAGGAAACCCGCGCTGCGGATGCAGAATCCACCGACCCGCGAGAGGCTCAAGCAGTATGGACACGGCCGTGGACATCCCGAGCACCCTGACCGACGAGGAACTGCGCCGCCTCGACGCCTACTGGCGGGCCGCGAACTATCTCAGCGTCGGGCAGATCTACCTGCTCGACAATCCCCTGCTCCGCGAACCGCTGACGGCGGAGCACGTCAAGCCCCGGCTGTTGGGGCACTGGGGCACCTCGCCCGGCCTGAACCTGATCTACGCCCACCTGAACCGGGTGATCGTCGACCGGGACCTGTCGGCCCTCTTCGTCACCGGCCCCGGTCACGGCGGTCCGGCGATCGTCGCGAACACCTGGCTGGAGGGCACCTGGAGCGAGCGGTATCCGGGCGTCGGCCGCGACGAGGCCGGCATGGCCCGGCTGTTCCGCCAGTTCTCCTTCCCCGGCGGCATCCCCAGCCATGTGGCGGCGGAGGTGCCGGGCTCGATCCACGAGGGCGGCGAGCTGGGGTACGCGCTCAGCCACGCCTACGGTGCCGCGTTCGACAACCCCGACCTGCTGGTGGCCTGTGTCATCGGGGACGGCGAGGCGGAGACCGGCCCGTTGGCCGGGAGCTGGCTGTCGACCGTGTTCCTCAACCCCGCCCGGGACGGCGCGGTGCTGCCCGTCCTGCACCTCAACGGCTACAAGATCGCCAACCCGACGGTGCTGGACCGGATCCCCGAGTCCGACCTGCTCGCCATGATGCGCGGCTTCGGCTACCAGCCGTACGTGGTGGCCGGTGACGAACCCGCCGCCGTGCACGAGGCACTCGCCGCCACTCTGGACCGGGCGCTGGACGAGATCGCCGAGATTCAGCGTCGGGCCCGGTCCGGAGCCACCACCGAGCGTCCGCGCTGGCCGATGATCGTGCTGCGTACGCCGAAGGGCTGGACCGGTCCGCGCGAGGTCGACGGCAAGCAGGTCGAGGGCACGTACCACGCCCACCAGGTGCCCCTGTCGAACGTCCGCAGCAACCCGGAGCACCTGGCCGAGTTGGAGCGCTGGCTGCGCAGCTACCGCCCGGAGGAGCTGTTCGACGCCACCGGCGCCCCGGTCCCGGAGCTGACCGCCCAGCCGCCCACCGGGGATCGGCGGATGAGCGCCAACCCGGTCGCCAACGGCGGGTCGGTGCTGCGTGACCTGGTCCTGCCGGACTTCCGCGACTACGCGGTGGACGTGCCACGTCCCGGTGCGACGGCCACCGGCGCCACCGGCGTACTGGGCCGGTGGATCCGGGACGTGATCGCCGCGAACCCGCAGACCTTCCGGCTGTTCGGGCCGGACGAGGTGGCCTCCAACCGGCTCCAGGCGGCCTTCGAGGTCACCGACCGGGCCTGGATGGGCGCCACGGTCCCCGGCGACGACCACCTCTCCCCCGACGGCCGGGTGATGGAGGTGCTCTCCGAGCATCTGTGCCAGGGCTGGCTGGAGGGCTACCTGCTGACCGGGCGGCACGGCGTCTTCACCAGCTACGAGGCGTTCATCCACATCGTCGACTCGATGGTGAACCAGCACGCGAAGTGGCTCAAGGTGACCCGGGACATCCCCTGGCGGATGCCGGTGGCATCGCTGAACTACCTGCTCTCCAGCCACGTCTGGCGGCAGGACCACAACGGCTTCTCGCACCAGGACCCGGGCTTCATCGACCACGTGATGAACAAGAAGGCCGAGGTCGTCCGGGTGTACCTGCCGCCGGACGCGAACACCCTGCTCTCCACCATGGACCACTGCCTGCGCAGCCGGCACTACGTCAACGTGGTGGTGGCCGGCAAGCAGCCCGCGCCGAACTGGCTGACCATGGACGAGGCCGTGCAGCACTGCCGGCGCGGGGTGGGCATCTGGGACTGGGCCGGCACCGACGGCGGCAGCGAGCCGGACGTGGTCCTCGCCTGCGCCGGGGACGTGCCCACCCTGGAGACCCTGGCGGCGGCGGACCTGCTGCACCGGCACCTGCCCGACCTGAAGGTCCGGGTGATCAACGTGGTCGACCTGATGCGGCTCCAGCCGTCGAGCGAGCACCCGCACGGCCTGCCGGACAACGAGTTCGACACGCTGTTCACCCGCGACAAGCCGATCATCTTCGCCTACCACGGCTACCCGTGGCTGATCCACCGGCTCACCTACCGCCGCACCAACCACCGCAACCTGCACGTACGCGGGTACAAGGAGGAGGGCACCACCACCACGCCCTTCGACATGGTGATGCTCAACGACCTGGACCGGTTCCACCTCGTCATCGACGTGATCGACCGGGTGCCGGGGCTCGGCGACCGGGTGGCGTACCTGCGGCAGGAGATGGCCGACGCCCGCGACGCGGCCCGCGACCACACCCGCCGGTTCGGGGAGGACGACCCCCGGGTCGCCGAGTGGCGCTGGGTCCGCGAGACCGACCCCACCAACCCCTGAAAAGGAGACACCATGACCGGGAGTACGGACGGCGCGGAGATCGTGGTGGGCTACGACGGCTCGCCGGACGCGGCCGCGGCCCTGGACTGGGCGCTGGACCAGGCCCGCCGGTCCGGCCGACCGGTCCGGCTGGTGTACGTCTTCGAGTGGCTCACCGTGGCCGGCTGGGTCGGTCCCGGAGTCACGCCCGGCATGTGGCCCGACGAACAGGCCCGTCAGCAGGTCGAGGAGTTGGTGGGCAAAGCCGCCGCGGACGCCGGTGCGGCCAACCCCGAGTTGACCGTGCACGGTGAGGTCCGCGACGGCCCGCCCGCCCTGGTGCTGGAGGAGAGTTCGGCGGAGGCCGACCTGGTGGTGCTGGGCGGCCGGGGACACGGCGGCTTCGCCGGCCTGCTCGCCGGATCCACGGCGGTCAGCGTCACCGCGCACGCGCACTGCCCGGTGGTGGTGGTTCGCCGCGACACCGCCGACGCCGCCCGGTCCGGGCACGTCACCGTCGGGGTGGACGGCTCCGAACCCTCGCTGGTGGCCCTCGGCTACGCCGTCGAGGAGGCCGCCCTGCGCAGGGTGCCGCTGCGGGTGCTGCGAGCCTGGCAGCCCAGGGGCGAGCAGGCGAACCTCACCGGAGAGCAGGCCCGGGACGCGGCCCTGGCCGAGGACCGCGCGGAGCTGGACGAGGCGGTGCGCCGCTGGCGGGAGACCTTCCCCGACGTCGAGGTGAGCGTCGAGACGGGCACCTCCGCACCGGCCGGGCTGCTGATCGAGTCCAGCCGCCGGTCGCAACTGGTGGTGGTCGGCACCCGGGGCCGGGGCGGCCTGCGCGGCATGCTGCTCGGCTCGGTCAGCCAGCAGCTCATCCAGCACGCGCACTGCCCGGTGGCGGTCGTCCGGAAACGCTGAGGCGATCCGCGCCGACCGGTGTCAGGCCGGTCGGCGCGGCCCGCCGCCCAGCGCCCGCAGGGCGTTGAGGATCACCAACACGTCGATGCCCTCCTGGAGGAACGCACCGGCCACCGGTGGCAGCTTCCCGGCCGCCGCGAACCCCATCGCGACGACCGCCAGGCCCATCCCCACCGTGGCACTCTGCACCGCGATCCGCCGGGCGCGACGCGCCACCTCCACCGCGTCGGCGAGCGGGTCGAGCCGGTCGACGCTCAGCACGGCGTCGGCGACGTCGGCGGAGGCGGTCGCCCCGGTGGCGCCCATCGCCACCCCGACGTGCGCCTCCGCCAGGGCGGGCGCGTCGTTGACACCGTCGCCGACCATCACGGTGACCGCCCGCCCCGCCTCGGCGCGGACCCGGGCCGCCTTCTCCGTCGGGGTGCACCGGGCCAGCACGTCGTCCACGCCGACGTCCCGCGCGACCCGGTGCGCCGTCTCCGGGCGGTCGCCGGTGACCATCACGATCCGGGTCATCCCGGCCTTCCGCAGCCGGTCCACCACCTGGCGGGCGTCCGGGCGTACCGGGTCCTCCAGCACCACCGCGCCGAACGGCCCGGCCTCGTCGGACACCCAGACCACGCTGTGTCCGGCCTGTTCGGCGCGGGTACGGACCGGCACCGCCCACGGCGGCGGGTCGGCGTCGAGCTGACCGACGCGAATCCGTCGTCCACCCACCCGCCCGCGCACTCCCCGGCCCGCCTCCTCGGTCACCTCCGTCGGCGTCACCAGCCGCATCCCGCGTCCCCGGGCATCACGGACCAGCGCCGCCGCCAACACGTGCGGGGAGAGTTGTTCCACCGAGGCGGCCGAGCGCAGCATCTCGTCGGCGTCGCCGCCGGGGGCCACCACCAGGTCGGCCACCCTCGGTCGGCCCAGGGTGAGCGTGCCGGTCTTGTCGACCAGCAGGGTACGGGCGCGACCGAGCACCTCCAGCGACCCGCCGTCGCGCACCAGCATCCCCCGCCGGGCGACCCGGGACAGCCCGCTGACGATGGCGATCGGGGTGGCCAGCAGCAGCGGGCACGGGGTCGCCACCACCAGCACCGCCACCGCCCGCAGGAACTCACCGGACAGCAACCAGCCCAGGCCGGCCACGACGAGGGTGAACGGCACGAAGGCGGCGGCGTAGTGGTCGGCCAGCCGCACCGTCGGCGCCTTGCGGGCGGTCGCCTCCTCGGCCAACCGGACGATCCCCGCGTACGTGCTGCGGGTGGCGCTCTCGGTGGCCCGCAGTCCGAAGCCCGCCCCGGCGTTGACCACCCCACTGGCCACCCGCTCCCCCGCCGCCCGCTCGACCAGCCGGGACTCCCCGGTCACCACCGACTCGTCGAGGGTCGCCGCGGACTCCACGACACCATCGACGGCGACCACGTCACCGGGGCCGACCAGCAACCGGTCCCCGGCCGCCAGCCGGTCCACCGGCACCACCTCGACGCCGCCGTCGGCGGTACGCCGACGGGCGGTACGCGGGGCACGGGCGAGCAGGGAGCGCAGGTCACGGGTCGCCCGCCGGTGCGCGTACGCCTCCAGGGTCCGGCCGGTCGCCAACATCAGCGCGACCACCGCACCGGCCAGGTACTCGCCGACGACGAGCGCCCCGGCCAACGCGAGGACGGCGATCACGTCCACGCCGAAACGTCGCCGCCACAGCTCGCGCAGCATCGAGGCGGCCGCCGGCAGCAACGCGACGAAAGTGGCCGCCGCCCACAGCGCGTCAGCGACCCCGACCCGTCCCGCCAGTCGTGCCGCCGCTCCGGCCAGGACCAACGCGGTCAGTGCGGTCAGCGGCGCCCACAGCCACCACCACCGTGGTCCACCCGACGGCACGGGGCGCGGCGCCAGGCACTCGCGGGGACCGTGGTCCGGCGCGTCCGACGTCGGTTCCGCCATGCGCGGATCGTCGCAGGCACCGCGCCCCACCGTCGGGCACTCCGGCCAGATCCCGGGCCGAACTACCCCTCGGTGCCGGGACGTTGGGACCGTGCGTGACCCCCGGCGGATGTCGCATGATGGGCCAGACCCGGCCCACGGCCGCACCGAGGTGCGGCACGATGAGCAGAGACGAAAGGTCGTGACAATGAGCCACCAGACGCCGGCCACGCATCGCCCGCTGCCCACCGCGCTCGCGGAGGCCGCCACGATGGCCGGTCGGGCGCCCTCGGTGCACAACGCGCAGCCGTGGCGCTGGCGGGTCCTGCCCGACGCGCTGGAGCTGCGGATGGTCCACGACCCGCAGTTGGCGGCGACCGATCCGGACGGCGAGTTGGTCCGGTTGAGCTGCGGGGCGGCACTGCACCACGCCCGGTTGGCGCTGGCCGCCGAGGGGTGGACGACGACCGTACGGCGGATGCCCGACCCGGCCGAGCCGGAGCTGCTCGCCCGGCTGACCGACCTGCGGCCCAGCGGGGCCGACCCGGACGCCATGCGGACCGTCCAGTGCATGCAGGTCAGGCACACCGACCGTCGACCGGTCAGCGACGAGCCGGTCGGCGACGAACGACTGGACGCGGTCAGCACGGCCGCCCGCCAGGAGGGCGCCCGGTTGGAGATCCTCGATCGCGACCAGGTGCTGGAGTTGGCCGCCGCCGCCTCGCGCGCCGCCACCGTCGAGGCCGACGACTCCCGGCTGCGCGAGGAACTGGACTACTGGACCAGCCGGGCCGCCGGGACCGGGTTGACCGCCGAGGTGCTGCCCGAGCAGGCCCCGCAGACCACCGTGCCGGGCCGGGACTTCGGCCGCCCCGGGACGCTGCCGGTGGGGCCGGGCCACGACCGGGCCGCGTCGTACGCGGTGCTCTACGGCGACGAGGACGAGCCGGTGGACTGGCTGCGCGCCGGTGAGGCGCTCTCCGCCGCCTGGCTGACCGCCACCCGGCTGGGTGTCTCGGTGGTGCCGCTGAGCGGGGTGGTCGAGGTGCCGGCGACCCGGCAGGTCCTGCGGGGGGTGCTGGCCGGGCTCGGCCACCCGTACCTCGTCCTGCGACTCGGCGTCGCGGACCCGGCGCACGCGGGTCCGCCGCACACCCAGCGACTGGATCGCGCGCAGGTGGTGGACACCTCGGCGGTGGAGGGAACAGCGGGATGAGCCGACGGCCGCCCGCCGGTTAGCATCGCCGGGTGACCGTCGGCGAACCCCACCCCCGGCACGAGCCGCCCTCCCTCGGCCTCAGCCCGCTCTCCCGCGTCCACCTGGACGAGCTGCTCCAGGAGATGCTCGACCGGGTCGGGGAGGTGATGACCAGCCGGGAACGGCTGCGGGCCCTGCTCGACGCGGTGGTCGGCATCGGCACCGACCTGGACCTGCGCAGCACCCTGCAACGGATCGTGCAGTCCGCCTGCGACCTGGCCGGCGCCCGGTACGGCGCGCTCGGCGTGATCGGCACCGACCGGACGCTGCACGACTTCATCACCCACGGCATCTCCCCCGAGCTGCACGCCACCATCGGTGACCTGCCGCACGGCCGGGGCGTGCTCGGCCTGCTGATCGACGATCCGAAGCCGCTGCGGATGCCGGACATCACCCAGCATCCGCGCTCCTACGGGTTCCCGCCGCACCACCCGCCGATGCACACCTTCCTCGGCGTGCCGGTCCGCATCCGCGACCAGGTCTTCGGCAACCTCTATCTGGCCGAGAAGCAGGGCGGCGCGCAGTTCACCGACGACGACGAGGAGATCGTCGTGGCCCTCGCCGCGGCGGCCGGGGTGGCGATCGAGAACGCCCGGTTGTACGCGCTGGCGCACCGGCGGGAACGCTGGCTCGCCGCCACCGCCGAGATCACCTCACTGCTGCTCGGCGAGGTCCGCCGCACCGACGCGCTGACGCTGGTGGCGCGACGGGCCCGCGAGGTCGCCGAGGCCGAGCTGGCCCTGGTGCTGCTCTACGACGACGAGGCCGACCACTTCACGGTCGAGGTGGTCGACGGTGCCGGCAGCCAGGCCCGCGCGCTGGTCGGCACCGTGCTGCCGGCGGCGGACACCAGTTTCGCCGGGCCGATCGCCGAGGGCCGGCACGACTCGGTGGACGACCTCGCCCACGCCGCTCCCTGGCCGGCGGTGCTGCACACCGGGCCGGCGGTGATCTCGCCGCTGGCCACCGCCGACACCCTGCACGGTGTCCTGGTGATCGCGCACGCGGTCGAGCACGGTGGCGCCACCGACGAGGACGTGGCGCTGCTCGGCAGCTTCGCCGGGCAGGCCGCGCTGGCCATGGAACGCGCACGCGGCCAGGAGGAACGCGAGCAGTTGGTGGTCCTGGAGGACCGCGAACGCATCGCCCGTGACCTGCACGACGTGGTCATCCAGCGGTTGTTCGCCACCGGCCTGCACCTGCAGAGCGCGGTGCCGCTGGCCACGCGGCCCGAGTTGACCAAACGGATCAACGCGGCGGTCGACGACCTGGACGCCACCATCTCCGACATCCGCCGCACCATCTTCGAGCTGCGCAGTCCGGTGAGCGCGGCGCTGCGCACCGAGATCCGCGAGGCGGTGGAGGTGGCGGCCGAGTCGTTGGGCTTCCGTCCCCGGCTGGAGCTGAACGGCCCGGTCGACAGCGCCGTCCCGGACGCGGTCCGCCCCGATCTCACCGCCGTGCTCCGCGAGGCCCTGTCCAACGCGGTACGCCACGCCGAGGCGTCGGCCGTGACGGTGTCGGTACGGGTCGACGGCGGTCGGGTGACCGTGCTCGTCACCGACGACGGGGTGGGATGCGACCCGGCCGCCGCCCGGGGCGGGCTGGTGAACCTGCGCGAGCGCGCGGAACGCCACGACGGCACCTTCGAGGTCCGCCCGGCCCGTCCGCACGGCACCGAACTGCGCTGGTCGATCCCGCTGCGGGACTGACCGGCGGGTGCCGGCGTACGGTCAGCGGGACTTGCCGAGCAGCCGGGTGGCGAGCACGGCGGCCTGGGTACGCCGTTCCAGGCCGAGCTTGGCCAGCACGCTGGAGACGTAGTTCTTGACCGTCTTCTCGGCCAGGAACATCTTGCCGGCGATCTCCCGGTTGGTCAGGCCCTCGGCGACGTACTCCAGGATCCGCCGTTCCTGCTCGGTGAGGGACTGCAGCTCGCGTGGCTGCTCCACGCCGCTGCGGATGCGGTCCAGGACGCGGGTGGTGATCGCCGGGTCGAGCAGCGACTGCCCGCCCGCCACCCGGCGCACCGCGTCGACCAGGTCGGTGCCGCGGATCTGCTTGAGCACGTACCCGGAGGCACCGGCCATGATCGCCGCGAACAGCGCCTCGTCGTCCTCGTACGAGGTGAGGATCAGGCCCTTGATCGAGGAGTCCACGGCCCGCACGTCCCGGCACACGTCGATGCCGTTGCCGTCGGGTAGCCGGGCGTCGAGGATTGCCACGTCGGGGCGGAGCGCCGGGATCCGGCGGGCGGCCTCCGGCGCGGAGCCGGACTCGCCGACCACCTCTATGTCGCCGCTGGCCTGGAGCAGGTCGGCAAGGCCACGACGGACGACCTCGTGGTCGTCGAGCAGGAACACCCGGATCATCCTTCGTTTCTACCCGTTCTCCCCCACCGCACGCACGGGCCGAAGGTCCCGACCCACCACCGTCCCCTGGTCGGAGATGGAGTCGACGCCGGTGCACGGTCCCGGGTGAGGGGCGGGGTGTCCCGGGGGTTCGGGACGTGTGGCCCTGCTGGGCGGGGGTCGCCGAGGCGCACCGTGGGGTGGTACCGGCGAGCGTGAGGGGGCAGGACCATGGAGAACGGCTACACCGCCGAGCAGCTTCGGGTCGCCGCGGCCGACGCGGTGCGGGCGCCGTCCCTGCACAACGTCCAGCCCTGGCGGTTCCGGCTGCGCGACGGCGGCATCGAGGTGCTTCTCGACCCGCGACGCGGACTACCCGCCACCGACCCGAGCGGCTGGGGTGCCCGGGTCGCCGGTGGCGCGGCACTGTTCAACCTGCGTCTGGCGCTGGCGGTGGCGGGAAACCCGGCCACCGTCCGGCTGCGGCCGTACCCGGCGGAACCGACCGTGCTGGCCCGGTTGGTGCCGGACCTGCCGCGCCGACCGACCCCGACCGAGCAGAACCTGCACGCGGCGATCCACCGCCGGTTCAGCAACCGCGCCCCGTTCTGGCCCGACCCGGTGCCCGCCGACACCCGCTGGCGCCTCGGTGAGGCGGCCCGCGCCGAGCACTGCTGGCTGGAACTGCTGATCGGGGTGAGCGCGGTCACCGCCTTCGCCGAGATCGCCCGTGGCGCGCACCGCGTCCTCGAACGTGATCCCGCCTACCGGGCCGAACGCCTCACCTGGGTACGCGCCGAGCCCGCGCCCGACGGGGTGCCGGCACTGGCCGGCGGGCCGCAGGCCGAACCGCAGGACCTGCTGCCGTCACGTGGCTTCGGCGGCGCCCCGCGCGCACCCGGCCGCGACTTCGAGCCGGAGCCCCTGGTGGCGGTGCTCGGTTCGGCCGGCAACACCGCCGTCGACCAGGTCGTCGCCGGACAGGCGTTGCAGCGGGTCCTGCTCACCGCCACCGACTCCGGGCTGTCGGTGTCGATGCTGTCCCAGCCGATCGAGGTGCCCTCGGCCCGTGAGCAGCTCCGGATGTCGTTGGGCCGGTTCGGCACCCCGCAGATGGTGATGCGGATCGGGTTCGGTCGGCCCGGCCGGCCCACCCCACGCCGCCCGGTCGACGAGACGCTGGACCTGCCGGTGCACCTCGGCTGACCGCCGACGAGGGGTGGACCGGGCGACGTCGCGGGGAGGGCCGGGCCGACGCTCAGCGGGCCGGGTCGCCCGTGCCGAACTCGGCGAGCAGGGCGGCCTCCCGGGTCGGGTCGAGACCCACCGGCTCTCGGGCCGGCCGCCCCGCCCGCGCGGGCACCTCGCCCACTCGGCGCAACCACTCCCAGGTGTCGGTGACGGTGTCGGACACCGGCCGACCGGTGAACCCGGCGGCGTACGCCCGACTGACGTCGATCTGCTGCATCCACCGGTATTCGTGGCCGGGCGGCAGCCACACCGGCAACTCGCTCCACGGGGACACGCCCGCGTCACGCAGACGCTCCGGCGCGACCCACCGCAGCGAGGCGTCGGCACCGGTCGCCGTGACGGCGGCGGCGAGCAGTCCACCCATGGTGGTGTGCCCGGGACGGTCCACCACGTTGACCGGGCCGGCGAGGCGGGCGGCCCCGGCGTCGAGCAGGAAGCCGGCCAGGTCGCGCACGTCGACGTACTGCACCGGCAGGTCGGCGGGACCGGGCGCGAGCACGTCACCGCCCCGGGCGACACGGGTCAACCACCACGGCAGCCGACCGATGTCCTCGCCCGGGCCGAGGATCAGCCCGGCCCGGGCCAACAACGACCGGTCGCCGAAGACCTCCTGGACCGCCCGCTCGCTGCCGCGCTTGAGTGTCGGGTAGTCGCCGTCGGCGGCGGCCGGGTCGGCGTCGACCACCGCGTCGTCCTCGGTCACCCCGGCGGGCACCGGCGGCGCGTAGACCGATCCGGAGGAGACGTAGACGTAGTGCCCGACCCGCCCGGCGAGCATCCGTGCGCCGGCGAGGGCGTCCCGAGGCGCACCGTCCCAGGTGTCGACCACCACGTCCCACTCGCCGTCGGCCAGCGCGGCCAGCCCGTCCGCTGTGGTGCGGTCGCCGGTCAGGTGCCGTACACCCGCCGGAGGAGCCCCGTGCCGCCCCCGGTTGAACACGGCCACCGTCCATCCACGACGGACGCCCTCGGCGACCGTCGCCCGGCCCACGAACCCGCTGCCGCCCAGCATGAGCATTCTCATGTGGTCCACCCTGCCGGGTGTCGGGCGTGGTGGGACAGATCGTTCACCCTCAGCGGATCTGCCCTGGGCAGAAGCCGGACCGCACCGTGCCCGACGTGACAGTGCCGTGCCCGGCGTCCGCCAGTGGCGTGCGCCGGGCACGGGCTTCGGCAGGGCGGTGCCGCGGGCACGGCGGGCACCCCTGGCCGGCTCCTTCATCGAAGGTTGGCACGCTAAATCGTCGTCGCCACCGAGACGCCCGTCAACAACTTCCGGAAAAATATCGGTAGATCAACCGATCGTCGGTCGGGCGGCGGCACTGTCCCGGACCACCAACTCGGTCGCCAGCTCGATCCGGGGGCTCTCCACCCTCTCCCCCTTGGCCAACCGCAGCACCGTACGCGCCGCCAGCATCCCCATCTCGGCCAACGGCTGACGCACCGTCGTCATCGGCGGCGATGACCAGCGCACCTCGGGAAGGTCGTCGAAACCCACCACGCTCACGTCGTCCGGCACCCGTAGACCCCGCTGCCGGACCGCCTCGTACACCCCCAACGCCATCTGGTCGCTGGACGCGAAGATCGCCGTCGGTGGATCGGCCAGCCCCAGCAGCCGGGTGCCGCCCACGAAACCGGACTCGTGATAGAAGTCGCCCGGGCAGACCAACGCGTCGTCGAAGCCCAACCCGGCGGCCTCCAGCGCCGCCCGGTAGCCGTCCATCCGGGCTCGGCTGCACATCAACTGCGGCGGCCCGGCGATGAACCCGATCCGCCGGTGTCCCAGCCCGATCAGGTACTCGGTGGCCCGCAGCCCTCCGGCCCAGTTCGTGGCGCCGACCGTCGGCGCGTCCTGCGGCGGCAGTCCGTCGGCGTCGACGATCACCACCGGGACGTCCATCCGGCGCAACTCGGCCCGCATCGGCGCTTCGACCATCGAGGTCACGAAGATGACGCCCTCGGTGCCCCGCCCACGCAGGCTGGTCAACCACTGCTCGGCGGAGGCGGCCTGCCGGTGGATGGCGGAGACCACCGTGCCCACCCCGGCGGCGTGCGCGACATCCTCCACACCCCGAATGATCTCCACCGCCCACGGACTGTCCAGATCGTTGAAGACCAGGTCCACCAACCCCGAACTCGCCCGCATACTCGGCGGACGCCGCCGGTACCCGTGCCGCGTGAGTAACTCCTCCACCCGCTGACGCGTCTGCGGAGCCACGTCCGAACGCCCGTTGATCACCCGCGACACGGTCGGCACCGACACGCCGGCCAGATCGGCGATCGCCGAAATCGTGACCCTGGGGGTCTCTCTGGCAACCACAGCTCCACCCACCCAACCCGGTACGGCGACCCACCCGGCGAGGCAGCCGACAACCCCCACCCTAGTGCCGGAATTTTCACCCGCATACCGGGAGGTGGGGCAGATCCGTCGGGCCGTCGGCGGTCAGCTCCTCGGTGCCGCCGCGCTGTCCCGGACGACCAATTCGGTGGCCAGCTCGATCCGGGGGCTCTCCACCTTCTCGCCCTTGGCCAACCGCAGCACCGTACGCGCCGCCAGCATCCCCATCTCGGCCAACGGCTGACGCACCGTCGTCAGCGGGGGCGATGACCAGCGCACCTCGGGAAGGTCGTCGAAACCCACCACGCTCACGTCGTCCGGCACCCGCAGACCCCGCTGCCGGACCGCCTCGTACACCCCCAACGCCATCTGGTCGCTGGACGCGAAGATCGCCGTCGGTGGATCGGCCAGCCCGAGCAACCGCACCCCGCCGGAGAACCCGGCCTCGTGATAGAAGTTACCGACCTGGATCAACCGGTCGTCGACGGGGATACCGGCCGTCTCCAGTGCCGCGCGGTAGCCGTCCATCCGGGCCCGGCTGCACATCAACTGCGGCAGGCCGGCGACGAACCCGATCCGGCGGTGTCCCAGCCCGATCAGGTACTCGGTGGCCCGCAGACTGCCGGCCCAGTTCGTGGCACCGATCGTCGGCGCGTCCTGGGCGGGGACACCGGCCGGGTCGACGATCACCACCGGGATGTTGAGGCGACGCAACTCGGCCTGCTGCGGCGCCTCCAGGGTGGAGGTGACGAAGATGACCCCCTCGGTGGAGCGGGTCCGGATGTTGTCCAGCCACTGCTTGGCCGAGGAGGTACGGCGGTGGATGGCGGAGACCACCGTGCCCACCCCGGCGGCGTGCGCGACATCCTCCACACCCCGAATGATCTCCACCGCCCACGGACTGTCCAGATCGTTGAAGACCAGGTCCACCAACCCCGAACTCGCCCGCATACTCGGCGGACGCCGCCGGTACCCGTGCCGCGTGAGTAACTCCTCCACCCGCTGACGCGTCTGCGGAGCCACGTCCGAACGCCCGTTGATCACCCGCGACACGGTCGGCACCGACACGCCGGCCAGACGGGCGATCGCCGCGATGGTCACTGTGCGGTTGTCACTGGCAGCCACGCGGCGCCTCCATCTGCTCGCTCGATGGACGCCGCCGACGGAGGCGTCACTGCTGGCTCTTCGCCACCGCGGTGATGTCCTTGAGGATCTGATCCGGCCGCTTACGGCCGATCATCAGCTCGGCGACGCTGTTGTTGACCTGCTGACCGACCGCCGGCGGGTACGCCTGGTCGAGGTAGAGCTGGAACCCGGTCGCGACCGCCAGGTGCGCCGCCACCACCTGGTTGTTCGGGTCCTTGATCCGGCCGACGGCGGCCAGGTTGGTGGGAAGCACGGCACCGGTCTCGGCGGCCCGGCGCTGGTTCTCCGACCGCAGCAGCATGCGCAGGAAGTCCACCGTCGCGGGCGGAGCGTCGCGGCCGACCGCGAAGCCGTTGCCGCCGCCGAACGCGTCGGTGGCGGCACCCTTACCGCCCTCCACCGTCGGGAAGGTGAAGAAGCCGAGCTGGTTGCCGATGCCGAGCTTGCTGTTCGACGACGATGCCTGGATCGAGGGCGCCCACTGGCCCATCAGCTCCATGGCGGCCTCGCCGTTGCCCATCGCCGCGCCCTGCCCGTCCGCCGTGCCGTACTCCGCGGAGCGCCAGTTGCGCTGGAACGGCTTGAGATCGACCAGCTCCTTCAGTCGCTCCCCCGCGGCGACGAACTCCGGGGTGTCGAAGTTGCCGGTCTCACCCGCGACGCGCAGGGCCTCCAGGCCACCGACGCGCATCGCGAGGTACGCCCAGTAGAAGTGCCCCGGCCACTTGTCCTTGCCGGCGAGCGCGATGGGGGTGATGCCCCGCGCCTTGAGCTTGCCGACCGCCTCCAGCAGCCCGGCCCAGGTGGTGGGCGGCGAGGTGATGCCGGCGTCGGAGAAGTGGTCCCGGTTGTACCAGAAGCCGGTCATGCCGACGTCGAACGGGATGCCGTAGATCCGTCCGTCGATCGTGTACGGCTGCAACGCAGCGGGCAGCAACTGCCCGATCCACGGCTCCACCTCGGCGGTGATGTCCTTGACCAGGCCCGCTTCCACCTGCTGCTGCAACAGGCCACCGCCCCACGACTGGAACAGGTCCGGTGGCGTGCCCTTCTTGGTGATCTCGGCCAGCTCGGTCTTGAAGACCTCGTTCTCCAGCGGCTCGATCTCGAACGTCACGTTCGGGTGCCGGCCCGAGTACACCCGCGCCAGGTCGGCCCAGACCGGCAGCATCGGCTCGGTGTTCTGGATGTGCCACCACTTGACCGTCTGCGGGGTGCCGGGGCTGTCGGAATCGTCCCCTCCGCATCCTCCGAGCAGGAAGGCGCTGGCGCCGAGACCGGCCAGGCCGAGTAGTGACCTGCGGGAGACGGGCGCTGTCATCTGTATCCCTTCGACAACCGGTGACGTACGCATAGAGGCACTGCGATCGGCGACAGGCCGCGAATGGCAGTTCGAAAGTTTCAACCCGTTGCCGGTATTTTCGTCGTGATGGCCGGCACGTTACGACGCGTCGACGTACGCGGTCAAGAGGGCTGTCGTATGCAGACACTACCCGCTACGGTGAGCCGAATCTTGGGAGGTTCCCGCAGCCCACTTCCGGAAATCCACCGGGTTCGAAGCCTGAAGGAGCAGCGCATGTCGGCCGAGACCGCGGACGTGGCCACCACCCGGTCGATCCGGAACCCGATCCTCGCCGGATTCCATCCCGATCCGTCGATCCTGCGCGTCGACGACGACTACTACCTGGCGACCTCGACCTTCGAGTGGTATCCGGGCGTGCGCGTGCACCATTCCACGGACCTGGTGCACTGGCGTGACACGGGCGGGATCGTCACCGACCGCCGCCTGCTCGACCTGCGCGGCTGCGACGACGCCGCCGGTATCTGGGCACCCGACCTGACCCATCACGACGGGTTGTTCCACCTCGTCTACAGCGACGTGGCCAGCTTCGCGGGCGGCTACTGGGACGCACAGAACTTCCTCACCACCGCACCGAGCATCACCGGCCCCTGGTCGGAGCCGGTCCGGCTGCACTCGCACGGCTTCGACGCGGCCCTCTTCCACGACGACGACGGCACCACCTGGGTGCTCGCGCTCAGCGCCGAGTGGCGGCCGGGCCGCGACCGCTTCGGCGGCATCGAGATCCAGCAGTACGACCCGGTCGGCAGGCGCATGCTCGGTGAGCCGCGGATCATCTTCACCGGCACCGAGGTCGGCCTCACCGAGGGACCGCACCTGTACCGCCGTGACGGCTGGTACTGGCTGGTCACCGCCGAGGGCGGCACGAGCTGGGAACACCAGGTCACGGTGGCCCGCTCGCGCGAGCTGTTCGGGCCGTACGAGGTCGACCCGGCCGGACCGATGCTCACCTCCGTCGGCCGCCCCGACCTCAGGTTGCAGAAGGCCGGACACGGCAGCCTGGTCCAGACCCCGCACGGCGAGTGGTACATGGCACACCTCGTCGGCCGCCCGTACACCCCGCTCGGCGCGTGCGTGCTGGGGCGGGAGACCGCGCTGCAGAAGGTCGACTGGCCGTCCGGCGGGTGGCCCCGCGTCGACGGCGGCATCCCGGCCGACGAGATCGCCGCCCCGGACCTGCCGACACAACCGTGGCCGCCGGAGCCAGCCGTCGACCACTTCGACGCGCCCGAACTGGCGGTGTGCTGGTCGACGCTGCGCCGACCGGCCGACGACGACTGGATCGACCTGCGCTCGCGCCCCTCGTACCTGCGCGTGCACGGTGGACAGTCGCCGACCGGCAAGCAGACCCCGAGCCTGGTCGCCCGCCGGGTCCGCACGTCGCACTGCTCGCTGGAGACGGTCGTCGAGTTCGACCCGCGTGATCACCGGCACCTGGCCGGCGTGACCGGGTACTACAACACCCGGAACTGGCACCACCTCTATCTGACCCGGGCCGACGACGGGCGCGTGGTGCTGGAGGTGCTCAGCTGCGACCGGGGACGACGTACCGCGTACCCGCAGCTCACCGTCGACACCGGCGGCGCCCGCCAGGTCGGCCTGCGGGTGACCTTCGACGGCCCGGTGTTGCGCTTCGAGTACGACCTGGGTGCCGGCTGGCAGCAGGTGCCGGTCGAGTTGGACGCCACCATCCTCTCCGACGAGCACGCCACCGAGATGGTCGACGGAGAGTTCACCGCCTGGGGTTTCACCGGGTCGCTGCTCGGACTCTGGGTGCAGGACATCGGTGGCGACGGACGGTACGCGGACTTCGACCACGCCACCTACCTCGACCACTGAACTACGCGGCGTCCGGAAAGTTCTCGATATCGCTTTCCAGCGCCCTGAACAGGCAAGATGCCGAGAGTCGGACGTATCGACCATTGACGCCTCGGCATCGACGGCCGTAACGTTTCGACCAAGTTACCGGACGCTCCCGGAACGACCGCATCGCCACCGCAGCATCGTCGCCGTGCCAGGTGGGGCGGGTTCGCGCCCCACGCGACCTACTCGCCGCACCACCTTGTCGGAAGGCCACCGGTGATGCCACCGTCCACCCAGCCCCGCCACGCCCCCTACCCCGCCGTCACGTTCCGGTCGGGCATCGGGCCCCCACCGGCTCGACCGGTCGAGGTGATCGACACCGGGCAGGTCCTCTGCCTCACCTTCGACGACGGGCCGCATCCGGTGCACACCCCACGCCTGCTCGACGTGCTGGCCCACCACGACGTCCGGGCGGTCTTCTTCCTCCGGGGCGACCAGGTCGTGAGGTATCCCGAGGTGGTCCGCCGGATCACCGCCGAGGGCCACGTGCTCGGCAACCACGGGATGCGGCACGACGACATGAGTGACTGGGCCGCCGGTCGCATCGCGTCGGACCTGCTGGAGACCAACGCGGTGATCCGGCAGGCCGTCCCGTACGCCCGCGTCGGCTACTTCCGTGCCCCGTACGGCGCCTGGGGCCAGACCCCCACCGTCGCCGCCGCGCTCGGCATGCGGCCGATGGGCTGGCGGGTCGCCGTCACCGACTGGGAGCCGCCCGGCACCGACGAACTGCTGCGGCGACTCACCGACGGTGCCGCACCCGGCGCGGTGGTGCTGCTGCACGACGGGGGCGGAGACCGGAGCCAGACCGTCGACGCTGTCGACCGTTTCGTGCCGTTGGCGCGTACCGCAGGGTGGACCTTCGCCCTACCCGGCAGCACCGTGAGTCGCTGACGGACCAGCGGGGTGACGACCCGGCGACCTAGACGCCGGAGTCGGCAGCGGCCGCACGGTGCACGACCTCCTCCGTCGTCAACGGGCTGGGCGGATGGTGGCTCAGGCACATCGGGCCCTGCATCTTGACGAACCGGGCACCTTCGACGGCGGCGTAGAACTGCCCCGTCCGCATCTTCCCCACATCCGGCACGTCGGCGCCCTTCGCCCTGGCCACCTCGCGTGCCGCCTCGATCTGGACCGGAGCGGTCAGCAGTCCGAAGAGTTGGGTGGCCGCGTTGCCGGGGATCTGGTTGTGCAGCCCCTTCGGCGACTGCGTGGCGAAGACCAGGCCCAGGCCGTACTTGCGGGCCTGCGAGGTCAACGCCAGGGTGCTCTGGGTGCAGGCGGTGACGGCACCGGACGGTGCCAACGTCTGCGCCTCGTCCATCACCAGCAGCCCGCCCAGGGGCCGGTCACCGGCCGGATGGCGCTTGATCCAGGTGAAGAGTGCCAACTGGAGCTGGTTGACGAAGCTCTGCCGCTGCTGGTCCTCGGGAAGCCCGACGAAGCTGATCACCGAGATCCGGGCCCGTCGACCCGGCGGAGGCGTGAGCAGTTCACCGGGGTCGACCGGGGTTCCGGCCCCACCGAACAAGGGGTCGTTGATCAGCGCCGCCTTGAGCAACTGCGCCATGCTCGCCGCCAACTTGGGCGCGCTGTCGAGTTGGCTGACCCCGTCGGGTAGCTCGTTGAGCACCTCGGTGAACTCGTGCAGGTCGTTGGCGCCGGTCCGGGCGTAACTGATCAGCGCCTCACGAAGCACCGCCCGTCCGAGGCGCGCCTTGTCCGTTCCGCCGTCCACCCGGGCATGCGTGGCCAACGTGGCGACGGCGGCGTTCACCGCGGCCGTGAAGCCGTCCGGATCGTCGAGCACGTCGGCGAACCTGGGCAACGGTTGGAACGTCAACGGCCGCCCGGACTGCCGGCCCGGCGTCCAGATCACCACGTCCGTCCCGGAGAGGTACGCCGCAGCCAGGTCCGGGTCCCCCGGACCCCACCCGTTCGGCGGTGCCGGCCAGGCGTCGCCGAGTCTGGCCAGGTCGTTGTTCGGGTCCAGGACGATGGCGGAGACGCCGCGCAGGGCACACTCCTCGACGAGCCGGCGGATCAGCACGGTCTTGCCCGAGCCGGAACCGGCGAAGACGACGGTGTGCCGGCGCAGCGATTCGAGGCCGATCCGCACCGGGTCCGGCCGACCGGGCACGACACCGAGAACCACCTGGTGCGGGTCGACTCCGGCGACGGGCGGTGGACCGGCGACAGGTGTCTGCGGCACCGCCGCGTACGCCGCCGCCGACGGTGCGCTGGTGGGGGACGCAGGAACAGGAGCCCGCCCGACCACCCGGTCCGGCGGCGCCTCCGGCCGGGACGCCGGTCCCGGCGCCACGTCGAGGGCGGGCACGACAGCGGCGGGCACGGCGCCGGCGGGCACGGCACCGGCGGGCGGACCGGTGACCGGCGCATCGGCCGGCCGGACACCGAGTGCCTCTCGCAGGCAACCGATGTCCGCCACCGGTCGGCGGTCGGCGAACCACGGCCGTAGGGTCTCCAGGCCGTACGTCTGGATGAGCTGCTCCAGGGCGGCCAGGCGGCGGATGTCCGCGGCGGGAAAGTCGAGCGTCCGCCCGCCCGCCCGCTCGAACGCCTCCAGCACCTCCCGGGTACGGGCCCCCGTCGACCACGCCGCGCTCCGCAGCAGGAAGAGCCGACGCTTGGCGATGCCCTCGGTGAGCCCGGCCGTGGTCACCGCGTTGCGGATCCGGTTGAGCGCGGCGATGTGGTGCGGGGCGCAGATCGCCCGGAAGGACCAGTGCTCCTCGTCCTCGCTCTCCTCGTCGAGGCTGTGTCGCAGCCGGGCGTGCAGGGCCGGCTTGCCCCCGGCCGGGATCGGGTCGAGGCTGAACGCCTCCACCGCGGAGCCCTGCTCGGCGATCCACGCGGTCAGCCCGGCCCTGAGGAGTTCCGGCACCCGCGCGTCCTCGGACTTCTGGCGGACGGCGGGCTCGGGATCGGCCCCGGCGACGAGTTCCGCGTACCTCACGTCGATCTTCCCGAACTCGTCCGCGCGACCCGTCGCCGACGCGCCACCCGCCGGTGATCCGCTCGGGACGCCGGGTCGGTCCGCCGCCGCGTGCAGCAGATGCCGGAGTTCCCGCACCTCACCGGCGGCCAGGCAGGCCCGGACGTGCGCGTCGATGCTCCGTAGCAACTCGCGCGGCGTGAAGCCCTCCACCTCCTCGAAGGTGGACGGGTGGACCGGCCAGGACGGATACGGCGGGGTGAAGCCGAGTCCGTCGAACAGCATCGAGAATCGCTTCTCGACGAGTTCCCGCCCGACCTCGGCGGAGGGGATGTGCTTGAGCCAGGCGGCCTCCCGGAACCGGTCCTGCACCGTGTCGGTGGCCTGCTCCTTGATGTTCTGCCAGGTCTGCGGCAGACAGGACACCACCGACAACGAGCGACGGGTGGTCTCCCGCAGGGCCATCAGCCCGCTGGCCACCTGTTCCAGCAACAACGAGGTCTGCCAGTCGGTCTCGCCTCGCACCTCGTGGTTGGTCGCCTTCACCGACTGCGCGACCATCAGGTCGATCTGGTCGACCGCGATCACCGTGGGACCGACCATGGCCAGCAGGCGGCTGGTGTCCTGGACCACCTCCTGAGGCGCTCGCCGCGTGCGTCGCAGCCCCCAGCCGGCGCGCAGACCCGGTTCCTCCTCGTCGCTGGAGCAGAGGAAGTCGAAGCCGATGTCCTGCGGGGCCGACTGCTCGGCGGCGTACAGGACCAACGCCCGCGCGGTGTCCTGACACTCGGTCCCGATCTGGCGATCGGTCTTGCGGATCAGGTCGACGAAGGCGTCGAGCGCCGATCGGCTGAGTTCGGTCTCACCGGTGACCGCCCGGCGGACCGTTCGCGGCGCGTCGACGCGGTCCGCCAGCCGGCGCAGGAACGCCCGCAGTTGCGTCGTCCCGTCCGGCATCGCCCTGGCGAAGCCCGTCAGCATCGACATCGCGGTGCTGTGCCAGAACGCCCGGGCCTCCAGCAACTCCACCAGGAAGAAGAAGCCGCCGCGCTGTTGCACCTCCTGACGCACCGTACCGAGCAGGTGGGTCTTGCCGGTGCCGCGCTGACCGAGGATGGCGACGCCCACCGGGCTGGAGTCGGGGCTCTGCTCCGCCTCGGCGAAGCTGTCCAGCACCGTCTGCACGACGTCGTGGTGCAGACCCTCGACGTGGAACGGGGTCGGCTTCCAGACGTCGTCCGGTGTCGGCGCCCAGTTGAACCTCAGCGCAGCCAGGGCCCGCCGCTGCTCGGCGGCCATCATGACGAGATGGCGATAAGGTGCTTGTCCTGGTTGCCGATACTCACCGCGGCGGCGCGCTCCTCCGGCCGGAGCACCTTCTGGTTGGATTCCGGCACCAGGTGGACGTCGCGCTCCCGGTTGAGCTGCACCAACGCGGCGTCGACCTCCGTACGGGGCAGATCCGCGACCGCAGCGCGCAGGTCGGCCAGCATGACGTAGTCGCCGGGACGGGCTGCCAGTGCCTGGTACGCCTGCCGGATCAGGGAGACCACGTCGACCGTGGAGTTCGCCGGATCGGTGCCGGTCGGTGACACGGCCACGGCCGGGACGACGTCGTCCTCCTTGATCTGCAGGCGGAACAGATCGTCGGCACGGGTACCCGAGTGATCGATCAGCCGCCGCAGGAAGTCCAGTACGACATAGAGCGTGCCGCCCGCCGTACCCGCGCCCTTCGGTGCCTCGGCTCCCAATTCCTCGGCGGCCCGGCTCCATCCCTTGTCGGTCAGGGCCAGGGTGATCGGCTTCTCGGAGACCTCGATCAGGTCGAGAGCGAGGAGTCGACGCCGATGATCCGCTTTCAGGCCGATCCCGGCGACATTGGTGAAGTAGGTCTGCGGCAGCGGCGCCGCCTTGATCATAAGTGTGACGAGAATGCACCGGTCAACGAGGGTCAGTTCCTTTTCCGGCATGCGGATGCTCCTCTGTGGCACGAGCTTTCACCACGTTGACGGTGATGATCGAAGACTCGGAAGGGGTGGCCGTGGTCCAGGTTCCGCAACGGGTTCGCCCCGCGCACGGGCCGATTCTGCCGACGGCGGCCAGCGAGCGCAAGGTCAGCAATCGGGCTGCCGATAACCGACAACCCGGCTGAGTCGATCTTCAGCGGTCCAGCGTGGACGGCATGACTGGAACACCAGTTCGGAGCTGCCAGTCGTGATCGACTAAGCGGCCGTTGCCAAATGTCCACGACAACAGGCAGCATGGCTGTTCGGCGAGAGGCCCGCCGGCAATTGGGTGACGCCGCGACCTCTCCTGCCGTTCCGGGGAGAGGGCAACGGAGGTGACCTGTGCAGTCTGAAGTGGTCCGCTACCAGGTCGATGACCAGACCGTCGCACTGATCGAGGTCGAACCGCCGGCAGGTTTCCAGCCCGCCGGGTTCGGCGATGTCGCCGGTTGGGTGCGGGAATCGGCCGCCCCTGCGGTCGCCGCTGCGAAGGAACTGCTGGAACAGGTGAAATCCGTCGCGCCCGACTCGGTCGAAGTCCGGTTCGGGATCAAGGCGACCGGAACGGCGAACTGGGTGGTGGCGAAGGCGACCGGAGAGGCGAACTTCGAAGTCACCCTCGCCTGGCACGCGCGCGACAATCCGGATCTCGGCGCCGGTCTGCGGCCCTGACGAACGGGCGACCCGTGACCACAGCCCCTGACGACAGCCCCTGGGTCGCTGCCCTCCATCGCGGCGCGAACCAGCAGCACCCGGTCGGCACCGGCATCGTCATCGACACGAACCTCGTCCTCACCTGTCACCACGTGGCGTTCGCCGCCGACGGCACCCTTCACGACGACCTGTACGTCGCCTTCCCGCTCGCCCCGAAGGTCACGTACTTCGACCGGCGCAAGGTCGGACAGTGCCTGCACGACGGCAGGCAGACCGCCCACGTCGACCTGGTCCTGCTCGAACTCGTCGAGCCGGTGCCGCCCACCGTCGTCCCCGCACGGCTGCGCTGCCTGGAACCCAAACCCCTGGTGGATCGCCCCTTCTGGGCGTTCGGATTCCCGGCACAGATCATCGGCGGCACCTCGGCCACCGGCTCCGTGACCGACACCGGCGGATACGGCCACGTCATGATCGACAGCGGTGCCGGTGGAGCGTTGAAGAAGGGGTTCAGCGGCGCTGCCGTCTGGTCTCCGGAGTACCAGGCGGTGATCGGCGTCGTCGTCTCCGCCGACGGCAACGGCCGGGGACAGGCGGTGACGCTCCACTACGCCGACGAGCAGATACCCGAGATGAAGCTCGGGACGCTGTCGGCCTGGCGGATCGAGGACACCGACGACACCGCGCTCTCCGCCTGGGGCTGGGCGCTCAGCGGCGACGGCGAAGCCGGCCGGCACTGGCTGCCCCGCGCCCGGGGAGTGGCGGTCGACACCGAGGGCGGCACCCGCTTCCGGGGACGGAAGACCGCCCTCCGTCGCATCGTCGACTGGATCGACGGTGCGACGGCGGTCACCGGTCCACTGATCGTCACCGGGTCACCCGGCGTCGGCAAGTCCGCGGTCCTGGGACGGGTCGTCACCACCGCCGACCGACAGATCCGCGCCACGCTTCCCGCCGACGACGTCGCCGTCACCGCCACGGTCGGCTCCGTCTCGTGCGCCGTGCACGTCAAGGGCAAGACCGCCGACGAGGTGGCGACCGAGATCGCCCGCGCGGTCGCCGTCGACCTGCCGGCCGCGCCCGCCGACCTGGTCCCGGCGGTACGCCGACGACTGGAGCGCCGGCCCGTCCCCTTCGCTCTGGTCGTCGACGCGCTCGACGAGGCCGTGGACCCCGGCCACGCCCGCCAGATCATCGACGAGATCCTGCTGCCGATGGCACAGGAGTGCGGCCGGTACGGTGCCCGGGTCGTGGTCGGCACCCGCCGCTCCGACGACCGTGGTGACCTCATCGCCTGCTTCGGCGACCAGGCCGAGTTGATCGACCTGGACACCTCCGAGTACTTCGCCGAGTCCGACCTCGTCAACTACGCCGAGGCGACGTTGCAACTCCTCGGTGCCGAGAGGCCCGCCAACCCGTACGCCGCACCCGGTGCCGCCGCGCCACTCGCCCGTCGCATCGCGGCCCTGGCCAAGGGGAACTTCCTCGTCGCCGGTCTCGTCGCACGGGCGCACGCGTTGCGCGACATCGACGCGGTCGATCCCGCCACCGTGTCGTTCACGGCGACCGTGGCGTACGCGTTGGACGCGTACCTCGCGGGTCTGCCGGCGGCGGGTTCGACCTCGGCCCGGCTGGCTCTCACCGCACTGGCGTACGCCGAGACCCCGGGGCTGCCGCTCGCCCTGTGGCAGACGGCGGTGACGGCGTTGGGCGGTGGGGTCACGGAGGCGCAACTGCTCGCGTTCGCCCGCACCTCGGCGGCGAACTTCCTGGTCGAGACGGGTGGCGGGGCGCAGCCCGCGTACCGGCTGTTCCACCAGGCCCTCAACGACGCGTTGCTGGCCGAGCGCGACGCCCGCGACGCACGACGCGAGGACCAACGCCGACTGGTCTCCGCGTGGGTCGACCGGGCCGCCGCCGACGGCTGGGACCGTGCCCCCGACTACCTCCTCCGGTCGCTGCCACCACACGCCGCGCGGGCCGGGCTCGTGGACCGGTTGCTCGCCGACGAGGGCTACCTGCTCCACGCACACCTGGATCGCCTGCTCACCGTGGTCGACACGGAACAGCTCCCGACGGCCCCACTGCCGCAGGCCCGAGCCCGCCTGCTGCAACGCACCCCGCTGGCGGTCGCGGCGGAACCGGCCGAACGGGCCGCGCTCTTCTCGGTCGTCGATCGCCTCGACGGTCTGCACAGCGGGATCACGGCGGCACAGGCCCCTTACCAGGCGCGGTGGGCGCACACACCGCCCCGCCAGGAACGCAGCGTGTTGGACGGCCACTCGCAGTCCGTCTACGACGTCGCCGCCATCGAGATCGACAACCGGCGGCTCCTCGCCTCCGTCGGTGACGACGGCACCCTCCGGCTCTGGGACCCCCTGACCAACCAGGTCGAGTCGGTCTTCACCTGCCACGACGACACGGTCCGTGGGGTGTGCGCCGTCCGCACCGGTGCCGGCGAGGTGCTGATCGCCACCGCCGGCCACGACGGCACGGTGGGGCTCTGGGAACCACGGTCCGGCCACCGTCGGCACGAGCTGCGCGGGCACGACGACTGGGTACGCAACATCTGCGCCATTCCGCTGCCGACGGGTGACCTGCTCGCCTCGGCCGGCGACGACCGGACCGTCCGCGTGTGGGACCCGGTGAGCGGCACCCAGCGGTACGAGTTGACCGGCCACGCCGGCTGGGTGACGGCGGTGACGTACGTGCCGGCCGCCGGCCGCCACCTGCTCGCCTCGACCGGCTACGACGGCGTGATCCGGATCTGGGAGCCGACCGTCGACGACCGGCCGACTCTGACCCTCACCGGTCACGTCGGCTGGGTCACGACTCTCTATGCGGTCCGGACACCCGACGGCACGCTGCTCGCCTCGGCCGGATACGACGGCACGGTCCGCCTCTGGGATCCGCTGACCGGCCGGCAGGTGCAGGTCCTCGAAACCGGCGGGCCGCTCACCGACCTCTGCACGGTCGAGGTCGACGGGGGGCTCCTGCTGGTGTCCACCGGCGAGGACGGACTCATCCGGCTGTGGGAGGTGCCGACCTGGGCCAGCCGCCCCAGCCTGCGGGGACACGCGAACTGGGTCCGCGCGGTGTGCGAACTGCGCACGGCGAAGGACCGGATGCTCGCCACCGCCGGAGACGACGGCACCGTACGGCTGTGGGATCCGGCGGGCGGCCAGCCGGACACGGTCGCCGACCAGGACCGCTTCGGTCCGGTCGCCGCCCTCTGCCCGGTGCCCGGCACGCGGGGGGTCCTGGCCGCCTCGGGTGGTGTCGACGGCCGGGTACGGGTCTGGAACGCCGGCACCGGCGAGCGGGTGCGGGAGTTCACCACGTCGGGCGGGCCGGTCAACGCCATGTGCGCGATCGCGGACGACGAGGAGCCGCTCATCTTCACGGCTCAGGACGACGCCACCGTCGGGTCGTGGGGCTCCCGGGACGATCAGCCGGTGCACGAGATGAGCGAACACCACGCCCCCGTCGCGGCGGTCTGCCCGCTCGTGGTCAACGGCGAGACGGTGATCGCCTCGGCCGGCGACGACCAGGCCATCCGGCTGTGGCATCCGCACACCGGCTCGGTGCGCGGGGTCCTGCTCGGACATGTCACGCGGGCGTGGGTGACGGCCCTGACCACGGTGACCTGGCCCGGTATCGAGGCACTCGCCTCGGCGGACAAGAGCGGCACCGTGATGCTCTGGGCCGGCGGGGACACCCCGATCTGGACCCGACAGGGTCATCAGGACGCGGTGACCGCGCTCTGCGCCGTCCCGGTGGCCGGCCGCCCGATGCTCGTCTCCGCCAGCGCGGACCACTCGATCCGGATGTGGGACGCCGAGTGGGGCGAGCCGGTGCGGTGGTTCACCGGGCACACCGCAGCCGTCACCGGCCTGAGCCTCGTCCGGATCGGCGGTCGTGACCTGCTCGCCTCGACCAGCAGGGATCGCACGGTGCGGATCTGGGACCCGGCCACGGGTCGACTGGTCCGCACCATCCCCGTCTATCACCCGGCGCTCGCCTGCTGCACCGTGGAGGACACGCTGCTGGTGGGGCTGGATCAGGGACTGCTCGCGTTGGCCGTCACCGGCTGACGCCCGATCGTGCTGGTGGGCGATACTGGGTTTGAACCAGTGACCTCTTCCGTGTCAAGGAAGCGCGCTCCCACTGCGCCAATCGCCCGTGGAGACCGCCGGCACCAGAGGTGCGGGCGGACTGCGAGCGGACGACGGGATTCGAACCCGCGACCCTCACCTTGGCAAGGTGATGCGCTACCAGCTGCGCTACGTCCGCGTGCCCCCGCGAAGTGCCGGGGACGCGCCAACTCTACCCGATGACAAGATCGCTCGATCGGCCACCCCACTTCCCGGAGTGATTGTGCCGGTCACCGTCGGGGTACAGACCTTCCCGACAGCACACCCGCGCCCCTGGAAGAAGGAGGCTGTCATGGGTATCGGAACCAGTGTTTTCCTGCTCGCGCTCGGCGCGATCCTCACCTTCGCGGTCAACGCCAGCATCGGTGGTCTCGACCTGGACGTGGTCGGCTGGATCCTGATGGCCGCCGGCGTACTCGGTCTGATCATGACCACCCTGGTCTGGGGACGCCGCCGCCAGGTGGTCGCCACCGAGCAGCCGGCCGAGTACCGCCGGGTCGAGGAGCGCCGGGACGTCGCGCCGCCGCTGTGAGCGGCGCCCGACGATCGGCGCGGCGGCCGAGGGAGCTGATCGGTCGCCCGGCACACATGACGATGGCGGCCACCGGGAACGGTGGCCGCCATCGCTGTCCGCGCTAGCTCTGCCTGGTCCGGTTCAGGATGCCGTTCAGATAGAGCCCCTCCTGGCAGGTCCCGGGCGTGGCGGCACCGACCGGGGTGCCGGGTTGCCGGCACTCGACCGTGAGGGTCACCCGCGATCCGGCGGGTACCCGGATCGGGGTGACCGAGTGGTAGTCCTGGTTACGGAAGTTCTCCAGGCCGTAGGTGACCACCCGCACGTCGTCGGCGGTGATGGTCAACGTGCCGGTGTCCCCCTGCGGGTTGTCGACCAGGAAGTCCGTGAGCAGGAGGACCCGGTTGCGGGGCACGGTGTAGCTGCGGGACGCCGTGCTGCCGGGGCTGGTCCGCAACGTCAGCGCGGTGGCGAACTGTCCACCGCCGGTCGCGGCCGCCGGGGTCGGTGACGGACTCGACGGCGGGGCGGCGGGGTTCTCGGCGCGTTCCTGCGCGACGGCCTCCCGGGCCGCCTCGCCGGCGGCTTCGTTCGCGGACGCCTCCATCTGGGTCGCGGCCTGCGCCACCCGCTCGTCGGCGGCCTCCTGGGCGGCCGACTGCACCGCCGGACGCAGCAGGCCGAACCAGAGCGCGAGCAGGAGCAGCAACAACGCCAACAGCAGCGCCAACAGTTTGAGCAGCCACCCGGAGAGGACGGGCTGCTGCACCAGGGTGCCGTCCAGGGTGATCGCCCGACCGTCCCGGTCGGTCAGCAGGGCCCGGAACGGCAGGTGACGGGGCGTGCCGCGCCAGAGCAACCGCTTCGCCCGTACCCGGAGTCCGGCCTCGAACTGCTCGCCCGCCGCCAGGACCATCGCCGTCGGGCGGGCCGCGAAGTGCAGTTGCTCCGCCCCGTCGGTCGCGGCGACGGTCAACGCCTCCCCGATGTTGCCGCCGTTGAGCACGGCGAGGCGGTAGCGGGCACCGAGCCGGGCCCGCCGCACCTGCGGCCGGAGTTCGGCGGCCACCTCGGAGAAGGGCGCGATGGTCAGCAGACCTTCCTCGACCGTCGCGGTCTCCGGCGCCTCGGACGGGACCACCCGTACGCCGTAGGGCAGGTCCCCGGCGCGGACCTCGGAGGACCGGGGCGGGCGCACGGTGAGCACGACGGTCTCGCTGGCGCCGGGATAGAGGGAGACCCGGGGCGGATCGAACGTCGCCCACGCGTCGGGCACGCCGACGATGGTGAGGTCGTACGCTTCGACGACGTCACCCGAGTTGCGGATCGTCACCGGGATGTCGACGCTTTCTCCCGGTACGACCACCGTCGGGGTGTCCACCAGGCCCAACGAGACGCTCATGTCCGCCCACGGTAGGCGGGCGTCGACGCCTGCCTACCGTCCGGCGGGGAACCGGCACGGGCAGAACGGTTGCCCGTTAGGTCCACGTTAGGTGCACGCGAAGTCACACCGACCATGCTCTGCGTACCGGCGTGGCACCCGCTGCGCCGCGCCGTCCGGGCCGGACCACCGGGACCGGGTGTCGAGGTGTGGGGGAGGCTGGAGATGCAGCGTGTCACGGTGAGCGTCCACGCGGAGGACCCGATCTCGCGGTCGGGGGTGGAGAGCCAACTGCGTGCCCGACCGGACCTGTGGGTGATCGAGCCGGGCCGGGAGACGCCCGAGAGCGTCTCGCTGGTGGTCGTCGACGTGCTCGACGAGTCGGCCATCCGGCTGCTGCGCCGCCTGCACCGCACCGGCCCGGCCAAACTGGTGCTGGTGCCGGCCCGGATCGACGACGCCGGCCTGTCCCAGGCGGTGGAGCATGGCGTGGTGGGGCTGGTCCGCCGCACCGAGGCGAGCGCCGAACGGCTCAGCCACATCGTGCTGGCCGTGGCCCGTGGTGAGGGTGCGCTCCCGGCGGACCTGCTGGGTCGGCTGATGGCTCAGATGGGGCGGTTGCAGCGCCAGGTCCTCGAACCGCGCGGGCTCACCCTGCTCGGGCTGAGCACCCGCGAGGTGGACGTGCTGCGGCTCGTCGCGGACGGGCTCGACACCCGGGAGATCGCCGGCAAGCTGTCGTACTCGGAGCGGACCGTGAAGAACGTCCTGCACGACGTCACCAGTCGGCTGCAACTGCGCAACCGGGCGCACGCCGTGGCGTACGCGCTGCGCAACGGCCTGATCTAGGACGTGGTTGCCTCAACGGGCGGGCCCCGCTGCCCCCTCGGGTGCCCCACCGGTCGAGGCGGCCGGCCGCCGGGGCACCGCAGGATGGCGGTGGCCATCCCGTACGACGTCCGCCTCGCGAGGTCCACGTGCGACGCATGATCGGAATCCCTGTCGTCCTGGCCGTGCTGCTCGTCGCCGCGCCGCCACCCGGCACAGGGGTCGCCGTCGCCGCGCCCGCGCCGGCCCCGACCACGCCACCCGCTCCGGCCTCGAACGACGCCCTGAGCCAGCGGATCGCGTACGCCGGCACCGGGCACCGCAGCCTCGGTGTCGTCACGGGCGAGGGCGCAGCGGCGACGGCGGCACCGTTCTTCGGCCCCGGCCCGGGCCACTTCGACGACGAGGTCTCGGCCCGGGGGTCGACGGTGACCTGGGTGGGTCGGCGGGACGCCCGCACCACCGAGGTCTACCTGCGCCGGGGCACGGGTCCGGTGCAGCGGGTCACCCGGAACTCGACCGACGAGTCCCGGCCGGTCCTCTCCCCCGACGGCACCCGGATCGCGTACAGCTCCGCCGCCGGGCGGGCCGATGGCGCGCACGACGTCTTCGTGGTCGACGTCGCGGGCGGTGACAGCCGACGGGTGACCGACGGCACCGGCGACAACAGGTGGCCGACCTGGTCGCCGGCGGGTACGACGCTGGCCTTCGCCGGGCTGCGCGGCGACGCCACCGTCCCGCAGGTCTACCGGATCTCCGCCGACGGCGGCCCCGCCGTGCAGGTGACCACCGAGCCCACCGGGGCCGCCGAGCCGGCCTGGGACCCGATCCCGGCGCACGGGCGCCTCGCCTACACCGTCGGACCGGCCGAACCGGCCCCCGAGGTGTGGCTGATCGCGCCGGACGGCACCGGTCGGGCCCAGATGCTGCCCGGCGGCTGGCAGGCCCGACAGCCCGCGTGGACCGCCGACGGGGCGACCGTGGCGTTCGTCAGCCGGACGCTGCCGGACGGCGGATCGGCCGGAGACGTCGACCGGCTCTACTCGGTGCTGGTGCAGGAGGACGTGTGCCAGTGCGTGGTGGTGCAACGACTCGACGAGAACCGGGACGTCACTCATCCCACCTGGTACACCGTCCCCGGCAGCGACACCGAGTCCCTGCTGGTCGGCCGGACCAGCGCCCTCGACCGGACCACCGCCACCCTCCAGGACATCCGGCCGGACGGGGTGGACCCGCGTGACCTGGGCGTACCGGTGCTTCGCGAGGACCCGGGGGCGCTCGACAACTCCTTACTGCTCTGGGAGCCGGAGGACGGTGACCCGTGGTTCGAGCGGCAGGCGTACTCCCCGGACGGGCGACAGATCGCGGTCACGCGGTTCGAGACGGTCGACGGCGTACGGACCGAACGGCTCTGGATCGTCGACGCCGACGGGGGTCGACCCCGCCTGCTGCCGATCGCCGGGCGGGGCAGCGGCGACCGGGAGACCGACCCGGCGTGGTCGCCGGACGGCACCCGGCTGGCCCTGGTCCGCAACTCGCCGGGCGACGGCCCGGGGGGACGAACCCCGTCCCGGATCGAGGTGGTCGACGCCGTCGACGGGGAACTCCTGCTGGACCTGCCGGTCCCGGTCCCGCTGGCCGGACTCGACGACACCCAGCCGGCCTGGTCGCCCGACGGCACCCAGATCGCCTTCACCCGGGGCACCTACCGGGGTGAGGTGTCCACCCACATCTGGACCGCCAACGCCGGCAACGGCCTCGACCAGACCGACCTGACCGAGACGATCTGCGGCGTCGGATGCCCGGTCGTCGATGACAGCGCCGCGTACTCTCCGGACGGCACCCGCCTGGTCTTCAACCGGGAGGCCGACGGTCTGGTCCTGCTCGACCTGGACGACGGCGACTGCCGGCTGCTGCTGCCCGCCGGTGGCGGATCCTGCGCACTGCCGGTGCCCGACTCCGAGGACGCCCCGCACCAGCCCCGCGACGTGGCCTGGTCGCCGGACGGCGAGCGGCTCGCCTTCTCGGCCCGCCGCGCCGAGGGCAACAACGCACCCGAGGCACTGTGGAGCTACGACCTGGCCGACGGCACGGTCGGCCCGCTCACCGCGCACCTGCCCGGACGGCAGAAGGAGCCGAGCTGGCAGCGTCGCGTGGATGTCGCCACCTCCGTGTCGGCACCGGCGCCGACCACCACGGTCGGCGGCCGGACCTCGCTGCGGCTCGCCGTCACCGACCAGGGGCCGACCGCCGCCGACGACGTCCAGGGCGTCCTGCGCGTACCGGCCGGACTGTCGGTGACCGGCCTCGACACACCGGCCGGCGAGTGCGACCTCGCCACCCTGCGCTGCGCGCTGGGTCGAGTCGAGGTGGGACGTACCGTCGAGGTCCGGGTCGACCTGGTGGGTACTGCTCCCGGCAGCTTCGAGGTGGGCTGGTCGGTCGAGACCAGCCCGACCGACGCGGACCCCTCGGACAACGCCACGGTGACCACCGTCCGGATCGTGCCCGCGCCGGCGGGCAGCCCGGCCGACCCGACGATCACCGTCTCGGTCGACCCGCAGCCGGGATACGTCGGCGGTGTCGTCACCGTCCGGTACACGGTGCGCAACGCGGGCGGGACCACCGCGACCGGCCTGCGGGTCCGCGCCGACCTGCCCGACGGGGTACCGGCCGGCGGGCTCCTGCCCGACTGCCGCGACGACGGCTGCCCGGTGCCGGACCTCGCCCCCGGCGCCGCCGCCACCGTGGGGGGCACACTCGCCCCCGGCGCGGCCCTCGACACGACCGTCCGGGGCACCGTCTCCACCACCGGCGGCAACGCCGACCTCGACAACGACACCGCCACCGCGCGGCTGCGCGTGCTCCAGCCCCGGATCGTGGCGGTGCCGGAGATCGGGCCGCCCGGCTTCGTCGCCGCGATCCGGGGAGTCGACTTCCCACCCCGGCAACCGGTCCGCCTGGCCTGGGACGTCGGCATCACCGCCACCGCCGCACCGGTCCGGCCGGCCGCCGACGGCACCTTCACCGCCCAGGTGCTGGTGCTGCCGAAGGACCGGCTGGGCCAACGCCGGGCGGTGGCCACCGGCACCGGGTTCCGCCCGGTGAGCACACCGTTCCTGGTGGTGCTGCCGGCCCAGCAACCGCCCGGACTGCTGCGCCGCAGTTGGTGACGACGATGGGAGCGGGCGCGTGATACACGAGATCGACGAGGCCCTACGCGGGCTGGTCGCCACCGAGGAGCTGACCGGCACCGGCGTGGAGGTGTCGTTCGACGCACCCACCCGGGACTGGGCGACCCGCCGCAACGCACCGACGGTGAACCTGTTCCTCTACGACATCCGGGAGGACCGGTCCCGGTACTTCCAGGGCCGGGTCGCCGAGCGGGACGCCACCGGCCAGACGGTGGCCTGGCACGACTCGCCGCACTTCTTCGCGCTGTCCTACCTGGTCACCGCGTGGACCAACCGGCCCACCGACGAACACCGCCTGCTCGCCACCCTGCTCGCCGGTCTGATCCGGTACGACGAGCTGCCGGCCGAGCGGATGACCGGCTCGCTGGCGGCGCTGGGCCTCTCGGTGCCGATGTCGGTCGCCGCACCACCCGGCGAGGGGCGGGCGCTGGCCGACGTGTGGACCGCGCTCGGCGGCGAACTCAAACCGTCGCTGGACCTGGTGGTCACCGCCCCGGTGTCGACCCGCCGGTCGCCGGCCGCGCCGCCGGTGCGGGAACGGACCGTCCAGGTCGGCGACCTCACCGGGGCACGGGTGAGTCGGCGCACGCACACGGTGACCGATCCCCGCCGGAACGGCGACGGTCGGCCTGCCGGACCGGGCGGTCTGCGGTGAGCGACACGGCCTACCTGTCGGAGCGGCTCGGGCTGGTCGCCGCGCGGGTCCGGCAGGCGGTGACCGAGCGCCGCCGGGACGACCCCGATCCGGACGACGCCTTCCGGGGGCTGTACGTGTCAGCGGACCACGCCGAACGCCTCGCCGCCGTCGCGAGCACGGGGGTGGGATGTAAGGAGGGGTCCCCTGCTATACACGAGGCGTTAGCAGGGGACCCCTCCTTACATCCCGGCGGGGACGAGCCGCGACTGCTCCGGCTGGCCCGCCGTTTCGGACTCACCCCGTTGGACGTGGACTTCCTGCTGGTCGCGTTGCTCCCCGACGTCGAAGCCCGGTACGAGAAGCTCTACGGCTATCTCCACGACGACGTCAGCCGGCGTCGGGCCACCATCGGGCTGGCCCTGGAACTCTGCGGGATCCCCGCCTCGGCGGTCACCGGACGGTCCCGGTTCACCGGCTCCGCGCCCCTGGTCGGTGGCGGGTTGGTGCTGGTCGAGCAGCCGGACCAGCCGTACCTGTCCCGGCCGTTGCGGGTACCCGACCGGGTGGCCGGGTACCTGCTCGGCGACGACACCGTCGACGCCCGGCTCACCGGGTCGGCGTGGCCCGTCGGGGACGACACGACCCCGCCGTCCGACACCGCGCACCGCCTCGGCACGGCGGTACGCGCCGGGGTGCGCCTGGCCTACCTGCGGGAACAGCCCGGCGCCGTCGCCGACGACCTGGGGGTCGCGGCGCTGCTCTCGGCCGGCTGGGCGGTGCTCCGACTGGACCTGGACGCGCTGGTCGCCGATCCGGCCCCGGCCGACGTGCTGACGGCGGCGGTGCGGGAGGCCCGACTGCGTGGTGGCGGTCTGGTCGCCGGGCCGGTCCAGGCACTCGACCCGATCGGGCAGCCGGCACACGCCCGGCTGCTGCGTCGGGTCGCCGAGCAGCCGGTGCCGGTGCTGCTCACCGGGACGGTCGAGTGGGATCCGCACTGGAGTCGGCAGGCGCCGCTGCTGGTCACCGCCACACCCCTGGACGAGCAGGGCCGGGCCCGACTGTGGCACACGGCGGGTGCCGCGCGGGCCGCCGACCGGCCCGAGGGCTGGACCGACGGCGTGGACCCGGCGCGCGAGCTGGCCGCGTACCTGCTCGGTCCGGACCAGATCCGGCGGGCCGCGCAGGCCGCCGACCAACTCGCGCTCTTCGAGGGCGCGGACCGGGTGGACGCCGGTCACCTGCGCGCGGGGGTACGCGGACAGAACGCCGGTGGCCTGGCCCGGCTGTCCCGGCGGATCGAGCCCGGCGTGGGCTGGCCCGATCTGGTGCTGCCCGACCGGGTGCACGACCAGTTGCGGGAGCTGGCCCTGCGGGTGCGATACCGGGACCGGGTGCTGGGCCGGTGGCGGATGCGTCCCGGCGGCGGGCGGGGGCGTGGGGTGCTGGCGCTGTTCGCCGGTGACTCGGGCACCGGCAAGACCATGTCGGCGGAGGTGGTCGCTGCCGATCTCGGCCTGGACCTGTACGTCGTGGACCTGTCCACGGTCGTGGACAAGTACGTCGGCCAGACGGAGAAGAACCTGGAGCGGATCTTCACCGAGGCGGCCGGTGTCAACGGCCTGCTGCTCTTCGACGAGGCGGACGCCATCTTCGGCAAGCGGTCGGAGGTCAAGGACGCCCGGGACCGGTACGCCAACCTGGAGAGCGCCTACCTGCTGCAACGGATGGAGTCGTTCGACGGCGTCGCGGTGCTCACCACGAACCTGCGCGCCAACCTGGACGAGGCGTTCACCCGGCGGCTCGACCTGATCGTCGACTTCGCCATGCCGGACGTGGCGCAGCGGCGGGCGCTCTGGGACCGCTGCCTCGGCACCGAGCTGCCCCGCGACCCCGACCTGGACCTGGACTTCTGCGCCGGCAGCTTCGAGCTGGCCGGTGGCAGCATCCGGGCCTGCGTGGTGACCGCCGCCTACCTGGCAGCGCAGGCCGGTCGGCCGGTACGCATGGCGGACCTGGTCGGTGCGGTGCAGCGCGAGTACCGCAAGCTCGGCCGACTGCTGTTGGAGAGCGAGTTCGGCGCGCACCAACCACGCGGGGAACCCGCGCGGGTCCACTGACGAGGGGGCAGCGATGCGAGCACACGACCCGGCCGGCCGCGACGTCTCGGCCCGCCCCGTCACGTCGGCCAGACCGGAGACCACCGGTGCCGAGCACGTCCGGCCGGAGACCGGTGCGATGCCCGTCGGGCCGGTCGGCGTCGGCCCGAGTGGTGCGGCGGCCACGATCCTGGACCTGCAACAGCGGGCCGGCAACGCGGCGGCCACCCGGGCGGTGCAGCGGATGCGGTGCGCCGACCCGGACCACGGCCACGAGTCGGAGCCGATCCAGCGGTCGGCGGTGAACGAGGTGCTGCGTTCCTCCGGCAGCCCGCTGGCCGGGCCGGTGCGGCAGGACATGGAGGCCCGGCTGGGCGCGGACTTCTCCGACGTACGCCTGCACACCGGTGCGCTCGCCGAGCGTTCGACGGCGGAGGTGGACGCCCGCGCCTTCACCTCGGGATCGCACGTGGTGCTCGGCCGGGGCGGGAGCGACCGGCACACCCTGGCCCACGAACTCACGCACGTCATCCAGCAACGCTCCGGTCCGGTCGCCGGCACGGACAACGGTCACGGCCAACGGGTCTCCGACCCGGGTGACGCCTTCGAGCGGGCAGCGGAGGCGAACGCGCATCGGGCCCTGAGCGCGCCGCCGCCAGCGCACGACGTCCAGCAGGCACCGCAGGCGGGCATGTCCGCGCCCACCGAGTCGTCGGCGGGTTCCCCCTCGGTGCAGCGGGTCAGCGCCGACGAGCTGCACCGGGAGCCGCCCGGCCCGTCGGTGCAGGTTCGCGGGCCGCGCCGGTCACGCTCGAATCGGCGCCCCGCCACCCAGGTGGACCAGGCGGCCGCCTGGACCCCACTGGACGCCGCCTACCGGGCAGCCACCGGGCAGATCCCGCACAAGGAGCGGATCCGCCTCGACACCGACCTCACCTCGCTGAGCGAGATGAGTCCACCGGGAACGGGATACCAGCTCGGCACCGCGCTTACCAACGTGGCGCAACAGGTGGGCATCACGTTGGCGGGCGGGGTCACAGGTGCCCGTAGCAACGCGGAGATGATGGAGGAGCTTGGTCGTCTTGATCCGGCCTCCCTGCCGTACTGGCAGGCCCAGGACGGCAGGGACCAACAGCTCGCCACCGACGCGGTGAACAGGGAGGCGCAGTACCAGAACGAATCCGGGCCCGAGAACGCGCAGGCCCGACGGGATGTCACGGTGGCCCTGCTACGCGGGATCCAGATGCCGGCGGCCGACGCGACGGACATGCTGCTGACCTTCAACGACGGTCTGGTCATCGGCGGAGCGCACCGTGCGGAGCCGTTCTTCGCCTGGGCCGTCGACCATATGGCCCGGCTACGCCAGAACGGGGTACGGACGCTCTATCTGGAGTCGCTCCGGGAGGACGTGCACCAGAACCTGGTCGACGCTTATCTCGGCAGCGGCGTGATGAGCCGGGAGCTGACCAACTTCTGCAACACCTACCAGCGGTCACACGCCGTCGACCTCGCCGGATTCCTGGCCGAGGCACGGAGCACGGGCATGCGGGTCAAGGGCACCGGCGGTCGGCCCGCGCGCCAGGTCGGCATGAACATCCACAATCGCGCCGTCCTGCTGAACACCTACGGTGAACAGGTGGTCCGGCGGGACCGGGCGAAGACCGTCGCCTCGGGCGGCGACCCGGGCAAGTACCTGATGCAGGCCGGCGAGGCGCACGCCCAAGGCCACACCAACCCGCAGTCGACCCCGGCGATCGCGGGCGGCACGGCACTGCCGGACCAGTTCCCCGGCATCAACGAACTGCTCGACGTGCCCGCCGTGCGACTGGAGGACAACATGGACGGTAGGAAGGGATTCCGCGCCATCTGATCCGCGCACCCTCGTCGAGGGGCCTGGGCCCCTCGACGAAGGTGTCCGGCCGGTCCGGCCTCATCTGGGGACGGGTCTGATCTCGTCCGGGTCGTCGGGCTCGGGCGCGGCGACCGTCGGCTCGTCGGCGACGAGCTGTGCGTAGTCGTCCCCGGTGCCGACCAGCGCGGTGAAGATCTCCCGCAGCCGGCGCTCGTCCTGGCCCGCCCGGTTGATCTGCTCGGTCAGCTTGGCGTCCTCCGCCTTGAGCTTGCGCAGCCAGTCGCCGCCGAGCGTGACCCGCATGGTGTCCAGCTTGCCCACCCCGATCTTGTCCTGCTTGAGCCCGCCGACACTGGACGCCGGGTTGGCGGTCGCCTCGGTGGACTTGGCGGTGTGGCGGTATCCGACCGGATTCCGCGGGGCGTTCGGATCCGACTTGGACAGCCCGATCGCATGCAGCAACGTGTCCGCCACCGATTCGGGGGCGGTGGTCTCCAGGCCGATCTGGAGCCAGCCGATATCGCTGCTGGTGGGCGGTTTGTAGACGAGCAGGATGTGGCCGTGCAGGCCGTTGGGGAGCACCACGTCACCGTTGAAGTCAAGGCTGCCGATCCCACCGGCCGCGATGTCCGCACCACGCTCGTCGCGCCGGGGGTACTTGAACAGTTTGCCGGCCGTCGCCTTCACGCCGCCGACCTCGCGTAACGTCTCTTCGCTGCCGCCGGTCATGTCGTGCGTGCTGAACGCCCGCTTCGGCAAGGTCCGCATCCCCACCCAGTCCGGCAGGGACCTGCCCCCGATCGGTTCCACGGTCTCCTCCTTCGGGATGGACAGCCGGACGTCGACCCGCCCGCCGTGCGCGAGGGCCCGCGCCACGGCTCCGGTGTGGTGACGCCACTGCCGGTCCGCCGAGTACTTGCCCTCGGCGCCGGCCACCTCCAGACCCTGCTGGATGATCACGAAGAGCCGCCGGAGCAGCGTGTTGGCCTGCTGGTTCTTTCGGTTGAACGCCTCGATCTGCTGCGCACTGAGTCCCTCTGTGCTCTCCTGACCGGCCTGGAGATCCTGGGCGGCGAGGGTGGCCGCGAACGTGTCGCGCACGTCAGTGGTCAGTTCCGCCTCCAGTTCCGCGCGCAGCGGGTCGCCCTCGGGCGCGGACCGCATCATGATTCCCCGGGCCAGCACGTAGGCGGGGGTGTCGCGACGGTTCCCGGGTTCCGCCCGCCGCTCCCAGGCCAGGGTCGCGACGTACAGCCGCTTTCCCGGCGGCCGTTGCAACCAGTCGTAGTACTCGCTGGCGGCCAGGTACGCCTGTGCCTCCTCGAGCGACCCGGTCTCGGCCTGCACCGCACTGCCGGGACCGGCCGCCTCGATCGCATCCCGCTCAGCGGGGCTGAGCAGCGGTCCCCGGGACAGGCGCGGGGTGTAGTCCGGTGCCGCCTGCTCGGTCGCGGCCGACTGGGCACCGCCAGGCGCCCGCTGCACCGGCGGGGCGGGCACGCTGCCGTGCTCACCGGAGAGTGCCGCAGCGACGGCCGCGTTCCCGGCGGCGTGCTGAAGCGTCATGATCGGATGTTCCGGCCGGGCACCGGACGCGGTGCCACCGCGACGGACCGACCCTCCCGTACCGCGCTCGCCCTGGTCCTGGCGCCACTCTCCGGCCCGCATCGTGCTCCTTCCGGCCCGCCGGACGTCCTGCCGTCCACAAGTCTCGCGGCCGGACGGGCAGGTGACGGTGACCGCGAGGGCACATCTCCGGGAAAGGCACCCGGGTCGGATCGGGAAGTGCCGGCGACGCGGGCGGGCATCGGCGGCGCACCGCTCAGGCCAGCCGCAGCACCCGCTTGAGGAAGGTGACCGCCTGGTGGATGGCCGCCTCGGCCGCCTCGGTGCCGCGCAACGCGTCGAGCATCACGAAGTCGTGGATGACCCCCTGGTAGCGGGTCGCCGAGACCTGCACACCGGCCGACCGCAGCAGGTGGGCGTACGCCTCGCCCTCGTCCCGTAGCACGTCGGCCTCGGCGGTGACGACCAGCGCGGGCGGCAGTCCGGCGAGGTGTTCCGGGGCTGCCCGCAGCGGCGAGGCGGCCACCTCGGCCCGCACCGCCTCGTCCGGCGCGTACTGGTCCCAGAACCAGCGCATCGTGTCCCGGCGCAGGTGGAAGCCCTCGGCGAACATCCGGTACGACGCGGTGTCGAAGCGGGCGTCGGTGACCGGATAGAACAGCACCTGCCCGACCGGTCGTGGCGTGCCGCGCCGCTTGGCCAGCAGCGTCACCGCCGTCGCCAGGGTGCCGCCCACCGAGTCACCGGCCACGGCGATCCGCTCACCGTCCAGGTCGGCCGCACCCGGTCCGGCGAGCCAGCGCAGCACCGCGTGGCACTCCTCGACCGCCACCGGGTAGCACGCCTCGGGCGCGAGGCTGTAGTACGGGAAGACCACGGCGGCACCGGTGCCGACGGCCAACTCCCGGACCAACCGGTCGTGGGTGCCGCAGTTGCCGAGGACCCAGCCGGTGCCGTGCAGATAGAGGATCACCGGCAGCCGGCCGATGGCACCGGCCGGTCGGACCACCCGGACCGCGATCTCGCCGCCCGGCCCGCCGGGCACCACCCGCTCGTCCAGGTCGGCGTCGGGCCTGGCGAGGTTCCCGGACTGGAGGTCGTCCAGGACCCGCCGGCCCCGCTCCGGCCCGAGCTCGTGCAGGTACGGCGGTCGCGCGGTCGCCTCGGCGAACCGTCGGGCGGCGGGTTCCAGCACGATCCCGGCGGGGACGTCTCGCCTGAGGATGGGCATCCGACCACTCCCGGGATCCGGGCCGCGAACGCGGCGGAGACTCCGGGGTGTCCCCCGGGTACGCGGAGCCTCTCCGGCCCCCGTCCGGAAAGACATCCGCCATCTGACGGCACTCCCGGTGGACTGCCCCTTCGGGTAGTGGCCGCTTCCCCGCCGCCCGCCCGTCGAGTCATGGTTGCCGCCACCGGGCGTGACCAGACTTCTCCTCACGGATCGCCGTCGTGCCCGAGGGAGCGTGTCATGCCGTCGTACCTGTCACCCGGGGTGTACGTGGAGGAGGTGCCGAGCGGTTCGCGCCCGATCGAGGGTGTGGGCACCGCCGTCGCCGCCTTCGTGGGCTTTGCCGCCAGGGGGCCGTTCCACACCGCGACCCTGGTGACCAACTGGAGCCAGTTCGTCCAGACGTTCGGGGAGGCGCTCGACGACGCCTACCTCGCGCACGCGGTGTACGGCTACTTCGCCAACGGCGGCGGCATCTGCTACGTGGTGCGGGTCGGTGCCCCGGAGGCGGCGACCGAGGCGACCGGGTCGACCAGGGCGGGCCGCACGGTCACCGGGCCGTCGGTGGCACTCGGCACCTTCACCGTCACCGCCCTGCCCGGTTCCGTTGACGCCGGTGAGCTGACCGTGGAGGTGGCCGACGTCGAGGGCGAGTCCGTGCCGGAGGACCGGTTCCGGTTGGTCGTCCGGCAGGGCGGCACGGAACGGGAGGCGTTCGACGTCTCCGCGAAGCGCAACACCAAGGCGTACGTGGTCAACCAGGTGCGGGAACGGTCGAAGCTGATCGCGGTCGAGGAGGCGGCACCGGCGAGTTCGCTGGCCCGGCCCTCGAAACAGTCGGTGAGCGTGCCGCCGGTGGCGGCCGAGGAGGCCGGCCTGCCCGCCCGGATCTCCGCCGACGACTACGTCGGTGACGCCGACGCCCGGACCGGCTTCGGCGGGCTGGAGGCGGTCGACGAGATCACCATGATCGCGGTGCCCGACCTGATGAGCGCGTACCAGCAGGGCCGGATCAGCCTGGAGGACGTCAAGGCGGTCCAACTGGCGGTCATCTCGCACTGCGAGCAGATGGGCGACCGGATGGCGCTCCTCGATCCGCCGCCGGAGCTGACCGCCCGGCAGGTGCTCACCTGGCGGCAGGAGGAGGCCGGGTACGACTCCCGGTTCGCCGCGCTCTACTACCCCTGGGTCAAGGTGTTCGACCCGGCCAGCGGGCAGCACCGGTTCCTGCCGCCGAGCGGGCACGTCGCCGGCCTGTGGTCGCGTACGGACGCGGAGCGCGGCGTCCACAAGGCACCGGCGAACGACGTGCTCCGGGGCGTGATCGAGGTGCAGAACTCGGTGACGAAGGGCGAGCAGGACCTGCTCAACCCGGTCGGCGTGAACTGCATCCGGACCTTCCCCGGTCGCGGCATCCGGGTGTGGGGCGCCCGCACCCTCTCCTCGGACCCCGCCTGGCGCTACATCAACGTGCGCCGGCTGTTCAACTACATCGAGGAGTCCATCCTGCTCGGCACCCAGTGGGCCGTCTTCGAGCCGAACGACGAGCGGCTCTGGGGCACGATCCGGCGCAACATCGCCGCCTTCCTCACCGAGGAGTGGCGCGGCGGCGCGCTCTTCGGCAGCACGGCCTCCGAGGCGTTCTACGTCAAGTGCGACCGGGAGACGAACCCGCCGGAGTCGGTCAATCTCGGCCGGGTGGTCTGCGAGGTCGGCGTCTCCCCGGTGCGGCCCGCCGAGTTCGTCGTCTTCCGGATGTCGCAGTACTCCGACAGCACCAGCCTCGTCTCCGAATGACCCGACGCGTACCCACCCAAGTGACGGCAAGGAAAGGACGGTAGCCAGCGATGGCGGAGACGGGCGACACCTTCGTAACCCACCGGTTCCAGGTGGAACTGGGCAAGGCACGGGTCGAATCGGTCCAGGAGGTCAGCGGCCTCACCGTGGAACTCGACGCGATCGAGGTCACCCAGGTCACCCCGACCGGGGAGTACATCATCCGCAAGATCCCGGGGGCCCGGAAGGGCGGCGAGGTGACCATCACCCGCGGCCTGGACAAGAGCAGCGCCTTCACCGAATGGATCAAGGACACGTACGAGAAGGGCGCGATCAACACGGCCCGACAGAACATCAGCGTGATCGTGGTGGACGCGGAGAACTCCGAGCAGCGCCGCTGGGACCTGAGCAACGCCTGGGTGAGCCGGTGGGAAGGCCCCAGCCTGCGGGCCGGCGACACGTCCCCGGCCACCGAGAAGATCACCATCGTCTTCGAGGAAATCACCAGTTCCTGAGGTGCACCGCCACGGACCGCGTGAAGGGAGGTAGCGGCGGCCACTCCCGGCCCGACTCGGGCCGGGTCCGCACGCCGTGAGGTCGGATGAGACGACGAACCGTTTCGTACACCGCCCCGGAGGAGCCGCTCGACGGCTCGGACTCCGACCCCGGGGCCGCCCCGGTCGGCCGGGCCGCACCACCGCCCGAGCCGCCGAGGCTCCAGACCGAGTTCTCCTTCGAACTCCCCCGGGGTTACGTCGACGAGGCGGGCACCCTGCACCGGCACGGCACCATGCGGCTGGCGACCGCCCGCGACGAACTCGGTCCGCTGGTCGACCTGCGGGTCAAGGACAACCCCGCATACCTGTCGGTGGTGCTGCTCAGCATGGTCGTCACCCGGCTGGGCACGATCACCGACGTACGGGCCGAACACGTGGAACGGCTGTTCGCCTCGGACCTGACCTTCCTCCAGGACTTCTACCGCCGCATCAACGCCGAGGGGCACACCCGCGCCGCGGTCACCTGCCCGCACTGCACCTCGGACTTCGAGGTGGACCTGGCCGGTGGTCGCCCGGGGGAATCGTGACGTACGCGACCGACCGGCTCTACGAGGAGGTCGCGTACGTCGCCTACCACTTCCACTGGTCCCGCGACGAGATCCTCGACCTGCGCCACGACGAACGACGGCGCTACGTCGCGGAGATCGCCGCCATCAACACGCGTGTCAACGAGGGGCGGTGATCGACGATGGGCGTACGCGACCTGCTCCGGCGGTGGCGCGGAGCGGACCGGCCCGACACCCTCGCGGTCGACCCGACCCCGGTCGCTGACCCGATCCCCGTCCCGGTTGTCGACGGCCGGGGCTGGCGGAGCGTACCGCCGATGGACGGCCTGGTCACCGGCGTCGAGATGCCGATCAGCGACCCGGTCGGGTTCCGGCACCGGCTGGCCACCTGGCAGGATCCCACCGCCCGACGTCCGCTGTACCACCTGGTCAGTCCCGACGCGCCCAGTGGGCTGGCACACGACCTGCTCCGCCCGGTGCCCGCGACGGCGGCGACGCCGGTCCGTGCCACCGCCTCCCCCCGGTCCGGGCAGCACCCGGCCACCGCCGGTCCCGCCCTGCCGGTGCAACGCCGCGCCGCCGCCGGTTCCCCGGCCGCTCCGGGTCCGGCGCTCCCGGCGGACCTGCGTACACCGTCGGCCTCCGCCACCGGTTCGCCGCCCGGAGCGGACGGTCCGTCGCCCGACGGCCCGGCCCGGACGCCGGCCACCGCCGTGGCGCCCCGACCGGTCCGCCCCGCCCCGGCCCGCCGCGCCGGTACGCCGTTGACGCTCGCCCCGGCCACCACGCCACCGCGTCGAGTGCCCGCCCGGCAGTCCGGCCCCACCGACCTCGCCCGAACGCCCGTCACCGCCTCCCGGTCCGGCCCGGACTCCACCGGCTCCGCCGCACCGGCTCCCGGCACCGCCGCGCGCCCCGCCCCCGCCGTGCTCCGCCCGGCCACACCGACCTCCGCAGCACCGCGCACTGCCGCAACGACCAGCGTCACACCGACCACCGCCTCGTCGAACAGCGCCGCACCGACCACCGCCGCACCGACCAGTGCCGCGTCGAGCACTGCCGCGTCGGCCCGTCTCGCTCCGGTGCCCCGCGCGTCGAGCGACCGCGCCCCGGCAGAGACCGCGCCGAGCCGCCACGACCCGCTGCCCGCCGCCGCGCGGACCGGAGGCGTCCCGGTGCAGACCGCGCCGGCCCGTCGAGACCTGCCGACTGCCACGTCGACCGCCAGCGGCGCGCCCTCACCCGCCCCCTCCGGCGGCGGCGCGCCCTCGCCCACACCGACCGGCAGCGTGTTCGTCTCGCCCACGCCGACCGGCAGCGCCTCGCACCCGCCCGCGTCGACGGGCAGCGCCTCGACATCCCCCGCGCCGGCCGGTGCCGCCTCGGTACCCACCGCGCCGTCCGGTAACGCGCCGGCACCCGCCGCACCGGTCCGCCGCGACCCGTCGACTGCCACACCGACCCGCCATGGCCCGCCGTCTGCCCCGTCGGCCGGGTCGGTACCGGTGTCGCGGGCACCCCGGGTCGGTGGTGCTCCCCCGCGAATCGGCCTCGGCGAGCCCGTCGTGATGCCGGCGCCCGATCCGGACGCGCCACCGGCGGTGCTGTCCGCGCGTCGTCCCGCCCCGGACCAGCCACGGCCCCGGGCAGGGGGTCGAGGCTCCGGTGCCGCGCCGTCCGGCACGACCGGCGGCACCCCGGCACCTGCCGTACAGCGGTCCACGTCCGGCCACAATGGAGGTTCGGCGGCCGGCACCGTTCCGGCCGCGCCCCGAGGCGGCGCGACACCACCGGTGCACCGGCACGGCGCCCCCGCCGTACGCGCCGGGGCCGGTCCGCAGTCCCCGACCGCCGCGCCGGCCGACCGGGCCGTGACCGGCCGACCGGAAACCGATCCGGCGGCACGGCCACCCGGTGCGGGAGCGTCGAGGTCGGAAGCCGGAGCGGGGCCGTCCGGCCCGGGTCGGTCACCGCTCCGGGAGGTACCGGCGGGTCGGAGCGGTCCGCCGGTACCTCCCCCCCACCCGCCGGTGGGCCTCGGGACGCCGCTCGCCCCGGACGCGCCCCCACCACGGATCGTGGCCCGGCCGGTAGCCGCCACGTCGGCCCCGCCCCGGCAGGCCACCGCCGATCCCTCGCCCCGCTCCGGCGGCACCGCCCACCGTCCGGCACCGCCGGCGGTCTCCGCACCGGCCGCGATCACGCCGTCGGCGGGCACGGCCCAGGTCCGCCCACACGGCACGTCACCGGCGGCCCGTACGTCCACGGACATGTCCCCGGCACACCCGGACCGTCCCGGCGGCGCACAGCAGGCCACGCGCCCCGTGTCGTACCCCGCCGAGCCGTCCGCTCCGGCGGCGGCCGGGCGACCGCGCCCCGGATCGCCGACCGTCGTGCCGGGGACGCCGGTCGTCCGACCGCACGCCCCGGTCGCCGCCTCGACGACGGCAGGGGGTCCGACGGCTCCGGGTGCCGGTCCGGCGCCGACGCGGGCCGGTGCGACGGCCGGAGCACCCGGCCCGACGCACCGGCGGGCGCGTCACGCCCCGCTTCTCGGCGAGCGGCCCCTGACACCGGTCCTGCAACGGTCCGGGCTCGGCGCGGCGCCCCGACGCGGCCCGGACCGAATGCCGGCCGGAGCCCGCACCTCGGCCGGACCGGCGGTGCCGGTCCGCTGGAGGCGGTCACCCGGCGGCGGACCGGCGACCACGACCAGCCGAACTCCGGCGAGCACCAGGGAGGCGCCCACGATGGCGGCACCAGTCGCACCAGTCGCCGGCCACGGCACCCGGACCACTGCGGCCACCGCGCCGCACCCGGCCCGGCCACCGGCCCGACAGGTCGCCGGACCGAGCCCGGCACCCTTCACGGTCGCCGCGTCGGTGCCCGCCAGCCCGGTTCCGCGCCCGGTCGTGACCCGCGCGGCGAGTACCGGCACGTCCACCGGCACCGCGGCACCGGTCCAGCGCACCCCGCGCGGCAGCACGTCGACGGCGCCGCATCCCGCCCGGACGGTCCAACGGACCGGACCGGTGACGGCCGGCTCCTCGACCGCCACCCGTACCGCGACGGCCGCCGCCGGCTCGACCGGTACGACCCGGGACGCCACCACCCAGACGGGGCGCGACGGGGGACGCGAGGACCGTGACAGCGCCGAACGGTTCCACCACCTCGACCGGCGGGCCCTGGACGAACTCGCCCACCGCCTCGTCGAACCGATCTCCCGGCTGCTGCGGACCGAACTCCGACGGGGACGCGAACGCTCCGGCCGGTGGCTGGACGGTGGGCGGTGAGCGACATCGATCCCGGCACCAGCGTCCACTTCCGGCTCCGCATCGACGGCATCGACCTCGGCGACTGGAACTCGTGCGACGGGCTCGGCTGCGAGGTCGAGGTGGAGCAGCACCAGGAGGGCGGCAACAACGGCTTCGTCTGGCAACTGCCGTCGCGGGTGCGCTACACCAACGTCACCCTCACCCGACCGCTGATCCCGGACACCGCCAAGGTGGCCCGGATGCTCGCCAAACTGCCGCAGGGCGTCACCCGGGGCACCGCCCAGATCGCGGCGCTGCGGCCGGACCGGGCCCTGCTGGTCCAGTGGGGACTGGCCGATGTCGTCCTGGTGCGCTGGACCGGCCCGTCCTTCGACCCGTCCCGGTCGGAGACGGCGACGGAGAGCATCGAACTCGCCTACCACGGCTTCCTGGAGGTGGGCTGACGTGCCGACCGGCAAGGTCTCCGCGTTCCTCCAGCGCTACCACCCACCGCTGGGCGGCGGTAACCGCCCCGGCGGGTCGCTCGGCGGCCCGATCACCTTCATGTTCAACCCGAACGAGCTGACGTTGACCAAGTCGGCCTCCTGGATCCCACACGTGGTCCGGGGCGCCGAGCAGGTCGGCATCCCGGAGTTCACCGGCTCGGAGCCGCGCAGCCTCGCACTGACCGTCTTCCTCGACGTGACCGACACGCACAGCCGTACGGTGCAGCAGCGGGTCGAGAGCCTGCTCTCCTGCTGTACGCCGACGACCGCCAGCATCGCGGCGAAGGCGCCCTCGCCACCGTGGGTGAAGTTCACCTGGGGTCAGTTCCAGACCGTCTCGTTCTACTCGTACGTCAGCCAGGTCACCGCCACGTACACGCTGTTCGACAGCTCCGGGACCCCGTTGCGGGCGACCTGCGCGGTGAACCTGACCGAGATCAGCGGCAGCAAGCCGGCCCAGAACCCGACCTCCGGCACCCGGTCGGCGCGCCGGGTGCACCGGGTGGTGGACGGCGACTCGTTGCCGCTGCTGGCCCATCGCGAGTACGGGGACCCGACGGTGTGGCGGGTGATCGCCGAGGCGAACGAGATCGACGACCCGAGCCGGCTGCCGCCCGGCACCGAGTTGCTGTTGCCCGCCCCCGACGAGGTCCCCGCCGCACTGTCCCGGGCACCCGTCGGGTCCGGCGCCGCGACGGAAGGCAGGTAGCCCGTGCCCACCGGAACCCTCACCAACATCCTCAAGATCGGCCTGCCCTCGGCGGAACTCCCCGACCCCTGGCCGGACGAGTTGGCGTACGGCTGCGTCGAGGACGGCGTCAACATGCCGGCGGTGGCCACCCTGCGCTACCGCGACCCCGGTTCGCTGCTGGTGCAGAAGGTCGGCATCACGATCGGCCAGCAGTTGACCGTGGCGGTCCGGCCCGGTGACCGCAACGGCGAGACCGCACTGTTCACCGGCGAGGTGGTCACCGTCGAGACGGAGTTCGACGGCACCGGCACGTACACCACGATCCGGGCCCTGGACCTGTCACACCGGCTGCGGCGCGGCCGGCGGGTGGCCCGCTACCTCAACCGGAAGGCGTCCGACATCGCCCGGGAGCTGGCCCGGTTCGCCGGCCTGCCGATCGGCCGGATCGATCCCACCACCGTGGTCTACGAGGTGGTGGCGCAGCCCAACGTCAGCGACTGGGAGTTCCTCCGGATGCTGGCCGCCGACAACGACGCCGAGGTGGCGATGGTCGACGGCGAGTTCGAGTTCCGCCGGCCGGTCCGCGCCGCCTCCGCCCCCGGCCCGCAGACACCCGCCGAACGCAGCGACTTCGTGGCGGAGGTGAACGGCAACGTGCTCACCATGCACGCCACCGTCACCTCGGTCGGCCAGTTCACCGACGTGGAGGTACGCGGCTGGGACCGCCGTACCCGCCAGCCGGTGATCGGCCGCACCCGGGTACGCGACAGCGACGAGGTGCGGCTGCCGGTGACCGCAGGCGAGTTGGCGGAGGGGTTCGGCACCGCCGAGATGCTGGTCGCCGACGTGCCGTACGAGACGGCGGCCGAGGTCGACACCGTGTCCCGCTCACTGGCCGCCCAGGTGGCGACCGGCTTCGCCGAACTCGAGGTGGCGGTCCGGGGCAACCCGCTGCTGCGCACCGGCGTGCCGTTCACGCTCAGCGGCGTCGGGAAGCCCTTCGTCGGCAAGTACACCGTGACCGCCAGCCGGCACGTCTTCGGACCGGCGCGGTTCTACGAGACCTGGCTGACGGTCAGCGGCGCCCAGGACCGGTCGCTCGGCGGCCTGACCGGGGGCACCCCGGCGGCGCTGCGGTCACGGATGCCGGGGCTGGCCATCGGCGTGGTCACCGACGCCAACGCCACCCGTGACCGCAACCACCCGGAACGCCGGGACCGGGGCTGGGTCAAGCTGCGCTTCCCCTGGCTCGACGACGAGTACGAGACCGACTGGGTCCGCACGGTGCAACTGGGCGGGACCGGCGGCGGCGGGGTCTGCTGCCCCGAGGTCGGCGACGAGGTGCTCGTCGGGTTCGAGCAGGGACTACTCGACCGGCCGTACGTCATCGGTGGGCTCTACAACGGCGTCGACCAGCCGTCGCCGCACGACGGGCCACTCGTCGACCCGACGAGCGGGGCGGTGAACCGGCTCTCGTTCGCCTCCCGTCAGGGCCGGGCGGCCGGCGGGCGGACCACCGGCAACTGGGTGGAACTGCTCGACGGGCCGACCGTCGCCGCAGCGGCCCAGGGGGTCCGGCTGCGGACCCAGAGCGGCACCGACAACCTGCTGGTGCACCTGGACCGGGCCGGTACCTCGGTGATCGTCCGCAGCGACGGCAGCGTGGTGATCGAGGCCAAGACCGACCTCACCGTCCGGGGCACCGGGGGTGTCTCGGTCGAGTCGAGCGGGCCGGTCTCGGTCACCGGTCGGGGCGTGTCGGTGGACGCCGGCGGCGGCGAGCTGAAACTCACCGGTGCCAGCGTGTCGATCTCCGGCCGGGTCGTCCGGATCAACTGAGGAGGGAAACGCGATGCCAGCAGCAGCCCGCGTCGGGGACAGGATCGGTCACGGCGTACCCACCGGAAGCGTCGGTCCGCCCGCCGCCGGCCCACCCGGAGTGGCCCCGCCGACGGCCGGTCCCGTGCTCGGCGTGGCCAGCGTGCTGATCGGCGGCCGACCGGCGGCGGTGGTCGGCACCATGTGCACCTGCCCGACTCCGCCGCCGCACCTGGCGCTCGGACCGGGCAACGTGGTGATGCCCGGTCCGCCACGGCCGGGCGGGCTGGTGCTGATCGGTGGCTTCCCCGCCGCCCGGGTCGGCGACCGCACCACCTGCTCGGCGACGATCCTGACCGGTGCCCCGAACGTCACGATCGGGGGCTGAGCGAGGTGGCGGAGCAGTTCATCGGCGCCGGGTGGGCGTTCCCGCTCCGGTTCGACGCCGGTGGCGGGATCGCCCTGGTCAACCGGGAGCGGGAGATCGTCGAGGCGATCCGGCTCATCCTCGGCACCGCCCCCGGCGAGCGACCCATGCGCCCCGAGTTCGGCTGCGCCATCCACGACTACGTCTTCGCGCCGGCCGACGAGAACACCGCCGGGCAGGTCGCCTTCGAGGTACGCGCCGCACTCGACCGCTGGGAGCCCCGGATCGAGGTCACCGACGTCCTCGTGGGCTTCGACGAGGTGACCGCCGGCACCCTCTACATCGACCTGCGGTACGTGCTGCGCGGAACCAACGATCCGCGCAACCTGGTCTTCCCGTTCTATGTGATCCCGTCGCACGACGGGGCCGAGGTGGAGGCGACGTCCTGATGGTCCTGCCCGCACCCCACCTCGACGACCGACGCTTCCAGCACCTCGTCGACGATGCCAAACGCTTCATCCAGCAGCGCTGCCCGGAGTGGACCGACCACAACGTCTCCGATCCGGGGGTCACGCTGGTCGAGGCGTTCGCGCAGATGACCGACGAGCTGCTGTACCGGTTGAACCGGGTGCCGGAGAAGAACTACCTGGCCTTCCTCGACCTGATCGGCGTACGCCTCTTCCCGCCGACCGCGGCCCGGGCCGCGCTCTCCTTCTGGCTCGCCGCCCCGCAGGCCGAGACGGTGCTGCTGCGGGCCGGGACCGAGGCCGGCACGATCCGCACCGAGACGGAGGAGGCCATCGTCTTCGCCACCGTCACCGACCTGGCGATCGTGCCGTGCGAGCTGGCCCACCTGCGCGTCCACCCCGCCGACGGCAAGGCCGCCGACCGCTCCGAGCAGGTACGCGACGGCCGGGACGTGGCCTGCTTCGGCACCCCGCCCACGGCCGGCGACGCGGTGCTGTTCGGCCTGGACGCGGCGGTCCCGTCCTGCCTGGTGGTGCTGCGGCTGGAGAGCCGGGTCGAGGGCATCGGCGTCGACCCCCGGCAGCCGCCCGTGCGCTGGGAGGCCTGGGACGGCGCGCGCTGGACGGAGTGCGAGGTGGACAGCGACTCCACCGGTGGACTCAACCGGCCCGGAGACGTGGTGCTGCACGTACCCGCCGGACACACCACCTCCACCGTCGGCGGCCAGCGGGCCGGCTGGCTGCGGTGCCGGCTGGTCGCCGCCGAACCCGGCCAGCCGTTCTACTCGGCGTCCCCGACGATCCGGGCCGCGACGGCCTTCACCATCGGCGGCACCGTCGAGGCGGTGCACGCCGAGACGGTGGTGGGTGAGTTCCTCGGCGAGTCCGAGGGGGTGCCGGGGCTGCACCTGCGGGTGGCCCGCCCGCCGGTGCTCCCCGACGACGAGCCGTTCGTGGTCGAGGTCTCCGACGGCACCGGCTGGCAGGAGTGGACCGAGGTGGACGCGTTCGGCGCCACCGGTCCGGACGACCGATGCGTGACCGTGGACCGGACCACCGGCGAGGTGGCGTTCGGGCCGGCGGTCCGGGAACCCGACGGCACGCTGCGCCGCTACGGCGCGGTGCCGCCCAACGGCGCCCGGCTGCGGGTCCGGCGCTACCGCACCGGCGGTGGGCGGCGCGGGAACGTGGCCCGGGGCGCGATCTCGATGCTGCGCAGCTCGGTGCCGTACGTCAGCCGGGTGGAGAACCGGGAGGCCGCTCTCGGCGGGGTGGACGGCGAGTCGGTGCAGAGCGCCCGGCAGCGGGGCCCGGTGCAGTTGCGGGCACAGGACCGGGCCGTCACCGCCCGGGACTACGAGCTGATCGCCGGGCAGGCCGTGCCGGCCGCCGCCCGGATCCGCTGCCTGCCCGCCGGGGACGGCGCCGACTCCGGCGGCGTACGCCTGCTGGTGGTGCCGGAGGCGGTCGCGGACGCCGGTGAGCAGCTTCGCTTCGAGCAGCTGATCCCGCCCGACGACATGCTCGCCACCATCGCCGCACATCTGGACGCGCGGCGGCCCATCGGCGTACGGCTCAGCGTGGAACCGCCCTTCTACCAGGGCGTCACCGTGGCGGTCCGGTTGACCGCCCGGCCCGGTGCGACGGCCGGGCGCATCCGGACGGCGGTGCTCGACGCGCTCTACGGCTACCTCAACCCGCTGCGCGGGGGGCCGGACGGGACGGGCTGGCCGTTCGGGCGGCCGGTGCAGGCCGGCGAACTCTTCGGGGTGCTCCAGCCGCTGCCCGGCGTCGCGTTGCTGGAGGAGGTCCTGCTCTTCCCCGCCGACCCGCTCACCGGCCGACGGGGCACGGCCACGTCCCGGGTCGACCTCGACCCGCACGCGTTGGCCTTCTCCTACGAACACCAGGTCCGGATCGAGGAACGCTAGGTCCGCCCGGACCGGAGAGGGGTGTCCCATGCGCGGCACGGTGGCGGGTCTCGGCACACCGCATCCGTTCGGCCGACGGCTGCCGGCGATCTACGCCACCGACGAGGTGGCCGGTCGGTTGCTCGCCGCCTTCGACGAGGTGCTGGCGCCGGTGCACGCGACGCTGGACAACCTCGCCGCCTATCTGGACCCCCGGCTGGCTCCGGCCGACTTCGTCGACTGGCTCGCCGGTTGGGTGGCGGCCGAGACGGCACCGGGCTGGACGCTGACGCAGCGCCGTGAGGCGGTCGCCGGTGCGGTGGCGCGACACCGGGTACGCGGCACCGCGCAGGGTCTGGCGGAGCAGGTGCAGATGATCTTCGGAGTCCGGCCGGAGATCACCGAGAACGGTGGCACGGCCTGGTCGTCGACATCCGGTGGGCCGCTGCCGGGTACGGCGACGCCCGCCCTGACCGTGACGGTGCGGGTCGCCGAGCCGGACCGGGTGCCGCTGGACGCACTACGCGCCCTGGTGGAGGCGAACCGGCCGGCGCACGTACCCTGCACGGTCCGGGTCGTCGCCGGCGGGCAGCCGGCGGAAGGCGACGACGATGGAGCGCTGTGAGCGGTGCGTACCGGCCGAACCCGGCAGCGCCTTCTGCGGGGTCTGCGGATCGTTCCTCGACTGGGAACAGTCCGCGGACGCGCCCCCGCCCGTCCGGCCGTCGAGCACGCCCCGTTCCGGCCCGACCGCGCCCGACCCGGGCACCGGTGACGGCCCCGGCGACCCGACGCCGTGGTTCGACGCACCGGACCCCGACACCGCGCAGTCCCCGGCCGCCGACACCGCCACCGCGCACACCCGTTCCCCCGGGACCACCGCCGACGACACCCGTTCCCCCAGAAGCGGCGCCGACGACGCCCCGGCGGCCGGAACGACCCCGGGGACCCCGGCCGGCGCGCCGGCCCCGGCGACCACGGTGGACGCGTGGGCAGCGACCGCCCCGGCGGCCGAGCAGGCCCCGGCGGAGGTGGTGGAGGCGGTCCAGCCGGCCCGCCCGTCGACCCGCCGGCCCGTCGTCCGGGAACGCCCACCGTCGACCGAGGACGATGCCGGCGACGTCGTCTGCCCGGTCTGCGGGACCGGCAACCCGCCGGGCCGCAGGTTCTGCCGACGGTGCGGGAGCGCCCTCGACGCCCGGACCGGCCCGTCCGGACGGGAATCGTGGTGGCGTCGCCTGCGCCGAGCCGTGCTCCGGGCCGCGAACTGGATGTTCCGGCCCCGCTCCGGCGTCGCGGGTCTGGTACGCCGCCTCGCCGCCCTGCTGCTCGTCGTCGCCCTGCTCGCCGGGCTCGCGTACGGCGTGACACGCTTCGGTCCCCAGGCCGGCGACGCCGTACGGGACCGGCTCGCCGACCCGCAGCCGGTGAGCCCGGTGTCGGTCCAGGCGTCGAGTCAGGCGGGCGGTCACCCGGCGGAGGCGGTCGTCGACGGACTCAGCAACAGCTACTGGTCCCCCACCGCCGAGGGCACCGGTGCCGGAGAGTACGTGGAACTCACCTTCGCCTCCCCGTTCCGGCTGCTCGACCTGATCGTGCACTCCGGCGTCTCGGCGCAACGGGACGTGTTCCTGCGGCAGGCCCGCCCGGCGGTGCTGGAACTGACGCTCTGGACCGGCGGCGGCACCTCGGAGACCCGGACGCTCCAGCTCGGCGACCAGGCCGGCCCGCAGACCTTCCACCAGGTCGTCGACGACGTGGTGCGGGTACGCCTCACCGTCCGGGAGAGCTACGGCAGCGCCGCCGGCCGTCGGACCGCCATCGCCGAGGTGGAGTTCTTCCGCCGCCCCTGAGCGTGCCGCGTCGCCCCGCACGGCACCCCGATGCCCGTGCGGGGCTCAGGCCGCGCGGGGGCTCAGGCCGCGCGGGGGCTCAGGCCGCGCGGGGGCTCAGGCCGCGCGGGCCGACTCGGGCACCCCGAGCGTGCGCAGCACCCGGTCGTACGCGCAGCGCGTCCGCGCCGCCGCAGCCGTGTCCCCGGAGCGCTGGTGCGCCTCGGCCAGCACCCGCCAGGCGTCGTCCCGGAACCCGTCGATCTCCAGCCCGCGTCGGGCCGCCGCAGCCGCCCCGGCGAGATCGCCCGCCTCCAGTTCGCGCGCGGCGAGTGTCGCCGCCGCCTCCGCCGCCAACGTGCGGTAGCGGTCCCGGTCGGCCACCACCCACTCGGCCGGCCCGTCCTCCGGCAGCAGGTCACCGGTGTACTGGGCGAGGGCCTCCCGCAGGGCTGCCGTCGCGACGCCCCGCTGCCCCGCGCCCACGTCGCGACGCCACACCGCCACCGCGTGCTCGAACGACCGCACGTCGCAGCGGGCGGTGCGCGGCAGGTCCAACAGGTACGACTCGCCGTCCCGACGCACGAACCGGGACTCGCCGCGCCGTACGCCCGGTTCGAGGAACGCCCGCAACGTGGAGACGCCGACGTGCAGGTTGCGGATGCCGGACCCGACCGGCAGCTCCGGCCAGAGCGCCGTCAGGATGGTCTCCCGGTGTACCGGCCGACCACCGTGGGCGGCCAGGAAACGCAGCAGTGCGCGGACCCTCGGCCGTACCGTCGTCCACTCCAGCCGCCGCCCCGGGATCTCCAGATGGAACCCGCCGAAACAGCGGACCACGAGCGGTGCGGCGTCCGACGGCTGCGCAGCGGTCGACCCCGGTTCCTCGACCGCCCGTCCCCGGAGCGGCTGATGGCTCGAATACCTCATCTTCCGGAACTCCTCCGTCCCCCATCGGTCGCCGTGCCCACCACAGATGCTGCGCCGATCACCGCGCGTAGACATCAGTCAGTTGACGCATACCGATCTCGGCGGCGTCACAGGGTCAGGACTCGGCGCCGGAGACCGCCTCCCGGCGCAGCGCCTCGCGGGCGATCTCGACCCGGCTCCGCACGCCGAGTTTGCCGAGGACATGCGAGATGTGGGTCTGCACGGTACGCCGTGACAGGTACATCTCCCGGGCGATGTCCGGTGTGGACCGCCCCTCCGCCACCAGCGCGGTCACCCGCGCCTCGGTCGGGGTGAGCGCCTCCCAGCCGACCTGCGCGCGGGCCGGCCGGGGACCCCGGACACCCCGACGGACACCGAGACGCCGCAGCCGCCGCTCGGCCCGGCGCACGTCCCAGACCGCGCCGAGGCCGTCGTACCCGTCGACCGCCTCGCCCAGCAGCGTCCTCGCCTCGGCCGCCGAGCCGCGCCGGGCGAGTACCGCCGCCAGGTCCTCCAGCGTGCCGGTCAACTCGACCGGGGACCCGACCGAGCGGTAGTACGCGACCGCCTCGCGCAGCGGTGCCGGATCGTCCTCGTGCAGCCCCTGACACCGGCGCAACGCCGCCGCGGCCCGACCCGGCCGGGACTCCGCCGCGGTCTCGGCCCGGCACGCCTCCACCGCCGCCCGGGCCGCCGCCGCGTCGTCGGCCGCCACCGCGAGCCGCACCAGCTCGGGCGTCCACTGGTGGAGCAGGGTCATCTCACCGGGCCCACGGTCCAGGACCACCGACAGCTCCGCCAGCGCCCGCGCCGGATCCCCGTCCTGCTCGGCGGCGAGCGACCGCGCGGCCAGCAGAAAGTCGCGATTCTCCCGGTCGGCGACGGTACGCACGGGAAGCTCCAGACCGGCGCGTAGGTGCGCGGTCGCGACGGCGGTGTTCCCGCGACGCCCGGCGATCACCGCGGCGACGCCGTGCCAGAGCAACGCCGGCCCGCGCTCCCGCAGCCCGGAGTACGTGATCGCCGTGCTGTCCCGTTCGAGGCCGTCGAGTTCGGCGAGCGCGTCGTCCCAGCGACCGAGCCAGTACAGCAGCACGGCGGCGGTGAGCGTCGAGACGCCCCGACCGGGCCCGCCGTCGCGCTGACCCAGGTCGCGTGCCCGGCACAGGGTCTCCTGCGCCGCCGGCCACCGGTCGAGGTTCTGCAGACTGAAGATCCGGCCGTCGAAGGCGAACGTCCGCAGGTCGGCGTACTCGGGTGCGTCGCCCAGCACGGCCAGCGCCCGGTCCGCGTAGTCGAGGGCGGCGACGTGGTCGCGGCGGACCGAGTGGGTCAGCCACAGGTCGGTCAACGCGTACGCGACGGCGAAGGCGTCCCCGGCCTCCTCCCCCACCCGCAACGCCTCCCGGGCGGTGCTGTCCGCCGTACCCAGGTCGCCGTTGCTCGCCCGGTTGACCATCGACAGCGAGGCCAGCAGGCGGGCCTGCCACACCGCCGGTACGGCCGGCCGCCGCAGCGCCGCACCCAGCACGTCCAGCGCCTCCTCGTTGCGCCCCTGGCCGAACAGCGTGCGGGCCAGGATCGAGGACATCTCGGCCTGTTGTCCCGGCGCGGTCGGCAGCGTCAACGCCGCCCGCGCCCGGGCGGCGGCCTCGGAGTGACGCCCGGCGTCGAGCAGCACCCGGGCCAGCTCCACCGAGAGCACCGCCTGGTCGGCCCGGTCGAGCGGGCTCACCGACAACTCGCGCTGCAGCAACTCCACCGCGATGTCCGGGGCACGGGCCGCCAACGCCGGTGCCGCCTCGACCACCCACGTACGGGTCCACTCGTCACCGGTGTGCCCGGCCGCCAACAGTTGCTGGGCCACCCGCAGCGGCTCGGCGCCGGCACCCGCCAACGTCCGCGCCGCCTCGCAGTGCAGCGCCGCACGCAGCGCCGCCGGCATGCTGTCGTAGAGCGCCTGCCGGATCAGCGGATGCCGGAAGGCGAGTTGGTCGCCGACGCCGACGACGATCCCGGCGGTGACCGCGTTCTGCAGCCCTTCGGCCAGGTCCGACGCGGTCCGGCGCAGCACTGCGGCAAGGTCGGTGACGGCGAACTCGCCACCGAGCAGCGATGCGGTCCGCAACATCTGGGCGGTGGCCGCCGACACCACGCTGAGCCGGTCGGTCAGCGCTGCCGCGAAGGAGGCGGGCACCCGGTCGAGGGCGTCGTCGGAGAGTTCACCGCCGCTCGGCACCGCACCGGCGGTCTGCTCCCGCGCCAGGGCGTCGAGCAGTTCACGCAGATAGAGCGGATTGCCCATGGCCCGCCCGAGCAGACGGTCCAGGCCCGGTCCGGGTGGCGCGCCGAGGACCCCGGTGGTCATCGTGCGGACGTCGTCCGGGCTGAGCGCGCCGAGCGCCAGCAGCGTGCCGCCCCGGCGCAGGGTGGCGGCCCGCAACGTCTGGACGTCCTGCCGGGTCGGCACCGGACGGGTGGCGCTGACCAACAGCAGCGGAAGCTCCTCGACCGCGAGGGCGAGCCGGTGCCACAGCATCAACGACGCCTCGTCGGCCCATTGCAGGTCGTCGAGGACGAGCACCGTCGGGCCGTCCGCACACAACTCGTCGACCAGCGACACGAGCATTTCCGTCGCCGTACCGGCGATGTCGTCGGCAGCGAAAAGCCCTGGCCGACGGTCCCGCAGGAACACGGCGATGCGTGCCCGGCGCGGATCCGGCGAACGCGGCCGGACCTGGAGACAGTCCAGCATCACCCGCAACGGAAAGCGGTGGGACAACTGGTCGGCAGTCCCCCACAGCACCTCACGGCTGCCGCCCTCACGGGCAGTCAGACCGGCTGCGACCAGGGCAGACTTACCGATGCCCGCCTCGCCCTCCACCCACAGCACCGACCCACGGCCCTGGCCGGCGGCCTCGGCGGCGGCGTGCAACACGGCCAGTTCCTTTTCCCGTCCGGCCCAGACAGTTGGCAGATCAACTGGAAACATGGCGAATGCACCCGAACGGAATGGACCGCGAAGCGACGCGCATCGGTGCATATTAGCCGACCGTCACGCCTGAACCTGACCACGAATTGAACACCGAGAATGTGGCTCGCATTTCCTGGGCTCGCTTTTCCCACCGCGACCGCATCCGTGCTGCGTACCACCCCCGGCGGGCACGCCCCCACCGCACCGTCCCCCGCGCCGCACCACCCCGCACCGCTCCACCCCCGCGCCCGGATGCCTCCCGGCGCGCGGGGACGCGACACGACCACGGGGGGGGGGGGGGGATGACGGGGCCAGCCGGTCACCCGAAGACGAATCGGCCCGCTATCAGATCCTGATAGCGGGCCGCTCGAACTGCGATCGATGGTGGGCGATACTGGGTTTGAACCAGTGACCTCTTCCGTGTCAAGGAAGCGCGCTCCCACTGCGCCAATCGCCCGTGCTGTTGTTACACCGAGGTGGGGACGGGATTTGAACCCGCGTACACGGCTTTGCAGGCCGTTGCCTCGCCTCTCGGCCACCCCACCGAGGTTGCCCCCGTCACGCGTGGCGGCAGCTCCGAGCGGACGACGGGATTCGAACCCGCGACCCTCACCTTGGCAAGGTGATGCGCTACCAGCTGCGCTACGTCCGCACGTCTCCGGTTTTCCGGTGACGGATGAGAACTTTAGCCGAGCGGTGGAACGGTTGCCAAATCGGGCCCCACCCGGCGCGCCCGGTTCCGCCGCGCGTGGCCGATTCCGCTCCCGCGCGGTCCGCCTCGGCGAGCGTGTGGCCGACTCCACCCCGCAGGCTTCCTAGGAGACTGGTTCGAATACTCGAACGTTCGCACCTGACGGCAGAGTGACGGGCGGGCCGGCGACATGGGTGGTGGGACCGGACGACCGATGGACGGACCGCGATCTCGGGAAGCGGTCGGGATCGACGTCACGAGTGTCCGGGTTCCGACTGTCGCAAGCCGGATCACCAGGGGTTTGGTGACACGCCGTGTCCGTCTTGATGGGCTACGGTGACGGACGTGACGAGACGTGCGGCCGAGATCCGCCTGGATGCCCTGCTGCGCACCGCTTGTGACGTGATCGTGCAGCGGGGGCTGGCGAACACCCGCACGGCGGACGTGGCGCAGGCCGCCGGGGTGAGCCAGGCCCTGGTCTTCTACCATTTCGCCACCAAGGAACGCCTGCTCGCGCAGGCCTTCGCGTACGCGGTCGAACAGGATCTGGCCCGGCTGGACACGGTGACCCGGTCCAGTGCCCCGCCGCTGACCAAGCTCCGCCGCATCCTCCGGCTCTACACTCCTGCCGGTCGACCCACCTCCTGGTCCATGTGGATCGACGGCTGGTCGGAGTCGCTGCGTACCCCGGAGTTGGAGAAGGTCTCCCGCAAGTTGGACCTGCGGTGGCGGCAGGACCTCGCGACGGTGATCTCCGACGGGGTCCGCGAGGGTGTCTTCGAGTGCACCGACCCGGCGGGCGCGGCCTGGCGGATCAGCGCGGTCATGGACGGCCTGGCGGTCCAGCTCGCGGTGCACGACCGGGTGATCTCCCGACGGCAGTTCGCCGAGTGGGTACGCCTGGTGACCGCCCGGGAACTGGGCCTCGATCCGGCGCAGCTCGACTGAGCCCGCACCGCACCGACCACCAGGCCGTCTCCGGCACCTGGCGAACCGCCGTCGGAAGCGGTCGGCGACGACGACAATGACGCCATGGATCTGCTCGAGGCGTACCGACGCAGTCTGGTGGAGTTCACCGACCGGGTGGAACAGGTCGGCGGTGGGCAGTGGTCGGCGGTGACCCCGTGCCCGGGGTGGGACGTCCGCACCCTGGTCAACCACGTCGTCGGTGAACAGCGCTGGAGTGTCGCGCTGCTCGCCGGCCGGACCGTCGCGCAGGTCGGCGACCGGTACGACGGCGACCAGCTCGGTGACGATCCGGTCGTGGCGGCGCGTGACGCGGCGGCACAGGCCGAACTGGCCGCCGCCTCCCCCGGCGCGCTGCACCGCACCGTGCACCTCTCGGCCGGCGACACGCCCGCCGAGGAGTACCTGCACCAACTGCTCGCCGAGCATCTCGTCCACGGGTGGGACCTGGCCGTGGCGATCGGCGTCGACCCGAGGATGGACGCCGACGCGGTCGCCGAGTGCGCCCGGTGGTTCCGCCGCGCCGTCGGCGACTACCGGAGCAACGGGCTGGTGCACGACCAGGTCGACGTCTCACCGCAGGCCGACGAGCAGGACCGGCTGATCGGCGCGTTCGGCCGCGATCCCGGCTGGGCACCGTAACCGCCCGCCCGGCACCCGGCCTCGGCGTGACCGCCGCACCGCGAAACCGCCGCACGGCGAGACGAGTACGGCGGCCGGCGCGGGAGATCCCGCGCCGGCCGCACCCCCGGTGTGTGAAGTACGCGAGCGGTCAGCCCAGCCGACCACCGTCACGGGGTACCGTCCGCCAGCGCTGGCGCGGCCCGGGTTGCCGCTCCCAGCGGTCCGCGGCGCTCACCGAGACGCCGTCGGCGGATACCGGTTCCGGATCCTTGGTCAACTGCCGCAGTCGCATCAGCAGGCCGACGCCGAGGAACAGCAGCAGCCCACCGAGCAGGAAGGCGACCTCGGTCAGGCCGAGCCCCGCCCCGGTCTGCGAGACGTTGCCGGCGGCTCCGGCGTCCGGCGCGGCGGCTCCGCCACCGGCGGCACCGGCATCGACCCTCTCCCCCGGTCCCTCCTCCGGCGGGTCCTCCGTCGGCTGCGGCTCCAGTTCCCGCGGCGACTCCGACGGCGTCGCCCCGGTCGGGTTCGGCGCCGCCGTCGGCCGGGCCGCCCCCTGGCCGCCGACCACGTCGCGGGTCGCGGTCTGACGGGACAGCAACTGCAGGTTCTGGTCGTACGCCTCGACGGCGAGCTGGACCTGCCCCTGGTCGGCGTTCCGGGCGAACGCGATCCGGTACTGGGCGGTCACCGTACGCCCCGGACAGAGCGTGCCCGGGTCGAGTTGCCGGTCGGTCAACCGGGCCGCGTTGCCCTCGGTCCGCACCTGCACCGGGAACGAGCCGTTCTCCTCGATCCGGTCGATCCGCACCTGGTCCAGCCGTACGCCCTGCACACCGACCACCATCGACCAACGCACCTTGATGCAGCCGCCCTGGTCGGAGCGGGACACCACGGCGGAGACCGTCTCCACCCGCCCTCCGGCGGTGAACCGGTCCGGCAGGCCGCTGAGTTCGGTGGCGAACGCCGCCTGTGCCGGCGCGGACATGGCCAGGTGCACACCGGTGACACAGGCCAGTACCACCCCGATCCGTAGCGTGTTCCGCCACAGCCTTCTCACGATCTGTCCTCCTGTTGGTTGTCTCCATCAGCCACGCTAGGAGGGCCGGAGGCCAGCCGGTAGACGGGCGTGTTCGCACGTGGTGTGAAGCAAGATGCCCCTTTTCACGGACGGTATTGAACCGGTCACGCGGCACCCGCGACACGCCGAACAGGGTCACGATGGACAATCACCGGGTGTCCGCTCTCTCCGCCGCCTTCGTCCAGTTGCACGCCCGGCTCGGTCCCGTCGCCTTCGTCCCCGAGGTACGGCTGCACCAGGCGGACGAGCCGATCGGCCTCTGGGAGCTGACCGAGGGTGAGTTCCGCAGCGACCGGCCGCCGCCGTTCTGGGCCTTCGCCTGGGCGGGCGGCCAGGGCCTCGCCCGGTACGTCACCGACCACCCGGACCTCGTCGCCGGCCGGCGGGTCCTCGACTTCGCCTCCGGCTCCGGCCTGGTGGCGATCGCCGCCGCCAGGGCCGGTGCCGCCGCCGTGCGCGCGGTGGAGGTCGACGAGCTGGCCGTCGCGGCGGTCGCGCTCAACGCCGAAGCCAACGGGGTACGCGTCGACGCCGAACTCGGCGACGTCCTCGATCGGGACGCCGGGGACGCCGAGGTGGTGCTCGCCGGCGACGTGTTCTACAGCGAGGCGATGGCCAACCGGGTCCTGCGGTTCCTGCTGCGCGCCGCCCGGTCCGGGGCCACCGTGCTGGTCGGCGATCCCGGACGCGCCTTCCTGCCCCGGGACCGCTTCGACGAGCTGGCCGCCTACGACGTGCCGGTCAGCGAGGCGCTGGAGAGCGTACGGGTGAAGCGCACCACGGTGTGGCGGCTGCGCGCGGGACGGCCGTCGGCAGCCCGCTAGCGTGACGCGGTGCTGTTCCGCGCCTGGGAGCAGGCCCCGGAGGCGACCGCGAGCGCCGGGGCCGGTGCCGCCATGGCCGATGCCCGGGGAGCCGGGTCCGCCGGGGCTGGTGCCGGGGCCGGGTCCGCCAGTGCCAGTGCGGGGGCGGGTGTCGACCCGGTCCGGGTCGTCGACCACGTGGGTGTCGCCCATCTGCTGGTGACCCGGCACGCGCTGGTGCGGCAGGTGCTGACCGACCCGGTGACGTACCGCCCGGACAACGCCCTGGACGCGGTGACCCCGATCCCGGTGGCCGCGCTGCGCGTCCTCGCCGCGCACCGGTTCCGGTTGCCGCCCACGCTGGCCAACAACGGCGGGGCCGACCACCCGGGGATCCGCGCGCTGGTCGCCGACGCGCTGCACCCGACGCGGGTGGCCGAGCAGCGGGACTGGCTCGCCGCGCTGGTCCGCCGACGGGTGGCCGGTCTGGACGCGACGCTCGACGAGGGCGTGCCCGTCGACCTGCACGCCGCGCTCGCCGCCGACCTGCCGCTGCTGGTCCTGGCCCGGCTGGTCGAGTTGCCCGACGCGCCGGTGGCGGCGGTGAAGGAGTTCGCCCGCGCCGCGCTGGAGCTGTTCTGGGCACCCCTGGACGCCGACCGGCAGCAGGCCCTCGCCACCGAGGTGGGTCGCTTCCACCGGGTGCTGCGCGAGTTCGCGGTCACCGGCGGCGGGCTCGCCGCGTCGTTGCGGGACGCCGGGCACCCGCCCGACGTGGTGGTCGGCGCACTGTTCTTCCTGCTGGTCGCCGGCCAGGAGACCACCTCGCAGTTCCTCACCCTGCTGATGCACCGCCTGATCGGGGAACCGACCGTGCTCGCCGGGCTGCGCGACGGCACGGTGGCCGTCACCGACGTAGTCGAGGAGGGGCTGCGACGGGAACCGCCGATCGTCACCTGGCGGCGGGTCGCCGCCGTGGACACCACGCTGGGCGGGACGGCGGTGGCGGCGGGCACCAGCATCGTGCTCTGGCTGGCTGGTGCCGGACGCGACCCGGCGGTCGTCGAGTCACCGGACGGGTTCCGGCCGGGGCAACGCGGGTCACGCCGGCACCTGGCCTTCGGCGCGGGCGTACACCGCTGCGTGGGCGACCAACTCGCCCGGATGGAGGCGGCGACCGTGGTGACCGAGGTGGCGCCGCTGCTGGCCCGGGTCCGTGTGCTCCGCGCACCCCGCTACCCGGACAACCTCACCTTCCGGATGCCGGACGCCCTGGTCGTGACGCGCGCCCCGCTCAGTTGATCTCGTCGGCCCAGGCCCGCCAGTCGTCGAGCACGCCGTACAACGCCGGGGTCAGCCAGCCCGGCGCGGACCGCCGGAACACCCCCGGGTCCATCGCCCCGGCCCCGGACGGCAACGCACCGAGCAGGTTCGGCAGCAGGTCGCTGACGTTGGCCCAGTGCACCAGCTCCGGGTCGGCCGGCCAGGCGCCGATCACCACACCCGCCGGCACCGCACGCCGGTCCAGCGCCTCCAGGGTGAGCGCGGTGTGGTTGAGGGTGCCGAGACCCGCGCGGGCCACCACCACCGCCGGGGCACCCAACGACACCGCCAGGTCGGCCACCGTCCACGCCTCGCCCGAGGGTCGCAGCCCCATCGGGACGAGCAGCCCACCGGCGCCCTCGATCAGCACCAGGTCGTGCTTCTCCGCCTCCTCGCGGATCGCGTCGACGGCGTTGTACAACTCCAGCGGCGGCAGGTCCGCCACCCGGGCGGCGGCCAACGGGGCAAGCGGATCGGGGTAGGCGGCCAGCGTGCGGGCGGTCATCGGGGCGGAGAGCCGGGTGACCGCCTCGACGTCGCCGGGCTCACCGGTGGCCGTACCCGTCTGGCCGGGTTTGACCACCGCCACCCGCAGCCCGGCCGCCTGCGCGGCGGCCGTGATCGCGGCGGTCACCACCGTCTTGCCGACCTCGGTGTCGGTCCCGGTGACCAGCACCGGTCCGCGCCACTGATCCGTCACGGCGCACATTCCACGATGACCTCCAGGGCCCGCTCGAAGTCCGCCCGGGACGGCCCGGCACCGATGGTGAGCCGCAGCCGGGACCGGCTGTCCGGGGTCGAGGGCGGCCGGAAACAGCCGACCGCCACGCCCCGGTCCCGGCAGGCGGCGGCCCAGGCGGTCGCCGCCTCCGGGCCGGCGGCGGTGACCGAGACGACGGCGGCGTCCGGGACGGAGACCTCCAGGCCGGCGGCGCGCAGGCGGTCCACCGCGAGCGTGGCGCGGGCGGCCAGTTCGGCGCGGAGGGCGTCGCCGTCACGGGCCAGCCCGACGGCGGCGTGCACCCCGGCGGCCACGGCCGGCGGCAGCGCGGTGTCGTAGATGAAGGTCCGGGCGGTCTCCACCAGGTGCCGGACGAACTCGGCCGGACCGGCCACCACCCCGCCGGCACCACCGAGCGCCTTGGAGAGGGTGGCGGTGACCACCACGTCCGGCGCGCCGGTCAGCCCGGCGGCGGCCACCGCACCGGCCCCGGCCGGACCGACGACACCGAGCGCGTGCGCGTCGTCGACCAGCAGCAGCGCCCCGTGCGCGCGGGCGGTCGCGTGCAGCTCGGCCAGGGGCGCCAGGTCACCGTCGACGGAGAAGACCGACTCGGTGACCACCACCGCCGGACGGCCGGGTGCCCCGGCCAGGGCCGCCGCCACCGCGTCGACGTCGGCGTGCGGGGTCACCACGGTCTCCGCGCCGGAGATGCGACACCCGTCGATCAGGCTGGCATGGTTGTGCGCGTCGGAGACCAGCAGCGTGCGGGGGCGCACCAGCGCCCGGACCGCGCCGAGGTTGGCGAGGTAGCCGGAGGAGAAGACCAGCGACCGGTCGGTGCCGAGCCAGTCGGCGAGCGCGTCCTCCAGCGCGTGGTGGGCGTCGGTGGAGCCCCGGACCAGTCGTGAGCCGGTCGCGCCCAGCCCGTACTCGGAGAGCGCCTTGGCCGCCGCCGCGACCACCTCGGGATGCGCGGAGAGGCCCAGGTAGTCGTTGCCGGCCAGGTCCACCACGGCGTCGTCGGCGGTACGCGGACGCAGCCGACGGGTCAGTCCCGCCTTGGCCCGCAGGTCCGCGCGGCGTGCCAGGGCCGCCAGCCAGTCCGCCACCACCACGCCCCTTCCCCGCCGGTTGCCACCGTCAGGCGTCGTCGCCCGGCCGTACGCTGTCGCCCCGGGCGCTTCCGCCGGGCGAAGTTACCACCCGTCCGGGCTGTCCCGGCGTGGCGCCGTTCGGCTCGCCGGAGGGCACCGGGGCGGGGCCGCGCGCGTTTCCGCCCGTCGGACGGCCTTGTAGGGTACGTGCCATGCCAGAGATCCTCGACCAGGCCCGTACCCAGGTGCTGGAGGGTGGCGTCGGCCTGGACCAGGCCGGTGTCCTCGCGGTGCTCAACCTGCCCGACGAGCACCTGACCGCCACGCTCCAGCTCGCCCACGACGTGCGGATGCGCTGGTGCGGCCCGGAGGTCGAGGTCGAGGGCATCGTCTCGCTGAAGACCGGCGGCTGCCCGGAGGACTGCCACTTCTGCTCGCAGTCCGGGCTGTTCACCTCGCCGGTGCGGTCGGTCTGGCTGGACATCCCGTCGCTGGTCGAGGCCGCCAAGCAGACCGCCGCGACCGGGGCGACCGAGTTCTGCATCGTGGCCGCCGTCCGCGGCCCGGACGCGCGACTGATGACGCAGATGCGCGAGGGCGTCGCCGCGATCAAGGCCGAGGTCGACATCCAGGTCGCCGCCTCGCTCGGCATGCTGAGCCAGGAGCAGGTCGACGAGCTGGTCGCCATGGGTGTGCACCGGTACAACCACAACCTTGAGACCTGCCGGTCGTACTTCCCGAACGTGGTCACCACGCACTCGTGGGAGGAGCGCTGGGAGACGCTGCGGATGGTCCGCGAATCCGGCATGGAGGTCTGCTGCGGCGGCATCCTCGGGCTCGGCGAGACGGTCGAGCAGCGGGCCGAGTTCGCCGCCCAGCTCGCCGAACTGGACCCGCACGAGGTGCCGCTGAACTTCCTCAACCCCCGGCCGGGCACCCCGCTCGGCGACCGTCCGGTGGTCGAGGGCAAGGACGCGCTGCGCGCCATCGCCGCGTTCCGGCTCGCCATGCCGCGCACCATCCTGCGGTACGCGGGCGGCCGGGAGATCACCCTCGGTGACCTGGGCACCCGCGACGGTCTGCTCGGCGGCATCAACGCGGTGATCGTCGGCAACTACCTGACCACCCTCGGTCGACCGGCCACCGACGACCTCAAGCTGCTCGACGACCTCAAGATGCCGGTCAAGGCGCTGTCGGCGACGCTCTGATGCCGATGGGCGAGCTGGTCGGGACGTGGTGCGACCGCTGCGGTGAGGCCGTGGCGGTCGGCGACCACGAAGGCTGCGCGGCGGCCCGCACCCTGGAACCGCCCCGGTACTGCGCCGGATGCCGACGCCGGATGAAGGTGCAGGTGCTGCCGGTCGGCTGGTCCGCCACCTGCGTCGAACACGGCGAACAGCGAGGCTGAGGCGTGACGTTGCGCGGAGAGACGGTGACCCTGCGGCGGGCGACGGCCGACGACGTGCCCACGCTCGCCGCCATCCGTGCCGAGCCCGAGGTCCGTCGCTGGTGGCGCGGCGACGACGACCTGACCGCCGCCGTCGAGGCCGACCTCGCCGACGACGACCTCGAGGTGTACGTCGTCGAGCACGACGACCGGGTGGTCGGCGCGATCCAGTGGTACGCCGAGAACGACCCCGACTACCGCCACGCCGGACTGGACATCTTCCTCGACCCGTCGGTACGCGGCCGGGGCCTCGCCGGAGACGCCATCCGCACCCTGGTCCGGCACCTGGTCGACGCCCACGGCCACCACCGCTTCACCATCGACCCGGCGGCGGCCAACACCGCCGCGATCCGCGCGTACGCGAAGGCCGGCTTCCGCACCGTCGGCGTCCTCCGTCGCTACGAGCGCGGCGCCGACGGCCGCTGGCACGACGGCCTCCTGATGGACCTGCTCGCCGACGACCTCCGCTGACCTCACCCGGACCGCGACCCTCGCGCCGCGAGCGCCGTAGCTGCGCCGGGTCCGGTGTAAGGAAGGGCCCCCTGCTAACGCCTCGTGTATAGCAGGGGACCCCTCCTAACATCGCGGACGTCGCAGCGCCGGAAATCCGCTGGCGCCCCGCCGCTGGAATGTCCAGAGTCGGACGATGCCGCCCCTCGTACCCGATGATCGTGCCGACCCGCTGGAGTGGCTGGCCTTCGCGCAGGCCGGAGTCCTCACCACCGCCCAGGCGCTGACCGTGCTGACCGAGGGCACGCTACGGGGTCTCGTCCGTTCCCGCCGATGGCGCTCCGTCGGCCGTGGCCTGCTGCTGTCCGGCAACGGCCGGCTCACCCGGACCCAACAACTCTGGGTGGCCGTCCTGGCCTGCGGACGCGGCGCGGTCCTCGCCGGTCCCACCGCAGCTACCGAGGCCGGAGTACGCGGCCTGCGGCCCGAGCCGCTGCACGTCCTCGTGCCGTCGACGCGCCGGTACGGGCGTACCACCCTGCGCCGAATGCCGCTCGACATGGCCGCCGTGGTGGTGCACCGGACGTCGCTGCTGCCCGCCGACCACCTTCAGGTCGGTCGGCCGCCCCGGACCAGCACGGCACGTGCCCTGGTGGACGCGGCGAGCTGGGCACCTTCGACCCGCGCGGCGCAGGAGGTGCTGGCAGCCGGGTGCCAGCAGAGACGGGTACTGCCCGAGGAGATCATCGCCGTGCTCGACGTCCTGCCCCGGGCACCACGGCGACGACTGATCCGGCAGACCGTCGACGACATCGCCGGTGGCGCGCAGGCGCTCAGCGAGATCGACTTCGTCCGGCTCTGCCGCCGCGCCGGGCTGCCGGCACCGGACCTACAGGAGCGACGAACCGACACCACCGGTCGTACGCGCTGGCTCGACGCGTACTGGCGCGAGTGGCGGATCCATGTGGAGATCGACGGGGCGCACCACATGGACGTACGCCAGTGGGCGGCGGACATGCAGCGGCAGAACGACGTCTGGACGACGGGTGACCGCATCCTGCGCTTTCCCGCCTGGCTGGTACGCGCCCACCCCGACCAGGTCGCCGACACGGTCCGCCGCGCCCTCGTCGCCGCCGGTTGGCGACCGGACTCGTGAATCTTGGAAACCTACCGTTCGACGCTGACGGTAACTGTCCAAGATTGACAGTCGTCCACGCGGTGAGTGCCGCGATGCCGCATCCCGCCTACGGCCAAGAGGCCGGGTCGTGACGGCACAGAAGCCGGACAGAAGGGTCGTGACGCGAGGGCGCCGGGCCGAAGGCTGGTGACGGCGAGGGCGCCGGGGCCGATCGGGTGCTGACGGCGAGAACGGCCGCCGGAGGGACACCGGCGGCCGTTCTCGGGTGGTTGGTCATCGGGTCTCCCCCCGATCAGCCGGAGGAGATGGCACAAGCTTGCCTGCGGATGGGGCCCACCGATCTCAGGCGAACGGTCCGACCTGGGCAGACGGGCGGGTCCCGTGTCGGGACGTCGGGGTGGAATCAGGGGCCGCCAGCGGCGTGTCGGTGTAACGCGATTCGGCCCGCCGACGCTACCCCCACCGGCCCAGACTCGCCCGCGCCCCGGCTTGCATCCCGACGAGACGCTCGCGCCGTTCCGGATCGGCCTCCCGGAACGCTCGCTCCTATGGTGCCGCTCGGCCTTCCCAAACCGGTGAACGCCAGATTACATTGCTACTCATCCATGGGAGCGCTCCCGGTCCTGCTGGAGCCACTCTGCCACCACCGCCGGCAGCCGTCCACCCCGACGCGTGCGCGTCGACGCTGCCTGCCCCGTACGACAGGAGCAGCCGCATGCACCACATCAGACGGCCGGGTCGCGCGCGCGGCGACGATCCCGGCCGACACGGCCACTGGTCGCGTCGTCTCCGCAGCACCGGCACGGTCATCGCCGCCGGCCTGGCGCTGGCGGTCGGCGTACCGGCGGCAGGCGTCGCCGCGCCGAACACCACCGTGCCGAACACCACCAGCTCCACCGCACCGAACACCACCGCCAGCAACGCCGCCGCCAGCAACGCCGCGTCGAGCAACGCCGCCGCTCCGGCGTTCAACTACGCCGAGGCGTTGCAGAAGTCGCTGCTGTTCTACGAGGCGCAGCAGTCCGGCAAGCTGCCGGACTGGAACCGGGTCTCCTGGCGCGACGACTCGGCACTGCGGGACGGCGCCGACGTGGGGCTCGACCTCACCGGTGGCTGGTACGACGCCGGTGACCACGTGAAGTTCGGCTTCCCGATGGCGTTCAGCACGACGATGCTGGCGTGGGGCGCGGTCGAGTACCGGGCCGGGTACGTGGCGTCGGGCCAGCTCACCCATTTGTTGAACAATCTGCGGTTCGTCAACGACTACTTCGTCAAGGCGCACCCCTCGCCGAACGTGCTGTACGGGCAGGTCGGCAAGGGCGATGACGACCACAAGTGGTGGGGCCCGGCCGAGGTGATGCCGATGGCGCGGCCCGCGTACAAGATCGATGCGAGCTGTGGCGGCGCGGACCTGGCGGGTGAGACGGCGGCGGCGATGGCCGCGTCGTCCATGGTGTTCCGGCCGACCGACGCCGCGTACGCCGACAAGCTGCTCACCCACGCGCGGCAGCTCTATACGTTCGCCGACACGGTGCGTAAGAGCTACCACGAGTGCATCACGGACGCGACCAGCTTCTACCGGTCGTGGAGCGGCTACCAGGACGAGCTGGTGTGGGGTGCCATCTGGCTGTACCGGGCGACCGGCGACGCCACGTACCTGGCCAAGGCGGAGAGCGAGTACGACAAGCTCGGCACCGAGCCGCAGACCACCACCCGCTCCTACAAGTGGACGGTGGCCTGGGACAACAAGCAGTTCGGCGCGTACGTGCTGCTGGCCAACCTGACCGGGAAGCAGAAGTACGTCGACGACGCCAACCGGTGGCTGGACTTCTGGACCGTGGGCGTGAACGGGGAACGGATCCGCTACTCCCCCGGCGGGATGGCGGTACTCGACTCCTGGGGCGCGTTGCGGTACGCGGCCAACACCGCGTTCGCCGCGCTGGTCTACAGCGACAAGACCACCGACGCGACCCGCAAGACCCGCTACCACGACTTCGCCGTCCGGCAGATCAACTACGCGCTCGGTGACAACCCGCGCAATTCCAGCTACGTGGTCGGCTTCGGCACCAACCCGCCGAAGAACCCGCACCACCGCACCGCGCACGGCTCCTGGTGGGACAGCATGACCGTACCCACGGAGACCCGGCACACCCTCTTCGGCGCCCTGGTCGGCGGGCCGTCGTCGCCGAACGACGCGTACACCGACAACCGGTCGGACTACGTGATGAACGAGGTCGCCACCGACTACAACGCCGGTTTCACGTCCGCGCTGGCCCGGCTCTCCCAGGAGTACGGGGGTACGCCGCTCGCCGGTTTCCCGGGTGTCGAGCGGCCCGACATCGACGAGTTGACCGTGGAGACCACGGTGATGCAGAACGAGACCCGGGCCACCGGCCTCAAGGTGATGATCTACAACAAGTCGGCGTTCCCGGCGCGGGCGTTGACCGACGCGAGGTTCCGCTACTACTTCCGCCCGGACGGCACCGGTCCGGTGCAGGTCACCCCCGGCTACACCCAGGGCTGCCCGGCGCCGAGCACCGCCAAGCAGGCCAGCGGTGACCTCTGGTACGTGGAGGTCGACTGCACCGGCCAGACCATCGCGCCGGCCGGTCAGTCGCAGCACCGGATGGAGGTGCAGTTCAAGGTCGGTGTGCCCGAGGGCGGCACCTGGAACACCGGCAACGACCCGTCGTTCCAGGCCACCGCCGGGCCGAACCGCACCGTGCCGTTGTACGCGGGCGGGGTCCGGGTGTGGGGCGTCGAGCCCACCGGTGACACCGACCCGCCGCCGCCGGACCCGGACGACACCGTCGCGCCGACCGCTCCCGGCGCGGTGACCGTCTCCGGGATCACCGCGACCGGAGCCACCCTGACGTGGGGTGCCGCCACCGACAACGTGGGCGTCACCGGGTACCGGATCTATCGTGACGACGTGCTGGTCACCACCGTCACCGGCACCACGTACGCGGCGACCGGGTTGACCGCGCAGACCACGTACCGCTTCCACGTGGTGGCCGTCGACGCGGGCGGCAACGTCTCGCCGCCCACCGCGAAGGTCTCGGTGACCACCTCGGCACCGCTGCCGACGACGCCCTGCCGGGTCACCTACGGCACCAACGACTGGGGCACCGGGTTCACCGCGAACATCACCATCGCGAACACCGGCACCTCGACCATCAACGGCTGGACGCTGGCGTTCACCTTCCCGCACAGCGGACAACGGGTCGGCCAGGGCTGGGGGGCGACCTTCCAGCAGACCGGCGCCTCGGTGACCGCGACCAGCCTGTCCTACAACGGCACTCTCGCGCCGGGCGCATCGACAAGCATCGGTTTCAACGGTACGCACACCGGCAGCAACCCCCGACCGACAGGCTTCACGGTCAACGGGGCGACCTGCACCGTCGCCTGACCCCGGGGGCGGTGTGGCCGGCCGACGCGCTCGGCCACACCGCCCCTCCAGCACGCGCCGACATACCAATCGGTTCACCATCAGTGCAGATTGTGTGAACATCCATAAGATCCACCCGTACGCCGACCGCTCCCGTACCCAACGGCACCCCTGTCGACCTGGGAAAAGGAGCTGAACAATGCGCGGACGACACCGTCGGACACGTCGGACACGCCTGCTGGCCCTGGTGGCGGTCGGGGTGGTGGCCCTCGCCGGGCTCGCGATCGCCCCGATGACCTTCGCCGCCGAGGCACCCCGCAACACCTGCCCCGACCTGGAGGTCATCGGCGCACGCGGCACCACCGAACGCCCCGGCCTCGGCATCGTGCTGACGCCGCTGGCCCGGCAGATCACCCGGGACCTGCCGCAGACCGTCCGCACCACCCCGCTCGACTACCCCGCCTCCGGCAACTACATTGCCAGCGTCCGCCAGGGCGTCACCGAGGTGCAGCGGGTGATGACCGCGACCGCCGCGCAGTGCCCCGGCACCCGCTTCGTCCTGATGGGCTACTCCCAGGGCGCCGACGTGATGGGCGACGCGCTGGCCGGCACCGGCAGCCGACTCGGCGGGCGCACCGGGCTCCCCGCCGACCTCGCCACCCGGGTCTCGTCAGTCCTCCTCTTCGGCGACCCCTCCTTCACCGCCGGTGAACCCTTCAACGTCACCGCCGGCCGACGCTCCGGCATCTTCCCCCGGGGCGCAGGGCGACTGAACGGCTTCGCCGACCGCATCCAGTCGTACTGCAACGCCAACGACCGCTTCTGCCAGGGCGGATTCAGCTTCGCCGCACACGTCAACTACCAGGGATTCCACCCCCAGGCCACCCGCTTCGCCGCCGCCCGCGCCACCGCCGACGTACCCCGCTGACCTCGCGGCTGGTTCCATCTGCGGGCGCCGCTGCGGCACACCGCCGACGGGCCGGCGACGGCCGTACTGCGGCGACGGCAATCTTGGACAGTTTCCGTTAGGAGCTAACGGAAACTGTCCAAGATAGACATCCGTACCGCACGATCGTGGCGGTGTGGTCGGGTGTGCGGGGATGGGGCGAGCACGAGTCGCCGCAACCCGGCGGGCATCACGAACAACTGCCGCTTCTCGACCGCGTCTCCGTACCGGTCGAGCTGGTAACACTGGATCCAGGTCCAGCCGTACGGCGGATGCCAGTCGGCCTGCTCGCGGACGACCCGCACCGCGATCGGCGTGCGAAACTGCGGGCTCGCCTCGCGAGTCAACAGGTACACACCGGGCTCGACCATCGGCGTCCCGTCCGGCCGACGCCGCTCACCAGGCACGACGCGGTACGACCACAGCCTGGTCCACCCGCACCCGGGCGTACCGGCGACGGACCTGGAGCGACCCGTCCCGCTGCACCGCGTGCCCGCTCACCTCGGCCCACACATGGCCGTCCGCCTGCTGCGCCCGGCCGATAATCTCGGCCACGTAGAGCAGCAACTCTCCCACCCCGGGCAGGTACGCCCCCTCCGGCACCCGGATCACGTCCCCCACCGCCACGGTGCCCACCGCCTCCCCACCGAGCACTGCGGCGAGCGACGGCACGGATGAACATCCATCGGCGTGCGCCGACCAGCGCGACGGCGGCACATCGTTCGTCAGTCTCGGTGTGGACACGGGAGCCTCCCTCGTCGCCTCGGTGGACCGGGGGTCGCCGCGGATGCTCGCCCGGCGGCGACCCCCGGGACGAACGCGCCCGCCGGGCCAGGGGGAATCGACCTCCACCGAACGCGCCATCTACCGAAACCTTGCCGAGAGTGATGGGATCAGTACACGACGAAGGAGTGTTCCCTGGGGACGTCCGGGACATTCATGGGGAGGCAGGATGAATGATGCACTTCGAGTGGCCATGGCGGAGGCAGGCGAGACAGCCGAAAGCCTCGCTGCTCAGACGGGCGTTGACCCGAAGACAGCGGCCAGATGGATCAGCCCGGGACGCGTTCCGCAGCCCGCTCGGCGCGTGAAGGTAGCCACGATCCTCGGTCGGGACGTTGGTGACCTATGGCCCGATGTCCTCAAACGTCGCGAGCCGCAGTGGCTGCGCGAGTGGATCGACTGGGAGCGCGAAGCCGTCTCGTTGCGCTGGTTCGAGCATTCGTGGGTGCCGGGCTTGCTCCAGACCGAGGCTTACGCACCCGCGACGCTGACCGGCGAAGCCCTCACGGCCGAGGAGGTGGGAGACATCGTGGCCTCCCGCCTCGATAGACAGGCAATTCTCCGGCGCGAGCGTCCGCCCCTGCTGGTCGCGGTCATTCACGAGTTGGTGCTGTTCCAGTCCGCCTACGGCGACCGCGAGTTGATGCGCGACCAGTGTGAACACCTCGCCCGATGCGCCGCCCTGCCCAACGTGCAGGTATTGATCGTGCCGAGGGACGTAGGCATGTATCCGGGTCTCGGCGGCGGCTTCATCATCGCCGAGTTGCCCAGCGGTCAGCACGTCGCTCACGTCGACAGCCAGGCGCCTGCGCAGATCATCGGAGAAGCAGCCGACGTTGCTACGCTGAGTCGCAGGTGGGAGCGGATCAGAAGTGAGGCACTCTCTCGCCCACAATCCCTCGACGTCATCAGGAAAGCGGCAGCATCATGGACCTGACCGGCGCACGGTGGCACAAGAGCAGCAAGAGCGGCAACAACGGCGGATCCTGCGTCGAAGTGGCGGACAACCTTCCCGGCACCGTCCTCGTCCGCGACACCAAGGACCGTGACGGCGGGACGCTGGCGTTCGCGCCGACCGCTTGGCAGGCGTTCGTCGCCCAACTCGCCAAACGAGCCTGACCGACCACTGCGGACATCCGAGAGCGCTCGCCCCACCGGGGCCGGGCGCTCTCCCCGTCCCCAGCCGCCCCAACACCTCCCCGCCAGCCACCACCCCCGCCGATCATGGAGTTGTGGCATCGACAAACAGGGGCGTTTCATCAGACAACGGGCACCACAACTCCATGATCGACGCAGCAGAGCGCGCGCCGCTGCAGAGCGCGCGACGGCACAGCGCGCGACACGACACACGACGGCCGCAACACGCGCGTGAGGGACGGGAAAGGGCGGTGGGCGGGGCTCCCGCATCGGGTGTCCCGCCCACCTCACCGTCCTCCGCACCGGAGGTCGGTCGTCTGTGCTGTCAGCCGGCGCGTTCCGTCGCCGCCGACACCTCGGCCCCGAGGGGGACCGTCATGGTGAGCAGGGAGCCGTCGCGGTCGGCGGTGGTGGGTCGGGTCAGCCGACGCAGGGTACGCAGCATGGCCGTGTTGTCCGCCTGGATGTGCAGCACCATGGCCGCGTACCCGGCGGACTCGGCCTGCCGGGTCAACCGGCGCAGCAGGGTCGAGCCGAGGCCGCGCCGCTGCCAGTCGTCGCGGACCAGCAGGGCCACCTCGGCCTCGTCGCCCTCGGCGAGCAGGTTCGCCATCGCGACGACCGACTCCGCCGCCCCGTCGGAGCCGGTCGTCGCGGCGATCAGGGTCTGCCCCCGCGCCGGTTCCAGGAGCTGACGCATCCGGGCCGGGGTGGGCAGGCAGGCACCGCCAAGGTAGCGGCGTTGGCGGGTGTCCGCCGAGCACGCCTCGTGCAGTTCGGTCACGGCCGCCAGGTCGTCGGCGACGGCGGGGCGTACGGTCAGCTCGGCGCCGTCGGGCAGGACCACGGTGACCTGCTCGGTCGTGCGGCGGGCGGCGGTGGCGCCCAGCTCCAGCAGGGCCTGCGCGCGGGCGTACTCGGCGGGCGTGAAGCTCGGCGCGACCCGGCGCAGCAGGTAGGAGCCGCCGTTGGGGTCGGCCAGCAGCATCGTCGCCTCGTCGACTCCGATACGCATCTCGGCGAGTGCCGGACGCCAGGTCACCTCGTCCGCGCCGAGGAGGGCACGCAGCACCTCGCCGGTGGCGTCCGGGTCGTGGACCAGCCGGGTGGCCAGCCCGAGTACGCGGGTCGGCTGGTCCGCCAGGCCGCGCGCCTCGCTGCGCGCCACCCAGCAGTCCCGGCCCCGGCCCCGTTCCACGGCGGCGATCAGACCCGCTTCGTCGAGGGTGTCCGGCGCGTCCACGAGGAAGTCGTCGACGGCGCCACGTTCGGTGGTGTGCACCTGCACGGTGAGGATGTTGACCCCACGTAGCGCGAGGCTCGCCGTGAGCACCGACAGGTAGCCCGGTCGGTCGTCCACGGTGGCCCGGATCCGCCACAGCGTCATGGTCGCCTCCTTTCACCTGTCACCCTGGCCTGCCGCTGTTGCCGGCCGGTTGCCCCGTCGTGTCCAGCGGCCACGGGCCCTGCGGTCTGCGTCACACCAGGTCGCGGCCGGTCAGGGGGTGGCGACGGTCGGGGAGCCGACCAGGTCGAGCCGGTCGCCGAGGATCACCGCGCTGGCCCGGACCAGCTGGGCGAGCCGGTCGACCTCGGTGCTGTGGAAGGCGGCCGGGGTCAACGTCTCGTTGTGCTCGCGGGAGACCACGAGGACCAGTCCGGCGCGACCGAACGGCGCGATGGCGAAGTGGCTGCCGTCGGGCATGGTCATCGACCGGGCGCGCAGCGGGGTCACCTCCGGCAGCCGGGGCGGCATCGGCGTACGCCAGCTCGCGTGCCCGACCGTCGCTCCGCCGCCGCCGGTGCGGGAGGCCCAGTCGACCGGTACGACCGCGGCCACGGACCACTCGGCGGCGAGCAGTCCGGGTACCGCGTCGACGAGGGTGGCCAGCCCGTCGGCCGGGTTGGCGGCGACCTGGGCCAGCAGTTCCGCGTCCTGCCCGGTGGTGGTGGGCGCGCCGATCGCCCGCCACACCCCGTCGACGCGTACGCCCGGGATCGCGGCCAGACCGGCCAGCAACCGTTCCACCCGGGCGGCGCCCGGCCAGACCACGGTGAAGTCGTCGACCGCCCGGCCGCCGAGCCGTTCCAGGACGACCACCTGGACGATGTCCGCGCCCGATACCCCGAGGGTGCGCGCCACCTGGCCGAGCGTGCCTGGACGGTCCGGCAGGGTGACCCGTACACGCAGCAACATCTGAACCCTCCGCTCGGCGGGCCGGCACAATCCCGGCAGGCTGAACCCGAGCGTGGCAGTTGACCATTTCGTCCCTGTTGCTGCGGCATGTCCCCTGGGCAAAACCTGACCTTGACAACCTGACGGGGCTGCCATCAACTGTCCGAATGACCGATCCGGCTGCCCGTTTCCCCGCCGGTCTGGACCTCGGCCGTCTCGGCGCGTACCTCGCGACGCATCGACCGGAGTCGGCCGGGGAGCCGCTGCGGGCCGACCTGATCGCCGGTGGGCGGTCGAACCTCACCTACCTGGTCCACGCCGGCGACCGTGACCTGGTGCTGCGGCGACCACCGCTCGGGCACGTGCTGGCCACCGCGCACGACATGGCCCGAGAGTTCCGGGTGATCTCGGCGCTGGCCGCCACCGACGTGCCGGTCCCCCGCGCGCTGCTGCTCTGCGCCGACCCGGAGGTGCTGGGCGCGCCGTTCTATCTGATGGAGCGCGTGCCCGGCGAGGTGTACCGGGCGCGCCGGCAGACCGACCGGCTCAGTGCCGGGCAGCGGCACGACCTGGCCATGGCGATGATGGACACCCTCGCCACGCTGCACACCGTCGACCCGGCGGCGGTCGGCCTGGGCGACTTCGGCCGCCCCGACGGCTACCTGGCCCGGCAGGTACGCCGCTGGGCCGGGCAGCTCGACCGGTCCCGCAGCCGACCGCTTCCCGGCATCGACGAGCTGCGCGACCGGCTCGCCGCCACGGTCCCCGACAGCACCGGTACGGGCCGTCTCGTGCACGGCGACTACCGGCTGGACAACCTGCTCGCCGCCGTCGACCCGGCGACGGGGTCGATGACCGTGACCGGGGTGCTGGACTGGGAGATGGCCACCCTCGGCGACCCGCTTGCCGATCTCGGGCTGCTGCTGACGTACTGGGACGTCCTGGGCGGCGGCGGCGTCTCCGTCGACAACCCGGTCGCCGACGGACCCGGCCCGCGTGCCGGGTTCCCGACCGGCGCGGAGCTGATCGACCGGTACGCCGCCCGCAGTGACGTCGACGTCGGCCCGCTCGACTGGCACGTGGCACTGGGCTGCTTCAAACTCGCGGTGATCTGCGAGGGCATCCACTACCGGCACACCCTCGGGCAGACCCTCGGCGAGGGTTTCGACACCATCGGCGGCATGGTCGCCCCGCTGGTCGCCCACGGGCTGGCCACGCTGAGGGAGGCATGATGCACTTCGGGTACGACGACCGCACCGAGCAGTTGCGCGGGGAGCTGACCGAGTTCCTGACCGACCACGTCTACCCGGCCGAGGCCGTGTACGCCGCCGAGGTGGCCGCTGCCGGTGACCCCTGGGCCCGACCGCCGGTGCTGGCGGGGCTGAAGGACGAGGCGCGCCGACGTGGCCTGTGGAACCTCTTCCTCCCCGATCCGCGCCACGGCGCCGGGCTGACCAACCTCCAGTACGCGCCGTTGGCCGAGCTGACCGGCCGCAGCCCGCACCTGGCCCCGGAGTCGCTCAACTGCGCCGCGCCGGACACCGGCAACATGGAACTGCTCGCCGAGTTCGGCTCCCCCGCCCAGCAGGAGCGGTGGCTCGGCCCGCTGCTGGCCGGTGAGATCCGCTCGGCGTTCTGCATGACCGAACCGGACGTCGCCTCCTCCGACGCGACGAACATCGCCACCGCTATCCGCCGCGACGGCGACCAGTACGTGATCGACGGCCGAAAATGGTGGTCGTCCGGGGCGATGGACCCGGCCTGCGAGATCTTCATCGTGATGGGCAAGACCGACCCGGGCGCCGACCGGCACCGACAGCAGAGCATGATCCTGGTCCCCCGGGACACTCCCGGGGTCACGGTCCGCCGGGGGATGACCGTCTTCGGCTTCAGCGACGCCCCGCACGGTGGTCACGCCGAGATCCACTTCGACGGCGTACGGGTGCCGGCGGAGAACCTCGTCGGCGCCGAGGGCACCGGGTTCGCCATCGCCCAGGCGCGGCTCGGCCCCGGCCGCATCCACCACTGCATGCGCCTGATCGGCATGGCCGAACGGGCCCTGGAACTGCTCTGCCGCCGAGCCGCCGACCGGGTCGCGTTCGGCCGCCCCCTCGCCGAGCAGGGCGTGGTGCGGGAGTGGATCGCCGAGTCCCGGGTCCGCATCGAGCAGGCCCGCCTGCTGGTACTCAAGACCGCCTGGCTGATGGACACCGTCGGCAACAAGGGCGCACACACCGAGATCCAGGCGATCAAGATCGCCACGCCGGCGATGGCCGAGTGGGTGATCGACAAGGCGATCCAGACGTACGGCGCAGCCGGCGTCAGCCAGGACACTCCCCTGGCCGCACTCTGGACCCACGCCCGTACGCTCCGCCTCGCCGACGGCCCCGACGAGGTGCACCGCGCCAGCCTCGCCAAACGCGAACTACGCCGCTGGACCCGCCCCGCCTGACGGCACCCGCCACGAACGGCGTGCGTTTTTGGCTCGGGGCTGCCGTCCGACCAGAACGAGAACTCCCACCATGACCAGGGTAAATACGCCGATCGAGGTGACCTCGACCGCCAGCACCCATGGCCGAGGTTCGATGAGGTCGTTGAGCAGTCCATAGAGCTCGGCAGTGGAGGCGATGGCGAGAAGAGTCGCTGACGTGGTCAGGATGGTGTTCAGGCGCCGACGCCGGTGGGATTCGGCAGCGGCCAGCCGATCGTCGAAGGCGCGGAACAGCCCCGAGGCGGCCTGGTACAGATCCTCAGCCTCCTGAATCCGACTCAACAAGGAACGTTCGTACGCGGCAAGACCAGCCGCCTCGTACAGGCGGTCGAAATAGGAACGCCTGATCAGGTCACGCAAGAGGGTGGGGGAATTGATTCCGTTAAGCTTGGCCCGGACGTCACTCGTGACCAGTCTGAGGTCGGCATACCGTTGTTCGAGTGACAAGATGGTGTGCTGCAGTGCGTTTCTCTCCTGGACCGTCGACATCGGCGCCTCCTGAAGAAGCCGTCGGGCCGTGTCGAGCTGGTCCCGCGCCTGCCGGATGTATTCGGTGATCTCCGCAGTCCAGCCGAGCAGTACGCCAGGAAGCGTGGCGATGAACTCGGCCTGAGCGCTGTAGCTCAGAGCCATCCAGTCCGGCGTCTCTGGCGCGGAAACCACTGTGGTGTTCGCCGTACGCAAGACGATGTCACCGTCGTATCCGTAGTCGCCGAGGATGTCGGTGGCATCCGGCGATGGGCGATAACGCACCCACTCCTCCAGTGTCACGGCATCCCGGCCGACCGGGCTGACGAACAGGCTACTGCCCACGATAGCGGGATCACGGATTTCGGAGCCGCGTGCGTATCGGGTGGTTCCGTCGGCCTGAATGACCTGAAGAGAATGAACCACCAGCAACGAGTGACTCAGAGCCACGGCCGACGCCGCGGCGCGCTGCACGACGTCACCGAAGGACGGATCCACCGATGGATCGTCATTCAGCCCGTTGAGGAAGTCCGTGATCACTTCGTGGGCGTACTCGGACAGTCTGCTCCACTCCTGGGTACGACCCGAGCCCGTCAGGCACACCTTCTCGCTGGCTCCCATGACGACCGATGGACGACGGAGCGCCTGGTTGACGACGTGCACGTCCGCATCGACCAGGCTGCCTTCGATTCGGAGGCTGTGATTCCCGAGACTGCTGACCCTCAGCGTGGCGATGAAGTTCGCCTGTGTTCTTGCGGCGTCTGTCATCGTGACCATCACCGGAGGCAGCGAGACGTCTAGCACCCGATAGTCGGAGTCCGCCCCCCAGTCGTCGCCGACCGCGTGATCCACGACCGCGCTTATCGATCGTCCGTGCACCCGCACCCGTCGCTCTTCACAACGTCTCCTGATCGCGCTGATCGGGTCGGATCCATATTCGGTCGACACGCTCGATCCGTCCCAACCGGGCGTGAGCCGCGTCCGGTCCAGCAGAGCGCTGGGAATCGCGAACGGGTAGATGTAGACGACCGTGGCGTCCTCGACGAAGAGGAAGTCCCGGTTCGCCCACTCGTGCATTGTCCGCAGGTTCGCCGTGAGTGCTGCAAGGTCACCGGAAAGCCAGGCCCCTGGGGGGTGTCGATACCGTGCCTGCTCCACCTCCCCGAGGAAGCCGGCCAACTCCTCGGCCAGCAGTTCCCGGGGCTTGTGGCCGCTCTGATCGCTAGCCTTCGTCCCGGCCACAAGAAACTGACGCGTGGCCCGTGCACAAACGACGAGGGCTTGATAATAGTCACGCGTCTCGTACGCGTGCTCGGACAGCCAATCGGTCAACTCGCCGCCGCCCCGAATTGAGCGAATACGACTGATCTGATCCTCTGTCGCTGCCACAATCGGGCACGCCTGCTCTTCCACCTCGTCCAGGCAGGAAGAATTGATGGCCCTACTGACTGCCATCCCCTGCGACACGAGCCGGATGTTCTCCACCATGATCGAGGATAGTTCCGTCATTGCTGTGGAACGAGCACCGCATCCCTTTCGGCGACTTTCCTCGAACAAGTCCGGAAAATCCGCGCCCAACACCTCGATGATCGCGATCGGCACTTCACTCTGATCGGCGTAAAAATCCCACATTTCATTCATTCGCGCATACAGGTACGCGACGAGCGCCAAAAGGATTTCGGCACGCCCGGCAACGTGTCCGATCTGTGCGCGGAGGACTGCCCGCACGATCTCCGAATCGGGGGGCGGAACAACGAACAGGTCATTGAGGTCAGCCAGGGCGTGCGCGTGCCCCGTTCGCGACAACAAGTCCTGAAAAGGTCGTGCGTTGTGGTGTTTGAGTGCCTCCGTCAAGGCATCGGCTACCGCTGCGGGAGAAAGGGTATCGGTCTGCATCGAATGAAGCGTCGCCACGTTGGAAGCCTCCAGCGCACACTCTGTCCGGGCCTGTCAGAGTAGGAGAGGCTGTCGACCAGCCGCAGCGGCCAGCTGATCTGCAATAGCGATACTCAGGGTCAGGCGGTGGCGCGCTCGACGAGTTGGGTGTCCAGGACGATGTGCGGATCGGGGATCTGGTCGCCGCGGATCCGGGCCACCAGCAGGCGGGCCATCTGCCGGCCCATCTCGTCGACCGGCTGGAACACCGAGGTGAGCGGCGGGTTGGCCTGTCGGGCGATGGGCGCGTCGTCGAAGCCGATCACGGCCACGTCCTCCGGTACGCGGCGGCCGGTCTCGCGCAGCGTCCGCATCGCGCCGAAGGCCATCAGGTCGGCGGCGACGAAGACGGCGTCCAGGTCGGGGCAGCGGTCCAGCAGCTGCCGCATCGCGGTCGCCCCGCTCTCCTCGCTGAAGTCGCCGTACCCGATCAGGTCAGGGTTGACGCCGAAGCCGGCGGTGCGGACCGCGTCCCGGTAGCCGGCGAGCCGGGCCAGGCCGGCGCCCATGTCCTGGGGGCCGGCGATGGTGGCGATCCGGCGTCGCCCCCGGGCGGCGAGGTACTCCACGGCCTGCCGCGCGCCGCCGGCGTTGTCCACGTCGACGAAGGAGGCGGGTTGGGCCTCGGGGTGCAGCATCCGGGCCGGGCGTCCGCCCAGCACGGTGGGCAGCCCCCGCTCCTCAAGGAGGGTGGGCAGCGGGTCGGAGTCGTGCAGCGACAGCAGCAGGACCCCGTCGACGTGCTGGTTGGTGAGGTGGTGCTCGACCCGTTCCCGCTCCAGCGGCGACTGGGCCATCGCCAGCCAGAGCTGCAACGGCGTCTCCAGCAGGACCGAGCTGATCCCGCGCACGATGCCGGCGAAGAACGGCTCGGCGAAGATGCGCTCACCGGACTCGCTGACCACCAGGGCCACCGAGTCGGTGCGTTGGGTCACCAGGGCCCGGGCCGCGCGGTTCGGCACGTACCCCAGCTCGGCGATTGCCTGCTGCACGGCGGCGCGGGCTTCGGGACTCACCTGCGGGGAGCCGTTGACCACGCGGGAGACCGTGCCGCGGCCGACTCCGGCGCGGGCGGCGACCGCGTCGAGGGTCGGGCGCCCGAGCGACCGGGTGCGCTGCGTTGTCATCGTCTGCTCCTCCGACATGGGCGGACCCGGCACCTGGTTCAGCGATGGTGCCGGGCCACCCGTTACTGGCTGGCCGTCGCCTTATTGTGCGGCCAGACCGTTGCGTCGGATCACCTCCGCGTACCACCTGGCGCTGGACTTGGGGATACGAGTCTGGCTGTCGTAGTCGACGTAGATCATCCCGAACCGCTTGGTATAACCCCAGGCCCATTCGAAATTATCCAACAGCGACCAGGCGAAGTATCCCCGCAGGGGCACGCCGGCGCTGATCGCCTCGTGCGAGGCGCGCAGGTGGGCGTCGAAGTACGCCAGCCGGTCGACGTCGTCGACCTGGCCGTCGATCACCGCGTCGACGAACGCCGAACCGTTCTCGGTGACGTAGAGCGGCAGGTCGGTGTACTCCTCGTGCACCCGACGCAGGGTCTCCACCAGGCCGGGAGCGTCGATCTCCCAGTTCATGTCGGTCACCGGGAAGCCCCGGGTGACGAACCGGACGTTCTCGCTGCCCGGCCAGGTGGACGGGGCCCGCCAGTACTCCTCCGGGTCCTCGCCGGGCACCGGCGCGGCCACCACGTGCCGGCTGTAGTAGTTGATGCCGACCACGTCCAGCGGGGTGGAGATGACCGCCAGGTCCCCGTCGTGGACGTGCGCGAAGTCGGTCACCTTCGCCAGGTCCGCGACCAGGTCCTCCGGGTACGACCCGCGCAGGATCGGGTCCAGGAAGAACCGGTTGGCCAGCCCGTCGATGCGCCGGGCGGCGTCCAGGTCGCCGGGAGCGTCGCTGGCCGGGGTCACCGGGTACAGGTTGACGGTCACGCCGAGCTGGGCGCTCGGGATGGCCGCGCGCAGCGCCTGGACGGCGAGCCCGTGGCCGAGCATCAGGTGGTGTCCGGCGCGGACCGAGTCGGCACCGTTCTGGCGGCCGGGCGCGTGCACGCCCGAGCCGTACCCGAGGAACGCCGAGCACCACGGCTCGTTGAGCGTGGTCCAGTACTTCACCCGGTCGCCCAGCGCCCCCGCCATGAGCTGCGCGTAGTCGGCGAACCGGGCCGCCGTGTCGCGGGCCGGCCAGCCACCGGCGTCCTCCAACTCCTGGGGCAGGTCCCAGTGGTAGAGGGTGAGCCACGGCTCGATGCCGTTGGCCAGCAACTCGTCGACCAGCCGCTGGTAGAAGTCCACCCCCTCGGCGTTGGCCGGGCCCGTGCCGCCCGGCTGCACCCGCGGCCATGACACCGAGAACCGGTACGACTTCAGCCCCAGCTCGGCCATCAGGCGAACGTCGTCCCCGAGCCGGTGGTAGTGGTCGCAGGCGACGTCGCCGGTGTGCCCGGCAACCGTCCGGCCCTCGGTGTGGCTGAAGGTGTCCCAGATCGACGGGGTACGGCCACCCTCGCTCGCCGCGCCCTCGATCTGGTAGGCGGCGGTGGCCGCGCCCCAGAGGAAGTCGGACGGGAAGGTCAACGGCGCGCGTTCGTCGAGGACGCCCACCGCGGGTGGGATGGCGGGGTTGCTCACGACTTGACAGCACCTTCCATGATCCCGCCGATGATCTGGCGGCCGAACAGGATGAAGACCAGGACCAGTGGCAGGGTGCCGACCGCCGTGGCGGCGAAGACCTGGGAGTAGTCGGTGTAGTAGGCGTACGAGAGGAAGGAGAGCGAGACCTGGAGGGTCGGGTTCTCCGGGGTGAGGATCGCGTACGGCCAGAGGAAGGAGTTCCACGTCTCCATGAAGGTCAGCAGACCCAGCACGGCCGCCGCCGGACGCAGCGCGGGCAGCACGATGTTCCAGTAGATCCGGAACGTGCTGGCACCGTCGACCCGACCGGCCTCGATCAGCTCGTCGGAGATCGCCTGGCTGGCGTACTGCCGCATCATGAACACGCCGAACGCGCTGACCAGGAACGGCACGGTGACGGCGTACAGGGTGCCGAACCAGTTCAATTCCTGCATCATGCCCCAGAGCGGGATGATGCCGAGCTGGGTCGGGATCATCATGGTGATGACGATCATCAGCAGCAGGATGTTGCGGCCCCGGAAGCGCAGCTTCGCGAAGGCGAAGCCGGCCAGCGAACCGGTGAGGACCACCGACAGGGTGACCACCGAGGAGACGATGATCGAGTTCATCAGGCCGGTGAGGAAGTTGGCCGCGTCGTTGTCGAGGACGCGCCCGAAGTTGTCACCGAAGGCACCGCCCGGGGTGAGCGGCGGCGGTACGTCGTTGATCGAGTCCAGGGTGCGCGTCCCGATCACGATCATGTAGTAGAACGGGTAGATCGACAGCAGCGCCGCCAGGACGAGCGCCATGTAGGTCAGCGGACTGGTGCGCCACAGGCGCCGGGAAGCCGAGGTCACAGCTCTCTCCTCACTTGGCCGAACGGCGGACGAGTAGGAAGTTGAGCAGCGACATCAACGCGATGATCAGGAAGATCGCCCAGGCGACGGCGGCGCCGTAGCCAGCGGTGTTGAGGTTCTCGATGCCCTTCTCGTACATGTACATCGCCAGGGTCTGGAACTCCCGCTGGTTACCGCCGAGGATGCTGCCGTTGGCGAAGAGCAGCGGCTCGGTGAAGAGCTGCATGCCGCCGATCGTGGAGAGGATGATCACGAAGATCAGGGTGGGGCGGACCATGGGGACGGTGATCTGCCAGAACTGCCGCCACGGGCCGGCGCCGTCGATCGAGGCGGCCTCGTAGAGGTCCTTCGGGATGGCCTGCATCCCGGCGAGCAGGATCAGGGTGTTGTAACCGACCCAGCGCCAGTTGACCATGGTCGCGATCGCGGTCCAGGAGCTCCACCGCTGACCGTCCCAGTCGATGTTGTCGACGCCGACGAAGCTGAGCAGCCAGTTGATGAGGCCGAACTCCCGCTGGAACAGCATGCCGAAGACGATCGCGACGGCGGCCACCGAGACCACGTTCGGGATGAAGATCGCCAGCCGGAAGAAGGTCTTGGCGCGCAGCAGGGTGCTGTTGAGCAGGTTCGCCAGGAAGAGCGCGAGCAGCAACTGCGGGATGGTCGACAGCGCGAAGATGCCGAACGTGTTGTAGAGCGCGTTCCAGAAGTAGTCGTCCTTGATCAGGGCGGCGTAGTTGTCGAGCCCGATGAACGTCTGGTCGCCGATCATGTCCCAGTCGTGCAGGGACATCCAGGCGGTACGCAGCATCGGGTACAACCCGAAGATGCCGAAGATCAGGAAGAACGGCGCGATGTAGAGGTACGGGGAGTACTTCAGATCCAGGCGGTTGAGCAGGAACCCGCGCCGACGCGGGGGCTCGGAGCCGGGTGGTGTGACGTTCGACGGGGGGGCCGTCGTGGCCGAGAGGCTCATGATTTTCCTTTCCCGGCGGGAGCCCTTCCGAGGGGGCCCACGCGCAGGGTGCAACCCAGACGGGGACCGACCGGTGGCGCCCGGGGTAGTCCCCGGACGCCACCGGTGGGAAATCACTGTCAGAAGGCGCCCTGGATGGCGGCGTCCTTCACGAACTGCTCCCAGGCCTTGTCCTTGTTGGCCTGCCCGTTCTCGAACGACCGCAGGGCCGGCTCGAGCGCGTTCTCCTTGACCGCCTGGTGCTTCGGGCCGAGGTGAACCGGCTCGATCTTGGCGACGCTCTCACCGAAGATCTTGCCGGTCGGCGCGTCGCTGAAGTACTCGTTGGTGTAGCTGAGGAACGCCTCGTCCTTCAGCGCCTCCAGGTTGGTGGGCAGCGGGCCCTTGAGCTTGAAGGCGTCGACCTGGCTGGTGGCCTTGGTCAGGAACTCGGCGAGCTTCGCCGCCTCCTTCTGGTGCGCGCTCTGCTCCGGCACGGCCAGCCACGAGCCGCCCCAGTTGCCGCCGCCGCCCGGCACGGCCGCGACGTCCCACTTGCCCTTGTTGGCCTCACCCGAGTTGTCCGCCACGATGCCGAGCATCCAGGACGGGCAGAAGGTCGCCGCGAAGGTGCCCTGCTTGAAGCCGCCCGACCACTCCGGCGACCAGGTCGCCGCCTTGGCGGAGATGTCCGACATCGAGGTCGCGGTGTCCCACGCGGCCTTCACCGCGGGGCTGGAGTCCGCGATGATGTTGTTCTCCTTGTCGTAGAACAGGTCGCTGCCCTGCTGGAACAGCACACCGTTCGAGACCGCGGTGATCGAGTCGATGAACGCCTTGCCGGTCGCGTCCTTGTACTTCTTACCGGCCTGGTGGAAGCCGTTCCAGTCCGGCCAGAGCGCCGAGACCTGGTCACGCTCGGTGGGCAGGCCGGCGGCCTGGAACAGGTCCTTGCGGTAGCAGACCGCGAGGCTGCCGACGTCGGTCGGCAGACCGATCAGGCGCCCGTCGGGAGCCTTGCCCAGCTCCCACTTCCAGGGCAGGAACTCCTTGGAGTGGTCCTCGACGAGCGGGTTGAGGTCGACCCAGTTGCGCGGGTTGGCCTTGAACTCGTTGAGGATGCCCTCCTCCAGCGCGGTGACGTCCGCCGCGCCCTTGCCGGTGGCCAGGTACCGGACCAGCTTCGGCCGGTACTCGCCGAGCTGCGCGGTCTTCCGCAGCTCGATCTTGATGCCGGTCTCCTGCTCGTACTGCTTGACGAGCTCGTCGTAGCCGAACTCGCCGAAGGTGTCGACGACCAGCTTGGCGGGCTTGCCGCCCTCGCCCGTGTTGCTGTCGTCGCTTCCGCAGGCCGCGAGACCGCCGACAGCGGTGACCGCCGCCAGCGCGCCTGCCGCCAGGCGGGTACGCCGCGTGGTGAGGCTCATCCTGACCCCTCTTTCAGTGGTGAGGCTGGTTTATGTGTGGTGGGGGGTGCCGCAGCGCCATCCGGCACCGACCTGGTCTGTCGGTGTCGGGCGCTCGGGGCGGGACTGTGATCCACGCCATCTTGGGAACGCTCCCATGAGATTGCCGGGAGGTATCCGGAGTGTCAATAGCCCGCTGGGAGCGTTCCCAGATCGTTACCGCGAAAATGTTTACCCCGCGCTCACGAACGAAGCGCGGGGCTGCTCAACGTGATCGCTGAGTAACGAATCAGCAGAGTCGGCGCAGCAGCGTGCTGACCCTACCTGCGTCGAAGGCGTCCGGGTCGAATCCGGGACCCACCCATTCCCGCATCGCCCGGTGCTCCGGGTGGCCGGGGTCGCTCAGCGCGGCGAGCAGCAGTAGGTAACCCTGCGGACCGCCGACGTCCTCCGGCGGCCCGGCGCGCTCACCGTCCAGGCAGATCGGGTAGCGCTCGTCCGGATCGGCGGCGAAGGCGTCCTCCACCACCAGGTCGTGCTCCCACCAGTCACCGAAGTCGTACGTGTAGTGGAACCGGGCGCCCTTGCCCACCGCCGCGTCCAGGCGTACGTCCAACTCGTCGTGCACGCCCAACTCGCCGTCGGGGTCGGGTTCGCCGTACTGCACCCCGTCGATCTCGAACGAGTGCAGGTGGCAGTCGCGCCACCCCATCGCGTGCTGTACCACCCGGTGAACACGGTCGAGGGTGTAACCACCGGGCACCAGGACCCGTCGCCAGATCGTGGGACGCAGCCCGGACAGCGACATCCGCAGCGTGAAGATCTGACGTGACATGCTGCGTCATCCTCCCCCGGCATAGGCTGCCAGCATGATCTGCCGAGCGTGCCGGACACGGCGGCACGACGAGTGTCCGGGCCGTAACTGGTGCGACTGCCAGCACCGTACCCCTCGCCCCACCCCTCCGGTCACCGGTCCGGCCGGCGAATGACCGTCGGACTTCCGATCCACGCACTCTGGCCCGAGCCGTCACCCGGGCCGGTCGACGACGACGCGCTGACCGCCCTCTACCGGCGTGCCGACCGACCGCACCTGCGGATGAACTTCGTGACCAGTGTCGACGGCGCGGTCAGCCTCGACGACTACTCCGCCGGGCTCTCCGGTGAGCCCGACAAGCGGGTGTTCGGGCTGCTGCGGATGCTCTGCGACGCGCTGCTGGTGGCCGCCGGCACGCTGCGCCACGAGGGCTACCGGGCGATCCGGCTCGACGAACGCCGTCGTGCCTGGCGGCGGAGGCACGGGCTGACCGAGTACCCGACCCTGGTGGTGGTCTCCGCCAGCGGACGACTCGACCCGGAGCAGGCCGCCTTCGCCGACGCCCCGGTACGCCCCCTGGTGCTCACCCGGTCCGACGCCGTCCCACCGACCGGGCTGTCCACCGTGGCCGACGTGGTGCCCTGCGGCGACGACCGGGTCGACCTCGTCGCCGGCCTCGCCGAGATGCGCCGACGCGGGCTCGACCAGGTGCTCTGTGAGGGCGGCCCGCACCTGTTCGGCGCGCTCACCGCCGACGACCTGGTCGACGAGGTCTGCCTGTCGGTCGCCCCACTGCTCGCGGGCGCGGGCGCGGGTCGGATCACCGCCGGTGACCCGAGTCCCGCCCGACACCTGCCACTGCGGCACGTGCTGCACGCCGCCGACGGCACCCTGCTGCTGCGCTACGCCCGAGGCTGACGCCACCGGGGCGAGTTGCCGTAATCCGCCACGTAGCCGCAGGTCGGCTCACTACCGTGAACCCGGATCGGCAACTGCCGGGAGGCGGGGCGTTGGCACACGAGGTGGTCGAGCTACGGGTGCACGGTGTCTCCGGCACCTCCGCCGAGTCGCTGCTCGACCATCCCGTGGTGATCCGGGTCGCCGGAGACACGAACGCCGGGTTCTACCGCCCCCGCCCCGGCTTCGGGATCAGCGACCGGCCGGGCGGGATGCACGTGGAGGCGTACCGCTGGGGTGCGCTCACCGCGGGCGGCGCGGTGCGTACCCTGTCGCTGCTCTTTCTGCTGCCCTTCATGCTGGTCAACCTGGCGGTGTGGGCCCGGCCGCCGACCGGCGGCAGCGGCAGCCCCATCGGTCCGCTCTGCCGTCTGCTCGCCGCCACCCTGACGGTCGCGTTCGTTCTCTCCATCGTCGGCGTGACCGTGGACATCGTCGGCTGGCAGTGCACGCCCTACGAACCCTGCGTGCGGAACCGCCCGTACCTGTCCTGGCTGTCGTACCTGCCGCTGGGACCGCGCCTGGCGCTGCTCGCGCTGGTCCCGATCGGTGCGCTGCGGCTGCTCTGGTGGCTCGGCGAGCGGTCCGCCCGGGTCTTCGAGGCGTTCCCGGCCGCACGCGGCCAGGACCGGGGCGGCGACGGGGAGGACCGGATCGACAGTCCGGGTTTCTGGAACGACGCGCTCGTGGTGCAGCGGCTGCGCGCCATCCACCGGGCGGTCGGGCTGGGCACCCTTGACGTCATCCTGCTCGGCGCACAGATCAACATCTTTCCCACCCCGATCGCGTACGTGCTGTTCGTGGCGGCCTGGTTGCTGCTCGCGGCCTGCGTGGTATTGCTCACGATGCCCGCTCGCCGGGTCGGCGACGGGCAGGGCCGGGGACCGGTGGACTTCCGGGGCATCCGCCCGGTGCGGGTCGTGGCCACCGGGCTCACCGTGCTGGCGCTGATCTACACCGTGATCCCGTTGGAGCCGCCCCCGCCCCGTGAGCAGTTGCCCGGTTACGAAGGGGCGGTGGCCGCCTTGGTCGCGGTCCAGGCCGCCCTGCTGGCCGTTCTCACCGCCGCCACGCTGCACCAGCGACGACACGGCGCGGGGAAGGGCACGTCCTGGTTGAGCGGGCTGGCCGCGCCGGTGCTCGCCGCGGCGGCGATCGCCGCCGCGTACGGGTTCTCCGCCGCCCTGGTCTACCGGGTCGCCGACTTCCTGGACCGGGGCGAGATCCCGAACCCGGCCCGGCCGAACCTGCCCGGCGCACCACCGCTGGAACCACCCGTCTCCTACCGGTGGGCCGCGCTCGCCGGCCTGGTGGCGATCGTGGTGGTGGCCGCCACGACCATGTGGCGGGTGCTGAGCAGCCGACGCCGACGACGTCGGATGGCCGAGGAGGTCGTGCGGCGGGACTTCCCCGACGTGCCGCCGGAGGCCGTGAACCGACGCCGGGCCGTCCGCGAGGTGGTCGCCCGGGCCGCGATCGCCGAGCAGCTCACCCCGGCCTTCATCGTCTTCCTGGTGCTCTCGCTGATCGGCGTGGCCGCGGTGGGGCTCGACCTGATCGGCATCGGACCGTCGGACCTGAGCCGACGGATGATCCACACCGACGGCACGGCGACCACGAACCTGGCCATCGCCACCGACGTCGGGATGTACGTGATCGGGCTGGTCGGCCTCGGCATCCTGGTGCTCGGGGTGCTCTCGTACCGGTCCGAGGAGACCCGGCGCACGGTGGCGGTGATCTGGGACCTGGGCACGTTCTGGCCGCGTACGGTGCATCCGTTCGCGCCGCCCTGTTACGCCGAGCGGGCCGTGCCGGAGCTGGCCAAGCGGGTCACCGCACTGACCGCCCGGGGCGACGTGGTGCTCTCCGGGCACAGTCACGGCTCCGTCCTCGCCGCCGCCACGCTGCTCCAGTTGCCGGACTCGGTACGGCAGCGGGTGGCGTTGCTGACCCACGGCAGCCCGCTGCACCGGCTCTACGCCCGCCTCTTCCCCGCCTTCCTCGGCGACGCGACCCTGCACGAGCTGGGCGACCGGATCGGCTGGCGGTGGGTGAACCTGTGGCGCGACACCGACCCGGTGGGCGGGCCGATCTTCTCCGCGCACCACCCGGGCGAGCGTCCACGCGTGTCGGGGCCGGCCGGTACGGTCGACCGTCGGCTCCGCGATCCCCGCGCGGTCGTCGTCGACCCGGACGACACCGTCCCGCCCCCGATCGACCAGCACTGGCCATACCACACCGACCGGGGGTACGAGGCGGCCGTGCACGAGCTGGCCGGGCGGCTCGACCCGACCGGGCAGCCGCCACGACGACACCGGTAGGCGGCCACCGGCACGCAGGGTCCACGGTCGGTCGCCGTACGCGCCCGGCGGGTGGCCGGGGCGTGGTCTCCGCCGCGTCGCGTGGCGGCCTGTCGTACTCCTCCGGCAGGATGCAGGGCGTGTGTGCCGACCGCGACGACCAGCCGACCGGAGCCGTCTGATGACTGACCAGGGGATCCACCGCCCGGGCGAGCTCGACGGCCCGCGCGAGGGGGTCGACCCGGGCGGGCTCGACGGCCCGGGTGAGGGGGTCGGTCGGGTGCTCGGCACCGCCGACGCCACGCCGCTGCAGTTCTGGACGGCGGTCGCCCCCGGCAGTTACCTCCAGCTCGACGACGTGGTGGTGACCCGGCGGGAGCTGCCGGACCGCGAGCCGGTGACCATCGCCGGGGTGGTCACCCAGGTCCGTGCGCGGCACGAGGGCGCACAGTTCGACTCCGACGTGTTCGCCATCGCCGACGGCACGCTGCCGGCGCAGGTGCAGGAGGCAGCGGAGATCACCACCACCCGGGTGGACCCGGAGTTCTACGTGCCGCCGCACCCGGGCGCGGTGGTGCACCGGGCCGAGGGGGACGCGCGCGCCCGGGCGCTGCACTTCGACCGGATGGAGCGACGCGTCCCGATGGGCACCGGGCGCGACGGGGTGCCGGTCTACCTCAACGCCGACTTCCTCGACGGCACCCGTGGCGCCCACGTGTCGATCTCCGGCATCTCCGGGGTGGCCACCAAGACCAGCTTCGCCACCTTCCTGCTCTACTCGGTGTTCCGCTCCGGCCAGCTCGGCGGGGACGCGGTCAACGCCAAGGCGCTGATCTTCAACGTCAAGGGCGAGGACCTGCTCTTCCTCGACCACCCGAACGCCCGGCTGGACGATCCCACCCGGGCCGCGTACGCCCGGCTCGGCCTGGTCGCCGACGCCTTCCCGGACGTCCGGGTGTACGCCCCACCCAGGGTCGGCGACTCCTCCGGCACGCCCGACGTACACAACCGCCTGACCGGGGTGGACAGCTTCTACTGGACGCTGACCGAGTTCTGCGAGAAGCGCCTGCTGCCGTACGTCTTCGCCGACGCCGACGACGAGCGGCAGCAGTACACGATGGTGGTGCACTCGGTCGCCGCGCACCTGGCCCGCTACGCCCAGCCCGCCGACGGCGGGGTCAGCGTCGACGGGGTGCGCCTGGGCACGTACGCCGACCTGGTCGACCACATCGTCGAGCAGCTCAGCGACGACGAGACCCGCAGCGACTGGGCGGGCAGCGCGGTCGGCCTGGGCACCGTGAACGCCTTCGCCCGGCGGCTGATCGGCAGCAAGAAGGACCTGTCCCGGTTGATCCGGGGCGACCTGGCGACCCGCCGCCCACACTCGATCAACACCGCCGAGTCGGCCCAGGTCACCGTCGTCGACCTGCACAACCTGCCGGATCGCGCGCAGCGCTTCGTGGTCGGCGTGACCCTGAAGACCGAGTTCGACAACAAGGAGAAGCAGGGCGCCAAGCCGCTGCTCTTCGTGGTGCTCGACGAGTTGAACAAGTACGCCCCCCGCGAGGGCTCCTCCCCCATCAAGGAGGTGTTGCTGGACATCGCCGAGCGGGGCCGCTCGCTCGGGGTGATCCTGATCGGCGCGCAGCAGACCGCCAGCGAGGTGGAGCGGCGCATCGTCACCAACTCGGCGATCCGGGTGGTCGGACGGCTCGACCCGGCCGAGGCGTCCCGCCCCGAGTACGGTTTCCTGCCCCCGGCGCAACGGCAGCGGGCGCTGCTGGCCAAACCCGGCACGATGTTCGTCAACCAGCCCGACATCCCGGTGCCGCTCTGCCTGGAGTTCCCGTTCCCGGCCTGGGCGACCCGGGTCTCCGAGGCCGGTGCGGCACCGTCGCAGACGTTGCGCTCGATCACCCAGTCCGCCGACCCGTTCGCCGTGGTGGGTTCCGGCGGCGGCAGCGCCGACGACGACATCCCCTTCTAGACGACATCGTCTTCGCCACGAGGAGAGGGCTACCCGTGAAGATCCTGCACACCTCGGACTGGCACGTGGGCAAGGTCCTCAAGGGGCAGTCCCGGGCCGAGGAGCACAAGCAGGTGCTGGCCGGTGTCATCGACATCGCCCGCCAAGAGCGGCCCGACCTGGTCGTCATCGCCGGCGACCTCTACGACACCGCCGCGCCGACGGCGGAGGCGACCCGCCTGGTCACCCGCGCGTTGACCGCGCTGCGCCGCACCGGCGCCGACGTGGTGGCCATCGGCGGCAACCACGACAACGGCGCGGCGCTGGACGCGCTGCGCCCGTGGGCCGAGGCCGCCGGCATCACCTTGCGCGGTGCGGTCCGCGAGGATCCGGCCGAGCACGTCGTGGACGGCACCACCGCCGACGGGGAACGCTGGCGGCTGGCCGCGCTGCCGTTCCTGTCCCAGCGGTACGCGATCCGCGCGGTGGAGATGTACGAGTTGACCGCCGCCGAGACCAACCAGACGTACGCCGACCACCTGGGCCGCATCCTCACCCGGCTCACCGAGGGTTTCGACGAGCCGGACCGGGTGCACCTGGTCACCGCGCACCTGACCGTGGTGGGCGCGAGCACCGGTGGCGGTGAGCGGGACGCGCACACCGTGCTCGGGTACGCCGTGCCCGCCACGGTCTTCCCCGGCACCGCCCACTACGTCGCGTTGGGGCACCTGCACCGCGCCCAGCGGGTGCAGGGGCCGTGCCCGATCCGCTACAGCGGCGCCCCGCTGGCGGTGGACTTCGGCGAGCAGGAGAACGTCCCGTCGGTGACCCTGGTCGAGGTGACCGCCACGACGGCGGCACGGGTCCGGGAGGTGCCGGTCGCGGAGGCGACGGCGCTGCACACGGTACGCGGCACGCTGGCCCAGCTCGCCGAGATCACCGCGCCGGAGGGCTGGCTGCGGGTGTACGTCCGCGAGCAGCCCCGGGCCGGGCTGCGGGAGGACGTGCAGGAGCTGCTCCCCCGCGCGTTGGAGATCCGCATCGATCCGGAGCTGGTGCCCGCGCCGGGCAGCGGCACCCGGGTCGCCCAGCGGGCCGGCCGGTCGCCCCGCCAACTCTTCGCCGACTACCTGGACAACCGGGGGCACGCCGACGACGGAGTCCGGGAACTCTTCGACGAGCTGATCGAGGAGGTCGAGCACTGATGCGGCCGATGCGGCTGGACATGGCGGGCTTCACCGTCTTCCGGGACGAGACCACCGTCGACTTCACCGACGCCGACTTCTTCGCCCTGGTCGGGCCGACCGGTTCGGGCAAGTCGACGGTGCTCGACGCGATCTGCTTCGCGCTTTACGGCACGGTGCCGCGTTGGGGTGGCGCGCGCGGGCTCGGCAACGCGCTGGCCCCGTCGTCGACCGAGGCGCGGGTCCGGCTGGTCTTCGAGTCCGGCGGGGCCCGCTACGTGGCCACCCGGGTGGTGCGCCGGGACAGCCGGGGCAACGCCAAGACCGCGAACGCCGGTCTGCAACTGATGCCCGACGGTTTCGACGTCACCAAGCTGGACACCGGGCTCAGCCCGGAGGACCTGGGCGAGGTGGTCGCCGGTACGCCGGCCGAGATGGAGACCGCCGTGCTGGAGGCGGTGGGTCTGCCGTACGAGCAGTTCACCAGTTGCGTGGTGCTGCCACAGGGGCAGTTCGCCGACTTCCTGCACGCCCGTCCCGCGACCCGGCAGCAGATCCTGGTCAACCTGCTCGGTCTCGGCGTCTACGAGCAGGTGCAGCAGCGGGCCACCGCCCGCGCCGGGCAGGCCGAGGCCAGACTGGAGACGGTCGACCAACTGCTGGCCGGGCTCGCCGACGCCGACGACGCCACGTTGGCGCAGGTCACCGACCATGTTGGCCGGATGCGGGAGTTGGCGGAGGCGGTGGCGGCAGCCGTACCGGAGCTGGACGCGGCGCGGGCGACGGTGCGCGAGGCCGGGTCGGCGCTGGCGGCGCTGGACGCCGAGTTGACCGTGCTGGGCGAGGTCCGGGCGCCGGACGGGGTGGCCGAGGTGGCCCGGGCGGTGGACGCCGCGCGGTCCGAGGCGGACGCGGCGGCGGGCGCGGTGTCGCTGGCCGAGGAGCGTGAGGAGAAGCTGCGCGGGGAGTTGGCCGCCGCCGGTGACGAGAGCGCGCTGCGGATGCTGCTGCGCGCGTACGCCGACCGGGACCGGCTCGCCGCCGAGGCGGAGCAGGTACGCGCCGTGGTGCGGACCGCCGGTGCCGAGCACGAGGCGGCGGCCGGCGCGCTGGCCGAGGCGCGGGCGGCGACCGACCGGGCCGAGGCGGAGTTGGCGGCGGCGTTCCAGGCCCACGAGGACGCGAAGGCGGCCGACCAGGCGGCGGCGTTGCGGGCGCACCTGAGCGACGGCGACTCCTGCCCGGTCTGCGAGCAGACCGTCGCCCAGGTGCCGGCGATGCCCGCCGGTTCGGCGGTGGCGCAGGCGGTCGCGGCCGGCAAGGCGGCGCGGGCGGCCAGCGAGGCGGCCAAGCGGCTGCTGGCCGAGCGCGACTCGGCCGCCCGGGACCTGGAACGGGTGCTGTTGCGGGCCCGCGCCGAGCAGGACGGCTTGCGGACCCGCCTCACCGAGGTGGACGAACGGCTGGCCGGGGCGGCCACCGCCGAGGCGCTGCGGGCGACGGTGGCCGAGCACGCGCGGCTGCGGCAGGCACTCGACGAGGCGGCGGCGGGGGTGCGGGCCGGTCGGGACACCGCCCGGCGGGCCCGGGGCACGCTGGACGCGGCACAGGAGCGCCTACGGTCGGCGTGGCGGCGTTTCGACGGGGTACGCGACGGAGTGGCCCGGTTCGGGCCACCGGCGGCCGACCGGGACGACGTCGCCGCCGCGTGGACGACGCTGTCGGAGTGGGCCGACGAGCAGGTGCGGCAGCGCCGGACGCAGCGGGCCGGTTCGGCGCAGTCGGTCGCTGCGGCCGAGGCGGTGGCCACCGAGGTCGCGGCCCGGATCGCGGGCATCTTCACCGCCGCCGGTCTGCCCGCTTCCGACGATCCGGTACGCGCCGCCACGGTCGCCGTGGAACGGGCCGAGGCCGACCTGCGCCGGCTGACCGAACGCCGCACCCAGGCCGAGGAGCTGCGCGCCCAGCGGGCCGAGCACGAACGCCAGGCGCAGGTGGCGCGGGCGCTGGCCGGGCACCTGCGCGCCAACAACTTCGAGCGGTGGCTGCTGGCCGAGGCACTGGACCTGCTGGTCGACGGCGCCTCGGGGATCCTGCGGGAACTCTCCGGCGGGCAGTACGACCTGGTCCACGACAAGGGTGAGTTCTTCGTCGTCGACCACTACGACGCCGGGCTGCGCCGGGGTGTGCGTACCCTCTCCGGCGGTGAGACGTTCCAGGCGTCCCTGGCCCTGGCGCTGGCGCTCTCCGAGCAGTTGGCCGGGATGTCCACCACGGCGGCCAGCCTGGAGTCGATCGTGCTGGACGAGGGCTTCGGCACCCTCGACGCGGCCACCCTCGACACGGTCGCCGCCACCCTGGAGAACCTGGCCGCCCGGGGTGACCGGATGGTCGGCGTGGTGACCCACGTGCCGGCCCTGGCGGAACGCATCCCGGTCCGCTTCGAGGTCCGTAAGGACGCCCGCTCGGCCCGCATCGAACGGACCGGCCGGTGAGCGCGAGGAGTGCAGCGCAGCGGAGCCCCGCAGTCGCGAACGAAAGGCGTGACCCCGTGAGCGCGAGGAGTGCAGCGCAGCGGAGCCCCGCAGTCGCGAACGAAAGGTTCGTCCCGTGAGCGCGGGACGGTTCTTCGTCGACGCGTGGGATCCGGCCTACGGGGCCTCGTTCGAGGCGTCGGCCGGACCGGCCGCGCCGAGCAGCGCCCAGGTGGAGGCGGACCACGAACTGCCGGTGGTGGACTGGCGGGCGATCGGCCCCCGGCCCGGGGTCCGCGCCCCGGACGTGGTGCTGCTGGTCGACGGGGTACGCCGGATCGACGCCAGCGTCTGGACGGCGGAGGAGGACGGCACCTCGTTCCCGGGCCTGGCCGCGTCGTACGCCGCCGGGGTGGTCCGGTGCGACCTGGAGCGGGGTGCGGCCCAGCTGGCCGGCGCCAAGGTGGGCCGGGGACTCTTCACGGCCAGCCCGTCCGCCGCCGACGTGGTCGCCGGCACCGTCCGCTATCCGGTGCACCGGGTCAGCGGCACCGGGGAGCTGGCCAAGCTGCCGGCCGCCGTGCAGGGGCCGCTGACCGCGCTGGAGGTGGAGGTCTCGTCCGCCGCGCGTACCGACGACGACCTGCTGGTGGTGGACGGACCGCTGCGCAACCGGCGGCAGTTGCCGCGCACCCTCGGTTACATCAAGACCCAGCACAGCCAGTATCTCGACGCCCGGCTCACCGCGGTGGTCACCGGGCTCGCCGCCGGGCACCGCTCCCCGGTGTTCCGTCTGGGCACCGCGTGGGGCGGCTGGGCGTGGTACGTCCGGCTGCCGGTGGCCGCCGGTGCGCCCTGGGCCGGGATCGTCCGGCTGGAGTGCTCGGCGGACCTGGAGATCGCCGAGGTGGTGCGGCTGGCCGACCTGTCGCTGGTCACCCTGCCCCGGTTCGCCTCCACTCCCTACAAGGACCCCCGCGCCCCGCAGAACCTGGTGCCGATCGCCGGGCTGGAACGGCTGCTGCGCTCCCGGTTGGGCGACTCCCGGCTGTTGCACCGCGCGTTGACCGCCGCCGCCCGGAGGGGTCGCTGATGGGTCGGCGGCGCGACGCCGACCGGATCACCGCGCAGGTCGACACCGGGCAGGCCGAGCTGGCACCCGACCCGGACCGGCCCGGGTCGTGGACGCTGCTGCTGGACGGCGCCCCGCAGTCGCATGTGGACCTGACCGACCCGACCCACCTGGAGTTCGAGTACGTCCGCCGGCTGGCCGCCGCGATCGACCTGGTCGCACCCGCCGGCGCGCCACTGCGGGTGCTGCACCTGGGTGGCGGTGCGCTCACCCTGCCGAGGTACGTCGCCGCCACCCGCCCCGGCTCGGTGCAGCGGGTCGTCGAGGTGGACGGTGCGCTGGTCGAGCTGGTCCGCCGGGAGCTGCCCTGGCGACCCGATGCGCGGGTGAAGGTCCGGGTGGACGACGCGCGGGCGGTGCTGGCCGCCGGGCGGGACGCCGGTTACGACGTGATCGTCGCGGACGTCTTCGCCGGTTCCCGGACACCGGCCCGGCTGACCTCGGTCGAGTACGCCGCCGAGGTGGCCCGGGTGCTCCGGCCCGGCGGTTGGTACCTGGCGAACCTGGCCGACGGCCCGCCGCTGCGGTACGCCCGTGGACAGGTCGCGACCGTCCGGGAACTGCTGCCCCGGGCCTGCCTGGTGGCCGACGCCGGGGTGCTGCGCGGGCGGCGCTACGGCAACCTGGTGCTGGTCGCCGGCCGTCAGGATCCGCCGGTGGCGGCGCTGACGCGGCGGGCCGCCGGCGACTGGTTCCCGGGCCGGGTGCTTGCCGGCGCGGACCTGGACCGGTTCGTCGGAGGCGTCCCGGCGGTACGCGACAGCGACGCCAGCGACTCCACACCACCCCCACCGGGGATTTTTTCCGTCCGCCGTTGATCCGTTCGGCGAGGCCCTCCGTACTACTCGGCAGCCATGCCCGTGGGGGGACGGCTTTCTGTCCATGGACATCCGGAGGTCTGCATGCATGCACTGGCGGTCGGTTGGCAGGGCGACCGGGTGCGGGTGGACTGGATGTCCGCTCGGTCCCAGTCGCGGCCGACCACGTCCGACCGTGGGGTCGACTCCCGCGCGACGTCTCGCCAGAATAGCCCGGTGACGCCGCGACCTGCCCCTGGCCGACACCAGGCCACGACGACCGAGGCCGCCCACTCCGACCAGTTGATCCGCACGCTCTACGCCGAACACGCCGGCCCGCTGCTGATGTTCGTGATGCGGCTGACCGGTGGGGATCGGCAGCGGGCGGAGGACATCGTCCAGGAGACGTTGCTGCGGGCCTGGCGCAACGCGCACCGGTTGGGCACGCAGGGACAGGGATCGCTTCGGCCCTGGCTGGTGACGGTGGCCCGCCGGATCGCCATCGACGAGCACCGCAGCGAGCAGGCCCGGCCGGCCGAGACGTACGACCGGGACCTGACCGCCTTCGCCGAGTCGGACAGCAGCGATCGGGTGTTGCGCTCGATGACGGTGGCGGACGCGTTGCGGACGTTGAGTCAATCGCACCGGGAGATCCTGGTGGCGACGTACTTCCGGGGCCGGACGGTGCCGGAGGCGGCCGAGGAACTCGGGCTGCCGTTGGGCACCGCGAAGTCGCGGGTCTACTACGCACTGCGCGCGCTGCGCACAGCTCTACAGGAACGGGGGGTGACGGAATGAGCCGGGTAGACCACATGGACGTCGCCGCGTACGCGCTCGGCGTACTGGACGAACAGGACATGGAGCGGTTCGAGGAACACCTCGCGACCTGCTGGGCCTGCGCCGCCGAACTGGAATCGATGGTGCCGGTGGTCGGGCTGCTCTCCGACATCGACGAGGAGTCGGTGACGGCGCTGGAGCAGACACACTCCGATCCGGTCCTGCTGGACCGTACGCTCGTGGCGTTGCGCAGCCACCGGCGCAAGGCCCGGTTCCGGCAGATCCTGGCGACTGCGGCGGCCGTGGTGGTGTTCGGCGGCCTGACCGGCGTGGTGTTCAGCAACCTGGCCGGTGACAACAGCGCGCCGCCCATCGCCGGGGGGCCGAGCAGCGCCCCGTTCGACCCGTCGGGCGGCGGCACCGGTAACCCGGGCCCCGGCGTCGGCGGCAACGAGCAGGAGGGCGAGCAGGTCGACGTCACCGACCCGAGCACTGGTGTCGAGGGCACGTTCTGGCTCATCGGCAAGGACTTCGGCACCAAGATGGACTTCAGCCTGGGCCGGCTGCCCGGTCCGCGCACCTGCCGTCTGGTCGTGGTCAAGAAGGACAACAGCACCGAGGTCGTCTCCACCTGGACGGTGCCGACGTCCGGGTACGGCACCAACAGCAACCCGACCCGGGCCGCCCTTTCCGCGACCACGTCGGTGCAGATGGAGGACATCAAGCACGTCGAGGTGCAGGAGGTGAACGGCAGGGGCACCGCCCGGTCGCTGCTGACCGTGCCCGCCCCCTGATCCGTACCGCGTGAGTGAAGGCCCGTCTCCGTTCGGAGGCGGGCCTTCATGGCGCTGGTCTGCGGATACGCACTCATACGCAGGTTCGGGCCGTCCGGTTCAACGGTCCGCTGTGAAATGAGCCACCGTTTCGCATTCAACCTTGACACTGTCGTCCCCGTATATCCCGGTGACTGTCAAGCATGAGGAGGGCACGTGGCACAGATCAAGCGGACCGTCATCGCTGTGAGCGCCGTGGGCGCCATGGTCGTACTTACGGCTTGCGCTCCCGCAGGCTACGACGGGACGAACGCCGGCGCGGTCGAGCCGGTCGCCGTTGCCGCGGCCGAGCCCACCGTGACCGCCGACCCGGAGGTCAGCGCGAACCCGGAGGCGAGCGCCACCCCGGGTGCCTCGGCATCACCCGGCGCCGAGGAGGCGAACGACGTTCCCCTGCCCGACGGCGTCGAGCTGACCGAGAGCCTCACCGGCAAGAAGTTCCCCCGGATGGGCAGCGCGGTCGTCAACCAGGACGGATTCCTCCTGTACCGCTTCGACAACGACACCAACGACCCGCCGGCCAGCAACTGCGAGGGCCAGTGCATCGAGGTGTGGCCGGCCGCGCTGACCGACGGCAACCCGAAGCTCAAGGGCGTCTCGGACGACGCGGTGGGCACCATCACCCGCCCCGACGGCACCCGTCAGATCACGCTCGACGGCTGGCCGCTCTACACCTACATCGGTGACAAGAAGCCCGGCCAGTGGAAGGGCCAGGGCGTCGGCGGTACCTGGTTCGTGGTGAACCCGGACGGCAGCAAGAACCTGGAGTGCCTGCCGAAGGGCACCCCGAAGGCGGTCTCCCCGCCCTCGAAGACCAAGTCGGACAGCGGCTCGGACTACTGATCCGATCCGTCACCGGTGGCCGGTCGCAGCCCGTTACGGGCGCGGCCGGCCACGGTCGTCTCTCAGGCAAGTCTGCGATATTCCTTTCCTCAGCAATGTTCCGATTGAGCCGAACAGCCGGTAGCACGTAGCCGAACAGCACGTACCTGCCCGCCCTGTCGGGCTGATACATTGCGACACGTCGCGCGCCCGGGCGTCGGCCACGCGCAACGGGCCGACCAGCCGCTCCGGGAGTCGACGAAGCTATCGGGGATTCTCCGGCATCGACCGGGGAGATAACGTGGGGATCTCGGCTTGTCTGCTGCCATTCTCCGGCATCGTGGTTCGTTCAAATCGGCCATAACAGAAGTGAAGCGATGATGCCCGCCATGCGCTTCTACCGGGTAGTGCCCAAACGCTATCGACTTCGGCTGGTCCAACTTCTTCCTCCGCAGCGTCAACTCTGGCTGGTCCGCAGGCTCACCCGACTCGCGCCACGACGGGCTAAGACGCCGATCGGTGGAGTACACCGTGTCCGCGACCGGGGCATCCGGGTGGGCGCCCAGGTGGTTGATCAGGTGACTCCACTCGCGCTCTGGCAGCGAAACCTCGACCTGGTCACGCAAACGCTCGACCAGGCAGGGATCGAGCACTTCTGCGTCCGCCACACCGACGACATGCGCAGCGCGGTCGCGGTGCCACTGGCCCGCAAGGGAGCGGCACTCCGGGTGCTCCAGCAACTCGCCCGCCGACCTGAGGTGACGGTGCGTGTGGTCAACGCGGTAGGGAAGCGTGTCAGCACCAAGCAGCGTGACGGGATCGTCCAAGTCTTCCACGCAGTATCCAACGCGACCGGAACGACGGTCTTCGGCAGGAGCTTCGCTTCCGAGGTCGAGTTCTGGACGGTCATGACGCCCAGCGATCGACCGATCACCGAGATCGTCGCGCCGCGCGGCAACCAGGTCGCCACTACCCTGCCAGCGCAGGGCCAATCGGTCCGAGTGCCGGCCTCACGGCTGACTCGGCTGGCCCCCGACAGGGACGCTCCGGCCCGGTACCAGAGCCGGACGGAGTTCGCGGATCTCGGCCACGAACACGTCACCTTCCCGATAGACGCCGTCTACACCTGGGTGGACGGCAACGACGCCGACTGGCTCCAGCGCAAGACCCAGGCTCTGCGTGATCAGGCCAAGACCGAGATCAGCGATGTCGCGGCCCATTCGTCTCGTTACGTCAGCCGGGACGAGCTTCGCCACTCATTGCGTTCGGTGGTGAGCTTCATGCCGTGGATCCGAATGATCTATCTGGTGACAGACGACCAGATCCCGCCGTGGCTGGACGTGGCCCACCCGATGATCAAGGTGGTACGGCACCGCGACATCTTCCGCGACACCGGTGAGCTGCCCACCTTCAACTCGCACGCCATCGAGTCCCGGCTGCACCGCATCGAGGGACTCAGTGAGCACTTCATCTACATCAACGACGACATGTTCTTCGGCCGTCCCCTGTTGCCGACCAAGTTCTTCCATGCCAACGGTCTGGCAAAGTTCTTCCCCTCACCGGCCCAGCTCGATGTCGGACCGGCGACCGTCCACGACGCCCCGGTCACCGCTGCCGGAAAGAACAACCGGCGGCACATCCAAGAGATCTTCGGACGTACGATCACCCAGAAGATGCGCCACGTGCCTTACCCCCTGCGTAAGAGTGTGCTGGAGGACATCGAGCGGCATCTCACCGACGAAGTGATCGCGACAGCCGGGCACCAGTTCCGACACCCGGCCGACCTGTCCATCCCATCGTCCCTGCAGCACTACTGGTCGTACTTTTCGGGCAAGGCGGCCCCTGGTTCCATTTCGTACGCCTACACCGATCTGGCCAGTCCGTCCACACCGGTTCAGTTGGCAAGGCTCCTCGCGCGCCGCGACCGCGACGCCTTCTGCTTGAACGACACCGACTCGGGAACGGTCTCGGTCACCGAGCAGCACGCGATGCTCACGGAGTTCCTCTCGGCGTACTTCCCGTTCCGGGCGCCGTTCGAGCTTCCCGCCGACGTCGAGGCGAAGCGCTCACGCCACACCGCGACCGCGCTCGCCGCGTCGAGCCTACCGCTGGAGCACACGAGCAGCCCGATCAGACAGCTTCGCGAGGAGAATCAGGTCGGCAGTGCCGTCAACGGCCGGGAGCCGGTCGGATGAGTTCGAGCCAACGCCGATGGTCGGCCGAGCCACCGCTGCGTCTCCTCCAAGTGGTCAGCGGCGCCCGACGCCGGGCGGGCCAGGTCGCGGACCGGCTGACCCAGCGCGCCAACCACCTCCGCCGCGACCCGGTCGCCGATCTCCCTCGGGCCGCCTGCGGCTATCTCGCAGTGCTCGACGGACGCACGCTGCATCTGCACGCGTTGGTGCCCGCCGTCGACATACCTGCACCTGAGCGGGCGGCGCTGTTGTTCGTTCAGGGGGAACGGGTCGCGGCGACGTGTTCGGCAACGGTAGGTACAGAGGGCGACGTCGTTTCGGTGACCGCAAGGGTCTCCTTCGGCAACGGCAATGACGAAGTCTTGCTCGACAAAGGTGTCTGGTCGCTCGTGCTCTCCCTCTCCGACGAGTTCGGTGAACGGCGGTTCGGGCTGAGCACCGGCACATCGTCGGAGGACGACGGACCAACGGTCCCAAGTCCGCCGCACCCGATCTCCGGATGGCGGTACGAGCCGACCTGCTGCCACCAGGGACTGGCCCAGCTGAACGTGGCAGCGGCCAAGGCTCGGGCCGAGGTGACACGACTCGCGACCGGACGAACCGACGCACAGATCAAGGCGCGTCTCGTTGGTGTGCGCGCGGTGGAGCATCCGGCGATGGTGTTCTCTCCACGCGGTGGCGGCTCGGACGTGATCGTCCCGATCGATCCGGTCGATGGGCGGTTCGAGGTCACGGTGCCGCTGGCCGACCTGGTCTCCGGTCCGCCAGGGGTCGAGGTGATCTGGGAGGCGTGGGTACGCACCTCTCCCACTCGGATGATCCGCCTAGGCCGCTTCCTGCACGATCTACGCGATCCACGCAGTGTCTTCCGAGTCAGCCGGACCACCGTCGCGATCGGTGATCACCACTTCGTGGGCTATCGGCCCTACTACACCAAAGCCGGCAACCTGGCCGTGGCTTGCCTGCACTTCACAAGGACAGCGACATGAAGATCACCTTTCTCCTGAACACGGCCGACGCCCTCGGTGGCACCGAAAGGGCCATCTTGACGCAGGCCGACCACCTGGCGCGTCGACACGACGTCGAAGTGATCAGTGTGTTCCGTACCAGCGCAACGAGCTTCTTCGGGATGGACGATCGGGTGCGGCGGCGTTACCTGGTCGACCTCACCGGGTCCACGCCGCGACCGCAACGCCCGACCACCCTGGACGATGCCGCCTGCGACCTTCTTGCCCGCAGCAGTAGCCGACTCGTTCCGAAGGCATGGGAGAAGCAGTTCAACCGCCTGGCCGATCTGGAGGTCGAGCACGCGCTGCGGTCACTGAACTCTGATGTACTGGTCTCGTCGTCACCCGCGTTGATGTCGCTGGCGACGACCCTGGCGCCACCTCATGTCGTGACCGTGCATCAGGAGCACAGGCCGTCACAGCTACGCGGCGGGACCGGCCAACCGCTGTTCCAGATGTCCCCACGGCTGGACGCCCTGATAGTGCTGACCGATCGGACTCGTGACTGGTTCGTCGACACCTTCGGCGCGTCCTGCCCTCGCCTCGAAGTGATCCCCAACAGTATCCCTGACGGTTTTCGACCTCGGTCCGACCTGCGCAACCCGGTGGTAGCCATCGCCGGACGGATGGTGCCGGAGAAGCGGATCGACCACGCCATTCGTGCCTTCGGGAAGGTCGCTGCCGCCCATCCGGACTGGACGTTACGCGTCTACGGCGACGGCCCATTGCTGCCGGACATGCGTCGGCTCGCCGCCGACCTTGGTCTACACGACAACGTGCAACTCGTCGGGGCTACTGACCGAATGACGGAAGAGTGGTCCAAGGCAAGCATCGCGATGCTGTCCTCGCAAGACGGCGAGGCCCTGCCGCTGGTGCTGCTGGAAGCGTTCGCCGCAGGTGTCCCGGCGGTGAGTTACGACATCCAGACCGGGCCAGCCGAGATCATCACACACGGTGTGGATGGTCTGCTGGTCAGCGCTGGTGACGAAGATCAGCTCGCGCAGGCCCTGATCCGGCTCATCGCCGACGACGACCTGCGCCTACGTTTCGGCGCGAACGCCCTCGTCGCCGCCGATCGCTACCGCATCGAGCCGATCATGCAGCGCTGGGAGGATCTCTTCGCAGAGCTTGTGGCCGAGCACACCAACACCGAACGGACTCGCGCCGACCGACTCGCGACCTGGCTGGCGCGAGCCGGTGGGTCCGGCTTCGCACCGGTCGCCCCTCGGTCCGGCCACACCACGACTGGCCGGGACCTGGAGACGCTTGAGCAGCGCATCGAGCAAGCAGTCCCCGGGCTGGTCCGCACTGGTGGTCGGCTGAGCATCGTCCGCGACGACCTTGTTCCCACTGAGGTCGCGTACGCCAACTTCGCCGCAGTGGTCGACGTGCTGGAGGAGCACGACATCCCTTACTGGGTCGCCCGCGACTCCGGGGTGAGGCACCGTGTCGTCGTTCCGCTCGACTATCGGGACGTAACTCTCGGCGTCCTGACGACCTCCTTCGCCATGGCTCCCTACTACGCCGAAACCCTGGCCGCTGGCGCCAAGGTCACCGGGGTGACCTTGGTCGCCTGCCTGGCCGCTGAGGCGCGGGCAGTAGAAGCTGTCGGTCTGCGGGTATTTCAACCGGTCGTCTCTCCGTCCCGGACCCTTCGTTACGGACCTGCCGTCGGCTGCGACGTCGAATTCTGGACGCCCACGGCAGACGGCGACTCGCTCACTGCGACCCGCCGCACTCTTCTGGGTGACACCGTGCCGGTCGCGGCGATGGTGCCAGCGACGGTCATCATCCGCGACCGGGAGCATCCCACCATCGAGCCGCTGACCCGAAGGTTGGTCTCTGACGTCGACTTTCCCATCGACGTCGTCTACACCTGGGTCGACGGCGCTGACCCCGCCTGGCTGGCGAGCAAGAACAGCACCCTCGCGGCGTCAGGCCGGCCCCTGGTCGACGCTGCGGAGAACATCGCGCGGTTCCGGGACCGCGAGGAACTGCGTTACTCGCTGCGCTCCATCGACATGTACGCGCCCTGGGTGCGCAACATCTATCTGGTCACGGCCGGGCAGGCACCGGCGTGGCTGGACGCCGATCATCCAAGGGTCACCATCGTCGATCATCGGGACGTGTTCGGCCAACGGGGCGCTCTGCCCACCTTCAACTCGCACGCCATCGAATCGCAACTGCACCATATCGACGGCTTGGCCGAGCACTTCATCTACTTCAACGACGACTTCTTTCTGGGACGTTCGGTCGCGCCGTCACTGTTCTTCCGCAGCAGTGGCCTGGCGCAGTTCTTCCTCTCGCCGACCTCCATCCCGATGGTCGACATCAATCCGGAGGACGACTTCAACTTCAGTGCGGCCAAGAACAACCGGCGACTCATCCAACAGACGTTCGGCACCACCCTTGCCCACGGACTGCTACACGCGCCGTACCCGATGCGTCGCAGCGTCGCGTACGACCTCGACAAGGCGTTCGCAAACGAGGTGAATCGGACGGCGGCAAGCCGGTTGCGTGACCACACCGATGTCTCGGTTGCTTCCTCCCTCCACCACTACTACAGCTATCTCACCGGACGCTCGGTGCAGGGGCACATCCGGGTCAGCTACGTGAACACCGGTGACCCGACGGAGCACCCGCAACTGACACAGATTCTCGTGACGCGGGGTTACGACGCATTCTGTCTCAACGACACGCATCACGGCAGCCTCGACGAGGCCGAGCAGAACAGAGTCGTCGCCGGGTTCCTCGAGAGCTACTTCCCTGTCGCGAGCCAGTTCGAACGAGGCAGCGCGCGAAACCGAGCGCTGAGGCCGGCGTAGCGCGACATGTCGTCGAGCGCCGGGATGACTGATCGACCCGGCGCTCGACTCAGGATGCTCGGAAGTTCCCGAGGGTCTTGAGCATGCTGTTCGGCAGCGTCGGAGCGTCCACCGAGGGCTGGCGCGCACTCGGCACCGACTGCTGCGCGTCACGCCACAGTGCGCTGGCGCTCAGTGTGCGGCGTTCCGCCACCTCGTCGTCGGGCAGTTCGAACGGTGCGGGGAAGGGAAGGTAGCGGGGCAGGAAGTCGGCCAGCATCCGCTCCTGGTCGGCGAACGCGCGCGGATCCGAATCGGTGTCGTTGAGGCAGAACACGTCGCGGTGGCGGCGCGCCAGCAGCTCGGCGAGACGGGCCGGGGTGGACGGATGGCCGAGGTCGGCGTACTCGTACTCGATGTCGGCGGGTACGGCCTGGCCGGTCAGGTACGCCCAGTACTGGTGCAGCGACGACGGGATCGACAGGTCCTCGTGGTGCCGGAACAGGTGCTGGGCGGTGGCGGTGACGTCCGCCCGGAGCACCTCCTCGATCTGGTGCATGATGCTGCGCCGCAGGGCGAACGGGGTGTGCTTCATCTTCTGCGTGATGGTCACCCCGAACTGCCGCTGGATGTGCCGGCGGTTGTTCTTCCCGGCGGCGTTCACCGGTGGGTCGCCGGGCTTCGCCTCGCCGAGCCCGAACTGCGCCGGGGACAGGAAGAACTTCGCGATCCCGTTGGCATGGAAGAAGTGCGTGGGCAGGAGCGGGCGGCCCAGGAAGACGTCGTCGTTGAGATAGAGGAAGTGTTCCGCCAGGCCGTCGATCCGGTGCAGCCGGGATTCGATGGCGTGCGAGTTGAACGACGACAGGCCGCCGAGGTCGGCGAAGAGGTCGGCGTGCGAGACCACGGTGATCATCGGGTGGCTCGGATCGAGCCAGCTCGGCAGTTGGCTGTCGGTGACCACGAAGATCTTCCGCAGCCAGGGCGCGAAGCTGTGCAGCGCCCGCATCGCGTACCGCAGCTCGTCGCGGTTGTGGTAGCGGGAGGTGTTGGCGGCGATGGCGTGCAGCGCGTCGCCGGGTGTGCCGAGTGCCGCCTGCTTGCGCTCCTGCCACTCCGGGTCCGAGCCGTCCACCCAGGTGAAGACCGCGTCGATCGGGAACCCGACCCGGTCCGGGGCGCGTACGGCGAGGTCACGGCGGGTGCCGTAGTGGTGGTCGTCGGCCTCGGGCACGAAGTGGCTGAGCAGTGCCGCCGCGACCCGGACCGGCTCGGCGACGGCCGGCGCCTCGTCGATGACCGCGTTGTGCCGGGGTGCGCGCACCACGTCCTCGACGCGGGTCCACAGCTCGATCTCGCAGGCGAACTCCGCGCCCAGCACCACACCGGCCCGCACGTCGGTCACCGGGAACCACACCTGGATCACCTCGGTCGGCGCCAGGTCGGGCTGGTGGCGTCCGGGCCGGACCTCGACGACGCGGACGTGTGCCCCGGCGAGCTGCGGCGCGGAACCGACCAGGTCACGCAGGTCGTCCTGCTCGTCGTCCAGCACCGCCACGGTGCTGCGCAGGTAGTCGTCGTTGCGGACGCAGTGGTATTCGATGCCGGCGGACTCCAGGGTGGAGGTGACGGCGGTCAGGTTGCGGTGCCACATCTGCAACGGTGTGGCCGCCGCGACCACCTCGGCCTCGGTGCGGACGCCGTCGTCGGTGACGGTCACCGAGGCGCCGACCGGATGCAGGGTCTCGCCGCCGCGAGGTCGGGTGAGGGTACGCACGACGCCGATCCGCCGGTGCTCCGGAAGCAGCCGCAGCAGGCGGCGCCGGGCAGCGAGCGGCAGCAGGCGGTAGACGCGCAGCGCTATCACGTGACCGGCCGTCGAGTTCGGCGGGTCACCTGCCGGGCGGCCACGTCAGTGGTGACGCCGGTGTGACGAGACGACGGCTTCCCGCCGCCCGGACCGAACAACCGCTCCAGCAGTCATCCCCGAATGCCTTTCTGCACAGCTCCCCGTTGTGCGCGGCTCGGTGATCGATTCGCTGACCGTTCGGCCGTTCCTCGACCACGCACCGGTGTCAGGTGCTGACTGGACGGGTGCCGCGCAGGTCGGACCATAGCAGCGGGTCCGGGAGCGGGACAGCGATGAATCCGTGGCCTCGCCGCCGAAGCCCGATGATCTCGCCAGATACATCTATGTTTGGGAGTATCTGCCCGAAGAATCCTGGCCGTTCAGGTGGCCCAGCGGTGAACGGACGGTGTCCGCTGGTCGTCCCGCGCACCGCCGCCGAGGGCACCCCCGGACCGCGCCGCCCCGGCGCCCCGGACCGGATGGCAGAGTGGGGTGGTGACCGGGACCGCGCCGACCGCGAGCCGGACGCTGCGCCCGCCACCCGGCTACCGGCTGGCCGCCACGATCCGGCCGCTCACCTTCAGCCCGTACGATCCCTGCGCCCGGATCGTCGACGGCACCCTGTGGTGGGCGACCCGTACACCGACGGGACCCGGCACCCTCGCGCTGCGCGGGACCGGGTCCGAGCTGCGGGCCGACGGGTACGGGCCGGGTGGCGACTGGCTGGTCGCGCACGCCGACGCCGTCGCCGGGCTGCGTGACGACCTGACCGGCTTCGCCGATCTGGCCCGGTCGCATCCCGTGGTGGCGCGACTCGCGGCCCGACACGCCGGGTTGCGGATGCCCGCCACCGGCCTGGTCTTCCCCCGGGTGCTCCGGGCCGTCTTCGAGCAGAAGGTGACCGGCAAGGAGGCCTACCGGGCGTACGCCGCCACCGTCCGTCACTTCGCCGAACCGGCACCGGGGCCGGTGCCGTTGCTGCTGCCGCCCGAGCCGGCCGCCGTCGCGGCCACTCCGTACTGGGTGTTCCACCCGTTCGGGGTCGAACAGCGCCGGGCCGAGACCCTGCGCCGGGCCGCCGCCGTCGCCGACCGGCTGGAGCGCTGCGCGGACAGCGCCGAAGCCACCCGCCGGTTGACCGCCGTCGCCGGCATCGGCGTCTGGACCGCCGCCGAGGTGGTACGTGTGGCGTACGGCGACGCGGACGCGGTGAGCGTCGGCGACTACCACGTACCGAACACGGTGGCCTGGGCGTTGGCCGGTGAGCCGCGTGGTGACGACGCCCGGCTGCTGGAGCTGCTGGAACCGTTCCGGGGACACCGGGGCCGGGTCTGCCGGCTGCTGGAGGTCGCCGGCGTCCAGGCACCGAAGTTCGGTCCCCGCGCGCCGATCCGCTCCTTCGCCCGCTTCTGACCGGATCAGGCGGCTTCGCGCAGGGCGGATCAGGCGGCTTCGCGCAGGTCCGCCAGGCTCACCGGGGTACGCCGACGCAGCAGCTCCGCCAGCTCGGGCACCGAGCCCACCTCGCCGAGGACGTTCTTGCCCCCGCCGAAGCGCTGCGGATAGTGCTGGACCAGCCGGTACACGTACCGGCGCTGGATCAGCTCGACGCTGACCCGCCACCGCCCGCAGCACCCGCACACCCACTCCGACACTCCGCGAAAGTAGCTCTGACCTGCGGTTTCCTGATTCGCCCGGGCCGGGCGGCAGGGCGTACGGGCGGACACCGCGCCCACGGCGCGGCGGTGATCTGCCTCACCGTTGTCGGTGTGGTCTGGTTGACTGGTCGCCGTGGACCTGCCGATCAACCCGCCGCTGGAGCCGATGCTGGCCCGCAGTGTGGCGTCGATCCCGACCGCGACCGGGATGACCTACGAACCCAAGTGGGACGGCTTCCGCTGCATCGTCTTCCGCGACGGCGACGAGGTGGAGCTGGCCAGCCGGGGTGGCAAGACGATGACCCGCTACTTCCCCGAGGTGGTGGAGCAGGCCCGTCGGCAACTGCCGGAGCGCTGCGCGGTCGACGGAGAGCTGATCGTGATCCGCCGGGACGGCCCCGGCGGGCAGCCCCGGCTCGACTTCGAGTTGCTGGCCCAGCGCATCCACCCGGCGGCCTCCCGGGTGACACTGCTGGCCGAGACCACTCCGGCCGACTTCGTCGCCTTCGACCTGCTGGCGCTGGACGGCGAGAGCCTGCTCGACGCGCCCTACCCGACCCGCCGCGCCCGACTGGAGCAGGCGCTGGCCGGGGTACGCCCACCGGTGCACGTCACCCAGGTCACCACCGACGCGGACACCGCCCGCCGCTGGTTCGACGTGTTCGAGGGCGCCGGGTTGGACGGGTTGATCGCCAAGCCGGCCGACCTGCCGTACGAGCCGGGCAAGCGGTTGATGTTCAAGGTCAAGCACGCGCGTACCGCCGACGCGGTGGTGGCCGGCTTCCGGTGGCACAAGTCCGGCCCGGTGGTGGGCTCGCTGCTGCTCGGGCTCTACGACGACGAGGGTCTGCTGCACCACGTCGGCGTGAGCGCCTCGTTCACCATGGCCCGCCGGGCCGAGCTGCTGGAGGAGTTGGCGCCCTATCGCGACGTCGGCGCCGAGCATCCGTGGGTGCACGGCGACCACGAGCGGGGCCAGCGCATCCCGGGCGGGGTCAGCCGGTGGACCGGCACCAAGAACCTGGAATGGGAGCCGGTCCGCCCGGAGCTGGTGGTCGAGGTGGCGTACGACGCGATGGAGGGCGACCGGTTCCGGCACACCGCGCGGTTCGTCCGCTGGCGGCCCGACCGCGACCCGCGTTCCTGCCGATACGATCAACTCGACCGGCCGGTGCGGTTCGACGTGGACCAGGTCCTGCGGGGTGACCCGGCGGTGCCGGTGGGATCCGCGTCCGACTGACCCGCACCCGACCGACCCGCGGCCGTCGACCCGATCACGGAGGCCCAGCTCGTGACCCGTACTTCCGACCGGATCCGCCGCCTGCGGCTCACCCTGGCCGGCCTGACCGCCGCCATGGTCGTCACCGCCGGCTGTACGCTGCCGGCCTTCGCGCCGCGCGCCGACGTCGAGGCGCAAGGGTCGGCCGCCCCACCCGGCACGGCACCCGACTGGCGGGCCTGCCCCGAGGTCCCCGACGACCTGGTCGGACGCAGCGCCCCCGGCGTCCGGTACGACTGCGCCCGCATCCAGGTGCCGCGCGACTGGGCCGGCGGCACCGGCGCCACCACCGGTCCCGGTGCCGACGAGACCTTCGAGATCGCCCTGTTGCGGGTCCGTTCCGACAACCAGCGCAACCGCATCGGCTCGCTGCTGATCAACCCGGGCGGCCCGGGTGGCTCGGGCGTGGACACCGCCGTCTACCTCTCCTTCGGCGAGCAGTTCGGCGGCCTGCCCGACAGCATCCTGCAACGGTTCGACATCATCGGCTTCGACCCGCGCGGCGTGGCCCGGTCCAGCCCGGTCGAGTGCATCTCCGACGCCGACCTGGACGGCGTCTTCGGCTACGACCCCGACCCGGAGAGCCAGGAGAAGTTCGACGTCTACGTCACCATGGCCAAGCGGATCGGCCAGAGCTGCGGCGACAAGTACGGCGACCAGCTCAAGCTCTACTCCACCGAGCAGACCGCCCGGGACATGGACGCGATCCGCGCGGCCGTCGGCGACGACAAGATGACCTACCTCGGATACTCCTACGGCACGCTGCTCGGCGCCACGTACGCCCAACTCTTCCCGCAGCGGGTGCGGGCGCTGGTGCTCGACGGCGCGGTCGACCCCCGGCAGAATCTGATCGCCGGTTCGGAGAGCCAGGCCAAGGGCTTCGAGCGCGCCTTCGACAACTTCGGCCGGTGGTGCGCGGCCAACGCCGGCAACTGCCCGATCGCCCCCGACGCCCGAGCCGCGGTCGTCTCCGCCATCGACAAGGCCAGGTCCTCCCCCGTCCGCTCCGCCGACGGCCGCGAGGCCACCTCCGGCTGGATCTTCTACGCGGTCATCTCGTCGCTCTACAACGAGACCGGCTGGCGGCAGCTCGCCCGCGCCATCGACCAGCTGGACCAGGGCAACCCCGACGCGGTGTTCCAGCTCGCCGACAACTACACCGACCGCGACGACAACGGCCGCTACACCAACCTCTTCGACGCCAACACGGCGATCAACTGCGCCGACGACGAGGAACGCCCCAGCCTGGAACGGATCCGCCAGTTGCAGTCCGAGTGGCGTACGCAGTACCCGCTCTTCGGTCCGGCGCTCGCCACCGGCCTGATCTCCTGCACCGAGTGGCCCGGCGGCAGCGACCCCTACCCCACCGGTCGCGCCGAAGGTGCCCCGCCGATCCTGGTCATCGGCACCACCGGCGACCCGGCCACGCCCTACGAACAGACCCCGGCCCTGGCCGAGATGCTCGGCGTCGGACGCGTACTGACCTGGGAGGGCGAGGGGCACACCGCATACCCGCAGACGCCCTGCATCACCGAGGCCGTCGACGCGTACCTGATCGACCTCACCGTCCCCGCCGAAGGCAAGCGCTGCCCCGCCCGTTAGCGACCCGAGGAAGATCCGGATACGTCGAGGCCCCACTCACCGAGGACGAGCCGCCGGGCCACCTGCCGCCCCTGCCGGTCGAGTGCGGACCCGCCGGCGCCCCGATCGCGGTGATACAGGGCGTCACCCGCCAGAACGACGGATGACGCTGCTCCGCCGCGCATCGGTTCGCGCCGCTGTGGGACGCTCGCGGGATGAGCGACGTGTTCTTCCGGGAGGCGGTCCGGGCCGACCTACCCGCCGTCCTCGATCTCCTCGCCGACGACGTGTTGGGGCGTACCCGTGACGTCGGGGAGGTCGACGCCGTCTACGAGAAGGCGTTCGCCGACATCGGTGCCGATCCGCGTAACCACCTCGTCGTCGCCGAGGCCGACGGTGAGGTGCTGGGATGCATGCAGCTCACCTACATCCCGGGACTCGGCCGGCACGGCACGGAGCGGCTGTTGATCGAGGCGGTGCGGATCCGCTCGGACCGGCGCGGGCGGGGCGTGGGCCGCCTGATGATGACCTGGGCGATCGACCGCGCCCGGCAGCGCGGCTGCGGGCTGGTGCAGCTCACCAGCGACAAGAGCCGCCATGACGCACACCGTTTCTATCTCGGCCTCGGCTTCGTCCCGAGTCACGAGGGCATGAAGCTCAGTATCTGACCCTCTCCTCGGCCGACGGTCCCGTGAGCCGCTCAAGATCCCGCTCGATCCTGGATCGAGTGGTTGTCCGCGCGCTCCAAAGCCACTCGATCCAGGATCGAGCGTGACCTTGCCGAGCACACCGGGTCGACAGCGGCACGGCACGGCACGGGTCAGCGGGGGCGGTCGCGGTCCTTGGAGGGTTGGACCCGCTTCGGTTCGCCGGGCATCTTCGGGTGGTCCGGCGGGTACGGCAGGTCGCCCTCGCCGGCTGCCGCGTCCCGCTCGGCCCACTCCAGCAGCGGGGTGATGTCCCACGCGGCGTCGTCGATGCCGGCGTGCGGGTCGCCGCGCTCGGCCAACCGCTGCGGCACGGTCCGCAGGTCGAAGTCGTCGGGGTCGACGTCGGGCAGCTCGTCCCAGGTGACCGGGGTGGAGACGGTGGCCCGGGCGTTGGCCCGCAACGAGTACGCGCACGCGATGGTGCGGTCCCGGGCCATCTGGTTGTAGTCGACGAAGACGCGTTCGCCGCGTTCCTCCTTCCACCACGCGGTGGTGACCAGCTCGGGGCGGCGGCGGGCCAGTTCCCGGGCCAGCGCGATGGTGGCCCGGCGCACCTCGACGAAGCTCCAGTGCGGCTGGATACGCAGGTAGACGTGCACGCCCCGGCCGCCGGAGGTCTTCGGCCAGCCCGGCGCCCCCAGCTCGTCGAGGATCACGCGCAGCTCGGCGGCGGCGGTGGCCGCGTGGGCGAAGTCGGTGCCGGGCTGCGGGTCGAGGTCGACGCGCAGCTCGTCGGGACGGTCGACGTCGGCGGCGCGTACCGGCCAGGGGTGGAACACCACGGTGCCCATCTGCGCGGCCCACGCCACGTGGGCGAGGTCCGCCGGGCACAGCTCCGCCGCCCTGCGTCCGCTGGGGAAGCTGATCTCGGCGGTACGCACCCAGGGCGGCACACCCCGCGTCGGCACCCGCTTCTGGAAGAACATCTCGCCCTCGATGCCGTCCGGAAAGCGTTGCAGGGTCGTCGGGCGGTCGCCCAGCGCCCGCATGATGCCGTCGCCGACGCTGCGGTAGTAGTGGAAGACGTCGGCCTTGGTGAAGCCGCGCTTCGGGAAGATCACCCGATCCGGGCTGGAGAGCCGTACCGTGTGCCCGGCGACCTCGATCTCCTCGGCCGCAGCCTTCGCACCTGCCATGGCGCGACCATATGCGATGGGTCCGACCTTCGACGTACGGTTGTCCGGTGAGTCTTCCCGACAGCGAACTGCCCCGCACCGACGACGAGTGGCGGGTCCGGCTCAGCCCCGAGGAGTTCCGGGTACTGCGCGAGGCCGGCACCGAACCGGCATGGACCGGAGAGTACGTCGACACCAAGACGCCGGGGATGTACCGCTGCCGTGCCTGCGGCGCGGAGCTGTACCCGAGCGACACCAAGTTCGACTCGCACTGCGGCTGGCCGAGCTTCGACGACGCCATCCCGGGCGCGATCACCGAGATCGAGGACGACAGCCACGGCATGCGGCGGGTCGAGATCCGCTGCGCCCGCTGCGACAGCCACCTGGGGCACGTCTTCCGAGGCGAGGGCTTCACCTCGAAGAACACCCGGCACTGCGTGAACTCGCTCTCCATCCGCCTGGACCCCAGCACCGCCTGACCCCGGCCGGCGGCACCAGCCGTCGGCCCGCGTCGTGCCGGGTCAGCCGTCGGCCGCCGGGCGCGCGGTCAGCATCGCCACCTGGGCGGTACGCGACTGCCCGACGCGTTGGGCGAGGTCGCGTACCCGCTCGTCGGTGCCGGCCGCGAGGTGCGCCCGGGCCAGGTCGGCGGCGGCCTGTTGGTGGGCGCCGAGCACCTCGACGAGTACCGCGTCGACCTGGCCGGGCGCGGCGTCGCGGAGCCGGGCCAACTGGTCCGGGCCGGTGCCGTGCCCGGCGTGATCGTCGGCCCGCGCGGTGCGACCGGCCTGCGCCAGCCAGGCACGCGCGTCGGCCAGCTCGTCGGTCTCGGTCACCTCGATGGCGGCCACCAGGGTCCGTAGCTCATCGTCGACCAGCCGGCCCCGCACCAGCCGGACGATCTCCAGGGTCTGCTCGGTGTGCCCGGCCATCATCGACAGGAACAGCAGGTCGATGCCGGTCATCTCGGTCGTGACGGAGGGCGTGGCCGGGGCGGCGACCGCTGACGGCGTACCGCTCGGCGCCTGGTCCCCGGCAGACCCGGACGAGCCGCCGCATCCGACGGCGAGCAGCACGACGAGCAGGGCGGGCAGTGCGGCAGGCCAGCGACGCGACGCGACGGACCGCACGGCACGCCGGTGGGACGCGGCGGCGCGTACCGCCGGGTGGGGAGCCGGCGCGAGGTGCGGTGCGGGCCGGGCCCGACCGCACCTCACGCTGGTCAGACCTGGGTCCACAGCGCCGGTACGTTCGGCGGCTCCCATCCGGCGATGGCGGTGTGCGCCTGCCGGCAGCGGTACGTGCGCCCGCCGTAGGTGACCTGGTCGCCCACGGCGTACGCCCGGCCGGCGGTCCACGTGCCCCCGACCGGCGGGTTGGTGGTCGGGCCGGTCGTCGGGGTGGGCGACGGTGCCGGCGGGGTGGTCGGGCTCGGGCTCGGCGTGGGGTTGCCGCCGCCACCGACCTGCAGGTCGACGCAGGAGTAGAAGGCGTTGGCGGTGTCCGAGATGTTCCAGACTGCCAGCAGCTTCTGACGGCCCGAGTAACCGGACAGGTTCACGGTGTGCGAGACGGTGGGACCCGGCTGGCGATTGCCGCCGCTGAACACCGCGACCCGGGTGTTGCCGATGAAGTACTCCCAGTCGCGGGTGGCGTGCTGCGCGGTGTTGACCCAGGTGAAGGTCACCGTGGTGCCGACCGAGGTGGCGGGCCAGCCCCGGTTGTCGTCGTTGAGGACGGCGAAGTGGGAGATGTTGGCGTGGCAGGTGCGGAGCCCCTTGGGGCCTTCCACGCTCTGCGGCTCCCAGCGGATCTGGCCGCAGTCCGGTACGCGGTTCTGGGCGCAGAGCGCCTGGCGGCTAGGCGGCGACGAGACGTAGCCGTGGGCCTGGGCCGGGGTCGCGACGGCCAGGGTGGAGACCATGGCCCCGGCGGCGACGAGCGGGAGGGTGATTCTTCGACGCATGGCGGCACTCCCTTTCGGCATGTTGCCTGGTGAGGTGCCACCAACATAATTTAAACCTTGTTAACAGTAAAGACCGCTATCGATAAAACGCACGGTGCGCGCATCCGAGGCCCCTCAGGTCGCGCCCGCGCGTCGATCCAGGTCCGCCCACACTTCCTCCCGCCTCACGATCATCAGCCGGCAGCGCCCGCCCGACGTCGGCCCACCGGCCCGCCCGCGCCCGGCCGGACGCCTCGCGCCGTGGCCGACGCGCGTCGGCGACACGCCGAGCGAACCGGACGAGTCAGCGCGATTTCGCGTCGCACCAAGCCGAGATCAGGGCAAACTTGCACAAAAGGCTCTAACTGGAGGGATCCGTCGTGGCCACCTGTGAGGTCTGCGGTAACGACTACTGGCTGGCGTTCGAGGTGCGCACGGTCAGCGGTGACGTGCACACGTTCGACAGCTTCGAGTGCGCCAGCCACAAGCTGGCCCCCATCTGCGAACACTGCGGCGTCAAGATCCTCGGACACGGCGTGGAGGTCTCCGGCCGCTTCTTCTGCTGCGGGCACTGCGCACGGGCGGTGGAGACGGAGCAGGGTGCCGAGATCCGCGACGCCGTCGGCGCCCGCCCCGCCTGACCCACCGCGCGACGGCTCCCCCGCTGAACGCCGCCCCACGCGCGCCAGCGCCGCACCGCACTAGCGCCGCCGCACCGCACTAGCGCCGCCGCACCGCACTAGCGCCGCCGCGCACGCTGGCGCCGCCGGGCCCACGCGTTAGCAGGGGTCCCCTGCTATGCACGAGGCGTTAGCAGGGGACCCCTCCTTTCACGCGACCGGGCACGGCCTAACCTGGCCGGGTGTCGAGCACCGAACTGCGGGTCGCGCGCTTCACCGACCTGGACGCCCGGACCTTCCACGACCTGGTACGCCTGCGCGCCGACGTGTTCGTGGTCGAGCAGCAGTGCCCGTACCCGGAACTCGACGGACGGGACGTCGAACCGGGCACCTGGCACCTCTGGCTGGCCCACGGCGGCGCACCCGTCGCGTACCTGCGGATCCTGGCCGACCCGGACGGCGTCGCCAGGATCGGACGGGTGGTGGTGGCCCCGGCGGCGCGCGGCGGCGGGCACGCCGGGCGGCTGATGACGGAGGCGCTGGCCCGGATCGGTGACCGTCCCTGCGTGCTGGACGCCCAGTCACACCTGGTGGCGCTCTACGCCAGGTACGGCTTCACGGCCAGCGGGCCCGAGTACGTCGAGGACGGCATCTCGCACACCCCGATGCGCCGCGTGGCCTGAGCAGCCGGGCAGTCCCGCCCAGCCCACCATCGAATTGACCAGTGGCGATGGTGTGTGCCATTCTTCGGGCGAAGCCAGGGCAACGTGATCAGGCCGGGAGAGGCAACTCCCGTGCGATCCGGGCGATGTCGCGATCCGACGACTCCCCCTGGGGGCTCCATGTCCAAGCTAGTTCGAAAATCACGGGCACTGTCGCTGTTGGGTGTGGCGGCCGGTGCCATGCTGCTGCTCTCCACAGCGCTTGTCGCTCCGGTGTCCGCGCACGGTTCGGTGGCCAACCCGATCTCCCGCAACTACGGCTGCTGGCAGCGCTGGGGCGGTGACTTCCAGAACCCGCGGATGGCCACCGAGGACCCGATGTGCTGGCAGGCCTGGCAGGCCAACCCGAACGCCATGTGGAACTGGAACGGCCTGTTCCGCGAGGGGGTGGCCGGCAACCACCAGGGCGCCATCCCGAACGGCCAGCTCTGCTCCGGAGGCCGTACCGAGAGCGGGCGCTACAACGCGTTGGACGCCGTCGGCGCCTGGCGGACCACCTCGGTGGCCAACAGCTTCCGGCTCAAGTTCTTCGACCAGGCCAGCCACGGTGCCGACTACATCCGGGTGTACGCCTCCCGGCAGGGCTACGACGTCCTGACCAAGCCACTGGCCTGGTCCGACCTGGAACTGGTCGGCCAGATCGGTAACACTCCGGCCTCGCAGTGGCAGCGCGAGGTCGACGGGGTGTCCACCGAGATCCCGGTGAACGCGCCGGGTCGCAGCGGACGGCACGTGCTGTTCACCGTCTGGCAGGCCAGCCACACGGACCAGTCGTACTACATCTGCAGCGACGTGCAGTTCGGTGGCGGCACCACGCCTCCCCCGACCACCCCGCCGGCCTCGCCGACGCCGACGCCGACCTTCGACCCGCCCACCACGCCGCCGACGACCACCGCACCGCCGGTGGCGGGTGCCTGCGCGGCGACGTACCGGGTGACCTCGACCTGGTCCGGTGGTTTCCAGGGTGAGGTGCAGGTGACCGCGGGCAGCGCGGCCATCCGGAGTTGGCGGGTGACCTGGACGTACGCCAGCGGCCAGCAGGTCAGCCAGGCGTGGAACGCCACCCTCAGTTCCAGCGGTTCGACGGTGACCGCCCAGAACGTCAGCTACAACGGCGGCCTCGGAGCCGGAGCCAGCACCACCTTCGGCTTCCTGGCCTCCGGCAGCGGGTCGAGCGCACCGACGCTGACCTGCACGGCGACCACCTGACCCCGGACGGGGCCGCGCCTACTCCCTCGGGCGCGGCCCCGGCCGGCTCGTCGCGTCGGCCGATGCCGCCGCACGCCGGGCGATGCCGGCTGCGCTGCGCGATGCCGGCGTCCGCCGGGCGTTGGTGCCGTGCGCTACGCGTTGGTGCCGTGCGCTACGCGTTGGTGTTAGCAGGGGTCCCCTGCTATGCACGAGGCGTTAGCACGGGGCCCTTCCTTACACCTCGGCCGGCGTATCAAGCGAGTGCGGAGACGATGTCGGCGATCGGGCGGCGGCGGCCGGTGTAGAACGGCACCTCCTCGCGGACGTGCAGCCGTGCCCGCGAGCCGCGCAGGTCACGCATCAGGTCGACGATGCGGTGCAGTTCGTCCGCCTCGAAGGCCAGCATCCACTCGTAGTCGCCGAGCGCGAACGAGGCGACCGTGTTGGCGCGGACGTCCGGGTAGCCCCGGGCCATCTTGCCGTGCTCGGCGAGCAGCTCACGCCGCTCGGCGTCGGGCAGCAGGTACCAGTCGTACGAGCGCACGAACGGGTAGACGCACAGGTAGGCGCGGGCCTCCTCGCCGGCCAGGAAGGCCGGGATGTGACTCTTGTTGAACTCGGCCGGCCGGTGCAGCGCCATCTGTGACCAGACCGGGGTCAGCGCCCGCCCCAGGGCGGTCCGCCGCAGTCGCAGGTACGCGTCCTGGAGGTCGTCACTGGACGAGGAGTGCCACCAGATCATCAGGTCCGCGTCGGCGCGCAGACCGGAGACGTCGTACGTGCCGCGCACCACGACGTCCTTGCCGGCCAACTCCTCGATCAGCGACTCGACCTCGCCGGTCACGTTGTCGCGCAGTGACGGCAGCGGCGCGCTGGCCCGGAACACCGACCACATCGTGTAGCGGATGGTGTCGTTGAGTTCCCGCAGCCGGGCCGCGTTGCTCTGCTCGGTCATCTGCCCGATCCCTCCAGTGCTGTGATGATCTCTTCGGCCGCCGTCTCGCCGGAGCGGACGCAGACCGGAATGCCGACCCCGTCGTAGCCCGCACCGGCCAGCGCCAGCGTCGGACGTGTCGCCCGCAGCGCGGCCCGCGCGGCGGCCACCCGGTCGAGATGACCGGGGGTGTACTGCGGCAACGCGCCGCCCCACCGCTGCACGTGCCCGTCCACCGGGGCGGGCAGTGGCGTGTCGAGCACCCCCGACAGCTCCCGGTGCACGGTGGCGGCGAGGTCCTGGTCGGGGCGCTGGAGCTGGGCCTCGTCGCGGTAGCGGCCGACCGAGGCGCGGACCAGGGCCAGCCCGTCGGACCGGCGCAGGTGTCCCCACTTGGTGGTGAAGAAGGTGGACGCCTTGATCAGCAGGCCCTCGGTGCCGGGCACCAGGAAGCCGGAGAGCGCCGGCAGCGCCGGCTCCGGCAGGGCCAGGGTGACCAGGGCGACGCTGGCGTAGTCCAACTCGCCGATCCGCGCCGCCACCTCGGCGGCCGTCTCGGCGAGCAGGCGGGCCGCCGGGCGGGCCGGTACGGCCAGCACCACCGCGTCGACCTCGACGTGCTCCGGGTCGCGGGTGGGGCCGACGGTGAGCCGCCAGCCGGAGCCGACCGGGGCCAGTTCGCGGACCGCCGCGTTGCGCCGGACGGTCGCCCCGCCGGCCGTCGCGGCGGCGTCGACCAGGGTGCCCAGTCCGCCGGACAGGGTGCCGAAGACCGGCTCGCCGGGGGCGCGGGGGGTGGCGGCCTGCGCCGCGCGTACCGCACCGAGCAGCGTGTGCTCCGTCCGGGCCGCCCGGGCCAGCGCCGGCATGGTGGTGGCCAGTGAGAGGTCGTCGGCGCGGCCGGCGTACACGCCGCCGAGCATCGGGTCGACCAGCCGGTCGACCACCTCGTCGCCGAAGCGGGCGCGGACCAGCGCGCCGACGGCGACGTCCTCGTCCGGGCCGAGCAGCGGCCGACCGCCGTCGTGGTCGGCCACCGGCGTCGGCCGGGCCACCGCCGTCACCTTCGCCAGATCCCCGGGTACGCCCACCAGCGTCCCGCCCGGGATCGGGCGCAGCCCGCCGTCGACGGCGAGGGCGGCCTGCCCGACGGTCGGGTGCACGATCCGGTCGGCCAGCCCGAGTCGGCGGACCAGGGTCACCGCGGCCGACTCACCGCCGGCCGGGTCACGCATCAGGAACGACTCGGCGCCGAACTCCACCGGCCCGCCGGCCAGCTCGCCGGTGCGCAGCTTGCCACCGATCACGCCGGACTGCTCGTACACGGTGATCTCGGTGCCCTCGGGGGCCCGGTCGCGCAACCGCAACGCGGCGGCCAGCCCGGTGATGCCGCCGCCGACCACCGCCACCCGCCACCGCGTCGCCATGGCGGTCAGTCCCGGGCGGAGAGCTCGTGGACCAGCGCGACCACCCGGGTCAACACCTCCGGATCGGTCTCCGGCAGGACGCCGTGGCCGAGGTTGAACACGTGACCGGGGGTGGCCCGGCCCTCGTCGAGGATCCGCCGCACCTCGGCCTCGATCACCGGCCACGGGGCGAACAGCAGGCACGGGTCGAGGTTGCCCTGCACGGCCTTGTCCGGCCCGATCCGGCCGGTCGCGACGTCCAGCGGCGTACGCCAGTCCACGCCGACCACGTCGGCACCGGCCTCGCCCATCGCGCCGAGCAGCTCGGCGGTGCCCACCCCGAAGTGGATCCGGGGCACACCCGAGTCGGCCAGCCCGCTGAGCACGGCCGTCGAGTGGGGCAGCACGAAGCGACGGTAGTCGGCCTCGGAGAGCGCGCCGGCCCAGGAGTCGAAGAGCTGCACGGCGGAGACCCCGGCCTCGATCTGTACGCGCAGGAAGGCCAACGTCACCTCGGCCAGCCGGCCGGCCAGCGCGTGCCACAGCTCGGGCTCGCCGTACATCAGGGCCTTGGTCTTGGCGTGGGTCCGCGACGGCCCGCCCTCGACCAGGTAGCTGGCGAGCGTGAAGGGGGCACCGGCGAAGCCGATCAGCGGCGTGTCGCCCAACTCCTTGACCAGCATCCGGACCGCCTCGTCGACGTACCCGACGTCGCTGCGGTCGATGGGTCGGATCCGCGCGACGTCGGCGGCGGTGCGGACCGGTTCGGCCACCACCGGGCCGGTCCCGGGCACGATGTCCAGGTCGACCCCGGCGGCGGCGACCGGCACCACGATGTCGCTGAAGAGGATCGCCGCGTCCACGTGGTGCCGGCGTACCGGCTGGAGGGTGATCTCGGTGACCAGCTCGGGGCGGCGGCAGGACTCCAGCATCGCCACGTTGGCCCGGATCTGGCGGTACTCCGGCAGCGAGCGGCCGGCCTGGCGCATGAACCAGACCGGGGTGTGTGGGACGGACCGGCGGCGGCACGCCCGCACGAAGGGCGAGTCGGCCGGCCCGTCGGGGCGGGTTGCGTCGTCTCGGGCGGCGTCGCCCGTGGTCTCGGTGGCCATCGCGGCCATCGTGCCACGCGGCCGATCCCCACCCCGCGCCCACCGCCGGCTTTGTGACGTAGCGGGCGTGCAAGGAAGGGCCCCCTGCTAACGCCTGCGGTAGAGCAGGGGACCCCTGCTAACACAGAAGCGGGCGGAGCGCGCCCGTGTGGGGAGATCGTCGGCGCGCCATCCGGGCCGGGAACCGGGCGGCGGCTTAGGCTGCGAACATGGCCGCCCCGATCGCGCTCCCGGACACCTTCGCCCGCGCGGTCACCGGGCTCCGGGTGTCGGCGCCTCGACCGGAGATCGTGCTGGAGGAGGTCGGCGCGCCGCAGCGGCTGGCGCCGTACTCCTTCGCCCTCTCCGCGGCGGTGCTGCGCGACGGTGACGAGGTGGCCACCGCCCGGCTGATCCTGCTGCACGACCCCGCCGGCCACGAGGGGTGGCAGGGCACCCTGCGACTGGTCACCTACGTGAGCGCCGAGCTGGAGGTCGACCTGGCCACCGACCCGCTGCTGCCCGGGGTGGCCTGGACCTGGCTCACCGACGCGCTGGAGACGCACGACGCCGGGCACCGGGCGATCGGCGGCACGATCACCCAGACGGCGTCGAACCGGTTCGGCGACCTGGCGGGTCCGCCGGCCGCCTGTGACATCGAGATCCGCGCGTCGTGGACCCCGACCGGCATCGAGCTCACCCCGCACCTGTACGCCTGGTGCACGCTGCTCGCCTCGACGGCGGGTCTGCCGCCGCCGGGCGTCACCGCGCTGCCCGAGCGGCGCGCCGCGGCCGCCGGTTGACGGGGCCGGTACGGCACCCAGGCGGCGAACCGCCGACACGCGGCGGGGCGGGTGCGCGCCGCACGATCCATTGGCGCACTAGGGTTGCCAGGTGACCGACGAACCACCCCTGCGCCGTCGGACCGCCGCAAGCCGTACGGGAAACGACACGCACCACGAGCCGTCGGCGCGGCCGGAGCCGTCGGACGCGGGGACCGAACCCACTGGCGGCGAGTCCGTGCCGTTGACCGCCCCACGTGAGGGCACTCCCGAACCGGTGGCGACACCGGACCAACTCACCGAGGTGGTGGCCCGTTTCGCGGCCGGCACCGGTCCGGTGGCCCTGGACGCCGAGCGCGCCTCCGGCTACCGCTACAGCCAACGGGCGTACCTGGTGCAGTTACGCCGCCAGGGCGCCGGCACCGTGCTGATCGACCCGTTGCCGCTACCCGACCTGAGCACGCTCGACGCGGCGATAGCCGACACGGAGTGGGTGCTGCACGCGGCCAACCAGGATCTGCCCTGCCTCGCCGAGCTGGGGTTGCGACCACGCCGACTGTTCGACACCGAGCTGGCCGCCCGGCTGGCCGGGTTCGAGCGGGTCGGCCTGGCCGCGCTCACCGAGCAGTTGCTCGGGTTCAGCCTGGAGAAGCACCACTCGGCGGCAGACTGGTCCAGCCGGCCGTTGCCGGAGTCCTGGCTCACCTACGCCGCCCTGGACGTGGAGCTGCTGACCGACCTGCGGGACGCGCTCGACGCGGAACTGTCCCGGCAGGGCAAGTCCGCGTGGGCGGCCGAGGAGTTCGCTGCTCTGGTGAACAGCGGGGACCGTCCACCCCGGGTCCGGGCCGACCCGTGGCGGCGCACCTCCGGCATCCACCGGGTACGCGGAGCGCGGGCGCAGGCCCGGGTGCGCTCCCTCTGGTACGCCCGCGACCAGATCGCCGCCCGTCGGGATGCGGCACCGGGGCGGGTCCTGCCCGACTCGGCCATCGTGGCCGCCGCCGAGCTGGACCCGAAGGACGAGAAGACGCTGCTCACCCTGCCCGGTTTCGGCGGTCGGTCGGTACGCCGGCTGGCGCGGACCTGGCTGACGGCGCTGGACGACGCCCGGCAGTTGCCGGACGACGAGTTGCCGGTGACGCCGACGGTGGAGGGCCCGCCACCACCGCACCGGTGGGCCGAACGGGACCCGGCCGCCGCCGCCCGGCTGGCCCGTTCCCGTGAGGTGGTGCTGCGGGTGGCCGGCGCGCACCATCTGCCGCCGGAGAACCTGATCTCCCCGGACACCATCCGCCGCGTCGCCTGGCAGCCTCCCGAGGAGATCACCGAACACACCGTCGCCGAGGCGCTGCGCAGCCACCACGCCCGGGACTGGCAGATCGACCTCCTCCTCCCCGACCTGGCCGAAGCCCTGACCGCCCCACCCCCACCCCCACCCCCCGCCTCCCCCACCTCCCCCACCCCACCCGCCTGACCCGCGGTTGATCAAGAGGTTTGCGTCCGGCAGGCGGCCGTTCGCCGACGCAAACCTCTTGATCAACGAGAGCGGCCGTCGGCGAGAGCGGTGAGAGCGGCCGTCGGCGAGAGCGGTGGGGGCGGGGGTGGGGGTCGGTGTGGGGGTGGGTGTGGGGTGGGCCACAGTGGGGACGGCGGCACTGGTTATTACTGGCGAGTAGCATTCGGGGGAAACGCCAGTGCTGGCTAGGAGGCTCAAGTGCCCCGTGAAGTTCGGGATGTCGTCTTCGTGGACGGCGTCCGCACCCCGTTCGGCAAGGCGGGTGGGATGTACGCCAACACCCGCGCCGACGACCTGGTGATCCGATGCATCCGCGAACTGCTGCGCCGCAACCCGCAGCTCCCCCCGGAACGGGTCGAGGAGGTGGCCATCGCCGCCACCACCCAGACCGGTGACCAGGGCCTGACCATCGGCCGTACCGCCGCGTTGCTGGCCGGCCTGCCCAAGACGGTGCCCGGCTTCGCCATCGACCGGATGTGCGCCGGTGCGATGACCGCGGTGACCACCGTCGCCAGCGGCATCGCCGTGGGCGCGTACGACGTCGCGATCGCCGGCGGTGTCGAGCACATGGGCCGCCACCCGATGGGCGAGGGCGTCGACCCGAACCCGCGCATCGTCGCGGAGAAGCTGGTCGACCCGTCCGCGCTGGTGATGGGCTCCACCGCGGAGAACCTGCACGACCGGGTCCCGCACATCACCAAGGAGCGCACCGACGCGTTCGCCCTCGCCTCGCAGCAGAAGACCGCGAAGGCGTACGCCGACGGCAAGTTGCAGGACGACCTGGTGTCGGTGGCGGTCCGCGATCCGGAGACCGGCTGGGGCCTGGCGACCGTGGACGAGGCGCCCCGGGACACCTCCCTGGAGAAGCTGGCAACGCTCAAGACCCCGTTCCGCCCGCACGGCAAGGTGACCGCGGGCAACGCGGCCGGGCTGAACGACGGCGCGACCGCCAGCCTGCTGGTCGCCGAGGACGTCGCCCGTGAGCTGGGCCTGCCGATCGCCATGCGGCTGGTGTCGTACGGCTTCGTCGGCGTCGAGCCCGAGGTGATGGGCGTGGGCCCGATCCCGTCGACCGAGAAGGCGCTGCGCATCGCCGGCCTGACCATCGACGACATCGGCCTGTTCGAGCTGAACGAGGCGTTCGCCGTGCAGGTGCTCGCCTTCCTCGACCATTTCGGCATCGCCGACGACGACCCCCGGGTCAACCAGTGGGGCGGCGCGATCGCCATCGGGCACCCGCTCGCCTCCTCCGGCGTACGGCTGATGACCCAGCTCGCCCGGCAGTTCGCCGAGCACCCGGAGGTCCGCTACGGCCTCACCGCGATGTGCATCGGCATCGGCATGGGCGGCACGGTCATCTGGGAGAACCCGCACCGGGAGGGTGGAGACAAATGAGCCTTGCGGCACCGAACGAGGTGGTCACCAGGGCGCTGCTGCGTCAGGTGAACGTGCCCGGGCTGGACCGCCCGGCCGCCCTGATCACCCTCGACAACGGATTCGACCACACCAAGCCGAACACCTTCGGCCCGGGCGGCCTCACCAGCCTGGACGAGGCGATCAGCGCCGCGCTGGCGGCCGATCCGGCGTTCATCGCGGTGACCGGCAAGCCGTACATCTTCTGTGTCGGCGCGGACATCACCAGTCTGCCGCTGCTGGCGGACCGGGCGCAGGCGCTGGAGATCGGCCGGCTGGGGCACCGGGTCTTCGCCCGACTCAAGGACAGCCCGGTCCCGACCTTCGCCTTCGTCAACGGGGCGGCGATGGGCGGCGGCCTGGAGCTGGCCCTGCACTGCCACTACCGGACGCTCTCCGGCGGCGCGGCGGCGCTGGCCCTGCCCGAGGTGTCCCTCGGCCTGATCCCGGGTTGGGGCGGCACCCAGCTCCTGCCGAACCTGATCGGCATCCCGGCGGCCACCCAGGTGATCATCCAGAACCCGTTGATGCAGAACAAGATGCTCAAGCCGAAGCAGGCCGCCGAGCTGGGCATCGCCGACGTGCTGCTGGAGCCGGCCGACTTCCTGGAGCGGTCGCTGGAGTGGGCCGCCGGGGTGGTGCGCGGCGAGGTGACCGTCACCCGACCCGAGGTCGACAAGGACATGTGGGCGGGCGTGCTCTACTTCGCCCGCCAGACCCTGGACCAGCGGCTGCACGGCGCGGTCCCGTCCGCGTACCGGGCGTTGGACCTGCTGGAGACGGCGAAGGACGCCGACTTCGGCACCGGCACCGCCGCCGAGGACGATGCCCTGGCCGACCTGGTCTTCTCCGAGGAGCTGCGCAGCGGCCTGTACGCCTTCGACCTGGTGCAGCGGCGGGCCAAGCGACCGGCCGGCGCGCCGGACAAGGGGCTGGCCCGTCCGGTGACCAAGGTCGGCATCGTCGGCGCGGGACTGATGGCCGGTCAGTTGGCGCTGCTGTTCGCCCGCCGTCTCCAGGTGCCGGTGGTGCTCACCGACCTCGACCAGGCTCGGGTGGACAAGGGCGTCGGCTACGTGCACACCCAGATCGAGAAGGCCGTCAGCAAGGGCCGGATGGACAAGGGCACCGCCGCCAAGCTGTACGGCCTGGTCAGCGGCACGGTCGACAAGAGCGCGTTCGCGGACGCCGACTTCGTCATCGAGGCCGTCTTCGAGGACCTCTCCGTCAAGAAGCAGGTCTGGGCCGAGCTGGAGAAGATCGTCCCGGCGGAGGCGGTGCTGGCGACGAACACCTCGTCGCTGTCGATCACGGCGATGGCCGAGGACCTGGAGCACCCGGAGCGGGTGGTCGGCTTCCACTTCTTCAACCCGGTCGCGGTGCTGCCGCTGCTGGAGATCGTCCGCGGCGAGCGGACCGACGACGCCACGCTGGCCACCGCCTTCGCGGTCGGCAAGCAGCTCAAGAAGTCGTCGGTGCTGGTGAAGGACGCCCCGGCGTTCGTGGTCAACCGGCTGCTCACCCGCTTCCTCGGCACCGTCTTCGCCGCCGTGGACGCGGGTACCCCGCTGGAGGTGGCGAACCGCGCGCTGGACCCGCTGGGCCTGCCGATGCGACCGCTGGCACTGCTCCAGCTCGTCGGCCCGGCCGTCGCCCACCACGTCGGCGGCACCCTGCACGCGGCCTTCCCGGACCGGTTCACGGTCAGCGAGAACCTGAAGCGGATCGCGGACTCCGGTCAGCCGATCGTGGTGGACGACGAGATCAACGCCGAGGTGGCGAAGCTGCTGGTGGTCGGCGACCAGCCGCTCACCGAGGAGCAGGTACGCCAGCAGGCGCTCGACGCGCTGGCCCAGGAGATCCGGCTGATGCTGGACGAGGGGGTCGTCGCCGAGGCGCAGGACATCGACCTGTGCATGATCCTCGGTGCCGGGTGGCCGTTCCACCTGGGCGGCGTCACGCCGTACCTGGACCGGACCGGCACCAGTGAGCAGGTCACCGGTCAGCGTTTCCTGCCGCAGGGAGTGGCCAGCCTGACCGGCTGAGCCGACCCGGGTCACGGTGGTCGCCCCGACCGGGGGTTGACCACCGTGACCGGCGGTCTGGGGCAGCGGCGCGTGCGGTCGCTGGCTACCCTTCCGGTTCCACCCTTCACCAGGAGCTGACCGCATGTCCCACCCGGACCAGCACCACTATCCGCCCGGCGGCGGCCCGCACCCGCAGGGCGGCGGCTACCCGCCGGCCGGGGCGTACCCGCAGGCCGGTGGCTACCCACCACCGCCGGGTGCGGGCAATCCGCCACAGTCGGGTGCCGGCTATCCCCCGCCTCCGCAGGCCGGCGGGTACCCCGCGCCCGGCCAGTCGTACGGCGCCTTCCCGCCGCCCCCACCGCCGAAGAAGTCCCACACCGGGAAGATCGTGCTGATCGTCCTCGCCGTGCTCATGGTGCTCTGCGTGGGCGGTGGCGCGGTCGTCTGGTTCGTGGTCCGGGACACCGTCGGCGAGGCGGTCGACGCCACCCGGACCCGGGTGGTGGCGCCGGAGACGCTGGCCGGCCGCCCGAAGGTCACCGAGCCGGAGTTGCAGCAGCTCTCCGAGTCGATGGTCCGGCAACTGAAGTCCTCGATCCAGAACGAGACGAGTGCGGTCGGCGCCTTCTACGGCAATCCGTCGCAGGAGAACCTCGTGATGATCGTGGCCGTCTCCGGGTTGATGTCCGACCCGAAGAAGGAGCTCGACGAGGCGGTCCAGGCCATCTCGACCGAGCTGACGGTCAGCAACATGACGGCGGTCGAGCCGGGCCCGCTCGGTGGCGAGGCCCGCTGCGGCGACGGCCGGGCCGACGTGGCGCTGGGCATCTGCGTCTGGGCCGACCGGGGCAGCGTCGGCATGATCGTCATGTTCTTCTCCTCCCGCAACGACGCCGCGTCCGAGTTCCTCACCATCCGGGGCCAGGTCGAACAACGGTCCTGACGTACGCGCCGACGGCCGGGCGGGGTGGATCCCCGCCCGCGCCGGCCCGGTGAGGAGTCAGCCCTCCGTCGGGGAGTGCTCCGCGGCGCTGCGTTCCACGCAGAACTCGTTGCCCTCCGGGTCGGCCAGCACCACCCAGCCGGTGCCGTCCGGCCGGCGGCGGTCGGCGACCCGTGTGGCACCCAGGCCGATCAGGCGTTCCACCTCCTCGTCCCGGGTCCGGTCGGTCGGTTGGAGGTCCAGGTGGATGCGGTTCTTGGCGGTCTTGCCCTCGGGGATCCGCTGGAAGAGCATGCCACCGCCGGCCAGGTCCGGGCCGGACAACAGGGCGCACTCCTCGTCCCCCGGCCGGTCGTCCGGGTCGGGCCGCAGCCCGGTGACCTCGGCCCAGAAGGTCGCCATGGTGTACGGGTCGGCACAGTCGACGTCGATCCAACGTACTCGGGAAGCCATGACCCCAACCTCTCATCGGGATCAAGCGATTATTCGTGCCTCGGGTCAGCGCGTGCCCTGCTCCACGGTCGGCGCGGAGTCGGCCGCCGGCAGGTTCACCGTCACCTCCAGGCCGCCCCCGGGCTGCGCCACCGCCGCCACCGTGCCGCCGTGCGCGTCACAGACCGCCCGGACGATGGAGAGGCCGAGGCCCGACCCACGGGCGCCGGTCCGCTCCCGGCCGCCACGCCGGAACGGCTCGAACAGCCCCGGTACGTCGGCCGGGTCGACCTCGAATCCGGTGTTGCCCACCACCAGCCACGATCGCTGACCGTCGGAGCCGGTCCGCACCCAGAGCCGCCCGTGCAGGTGGTTGTAGCGGACCGCGTTCTCGATCAGGTTGCCGGCCAACCGGTCCAGCAGCCCGGGGTCGCCGACCACCGGTGCCGGCTGGAGCGAGGTCCGCACGTCCAGCTTGATCCGTTCCACCTCCCGGCGCACCGCGGAGAGCGCGTTGAGCGTGCCGGCGGCCAGGTCGCACTCGGTACGCCGGGCGAGCCGTCGGCCCGTCTGCGCCTCGCTGCGGGCCAGCACCAACAGGGCGTCGACCAGCCCGTTGGCGCGTTCGGAGGCGTCGCGCACCACGGTCGCCATCCGGCGGTACTCGGCCGCGTCCGCGTCGTCGTCGCTGAGCGTCACGTCGATCTCGGTACGCATCACCGCCAGCGGTGTCCGTAACTCGTGCGAGGCGTTGGCGACGAACCTCTTCTGCGACTCGAAGGCGGCACCTATCCGGTCCAGCATCGCGTCGAAGGTGTCGGCCAGCTCGGCCACCTCGTCGTCCGCCCCGGAGTAGCCGATCCGCTGGTGCAGCGTGGTCTCGCCGAGCCGCCGCGCGGTGGCGGTGACCTGGTGCAGTGGCCGCAGCGCCCGCCCCGCCACCGCGTACGCCCCGACCACGCCGACCGCCCCGACCGCCAGCAGCGCGGCCAGCCCCTTCGCCAGCAGCTCGCCGGAGGCCGCGCTGACCAGTTGCCGCTGCCACGCCCCGGCTTCCAGGGTGCTGCCGTCGGCCAGCACCACGGTGGTGCCGGGCAGCAGCTCGTCGGTGGGGCGCAGCGCGTCGCGCACCAGCAGCCAGGCCAGCAGCAGCAGGATCGCCCCGGCGCCGATCAGCAGGACGCCGTTGAGCAGGGTCAGCCGCAGCCGCAGGGTGGGCCGCAGCCGCAGCCGCGTGACCGGCCCGAGCCCCAGGGCGGGCGTCACGCCGACCCCTCGGCGGTGCGGTAGCCGGCCCCCACCACGGTCTCGATCAGCGGCGGGTCGCCGAGCTTGCGGCGCAGGGTCATCACGGTGACCCGGACGATGGTGGTGAACGGGTCGGTGTTGGCGTCCCACACCCGTTCCAGCAGTTCCTCGCTGGAGACCACCGCGCCACGGGCCCTGAGCAGCTCGCAGAGCACCCCGAACTCCTTGTTGGTCAACTCCACCGGCTGCCCGGCCCGGGTGGCGACCCGCCGCGCCGGGTCGACGACCAGGTCGGCCAGTTCCAGCACCGGCGGTGCCGCCGGGGTGGCCCGCCGGCCCAACGCCAGCACCCGGGCCACCAGTTCGTCGAAGGCGAACGGCTTGGGCAGGTAGTCGTCGGCGCCGAGTTGCAGGCCCTCGACCCGGTCGGCGACCGTGCCGCTGGCGGTGAGCATCAGCACCCGGGTCAGCGCGCCGGACGCGGCCAGCTCGGCGCAGATCTGGTCACCGTGCATGCCGGGCAGGTCACGGTCGAGCACCACCACGTCGTACCGGGTGACGAAGGCCATTTCGTGTCCGCTGTCGCCGTCGTACGCGACATCCACCGCCATGCCGCGTTTGCGTAGGCCGCGCGCGATCGCGTCAGCGAGGTTGCGCTCGTCCTCGACCACCAGTACCCGCATGTCACGCCCCTTTTCCGCCGGTGACCACCCGACAACCTAGCGCCGGCCGCCAAGTCGATGTGCCGCGCCGAGCGGTGTCACCCCGGAAGTCGCCAGACGCCGAAGTCGCCGTCCTGCCGGCGGCAGGCGACGAGGTCGTGGCGGGCCTGGCATTCGCCCCGCGCCCCGACCAGCACGTCGATCGGCCGGGCCCGGTCCTCGTCGGGGTGTAGTCGGGCCAGCACCACACCGACGTCGGGCACCGGTCGCACGGCGAGCAGTTGCGGCGCGTACTCGTAACGCTGGACCTGCTCCCACGAACCGTGGTCGACGAGCAGCGCCCCGGTCGTCATGTCAAAGGTAGCCAGCTCCATCGTCCCCTCGGCCCACCCGGACAGGACCAGCGCACGCCGCGCCCCCACCAGCAGGAGGTCGGCGATGTTCCGGTTGTCCCACCCGGCGGCGCCGGTGGCCGGGTCGAGGACCTGCACCCCGCCGCTGGCCGGAAAGGCGCAGAGCAGTGCGGCGCAGGCAGTGACGTGATAGATCGTCGGCACGGTGGTCTGCCAGAGCGGGACCAGCCCGTCGACCGCGTAGGCGGCGACGGTGTTCGAGTTGCGGACCACCGCCACCAGGTCGCCGACCACCCACGCCGACTGGTAACCGGCCGGGTCGTCGGCGGGCGGCGGCAGGCGGTGCCGGACCTCCCCGGTCTCCGGGTCACGCACCTCGACGCCGCCGTCGAGTGTGGAGACCACGATCGCGTCGACCACACCGTCGCGCAGCCGGTAGTCGACGCTGGACGCGGAGAGCGGAATGGACCACAGCTCACGGGCGCTCGGCAGCTCGATCATCCGTAGCGTGTTCGGCGCGCTCTCGCGATGGGTCCGCAGCAGTGCGCGGCGGGGGTCGTCGAACATCGCCACGCCCGGCTCGCGCCAGCGTTCCTGACCGGTACGCGCGTCGAGCAGCACGCTCTGGCTGCTCTCGGTCTCCTCGGCGGACATCGAGACCAGCACCCCGCCGCCGGCGACGGGCTGCGCCCGGAAGACCCGATGGCCGTACGCCAGTCGGGTCCGCCAGGACGGCGTGAGCGTCGGCGGCGCACCGGTGGCCTTCTCGGGATAGGGGAAGGCGAGCAGTTCGGGGTGGCCGTCGGTGACCTCGGTGCCCGGGATGACGGCGAAGATCTGGTCCGCCGCGAGGAGCAGGTTGGCGCCGAGTGGCACCGGCACCGTCGCGTACACCCGGCGGGTCGGCGGCGCGGCTCCGGCCATCGACACCAGCACGACCACCGCGAGCAACGCGGCCCCCCAGCGGCGCGAACCGGCGACGATCCGGCGGCGTCTCGGCGGCTGGTAGGTCGGCTCGGTGAGGTCACCGAGGTCGATCACCGTCACGGTCGTCCTTCCTCCGGCGCGCCGACGCGGCCCTCACGGCCGTCGGCGGCCCCGGCGACCGCCTGTACGATGGCCCGTCGTGGCTGTGCCGGTGATTGATTCCTCGTTGAACCCTGCCCCCGAGACCGTCGAGGCGGAGTCAGCGACACGACCTCGCCGACGCGGGCCGACGCGCGTCGACGTGTTGGCCATCGGAGCCTACGTGCTGCTCGGTGTCCTCGTCTGCCTCTACTACTGGGTGGACGTGCAGAACCGCGTCTCGTCACATCTGCCCACCGACCACAGTTGGTTCGAGTGGTTGTTCTCGCACGGTGCGTACTCGGTGATGCACCTGGAGAACCCGCTCTTCAGCACCAGGCAGAACGCCCCCGACGGGGTGAACATGATGGCCAACACCTCGCTGCTCGGGGTGACCCTGCCGCTGGCCCCGCTCACCTGGCTGCTCGGCCCGCAGGTGGTGTACGCGCTCTACCTGGGCGGTGCGCTGGCGGCCACCGCCGCCACCTCGTACTGGATGCTCTCCCGGCACCTGGTGCGCTCCCGGGCCGCCGCCTTCGTCGGCGGCGCGTTCCTCGGCTTCGCCCCCGGCATCGTGCACCACGCCAACGGCCAACCGAACTTCGTCTCCAACTTCCTGCTGCCGCTGATCGTGGTGCGGGTGTTCCGGCTGACCGAGCCCGGCCGGTGGCGGCGCAACGGGCTGGTGCTGGGCCTGCTGGTGGCGTACCAGATCTTCATCAACGAGGAGATGCTGCTGCTCACGGCGCTGGCCTGCCTGGTCATCGTGATCGCCTACGCGATCATGCGCCCGCGTACGGCGCGGGCCCGCGCCGGTACGTTCGGTGCCGGGCTGGGCTTCGGTGGTGGCGTCGCCCTGCTGCTCACCGCCTACCCGATCTGGTACCAGTTCAACGGCCCGCAGTCCTACCGGGGCCTGCAGGGCGGGGTGTTCCACAGTTGGGGCGAGGACATCGTCGCCTTCGTCACCTTCCCGCGCGACACCATCGCCGGCAACGAGGCGGTCGAGGCGACCATCGGGATGACCGAGCAGAACACCTGGTTCGGCTGGCCGATGGTGCTGTTCACGGTGGTGGCGCTGGCGCTGCTGGTGCGCCGGTCGCTGGTGGCCCGGATCATCGCCGTGCTGGTGCTGCTCTTCTCGGTGGCCTCGCTCGGACCGGAGATCCGGTTCAACGGCGAACTCACCGGCATCGCCGGCCCGTGGTCGTACATCTCGGAGGACGTACCGCTGGTCGAGATGATGATGCCGACGCGGCTGACGCTGGTCACCACCGCCGCGCTCGGTGTCCTGCTCGCCCTGGCCTGGGACGCGGTGGCCGGCAACCGCCGGTCTCCGGTGCCGGCACCGCGCTCCGGCGAACCCGTGCCCGCCACCGCCACCGCCGGCTCCCGGCCGCGCTGGCAGCGCGGCGTCGGGTACGCGGCCATCTCGCTGGCCGTGCTGCCGCTGTTCCCCACCCCGCTGCCGGCGAAGGAGGTCGCCCCGCCGCCGACCTTCATCACCTCGGGCGCCTGGCGGCCGTACGTGCCGGAGGGCCGCACGCTGGTGCCGGTCCCCATCCCGAGCAACGTGCACGGACTGTCCACGTTGCGCTGGAGCGCGTTGACCCAGCACGAGTTCCCGATCCCGGCGGGCTACTTCATCGGCCCCAACCTCGACGGCGAGGGTGTCTTCGGCGCACCGAACCGGCCCACCAGCACCCTCGTCTACCGCTCCATGGACGCCGGTGAGGTGCCCGAGCTGACCGACGAGAACCGTCAGCAGGCGGTCGAGGACCTGCGCTTCTGGCGGGCCTCGGTGGTGGTGCTCGGTGCCCATCCCCGGGAGGCCGTGCTGCGGGACCTGCTGACCGGCCTGCTCGGTGAGCCGCAGCGGGTGGACGACGTCTGGCTCTGGGACGTCCGCGACCGCGTCTGACGCGCGCTCCGGGTTGTAAGGAGGGGTCCCCTGCTATACACGAGGCGTTAGCAGGGGACCCCTCCTTACACCTCAGGCGCAGCGGGCAGCGGCTCGGATACGTGCGCGGTGACGATGCGCCAGCCGACGGGCAGGCGTACCCAGGTCTGGGTCTGTCGGCCGGTGGCGGCCGTGCCGACGTAGCCGAACCGGGTGGTGACGACCGCGAGGTCGAGGCCGAAGGTGGTGATCACCGGGTCGACCAGCCGGCGACCCGGTGGCAACGGCGGCTGCGCGGCCCGCCATTTCCGCTGTTCCTCAAGGCCGTACTGGTGGTCGGCGAGGCCGAAGCGCACCGTCCGGTCGGAGTCCCAGAAGTAGCCGCAGATCCGCTCCGCGTCCCCGTCGACCAGGGCCTGCTCGTAGCCGGCGAAGGCGGTCGTTACCTCGGCCACCACGTCGGCGCGGTCGATCTCCATCGGGTTCGTCCTCTCCAGTCGGGACCGGCAGCGGGCGGCGGAGTGTCCCCGGTCGGGCGGCGGGACCTGCCGCCCGACCGGGGACACCGCCTCAGCCACTCACCGCCGCCTCGCGGGTGTCGTCGTCCGCCGGGGCGGCACCGGCCGGACGGCCCGGCGCGGTGACCGAGTCGGCGGGTACGTCCTCTGCGCGGGAAGGAGTGCCGCCGTGCGGGCGGTCCAGCTCGGCCTCCTCCGGCGCGGGCACCCGGGGCGGGTGCGACCCGAGCGCGACGATCCCGCAGATCACCGCCACGAAGAGGTAGCCGAGGGCCACCTGCCCGTTGGCGTTCCACCGGACCTCCTCGCCATGGATCAGACCGATGAAGGCGAGCACCGCGCCCGACGCGGCGAACACGGCCGCGTGCACGAAGCGTTTGTCGATGATGAACGCCACGATCGCGCCGAGCACCAGACCGGCGAGGATGGCCCCTTCACCGAGTATCCGCAGCCCGTCGTAGACCACCCCGGCACCGGCGAGCGCCTCGTCGCCGACCTCGGCAGCGGTGGTGCCGGCCGCCGCCAGCACGTTGTTCATCTGCCCGGTCGCCCACGCCGCGATGTTGGGGATCAGCGCCGCCACGACCGCCGCCGCGTGGGCCCGAGGCGTGGCCTGGAACGCCTGCGCGCCGATCAGCAGTCCGATATAGAGCAGGATCGGCACGATCGCCGCGGTCGGGAAGATCGCACCGAGCAGGGAGAACATCCCGAGGAAGCAGAGCAGCGCGATGACCACCCCGGTCGCCATCGAGTAGCCGGTCCGGCCTCCGGCGGCCTTCCAGCCGGGATGCCCGACGTACACGGCGGGCGGAAAGGGTGAACCGAGGGCCGCACCGACCACCGCCCCGGCGCCGTCGGCGAGCAGGACACTGCGCAGGTTGTAGTTGTCCCCGGCGGTGGCGGCGCTCTCCACGTTGGTCATCGCCTCGGTGAAGTTGTAGACCCCGAGCGGGATCGCGGTAGCCAGCAGTGGCGCCATGTCGGACAGGCCACGTCCCAGCAGGTCGAGTTGGAACGTGGGGAGGGCGACGGCGATGTCGCGCGCCGCTGCTGTCACGTCCGGCACCGACATCGCCCCACCGAGCCAGCCGATCGCCGTACCCAGCAGCAGGGCGGCCAGCCCGATCGGGAAGTTGAACGGCAGTCTCACGTCGGTGAGCAGTCCGATCAGCAGCAGCGCGAGGACCGGCAGAGCGATCCAGGCCATCCGCCACATCTGCCCTGCCGGGTTCATCGAGATGAAGGTGATGCTGATGCCGGCCAGCGTGCCGAGCAACGCGGCGCGGGGGGTGTACCGGCGGATGTACGGCCCGACGAACGCACCGACCAGCACGATCACGCCGATGATGAACGCCCACGCCAGCCCGGCCGCCCAGGCCCGCGTCGGGTCACCGGTACTCAGGAAGATCGGCAGCATGATGACGAAGATGACGATGAACATGTGCGGCACGCTCGGCCCGTACGGCAGGGCGGTCACGTCGGCACGCCCCTCCCGTCGGGCCAGGCGGCGGGCCAGGTGGGTGTAGTAGATGTTGCCGGCGACCAGGGCGATGCCGAGGGCCGGCAGGATCGTGCCGAACACCTCCCGTTCGGGCAGGTTCACCACGAAGATGCAGAGCCCGGTCAGAGTGAGCACGTTGACCAGGACGTTGACGCCGAAGCCGAAGAACGCGTTGGTGTCACCGCGTACCCAGTACGGCAGACGTGGCGGGGATGTCGTGGTGGGTTGCATGGGCTGCTCCCGGTCAGGAGGAGGCGTACGACGAGGGGGTGGTGGGCAGCACGGCGAGTACGTCCGTCGAGTCGGCCACCCAGCCGAAGATGCCGCCCTGGGCGGCGATCATGTCGAGTCCGGCCCGGTGGAACTCCGGGAAGTAGGACCCGACGCAGTCGGCGAGCACGAGGCACTCGTACCCGCGGTCGTTCGCCTCCCGGACGGTGGTGTGCACGCACACCTCGGTGGTGACACCGGTGACCAGGAGACTGTCGATCTTCTGTTCGGCGAGCAACTCCCCCAGGCCGGTGGCGTGGAAGGCGCCCTTGCCGGGCTTGTCGACGACCGGCTCGCCGGGCAGCGGCGCCAGTTCGTCGACGATGTCGTGGCCGTACTCGCCCCGGATCAGGATCCGGCCGTTGGGCCCGGGGTCGCCGATGCGCATGCGGGGGGCACCCCGCTGGAGCTTGGCCGGTGGGCAGTCGGAGAGGTCCGGCAGGTGGCCTTCGCGGGTGTGCACGACGGTCATGCCGGCGGCACGGGCGGCGGCCAGCAGCGCGCCCAGCGGCGCGATGGTGCGCCGCAGCCGGCTGACGTCGTTACCCAGGCTCTCGCCGAAACCGCCCGGTTCCAGGAAGTCGCGCTGCATGTCGATGACGAGCAGCGCCGTGGTCGTGAGGTCGAAGGTGTACGGGAAGGGTCGCGCGGCGGCGATGGTCGGCATTGGTCCACCTCACCCGGTCGTGGCGGCGATGACGTCGTCGGAGGTGGCCACGCAGCCGAAGACGCCGCCCTGCATGGTCACCATGTGCAGGGCGGCCTCGTGATTGCCCTTGTCGGTGGCGCCGGTGCAGTCCGACAGGATCAGGCACTCGTAGCCCCGGTCGTTCGCCTCGCGCATCGTGGTGTGCACGCAGACGTCGGTGGTGATGCCGGTGAGGATCAGGTGGGTGATGCCCCGGGTACGCAGCACCAGGTCCAGGTTGGTCGCATAGAAGGCGCCTTTGCCCGGCTTGTCCACGACCACCTCGCCGGGGGCCGGGGCGACCTCGGGCACGATCTCCCATCCCGGTTCGCCCTTGACGAGGATCCGGCCGCAGGGCCCGGCTCCGCCGATCTCGGCGCCGATCCGGGCCGAGCGCCAGCGTTTGTTCGGCGGCAGGTCGGACAGGTCGGGGTCGTGTCCCTCACGGGTGTGCACAACCAGCATGCCGAGCGAACGGACGTGCGTCAGCAGCCGGGCGGTGGCCGGCAGGCCGGCCCGGGTGAGGCCGATGTCGTAGCCCATCGCGTCGACGTAGCCGCCCGGCCCGCAGAAGTCGGTCTGCCAGTCCACGCAGAGCAGTGCGGTACGCACGGTGTCGACCGTGCCGTCGTACGGCCACGGGTAGGGGTTCGCCGGTACCGGACCGATCGTTGCCATCGCTCCTCCTGTCCTGCTCAGGCGGCGTCGCCGCCGTTGACCGTCGGGCGGCGGTGTGAGGAGGGGTCCCCTGCTATGCACGAGGCGTTAGCAGGGGACCCCTCCTTACACGTCAACCGCCGGTACGCGCGCCACCCACCGGTGGCGCTGATGTCCTCGGCCTCCGGGCCGGCCGCGTACGCCTCGCAGAGGAACCCGAGCACGTGCCGCCCGTCGTGCAGCCGCACCCAGCCGAGCGAGAGCGGGGCCGGCACTCCGGCCAGGAATCCGCCCACTGCCGAGGTCGGCAGCGACCAGAGTTCGACTTCGATTCCGTGACCGTCGGGGGTGGCTGAGGCGACCCGGACCAGGCCGGGCAATCCTTCGCCGTCCGGGGTCGGCATCCGGAACAGCCGGTAGAGCGGTGCGGTGCGGGTGGTGCCGGCGAGGGTGGCCCCGAGGTCGGTCAGCTCGGTGTTGCGCGACTCCCCGCTCAGGTGCCGCCCGACCACGGCGATCAGCACCTCCCTGCGGCCTGTCGGTACCCCACCTCCCCGGATCGGCGGCGCGGCCCCGTTGCCCGACGTGCTCTCGGCCACCGGGTGCGCGTCGGCTCCGGCACAGGCGGCGGCGAGCCGGGCCAGTGTGGTGTCGCTGAAGGCCGGGCCGACCAGGGTCAGGCTGGCCGGTCGACCGTCGGCGGTGAATCCGTTCGGCACGGTCACCGCCGCCAGGTCGAGCAGGTTCGCGAACTGGGTGTACCGGCCGAGTACCGCGTTGCGTCCGATCGGGTCCTCGGCGACCTCGGCGAGCGTGAAGGTGGTGCCGACGGTCGGCACCACCAGCACGTCCATCTCCTGCCACCACCGGTCGACCTCGGCCCGCAACTCACGGAGCCGGTGTCGGCCCCGGAAGGCGTCGACGGCGTCGTAACGCCGCCCGGTCTCCAACACGGTCCGGGTGACCGGGAGGACCGACTCCGGATGCGTCCGCAGGAAGTCGTCCAGCCCGGCGAGCCGCTCGGCCACCCAGGGGCCCTGGTAGAGGAGGTCTCCGGCAGCCAGGAAGGGAGCCAGCGGCACCTGCCGCACGGTGTCGACCAGGTCCCGCAGGCGGTGCACGCCGGCCGCGAACCGGACCGCCTGCCCGGCATCGCCGAAGAACTCCAGGTCTGCGGTCCGGGGTACGCCGAGGCGGAGCGTCTCCGGTGCCCGGGAGGCCAGACTCGCGGCCGGCAGTGGACGTCCCCAGGGGTCGGCTGTGGTCACGGCGCGAGCGGCGTGCAGCACCTCCGTGGCGTCCGCGACGTCGGTGGCGAAGACCGAGACGCAGTCCAGCGAGCGGCAGGCCGGCACCACACCGGCGGTGCTGAGCAGTCCCCGGGTGGGTTTGAGGCCGACGATCCCGTTGAGCGCGGCGGGAACCCGGCCGGAGCCGGCGGTGTCCGTGCCGAGGGCGAAGGTGACCTGACCGGTGGCGACCGCGACCGCCGAGCCGGAACTGGACCCGCCGGAGACGAGGCCGCCACCGAACACGCTCTCGACGCTGCCGTACGGGGATCGCGAGCCGGTCAGGCCGGTGGCGAACTGGTCGAGGTTGGTCTTGCCGACCAGCAGGGCACCGGCGTCGAGGAGCCGGCGTACCACCGGTGCGTCCTCGGTGGCGCGGTACCCGAAGTCGGGGCAGCCGGCCGTGGTGACCATGCCGGCGACGTCGATGTTGTCCTTCACCGCGAACGGGATCCCGTACAGCGGCAGTGTCTGCGGGTCGGTGTCGGCCAGGACGGCGGCACGGGCCCGCAGGTCGTCGGGGGACACGGTGCTGATCCAGACCGGTTCACCGGCTCGACCGGCCAGTCCTTCGAGGACGGTCTCGGTCAGGTCGACGGGGGTGAGACGGTGCTCGCGGTACGCCGACCGCAATTCCGAGATCGATCCGATCCGCTCCGGCATACAGTCGATTGTCGACCGTTCTGTTTCGAGAGCCGACGCCGAACGTAACGACGGCATGACGCCGCTGCCGATCCGCTACCCCAGATACGACCGCGCTCCGTGCACCGAGAGAGCGGCGAGGACCACCTCCGGGTCTCCCCCGGCCACCGCCTCGAAGAGCCGCTCGTGCCGGTGCACACCGTCCAGGGGTTGCGCCTGCTCCGCCTCGCGGCGCAGGTTGATGGCCATGTAGAGCTGCAACTTCACCAGGATCGAGTCGTACACCCCGGAGAGCTGACGGTTGCCGGCCAGCGCCACCAACGCGACGTGGAACGCGCGGTGCGACTCGGCGACCGCCAACCGGTCACCCGCGCGCGTCGCCTCCCGCATCCGGTCCAGCGCCGCCCGCAACCCGACCAGGTCGCTCTCCCGGCCCACCGGGATCGCTGCCCGGACCGCGAACCGCTCCAGCACGTCGCGCACCTCGTACAGTTCCTGCACGTCCCGGTCGGAGAGGGTGGCGACGCGGACCCCGCGCCGGGGCACGTGCTCGACCAACCCCCGCTGCGCCAGCAGGCGCAACGCCTCGCGTAACGGCGCCCGGCTGATCCCCAGCCGCCGGGTCAACTGCTCCTCCACCAGGCGCTCACCCGGCTCGCTCCGTCCGCTGAGGAGTTCCCGGGTCAGCCGGGAGACGGCGAGGTCCACCAGACTGACACTCTCCAGCTCACCGTCCATCGGCGTCGCGGCCACGTCGCTCACCCCGACGAGTCTGCCATCCGGCGGAGAGGCGACCGGCGCGGGCGCACCTCAGCCGACGAACGGGCGGACGTCCCAGACCAGCGCGCCGTCGATCTCCCGGGGCGGCCCGAGCAGCGCCTCCACGGTGTGCCGCACCGGGTCGCCGTGGTGCAGCCCGCCCTGCACGACGACGGCCGCCCGCCAGTGCCGCAGGTCCGCCACCGCCTGCCGGCGGTCCGTCTCGGTGATCGGCGGCACCACGCCGGTCTCCGCCACCCGCCGCAACAGCAGCGAGGTCGGCCGGTCCGGGGCGCCCCACCGGGCCGTCGGGTCGCCCGGGGCGTGGGGGCCGATGAAGAAGCCGCCCGGCGCGGTGAAGGCCAGTCCGGTCCGCGCCGACCAGAGCATGCCCGGACTGCGGCCGGCGTTGGTCACCGGGGGCACCGGCACCAGCGTGCGGCCCGCCGGCACGTACGTCCGCCAGGTGCCGTCGGCGACGAACGCCGGCACCGGCCGGCTCGACACGGTACGGATCGGCGTCGGCACCAGCGGCAGCAGCGCGACGGCCAGCGCGACGACTCCGACAAGGCGGACCGTCGCACGCCGTCGGGGCCCGGCGGGCGCGGTGTCGACGGCTGTCCGCCGCACCCAGCGGTCCACTCCGAGCGCGATCAGGACGCCCAGCACCGGGATGCAGACCAGCGCGAACCGGGCCGGCACCACATGGTCGAGCAACGGCAGTTCGGCGATCAGCCGGTACGGCCCGGGCAGGTCGGTGGCGCGCCCGTCGAGGCGTACCCGGGGACCGAGGGAGAGCAGGGCGAACACCAGCCCACAGGCGGCCAGCGCGCGGACCAGTGGTCGGCGCCGGAGCCAGACCGCGACGACCACGGCCAGCAGGAGCAGCCCGACGCCGAAGAACGAGTTCTCCTCGGTCGGATTGGGCGCCAGCAGGCCGGGCGGACGGTCCACGCCGAACAGCGTCTGCCGGGCGAACCGGGTGAACGACGCCGCGTCCAACTGGTAGCTGTACGCGTGGAACGGCATCCCCCGGTAGTGGCCCGGCCCGAAGAACTGGAACCACAGCGGGTACGCCAGCAGCACCCCCGCCACCAGCGCGCCGACCCCGATCCGCCCGGCCGTCGACGGGGCGAGCCGACGGGCGGCCGACGGGTCGGCGATCGCGTACGCGCCGACGAGCACGCCGGCGGCCAGCGCCACGAAGAGCAGCACCTCCTCACCGAGGAAGACCTGGTACGTCACGACCAGCCCGAGCAGCACCCCGTGCCGCCACACCCGGCCGCCCGGCTCGGGGCGGAACACCAGCGCCAAGATCAGCGGCACCAGGAACTGGGCGGCCATGTGCAGGTGCGTACCGGCCTGGGCGATCATCCCGGGCGCGAAACCGCAGACCAGGCCCCCGACGGCGGCGGCCGGCCAGGAGTCGACCAGGCGGCGGCGCAGCAGCACGTACCAGGCGGTCGCGGTGCCGGCGAGGCAGAGCACCACCGCGACGACGAAGGCGGCCTGCGACCCGAGCAGCAGCGTGACCGGGGCCAGCGGAACGCCGAGGCCGAGCACCGAGGTGTTCGCCATCAGGTTCACCCCGCCGGGCGCGTTCAACGCGTCGCTCCACAGCGGGTTCTCCAGCCCGGCCACGGCACGGGCCGCGCGGGACAGCATCCACTCGAAGAGGATCTGGTCACCGGCCTGGTGGAACAGCCGGTCCGGGCGACCCCACTGGCGGTGGGTCAGCCACACCGCCAGCGCGAGGTAGCCGACCGGCACCGCCACGTCCGGGGTACGCGCCGGCAGCCACCGGCGCGACGCCACCTCGGCGGTACGGTCGGCGGTGCCGACGACCATCAGCCCGTCGGAGCGGTCAACGGCCGTACGTCCCACACCCAGACGTCCAGCTCCTGCCGGGCCGGGCCGACCAACTGCTCGACGGTCTGCCGCAGCGGCTCCGAGTGCGGCTGGCGCAGCGGCAGCACCAGCACGGCCGCCTTCCAGTGCCGCAGCTCGTCCAGGGAGCGCCGCCGCTGACGGTCGTCCAGTTCCGGCGTACGGCCGGTCGTGGCGACCTCCTCCAGCAGCTTGCCGACGCCGCTGGGCCGCCCGTTGAAGCGGCCCGGGTCACCGGTGGTGGCGTTGCGCGGGGCCAGGAAGTAGCCGCCGGGCATCTTGAAGTCGAGATTCGTCGAGGCGGCCCAGCGCATCCCGTGGGTGTTGCCCATGCTCGGCACCGGGATGGGGACCAGCGTCTGGTCCGGCCCGACGTAGGCGCGCCAGCGGTCCGAGGTGATGAAGTCCGGCACCGGCGGTCGGGAGGTCATCGGCAGCGGCATCGGGGCGATCGGCAGCAGGGCGAGCACCAGACCGGCCACGGTCAGCGTACGCACCACCTGCCGGTCCAGGTCCAGGTCGCGGCTGCGCTCGATGGCGAGCGCCAGCAGGATCGCCACCACCACGCTGACGATCATGCCGAACCGGGTCGGCACCACCGCGTCGAGCAGCGGCAGCCGGACCAGCCACTCCCACGGGCCGACCATCAGCTCCCGGTCCCACCAGGTGATGCGCTCACCGAGGGAGAGGATGACGTAGAACCCGGCAGTCGCCGCCAACGCGCGGACCAGCAGCTCCCGGCGCAGCCAGAGCACGATGCCGACCGCGATCAGGGCCAGACTCCACCCGAAGAAGGCGTTCTCCTCCGAGTAGTTCGGGGCCAGGTTCACGTTGGCGCGCTGGTTGCCGCCGATGGTCGGCGAGCCCGGCGCGAAGTACGCGGCGATGTCGTTGCCGTAGTCGCGGACCGCGTCGCTGAGCCCGTGGTACGCCATCGGCCCGGCGAACTGGATGTAGAGCGGGTACGCCAGCAGTGCGCCCGCGATCACCGTGCAGGTGGCCACCGCCTTGCCCAGCGGGCGCCAGGCCGCCGACCAGAGGCCGGGACGTTGGACGACCATCGCGATCAGGAAGATGCCGCAGCCCATCGCGGTGAAGAGCAGGATCTCCTCGTTGATGAACGCCTGCACGGTGACCAGCAGGGCCAGCAGCGCACCGTCCCGGTACGGCCGGGTGGAGCGGGTGATGACCATGACCCGCCACACGATGAACGGCAGCAGGAACTGGCTGATGATGTTCGGATGCCAACTGGCGTGCGACAGCATCGCGGGGGAGAACCCGCAGAGCCAGCCGCCGACGATCGCGGCCAGCGGGTAGCTGACCACGTGCCGGGACAGCACGTAGTACCAGGCCGAGGCGGTGCCGGCGAGGGCGAGCGTGACCAGCAGTACGAAGGTGACGGCGGGCCCGAACAGCAAGGTCACCGGCACCATCGGGATGCCCAGCGCCAGGATGGCCGTGTTGGCCATCAGGTTCACGCCGTCCGGATAGTTGAACTGCTCGGTGAAGAACGGGAACTCCCCGTGCAGCACCACCCGCACCGAGTGGGCGAGGAAGAACTGCACCTGCGCCGGGTCGCTGCTGTAGAGCGAGGCCACCCGACCGGCCGGGTCCATCCAGATCTGGCTGGTCACCCAGATCGCGGTGAGCAGAAAGCCGCCGAAGACGGCCAGGTCCTGCCGCCGCCGCGTCCAGCGGAACCGGCGCCAGCGCGACGGGGCCGAGCCGGCCGCCACGGCACCCGCCGGCGGGTCCACCGCCCCGGTCGGCGCCTCGGGCTCCGGCGTGGTCGTACCGGCCTCCACAGTGGGCGCCGCGTCGGGCACCACCGGGTCGGCAGGTGCCGCGTCGACGGTTGATGTCGTGGTGCCCACGGGGGCGTCCGTGGTGTCGTCCGGCAGCGCGGAGTCGCGCGTACCCTCACCCAGCGTGACGGGTTCGGACGGCGAGCCTGCCACGACGTCGGGTTTCGGCGGCGATGCGGCGCGGGTCTCAGCAGGCGTCACAGTCGGCGGAGTCTACCCGAGTGGGGAAATAGCTCCCAAGTCGACGCGGCGTCCCCTGTGGCTAGTGTGCCGTCCGGGCGACGCAGCGTGAGGCGGCGCGAGCCGACGACCGGGCGTCTCGTACTATTGCCCTCCGAAACGACGGCCGATGTGATCGGGGGCGTGACAGGTGGCTTCAGCCCGCTGGCGCGGCGTGGCGGCCACCGGCCTGTCCAGCCTGCTGGTCGCCGTCACCGCCTGCGGCCCGGTCGCCGAGCGTCGGCCGCAGGACCTCCGGGTCGGCTACGACAGCATGGACGGGTCGTTGACGGTGTGGCCGCCACGGGGCTCGCTGGCCGGGGACGCGGCGACCACCGCCGCGGTGACCGAGGCGGTCCGTGAGTGGCGTTCACCGGTCGACGACCGTGTGCACGTACCCTCCTCCGGCATCCTCTTCTCCGGCGAGGTGGAGGGTGTCCCGCTGGCCCTGGTGGCCGCGTCGGTGCCCGGCCAGGCCGCGTCCTGGCTGCTCCAACTCCACGGCGGCGACGGCGGGTACGAGGTCAGTCAGGCCACCGAGTACACCGACCCGGGCTATCTCGTCTACTCCGACGTGCTGCCGGTGCAGACCGCCGAGGGGCGGCGTTACCTCACCTCGGAGCGGGTGCGGCGGCTGGTCGGCCCGGACGGCCGTCCGGTACCGGCCACCGACGGCCTGACCGACCCGGTGGAGGTCCCGCAGTGCGAGGCCGTGCCGGTGACCGCCACGCTGCGCTCCACCGAGTCGCTGCCCCGGGGGCGTGCCACCGACCGGCTGCTGGACCTCGGCACCGGCACCGCGAATCCCCGGTACCCGCTGGTCCGTGACGACAGCGGCTCGGGCCGGCGGGCCCTGGCCGAGCTGGACACCTGTGCGCTGGCCGACGAGGACGGTCCGTTCGGCAGCGTGACCCGGCGGGTGGGCGACCGGGACACCCCGGATTCGGTGCCGGCGTCGTGGCCCAAGGCGAAGGTCGCCGTGCGTACCCTCGGCGAGCTGGCCCTCGGCGGCGGCGAACCGGCGGAGCTGGAGCAGCTCACCTGGGAGACCGCGGACGGCACGATGACCGCGCTGGTCTACCGGCCTGCGGACGGCGGCCAGACGGTGCTCTCCCCCGCCGACCGGACCAACCCGTTGCAGGTCTACGAACTGCCGGTGCCGGGTCAGCCACTGGTCGTACTGAGCTGGCGCGCCACCAAGGACACCACGCTGTCGGTGCCGCCGGACACGACCCGTCTGCTCGACCGCCCCGGCCTGGTGGTGGCGCCGCTGCCGGAGCGCAGCGAGACCTTCAGCCTCGCCGCCGACGACAAGACGCACTACCGCTCCGCCGGCCACCGCCGCTGACCCCCACAGGCCACGCCACACGCGCCACCCCGCGCCACCCAGCCCCCCGCGCCCCGCACGCTCGCCCCGCCTCGGCCGCCCCGCACCGTGCGACGCCCCGCCGATCATGGAGCGATGGCAGTCACAAAAAGGGTATAGAAAGCCAAAAGCACTGCCCGAACTCCATGATCGACGCTGCGCCGACCACGACTCCATGATCGGCGGGGCCAGGCGCCACCCGCGCGCCGACGACGACGGCGTGCGGGTGGGTGGGTGGCGCACGGCATTCCCGCTGGGACGTCGGGCAGGGTCAGTTGGCGGACGGGGTGGGGGTGTTCTCGGAGGTCAGCCGGGTCGGGTCGACCGGGGTGGTCTCCAGGCGGGAGATCCAGCCGGTGACGTCACGCGCCACGTCCTGCGCGGTCAGGCCGAGGTCGGCCAGGATCTGCGCGCGGGTGCCGTGCGGGTGCCACTCGGCCGGTACGCCCAGGTCGCGCAACGGCACGTGGACGCCCGCGTCCCGCATGGCCTGGGCCAGCGCGTCGCCGACGCCGCCCTGCCGGACGCCGTCCTCGACGGTGACCACCAGGCGGTGCCCGGCGGCCAGCTCCACCAGCTCGGCCGGGACGGGACGCACCCAGCGCGGGTCGACCACGGTGACCCCGTAGCCCTGCTCGGCGACGCGGGTGGCGACCTCCATACCGAGTTGGCCGAAGGCACCCACCGCGACCAGCAGCACGTCGGTACGCGCCGACTCGGCCAGTACGTCGACCGTGCCGATCCGACGGATCGCGGGCAGGTCGGCGGCGACGGCACCGGTCGGGTAGCGCAGCACGGTCGGGCCGTCGTCGACGGCGACCGCCTCGCGCAGCTCCTCGCGCAGCGTGGCGGCGTCCCGGGGGGCCGCCATCCGCAGGCCCGGCACCACCCCGAAGACCGACATGTCCCAGATGCCGTAGTGGCTCGGCCCGTCCGGCCCGGTGATGCCGGCCCGGTCCAGCACGAAGGTGACCGGCAGCTTGTGCATCGCCACGTCCAGCAGGACCTGGTCGAAGGCCCGGTTGAGGAAGGTCGCGTAGACCCCCACGACCGGGTGCAGCCCGCCGAGCGCCAGACCGGCCGCCGAGGTGACCGCGTGCTGCTCGGCGATGCCCACGTCGTAGGTGCGCTCGGGGTACTTGCGGGCCAGCTTCGCGATGCCGGTGGGCTCGGCCATCGCGGCGGTGATGCCCACCACGTCGGGCCGCTCGTCGGCGATCGCGACCAGCTCGTCGCCGAACACGTTCGTCCACTTCACCGACGGCGCGGCGGTGGCCTTGCCGGTGGCGATGTCGAAGGCGCCCGGGCCGTGGAAGCAGTCGGCCTCGTCCTCCTCGGCCGGGCGGTAGCCGTAGCCCTTGCGGGTGACCGCGTGCACGATCACCGGACCGCCGAAGTTCTTCGCCGCGCGCAGCGCGGACTCGACGGCGGCCACGTCGTGCCCGTCGACCGGGCCGACGTACTTGATGCCGAGGTCCTCGAACATCGCCTGCGGCGCGACGGCGTCCTTGATGCCCTTCTTGACCGCGTGCAGCACCTCGTACATCGGCCTGCCGACCAGCGGGGTCGAGCCGAGGGCGTCCTTGACGGTGTCGAGGACCTTCTCGTAGCCCGGGTTCAGCCGCAGCGTCGAGAGGTGGTCGGCGAGGCCGCCGATGGTCGGTGCGTACGAGCGCCCGTTGTCGTTGACCACGATCACCAGCGGGTTGCCGGTGGCGGCGATGTTGTTCAGCGCCTCCCAGCACATGCCGCCGGTCAGCGCGCCGTCGCCGACCACGGCGACCACGCTGCGCGCCTCGCCCCGCAGCGCGTACGCCTTGGCCAGCCCGTCGGCGTACGACAGGGCGGTGGAGGCGTGCGAGTTCTCGATGATGTCGTGGTCGCTCTCGGCCCGGCTCGGGTAGCCGGAGAGCCCGCCGCGCTGACGCAGCTGGTCGAAGCCCTCCTGGCGGCCGGTAATGATCTTGTGAACGTACGCCTGGTGACCGGTGTCGAACAGCAGCCGGTCCCGGGGAGAGTCGAAGACCCGGTGCATGGCGAGGGTGAGTTCGACCACGCCCAGGTTGGGGCCGATGTGACCGCCGGTGCGGGACACCTTGGCGACCAGGAAGTCACGGATCTCCGCGCTGAGGATGTCCAGTTCGCTGGCGGACATCCGCTTGACGTCCTGGGGACCGTGCACCGTGGCCAGCAGCCGGCCCTGGTTGGCCGTGTCCTCTTCAACACTCATGACCGCAGAGTCTATCGGCCCTCGCACACCTCGCAGCCCGGGTCACCGGGCCCTCACCCTGACCGCCAGGTCAGGCCCGCACCCGTAGGCGGGCGTGGCGGCAGCACCCCGCCTAGCCCGGGACCAGCAGGCCCACCAACTCCACGTGCTGGGTCATCGGGAAGAGGTCGTACCCGCGCAGCTCCGCCAGCCGCCAGCCCAGCCCGGTGAAGACCCGCAGGTCCCGGGCGAACGCGGCCGGGTCGCAGGCGACGTAGGCGACGGCACGCGGCCCGGCGGCGACCACGTCGCGCACCACCCTGGCACCGGCGCCCGCCCGGGGCGGGTCGAGCACCACCACGTCGACCGGTCCGGTGATCCGACGGCGGGCCAGCGCGGTCTCCACCCGGGCCGCCACCACCTCGACCCGGGGCAGGTCGCGCAGGTTCTGCCGGGCCGCCGTGACGCCGTCACCGGCCGCCTCGACCAGGGTGACCCGGCCGGACCCGCCGACCCGGTCGGCCAGCGCGGCGGCGAACAGCCCCGCCCCGCCGTAGAGGTCCCAGGCGGTCTCGGCCGGCTGCGGGTCGGTGAGTGCCAGCACCGCGTCGACGAGCGTGTCCGCCGCCGCCGGGTGCACCTGCCAGAAGGACGAGGCGGGCAGCGCCCACTCCCGGCCGGCGGCCCGCTCACGCACCTGTTCCGGGCCGCTCACGATCCGGGTACGCCCGGCCGCGACGGCGGTCACCGTCACGTCCCCGCCGGTGGAGGCGACCGTCTCCACCGCCTCGTCGTCCGGCCACCGCGCACCGGCGGAGGTCAGCACCGGCAGTTCCTGCACGGCCGGGTGGGCGATCAGGCAGCGGTCGATCGGCACCACCTCGTGCGAGCGGTGTTTGAGCAGCCCGGCCCGACCCGCCGCGTCGACCGCGTAGCGGACCCGGGACCGCCAGCCCAGCGGCCCGCCGGGCAGTGCCTCGACCCGGACGCCCAGCGCGTCGCAGGCGGCCTCGTCGAGACCGCCGAGTCGGACGAGTTGCTCGCGGACGACCGTGGTCTTCCAGTCGAGCTGGGCCTGCGGGGCGACGTGTTGCAGGTCGCATCCACCGCAGCGGCCCGGCCGGGCGTACGGGCAGGGCGGGGTGACCCGCTGCTCGGCGGGCTCCAGCACGGTCACCGCGTCGGCCCGGACGAACCCCCGGTGCACCTCGGTCACCTCGGCCACCACCCGCTCACCGGGCAGCGCGTGCCGGACGAAGACCACCTGCCCGTCGACCCGGGCCACGCAGTGACCTCCGGGGGCGACCGCCGCGACGGTCAACTCCACCCGCTGGGCCTCCTCCAGCCCGCCACCGGTCGACCCGGTCATCGCGGCTCACCGCCCGGCGCCTCGCCGTCGCGGGCCGCCACCGGGGCGGCCGGCGGGACGCTCGGCGGCAGCGTGCTGCGCGGCGTCGCCCGGGGGCCCCGGGCCGGTCCCCGGCTCAGCGTTGCGTCCATCCGGTCCAGGTCCTTGCCGGCCGTCGAGGCGAGTTGCCACGGCACACTGGTCACCATCACTCCCGGTTCGAAGAGCAGGCGGCCCTTGAGCCGCAACGCGCTCTGGTTGTGCAGCAGGTGCTCCCACCAGCGTCCGACGACGTACTCGGGGATGAAGACGGTGACCACGTCGCGCGGCGACTCGCGGCGGACCCCCGCAACATAGTTCAGGATCGGCCGGGTGATCTCGCGGTACGGCGAGTCGACCACGGTCAGCGTGATCGGCACCTCCCGCCGCTCCCAGTCCGCCTGCAACTGCCGGGTGTCGGTGTCGTCCACGTTCACGGTCACCGCGGTCAGCGTGTCCGGCCGGGTGGCCTGCGCGTACGCCACCGCCCGCAGGGTCGGCTGGTGAAGCTTGCTGACCAGCACGATCGCGTGGTTGCGGGCGGGCAGCACCGGGCGTCCCTCGTCCGGGGTCAGCTCCACCGCGACCCGGTCGTAGTGCCGACGGATGGCCAGCATCAGCAGATAGATCACCCCCATCGCGACGATCGCGATCCACGCGCCCAGCAGGAACTTGGTGATCAGCACGATGACCAGCACGGTCCCGGTCATCGCCATGCCGAAGGCGTTGATCGCCCGGGAACGGATCATCCGGGACCGCACCCGAGGGTCGCGTTCGTTGCGCAGCAGCCGGTTCCAGTGCCGGATCATCCCGGCCTGGGAGAGCGTGAACGAGACGAAGACCCCGACGATGTAGAGCTGGATGAGCTTGGTCACCTCGGCCTGGAAGCCGATGATCAGCACGATCGCGAAGGCGGCCAGGAACAGGATGCCGTTGGAGAAGGCCAGCCGGTCGCCCCGGGTGTGCAGCTGCCGGGGCAGGTAGCGGTCCTGGGCCAGGATCGAGCCGAGCACCGGGAAGCCGGTGAAGGCGGTGTTCGCGGCCACGAAGAGGATCGTGGCGGTCACCCCGACCACCAGGAACAGCAGCACCGAGCCGGACCCGAAGATGGTCTCCGCGAGCTGCGCGGTGACGGTCTTCTGCACGTAGCCGTCCGGGCCGCCGACGATCTGGTGGCCCGGGTCCTCGACGAACTGCAACCCGGTGAGCCGGGCCAGCCAGACGATCCCGATCAGCATGGTCACCGCGACCAGGCCGAGCATCAGCAGCGTGGTGGCGGCGTTGCGGCTCTTGGGCGCCTTGAACGCCGGTACCCCGTTGGAGATCGCCTCGACGCCGGTGAGCGCGGCGCACCCGGAGGAGAAGCTGCGCAGCAGCAGGAACGCCATCGCCCAGCCGGTGGTGTCGTGCCACTCGGCGGCGATCACCAGGTCGGCGCTGGGCGCGCGCAGGTCCTCGCCGAGCACCACGATCCGGACCAGCCCGGTGAGGATCATGCCGACGATGACGATCATGAAGCCGTAGGTGGGGATGGCGAACGCGCTGCCGGCCTCCTTGAGCCCGCGCAGGTTGACGGCGGTGAGCAGGACCACCGCGCAGACCGCGATCAGCACCTTGTGGGTCGCCACGAAGGGGATCACCGAGCCGAGGTTGGCCACCCCGGAGGAGACCGACACGGCGACCGTCAACACGTAGTCGACCAGCAGGGCGCTGGCCACCCCGACCCCGGCCCGTGGGCCGAGGTTGACCGTGGCCACCTCGTAGTCGCCGCCGCCGGAGGGATAGGCGTGCACGTTCTGCCGGTAGCTGGCCACCACGGTCAGCATCACCACGACGACGCCGAGGGCCACCCAGGGCGAGAACACGAAGGCCGAGGCCCCCGCGATGGAGAGCATCAGAAGGATCTCGTCCGGCGCGTACGCCACGCTGGACAGCGCGTCCGAGGCGAAGACGGGCAGGGCGATGCGCTTCGGCAGGAGGGTGTGCTTGAGGCGGTCGGACCGGAACGGTCGACCGACGAGCAGCCGCTTCAACAGGGAGGTGGATCGGGCCACAGCCGCCAAGCGTACGACCGCTGCCGGCCGGGACGCACGGTGGTCGCCCGCGGCCGCTCCCGAGGCCGGAGTACCGTCGGTCCCCGTCCGCGACGCCGACGTGGCAGGCTCGCAGGCGACGAGGCGCGGCGGTACGCACCGTGGGAGGAAGCGTGCATATCGTGATCATGGGATGTGGCCGGGTCGGGTCGACCCTGGCGCAGAGCCTCGAAGCCCGGGGGCACTCGGTGGCGGTGATCGACCACGACGCCGAGGCGTTCCGCCGCCTGGGGCCGGACTTCGCCGGGATCACGGTCACCGGGGCCGGTTTCGACGGCGACGTGCTGCGCGAGGCCGGCATCGAGCGGGCCGACGCCTTCGCCGCGGTCTCCAGCGGCGACAACTCCAACATCATCTCCGCCCGGCTGGCCCGCGAGACGTTCGGCGTGTCCCGGGTGGCGGCCCGCATCTACGACCAGCGCCGCGCCCAGGTCTTCGAGCGCCTCGGCATCCCCACCGTGGCCACCGTCCGCTGGACCGCCGACCGGATGCTGCGGCACCTGCTGCCGGAGGGCAACGTCGAGATCTTCCGGGATCCGACCAGCACGGTCTCCATCATCGAGGTGCCGGTGCACGAGGACTGGATCGGCCGGCCCGTCCGGGCGCTGGAGGAGGCGACCGGGGCCCGGGTGGCGTACCTGATCCGCTTCGGCATCGGCACGCTGTCCACCGGCTCCAGCGTGGTGCAGGAGGGCGATCAGGTCTTCATGCTGGTCACCGACGACATGGTGGCCACGGTCACCGCGACGGCGGCGGCTCCGGAAGGGGGGCAGTGACATGCGGGTCGCCATCGCCGGCGCCGGCAACGTGGGCCGCTCGATCGCCCAGGAGCTGATCGAGAACGGCCACCAGGTGATGCTCATCGAACGGCAGCGGCGGAAGCTGCGGCCGGAGCGGGTGCCGGACGCGCAGTGGGTACTCGCCGACGCCTGCGAGCTGACCAGCCTGGAGCAGGCCGACCTCGCCGGTTGTGACGTGGTGGTCGCGGCCACCGGCGACGACAAGGCCAACCTCGTGGTCTCGCTGCTGGCCAAGACCGAGTTCGCGGTGCCCCGGGTGGTCGCCCGCGTCAACCGGGCCGAGAACGAGTGGCTCTTCACCGAGCAGTGGGGCGTGGACGTGGCGGTCAGCAAGCCGCGCGTGATGGCCGCCCTGGTCGAGGAGGCGGTGACCGTCGGCGACCTGGTCCGTCTGATGACCTTCCGGCAGGGCGAGGCCAACCTCGTCGAGATCACGTTGCCGCCGACCGCCCCCTACGTCGGGCAGCCACTGCGGGCGGTGCCGCTGCCCCGGGACGCCGCGCTGGTGGCCATCCTGCGCGGCAAGCGGGTCCTGGTGCCCAGTCCCGACGACCCGGTCGAGGCCGGGGACGAGCTGATCTTCGTGTGCACGGCCGAGATGGAGGACGCGGTACGCGCGGTGATCCTCGGCCCGGACAGCGTCGAGCGGACCCGCGAGTCGCGCTGAGCCGCCGGACGGGTCAGCTCGGCAGCGGCGTCGGCTCCGACTCCCGCATGACCCGCCGGACGGTCCAGACCGTGATCAGCAACAGCAGTACGTACGGCGGGTAGCCCAGCGCGAGCCGGGCCACGCCCAGCGCGGTGTCCTGCTCCGCCAGGTAGAGCCCGGCCTGCACCCCGACCTTGGCCAACCAGACCACGCCCCAGAGCACGGTCAGGCCGGTGAAGGTCCGCACCAGCCTCGGATCGTCGCGCCACTCGGAGCTGCCCTTGGCCACCAGCACCGACCAGAGCCAGCCGACCAGTGGCTGCCGGATCACCGCCGAGACCAGCAGCGCCACTCCGTACCCGATGCCGTAGAGGATGCCGGGCAGATAGAAGTCGCGTGCCTCGCCGGTGCGCCAGGCGATGGCGGCGCCGATGCCGATGCCGAACAGTCCGTTGACCGCGTGCCGCACCGGCCGGCGCTGGGCCAGCCGCAGCACGCCGATCAGGACCGCCACACCCACCGAGGCGATCACCGCGGGACGCAGCTCGCCGAGGATGTTGACCACCACGAAGACGACCACCGGGATGCTGGACTCCACCAGCCCCCGCCAGCCGCCGAGTTGGTCGGCCATCTGCTCGGCGACGGTCGGCAGCCGCTCCTCGTCGGTCGGCTCGGTCTCCGGCTGGGTGGCCGGGTGCTGTCCGGTGGTCATCGCCCGCCTTTCATCCGCCGCGCCCGCGCAGTCACGTCGACGGCTCCAACTCGTAGTACGGGTTGTAGATCACCTTGCGGTCGTCCCGCACCGCGATCCGCCCCTTCGCGGTCAGGTGTCGCCCGGGCTCGATGCCGGTGATACGCCGCTGACCCAACCAGACCAGCGTCACGACGTCGCTGCCGTCGTAGAGGTCGGCCTCCAGCGCCGGCAGGTTGGTCCGTGGCGAGTAGACCACCGTACGCAGGCGGCCGGTGACCGAGGCCACCTGACCCCGGGCGCACTGCGCCGCCGGGACACCGCCGCAGCGGGCGCTGTCCCACTGCAACTGCTGCGCCTCGATCTCGGCCTCGCTGGCGGTGAGCCGTCGCAACATGCGCCGCAGCGAACCCCGACCCTCGCCGGTGCTCATGACCTCCGCGTCACCCCATCCACGCCGGCCGGGACGTCGCCGGCACCCGCCGATCCCGGCGGCACCGGAACGACTCACGCCAGCGTACGCCGGTCCGGGCCGTCCCGGTGCCTACGACGGAGCCGGGTTCAGCGCGTACCCGGCGCCGGCGCCACCTCGGCATCGGCCTCGACCTGGTCGGACGCCTCGCGGGGCAGCCGCAGCGGCAGCGGCTCCCGCACCGGCTTGGCCTCCTGTCCCCGGTCGACGACGAGCCCGTTGAGGCAGTCGGCCAGCGGACCGGCGGCGTCGGGGTCGGTGGCCGCCGCGCCCTGGTACACCGCCCGGACCATCCAGCGCGGCCCGTCCACTCCGACGAACCGCAGGTCGGTCAGCCCGTCCTCGGTACGCACCCGGGCGTGCAGCTCGGTGCCGTACTCGCCGACGACCTCCTGGGCGGCGGCGCCGTCGCTGAACAACGACTTGCGGATCTCCTCGCGCACCTCGTCCCAGATCCCCTCGGAGCGGGGCGCGGCGAAGACGCCGAGTTGCAGGGCACTCGGCCCGTGCACCAGCACGACCTGCTGGATCACCCCCTGCGGGTCGGCCTGCACCCGCACCTCGACCTCGGGGACCGCCGGGATCTGCAGGCTGCCCAGGTCGAGTCGCTGCACCCCGTCCGGCGCCTCGGAGACGTCGTACGGCCCGCGCGCCGGCGCCTCCGGCGCCGACCCGGCGCCGTCGACGGTCTGGAGCGCGTCCGTGGCTCGCTCGTCACGGGCGTGCCGTCCCGCGGCCCGCTTTCGGGAGAAGATCACTGCGTCCACCCTCCGCTGTTCGCACTCACCGTGCCATCTCTTCCGTCCACGCCGTCCGTGGCCGGCGGCGGCACCAGGCCGACGTGTCCGCCGGTGGAGCCGTGCCCGCCGGTGCCCCGGCCGGACGCGGGCAGTTCGGCCACCGGCCGGAAGGCCGCCCGTGCCACCCGCTGCACAACGAGTTGCGCGATCCGGTCGCCCCGCGAGATCTTCACCGGTGCGTCCCGATCATGGTTGATCAGGTTGACCAGGATCTCACCCCGGTAGCCGGCGTCGACCGTACCGGGCGCGTTGAGCACCGTCACGCCGAGTCTGGCCGCGAGCCCCGATCGGGGGTGGACCAGACCCACGTACCCCTCGGGCAACGCGATCGCCACGCCGGTCGGCACCAGAGCCCGGCCGCCGGGCGGCAACTCGACGTCGGCGGCGGCCACCAGGTCGGCACCGGCGTCACCGGGATGCGAGTACGCCGGCAGCGGCAAATCGGGGTCGAGTTGCCGTACCGGTACGGGCACCAGGTCGGTCACGGTCTACCTCTTTCGTCCGTTCCGCTGGGGGTGACCCTGCCATCCTGCCCGGTACCCGGGCCGCCGCGCGCCGTACCCTGGCACGAGTGAGCACGTCACCGTCCTCCTCCCCCACCACGGCACCCCCGACGTACACCGAACGGCTCCGGCTGCCCTGGTGGTTGTGGCCGGCCGGGATCGCGGTCGCCGCACTGCTGTCGGTGGAGGTCTGGATGGGCGCGACCGGCGTACGCGCCTGGCTGCCGTTCGCGGTGCTCGTCCCGCTCGCGCTGGCGACCATGGCCTGGCTGGGCCGGATCCGGGTCGCGGTGACCGACGGGGAACTCCAGGTCGACGACGCCCGACTGCCGGCGCGCTTCGTCGCCGACGCCGTCGCGCTGGACGCCGACGGGCGGCGTGAGGTGCTCGGTGTCGCCGCCGACCCGCTGGCGTTCGTGGTGCAGCGGCCGTGGATCTCCGGCGCCGTCCAGGTGGTCCTCGACGACCCGGACGACCCCACCCCGTTCTGGGTGGTCAGTTCCCGGCGCCCGGTCGAACTCGCCGAGGCGCTCCTGGCCGCCCGGGATTCGGCGCGCTGACCTCGTACCCCACTCCGGGCAGACTCGGGCCTCCTCGGCGCTCTCAGGGCCGTTGCCGGCACTGTCCCGGGGCTCAGCCGCCGCCGGACGGCCGTTCAGGAAGCGGGCAGCGCGGGCGGGCCACCGGGCACGGGTGGCCCGGCCGGTCCACCGGGCAGCGTCCGCCGCTGCCGGCGCAGGTCGGTGCGGAGTTCGTCGGCCAGCGCCCGGGTCGCCCGCCGGTTCAGGAAGCTCGCCACCGCCGCGCCGGTGAGGAAGGGCCCGAGCGTGGTCAGGTTACGACCGAACCGCTTGAGCAGGGTGTCCCGCAGCTCGTGCCGGGCGGCGGTGCCGAGCACCGCGCCGACCCCCACGCCCGGCATCATCGGGTTGACGCCGCGCCGGTTGGCCCACGCCTGCACCAGGGCGACCGTACGCTCCGTGCCGCCGCTGGGCAGCGGCGCGCCGTAGATCTCGTGCAGCTCGCCGGTCAGCTTCAGCTCGATCGTCACCACGGTGACCGTCTCGGCGGCCAGCAGCACCGGCGCGGACAACAGGCTCGGGGTGACCGTCCACTGCACGGCGGAGGCGCCGCCACCGGCCGCGCCGATCCCCGCGGTCGCCCGGGACGCGTTGCGGACCAGCCGGTCGGCCAACTGCTCGTCGTCCAGGCCCGGGAAGTGCCGGCGCAGGGTCGCCAGGTCCCGGATCGGTACGTGCGGGGCGACCTCGGCGACGGTGTCGACCATCCACCGCACGGCCGCCTTGGGCTTGAAGAGATCACCGATGCCCCGGTTCCGGGCCTGCTGCACCAGACGCCCGAGCAACTTCCGACGCGCCGCCGGCTCGACGTCGTCGGCGGTCAACGCCACCACCGTCGCGCCCAGCTCGTCCGTGTCCTGCCCGTGCGTGCCCTGCTCGTCCGCGTCCCGCCTGTTCGCGTTCGGCTCGCTCATGCCGCCACTCCGCTGCCCTCCGTGCCGCCACGCGACACCGCGGCCCGGAATCGATGACTCGACCACTGCCGCGCGCCCATGCCTGACCTCCCCCGGCTGACGGCCACCGCGTGGCGCGTCACCTCACGAGTGAATCAGGTCTCGGGCACCACCGCTCGCCGAGCCGGGTAGCGGCGGCTCCGTCCCGGAGCCGCCGCTGTTCTGGTGGTGTCGGGCCGTCGGTCAGACACACTCACGGCAGATCAGCTCGCCGTTGCGCTCGACTGCCAGCTGGCTGCGGTGGTGCACCAGGAAGCACCGGGCACAGCGGAACTCGTCCTGCTGCATCGGCAGCACCTTGACCGTGAGCTCCTCGTCGGCCAGGTCGGCGCCGGGCAGCTCGAAGCTCTCCGCCACCTCCGCCTCGTCGACGTCCACGGCACCCGACTGTGAGTCGACGCGCCGGGCCTTGAGCTCTTCGAGGCTGTCCTCGCCGAGGTCGACCTCGTCGCGGCGCGGGGCGTCGTAGTCGGTGGCCATCGGTTTCACTCTCCCATTTCGATGTTGTCGCTTCCGGTTGTAACGCCGGACGACGCTGTTTCGGTTCCGCTGGCAGGCCACCGCAAGTGTCGGCCACCCGACCCGACGACTGTGTGGGCCAGACCGCCAGAGGATCTCCCCGACGAGCGCGGAACCTACCCCCCCTTGGGCGAGGCATGTATACCGCCCTCGTGGCTGAGATGTACGCCCCTGCACGGGAAGTTGTTCCCAATGTGACTCAGGCGACACGAAGATAGGGGTAGTAGTACCCGGTTCCAGGGTGGCGCGCCGGTATGTCGGACTGTTTCCACGCGACGGTCGGACAACCGTTAACCTCAGCGGCGTACCCGGCGGCCGGCGGGACGGGCCCCCCACGCCGACGGCCGCTGCCACCCATCCATCGCCCGGGAGCGCCCTGATGAGCTTTGCGCGAGTGCGAGCACTCGTTGTCGTCGGCATGCTGGCGGTGGTCGCCCTGGTCTTCGTGGTCGTCGCACTCGTCAAGGACACCCAGGGTAACGCGGGCTCCGCCCAGGGTTGCCCGGAGGACTGGCCCCGCGCCGACGTGACGTTGCGCGAGCGCAAGGACGTCAAGATCAAAGTGCTGAACGCCACCGACCGCCCCGGGTTGGCCGCCAGCGTGGGCGACGAGTTCCGCAACCGCGACTTCCAGGTCCAGAAGGAAGCGAGCCAGAAGAAGCAGGTCGACGACGTGGCGGTGCTGCGGTACGGCCCGAAGGGCGTCGGCTCCGCCCACCTGCTGCGGGCGTACTTCCTCAACAACGCCGAGTACGAGTACGACGCCAAGCGCGAGGACGACGTGGTCGACGTGGTCCTCGGCAACGGCTTCCGGCAACTGGCGACCACCACCGAGGTGAACCAGTCCCTCGGTGACCTCGGTTCGCCGGTGGCCCCGCCGGGCACCTGCCCGATGCCGATCGAGGACTGACCGACGGATCGACCCGACCGGGTGGACCGGACGAGCCGGGCGGGCCGATCTGATCGGCCGAGCGTCCCGACTACGGGTCACCCGGCCGGACGATCAGGGGCCGCCGGAGGCGTCCAGCGCGGCCAGCCGGTCGTGCAGCGGCACGAACAGCTCCGGCGGCGCCGCGATGACCATGTCCGGCCCGGGGTCCTGCCCGTCGATCCCGCCGATCCGCAGGCCGGCCTCGGTGGCCACCAGTCCGCCGGCGGCCCGGTCCCAGTCCGCCAGGCCCTTCTCGTAGAACGCGTCGGCGCGCCCCTCGGCGACCAGGCAGAGGTCGACGGCGGCGGCGCCGAGCCGACGGATGTCCCGGACGTGCGCGATCAACTCGGTCACCACCCGGGCCTGGTGGACCCGACGGGCCGAGTCGTAGCCGAAACCGGTGATCACCAGCGCCTGCCCGAGGTCGGTCTCGGCGGAGCCGCGCAACCGCCGGCCGTCCCGCCAGGCACCGCCGCCGCTCGTCGCGGTCCACTCCTCGCCGGTCTGGATGTTGCGCACCACACCGGCCACGACCTCGCCGTTCACCTCGGCGGCGATCGACACCGCGCAGTGCGCCAGCCCGTACAGGTAGTTGACCGTGCCGTCGATCGGATCCACGATCCACCGCACCGGCGCCGGTGCCGCCGTACCGCGCTCCGCCGCGCCGTACTCCTCGCCCAGCACCGCGTCGTCCGGACGCCGCCGACGCAACGCGTCGATGATCTGGCGCTCCACCGCGCGGTCGGCGGCGGTCACCACGTCGGTGGCGGTGCTCTTGGTGGCCGCCACGGAGACGCCCTCGACCCTCATCCGGTATGCGGTGGCCGCCGCCTCCCGCGCCACCTCGATCGCGGTCTCCAACAACTGCCCTGGCTGCGGCGTCGAGCGGTCCATCGTCCGTCCCCTTCCCGCACGGGCGGGTTTCCGAGTCCTGCGCGGGTATCATCCTTACAAAGTCCAGATGTGCACCGAATCGGCGGTCTCGACCGCCGGTCAGCCGTGCGGCGCAGGATGATCGCCGCAGACGGCGTTACAATTCACCCCTGCCCACCGCCACGGGCGACCGGACGACCGGTCGGCCGGGGACACGGGGGTTCCTCAACCACATCGCCCGGCGTGGTGCCCCACGCTGCGCCGGACGATCCCGGCCGTGCTCGCTCTTCGCCTCCGGAAGGTCATTCGTGACAGAACCCCGCCAGACCGGCGCCGACGTTCGCTCGCTCACCGACACCCTGATCGCCCACGCGCAGAGCGCCGGCGGCCAGCTCACGTCGGCCCAGCTCGCGCGCACCGTCGAGTCCGCCGAGGTGACTCCGGCCCAGGCCAAGAAGATCCTGCGGGCGCTCTCCGAGGCCGGGGTGACCGTGGTGGTCGACGGTTCGGCCAGCACCCGCCGCCGGGTCGCCGCCGCCCGCTCCGCGACTCCCGCCTCCCGGGCCACCACCGCCAAGACCACCAAGAAGGCGGCTCCGCCCGCCCCGAAGCAGGCGGCCGCCGCCGACGAGGCGCCGGCGCCGGCACCCCGCAAGGCGACCGCGCGCAAGGCCACCGGCACCACCGCCGACGTGGCCAAGGCCGTCGCGCCGGCCAAGAAGTCCACCCGGGCCACCAAGGCGACGGTGGCCGCCGCGACCGGCGCCAAGCCGGCCAAGGCCGCCGGCAAGGGCGAGGGTGCCGAGGGTGAGGTCGACCCCGAGGAACTCGCCGCCGAGATCGAGGACGTGGTGGTCGAGGAGCCGGCCGAGCTGACCCGGGCCGCCGAGGCCGACGCGGCGAGTTCGGCCACCGACAACGACTTCGAGTGGGACGACGAGGAGTCCGAGGCGCTCAAGCAGGCGCGCCGGGACGCCGAGCTGACGGCGTCGGCCGACTCCGTCCGGGCGTACCTCAAGCAGATCGGCAAGGTGCCGCTGCTCAACGCCGAGCAGGAGGTGGAGCTGGCCAAGCGGATCGAGGCCGGGCTCTACGCCGCCGAGCGACTGCGCGCCGCCGACGAGGGCGAGGAGAAGCTGGTCCGCGACATGCAGCGCGACCTGCTCTGGATCTCCCGCGACGGCGAGCGCGCCAAGAACCACCTGCTGGAGGCGAACCTCCGCCTGGTCGTCTCGCTCGCCAAGCGGTACACGGGCCGTGGCATGGCCTTCCTCGACCTCATCCAGGAAGGCAACCTCGGCCTCATCCGCGCCGTCGAGAAATTCGACTACACCAAGGGCTACAAGTTCTCCACCTACGCCACCTGGTGGATCCGCCAGGCCATCACCCGCGCCATGGCCGACCAGGCCCGCACCATCCGCATCCCGGTACACATGGTCGAAGTGATCAACAAGTTGGGCCGGATCCAGCGCGAGCTGCTCCAGGACCTGGGCCGTGAGCCCACTCCGGAGGAGCTGGCGAAGGAGATGGACATCACACCGGAGAAGGTGCTGGAGATCCAGCAGTACGCCCGGGAGCCGATCTCGCTCGACCAGACCATCGGCGACGAGGGCGACAGCCAGCTCGGTGACTTCATCGAGGACTCGGAGGCGGTCGTCGCGGTCGACGCGGTGTCCTTCTCGCTGCTCCAGGACCAGCTCCAGCAGGTGCTCCAGACGCTGTCCGAGCGGGAGGCGGGCGTCGTCCGCCTGCGCTTCGGCCTGACCGACGGCCAGCCGCGCACGCTGGACGAGATCGGGCAAGTCTACGGGGTGACCCGGGAGCGGATCCGGCAGATCGAGTCCAAGACGATGTCCAAGTTGCGGCACCCGTCGCGTTCCCAGGTACTCCGGGATTATCTCGACTGATCAGCACACGTCAACCGATCGTGTCGTTTTGATCACCAGGCGTCAACGCCGGATGGTGATCAGGTGGTTGCACGAATGTGATCGTTGACGTGGCACCCTGGGTGCACGGCACACTATCCGTGCCAGGTGTGACCTCGGTCCCCCGCGGGCACACAGGGAAGGCGAGGCCCTGCAAGGGTGTTGCACGATAGGTGACCAGACCGAAGAGAGTGTTCATCGGTGACGACCAGAGGAGGAAGGCGATGACCCCGACCCTCACGCCGCCGCCCGAGACGGTGAGCCCCCCGGCCGCCGATGAACGGTGCGACCGCTGCAATGCCGCCGGCAAGCTCCGGATCACCCTCTCGGGTGGCAGTGAGCTGGTGTTCTGTGGACACCACGCCAACAAGTACGCGGAAGATCTCGTGAAGATCACCGTACGGTTCGCGACGGATCCTGAGTTCACGTGGCGCGGCGCCGACCTGATGGCCAACTAGAACCCACGAGACACAGAGCCGGCCGGAGGCCCCCACAAGGGCCTCCGGCCGGCTCCGTCTCCCCGCCCCGCCCTCTCCCCGCCCCGCCCTCCCTCTCCCCGCCCCGCCCTACCCGGGTGATCAAGAGATTTGGGCCACGATCGCCGGCTCATCCCGACGCAAACCTCTTGATCACCCGGGTCAGGCGGGGTGGGTGGGTGGGGTGGGTGGGATTAGAGGGTCTGGACGGTCGCGATGCGTTCTTCGAGCTGTTCGATGGTGGCCTGGGCGCTGGGCGGGCCACCGCAGAGGCGGCGGAGCTCGGCGTGGATCTTGCCGTGCGGCTGGCCGGTGCGGTGGTGCTGGGCGGCCACCAGGGCGTTGAGCTGACGACGTAGCGCGACCCGGCGCTGTGCGGCGTTCATCGGTGCCGGCGCGGGCGGGGCGGAGGGCTCGGCGGGCCGCTCGGTCGCGCGCCGCTTCCGGGCCGCCAGTTGCTCGGACTGCCGCTTGGACAGCAGCTCCGCCACCTGTGCCGAGGTCAGCAGCCCGGGCAGGCCCAGGTACTCCTCCTCCTCGGGCGTACCGGCCTGGGCGGCGGTGCCGAACGAGGCGCCGTCGAAGATCACCTGGTCGAGTTCGGCGGTGGCGGAGAGGGCGGCGAACCGCTTCTCCAGTTCGCCGCTGGCCTGGTCGTCGCGCTGGGCCCGCTCCAGCAGGTCGTCGTCGAAACCCTCGCGGTCCTTCGGCTTGCCGAGCACGTGGTCCCGCTCGGCCTCCATCTCGCTGGCCAGCCCGAGCAGGTGCGGGACGCTGGGCAGGAACACCGAGGCGGTCTCACCCGGGCGACGGGCCCGGACGAACCGCCCGATGGCCTGCGCGAAGTAGAGCGGCGTGCTCGCACTGGTGGCGTAGACGCCGACGGCCAGCCGGGGGATGTCGACCCCCTCGGAGACCATCCGCACCGCGACCAACCACCGCTGCTCGGACGCCGCGAACGTCGCGATCCGGGCCGAAGCGCCCACGTCGTCGGAGAGGACGACAGCCGCCTTCTCGCCGGTGACCTGCTCGATGAGTTTGGCGTACGAGCGGGCGGACTGCTGGTCGGTGGCGATCACCAGACCGGCCGCGTCGGGCATGCCCGCCTCGCGCAGCACGGTCAGCCGGGCGTCGGCGGCCCGCAGCACCTGCGGCATCCAGTCCCCGGCCGGATCCAGGGCGGTACGCCAGGCCTGGGCGATGAGATCCTGGGTCATCGGCTCGCCCAGCCGGGCCGACAGCTCCTCCCCGGCGTTGGTGCGCCACCGGGTCTCCCCGGAGTACGCCAGGAACAGCACCGGCCGCACCACGCCGTCGCGCAGGGCGTCGCTGTAGCCGTACACCGAGTCGGCCCGGGACCGCAGCAGCCCGTCCCCACCCCGCTCGTAGTCGACGAACGGGATCGGGTTGTCGTCGGAGCGGAACGGCGTACCGGTCAGCATCAGCCGGCGTACGGCCGGTTCGAAGGCGGCCTTCACCCCGTCGCCCCAGGTGCGGGAGTCGCCGGCGTGGTGGATCTCGTCGAGGATGACCAGGGTGCGCCGGGTCATGGTGCGCCGCCGGTGCACGTGCGGGGCCATGCCGACCTGCGCGTAGGTGATCACCGCACCGTGGAAGTCCGTCGACGAGTGCAGGTCGGCGTTACGGAACGCGGCGTCGAGCTGGATGCCGATCCGGGCCGCCGCGTCCGCCCACTGGGTCTTCAGGTGCTCGGTCGGCGCCACCACGGTCACCGCCTCGACGGTGCCGTCCGCGAGCAGCTCGGCGGCGATCCGCAGGGCGAAGGTGGTCTTCCCGGCACCCGGGGTGGCGACTGCGGTGAAGTCCTCGCTGCGTCGGCGCAGGTACTCCACCATCGCCTTGCGTTGCCAGGCCCGTAGGGGCGGGAACGTCTCGAGCGCCGGCGTCCGGGGTGCCACGGCTCGCTCCTCTCCGACCGCAGTGTCCCGACCGCAGGCCGGCGGACCCGGGTCGGGGGCGCGGTAGTCGCCCCACGAAAACGCCTCCGCGCAGAAGAAGCCGCGAAGGCCGACTCAGCATAACCAGGACCGGCGACCGGCCCCACGCGACGCCACACCGGACGTCCGGTGCCCTTCGCCACTGCCCGGCCGCAACGACCAGAGCGCCAGGTCACCGTGCCGCGTCGGCCTCCGCACCACGTCGTCTCGGCCACCGCGCCGCGTCCGCGACATGACGCCGCGTCCACCGGGTGGTGACGGCCGCAGCGGCGGCGGTCGCCGTCACTCCGGCGGCGGGCCGGACGCCCCGGCGCGGGGCGGGCGCAGCGTCGCCACCGGCGCCGACCACCGGCGCCGCAGCGCCACCAGGCGTACGCCGAAGACCAGCGCCGCCGCGGCGGTGAGCGGGACCGGGCCGGTGCGGTCGAGGCCGTACAGGACCGCGACCACGATCGAGCCGACCAGTGCCGCGAGCGCGTAGATCTCCCGCCGTAGCACCACCGGGATCTCGGCGGTGAGCAGGTCACGGACCAGCCCACCGCCGATCGCGGTGAGCATGCCGATCAGGCAGGCACCGACGGGCGGGACCTGGGCTTCGAGGGCTTTGAGGGTGCCGACGACGGTGAACAGGCCCAGCCCGGCCGCGTCCAGCACCAGGACGGTGGTCCGCAGCCGGGCGAACTGCGGGTGCAGCCAGAAGATCGCCCCGGCGGTCAGCGCGGCGGTGGTCGCGTATCGCCAGTCGCCGAAGGCCAACGGCGGCGCCTCGTTGATGACCAGGTCACGGAAGATCCCACCGCCGAGGGCGGCGACGAAACCGACGAAGACCACGCCGAACAGATCGAGGCGCTTGGCGACCGCCGCGGAGGCTCCCGAGGCGGCGAAGACCGCGACCCCGGCCAGGTCGGCCAGGAGCAGGGCGGTGGAGGTGGTCACCGCCGCAGGTTACGCGGGCGTACGGGCGGTCGGCCCGGGGTCACTCGCGGTACGAGTCGTAGATCTCTTTGCACTTGGGGCAGACCGGTGAACCCTTTTTGGGGGTCTTTGTCACCGGGAAGGTCTCTCCGCACAGCGCCACGACGAAGGTGCCCATGACGGCACTCTCGGCGATCTTTTCCTTCCGGACGTAGTGGAACATCTCCGGGCCGGTGTCGGCGTCCTTCAGCTCCGGACGCTCGAGGACCTCTGTGCTCACGTCTGCACCTCCGACCGACAAGTCTGGCAGGTCACTGTGGCCCCGGTCCACCTGAGGTGACCGGGGTGGCGGCAGTACGGTGGGCGACTGTGACCGACTTTCACCTTCGCCACGGCGTCGAGGTGGCCCAGGCGCTGCGCGAGCGGCGTCCTGTGGTCGCCCTGGAGAGCACCATCGTCTCGCACGGCCTGCCCCGGCCGGACAACCTGCGGGTGGCCCGGGAGATCGAACAGGCCGTCCGGGACGCGGGCGCCGTCCCGGCCACCATCGGGATGGTCTCCGGCGAACTCGTGGTGGGCCTCGACGACGACGAGCTGACCCGGCTGGCCACCGCCGAGGACGTGACCAAACTCTCCGTACGCGATCTCGCGGTGGCCGCCGCGACCGGCGCGGACGGCGCCACCACCGTGGCCGCGACCAGCGCGGTGGCGGCCCGGGCCGGGATCGGCGTGTTCGCCACCGGCGGCCTGGGCGGGGTGCACCGCGAGGCTGCGCAGACCTTCGACGAGTCCGCCGACCTGGTCACCCTCGCCCGGACGCCGATCACGGTGGTCTGTGCCGGGGTCAAGTCGATCCTCGACGTGGGCGCGACGCTGGAGCGTCTGGAGACCCTCGGGGTGGCCGTGGTCGGCTACCGCACCCGTCGGTTCCCGGGCTTCTTCATCACCGACAGCGGCTTCGACCTGGACTGGTCGGTCGACTCGCCGGAGCTGATCGCCGACGCGCTGGCCGCCCGCGAGGCGCACGGCGTGCACCACGGCGGTCTGGTCGTCGCCAACCCGCTGCCGGTCGACGAGCAGCTCGACCCGGACCTGCACGACCGGACGCTCGCCGAGGGGCTGGCCCGACTGGAGCGCGACGGGGTGAGCGGCAAGGCGGTCACCCCGTACCTGCTCTCCCACTTCCACTCCGCCACGGAGGGCGCCAGCCTGGCGGTCAACGTCCGGATCATCCTGCGCAACGCCGATCTCGCCGCCCGGATCGCGGTGGCCGCCACCACCCGGCGCGACAGCGCCACGGCGTGAGCGGATCCGGCGTACGGACCGGCACCGGAACGCGCCGCGTCAGCCCCGCCGGCCGGGTGCTGGTCGTCGGTGACGTGATCACCGACGTGGTGGCGGTGCTGACCACCCCGCTGGCCCGGGGCACGGACACGCCCGCGTCGATCCGGTTCACCGGTGGCGGGCAGGCCGCGAACACCGCCGCCTGGCTGACCACGCAGCACGTACCGGTGACGCTGGTCGGTGCCGTCGGCGACGACGCCGCGGGACGGGACCGGATCGCGGAGCTGGCCGCCGTCGGCGTCGACTGCGCGGTGCGGACGGTGCCCGGAATCGGCACCGGCACGGTGATCGTGCTGGCCGGTGAGGACGAACGCACCATGGTCACCGAGCGCGGGGCGAACGTGCGGCTGCGCCCCGAGCAGGTCGACGCGGCCCTGGCCGAGGCGCCGGAGGCGAGCCACCTGCACCTGTCCGGGTACACCCTGCTGGACCCGGAGTCCCGCCCGGCGGGCCGGCACGCGCTGGCCGCCGCCCGCGAGCGCGGCCTCACCACCAGCGTGGACGCGGCCTCCGCGGCACCGCTGCGGGCCGTCGGCCCGGCGGCCTTCCTGTCCTGGGTACGCGGGGTCGACCTGCTGCTGGTGAACACCGACGAGGCGACGGTGCTGGCCGGCGGACTGGATCCGGCGGCCCAGGGGCGGGCGCTGGCCGCCACCGCCCGACGGGTGGTGGTCAAGCGCGGTGGCGCGGGTGCCACCTGGGTGGAACGGACCGGCACGCTCGTCACCTCACCGGCCCGCCGGGTGGCGGTGGTGGACGTGACGGGAGCGGGTGACGCCTTCGCGGCCGGGCTGCTCGCCGCCTGGCTGACCGGGGCGACCCCGGAGGCCGCCCTGAACCGGGCCACCGACCTCGGCGCGGCGGCGGTCTCCCAGGTGGGTGCCCGGCCGGTCGGCTGAACCGCTCACGACGACAGTCCCGCCCGGGTCGGGCCACACCGACCGGCCTCCCCGGGTGGGACCGTGCCCCGCGTCAGGGCTCGGCGTCGATGACCTTGTGCGGCCGTTCCTCGGCGGTCAGGCTCATCGGCGGGGCCTCCTGCTGCTGCCGCCGTGCCGACCGGCCGATCAGCCGGTGCTGTTCCTTCGGCGGCCGGTCGTTGGCCAGCAGCACCGCGAGCCACGGGACGACGATCATGCCCAGCGCCACCAGAGGCAGCCAGAGCCAGAGCAGGGGCGCCCGCGTGCCGACCAGGATCGCGCCGACGATCACGCACGCCACCCGGACGCCCATCATCGCCACGTACCGCCGCTGCCGGGTGGTGAGCTGGTCGTTCTGGCTGCGCGAGGCGTCGGTGATGAGGATCGGCCGGTACGCCTGATGCTTCACCGTGTACCTCCTCGGGGTCGCCTCCATCCTGTCACCTCGACCGGGCCCGCGACGACGTTCGTCGTGCCGCTACCCCGCCGACCCAGCCCGGCACATCCCCCGCCGGACCGCTCAGCCTCCGGCGGTCTTCGCCTTCGCCGCCGCCTTCTGCTGCTGCTTGTACTCCCGGACCAGGCGCAACGACTCGCCGTCGGTGACGTCGGCCACGGACCGGTGGACCTCCGGCTCGCCGTAGCCGCCGGCCGCCTCCCGCCAGCCCGCCGGCCGTACGCCGAACCGCTTGCCGAGCAGGGCGAGGAAGATCTGCCCCTTCTGCCGGCCGAACCCGGGCAGGGCGGTGATCCGCGCGAGCAGGTCGGCACCGTCGGCCGGGTCGGCCCAGAGCCGGGCGGCGTCGCCGTCGTACCGGTCGACCAGCGCTCGACAGACCTCCTGCACCCGGGCCGCCATCGCCTTCGGGAACCGGTGCAGGGCCGGCGGCTGGGCGAAGAGGGCCACCAGCGCCTCCGGGTCGTACTCGGCGAGTTCCCGGGCGTCCAGGTCGTGACCGAGCCGCTGGGTCAGCACGTACGGCGAGGTGAACGCCTTCTCCATCGAGACTTGTTGATCAAGAACCATTCCTGTCAGCAACGCCAGCGGACTCTGCATGAGCAGCCGGTTCGCCTCCGGATCGATGGGCAGCGCGAGTGTCATGCCCTCATCCTGCCCGTCGCGGCCCCCGCCCTGGCCTCCGGCACGTGATCTCACCCTCAGCTCGATTCCGCGATTAGGTTAGGCTGTGCTAACTTCGGCGCCTCGGTCGCCCCGGGCCGCAGAGGAAAGGGTTCATCGTGCTTCTCACCCGCCGTACCACCGGCGCGTTGCTCGCCGCCAGCCTGCTCACCGTCGGGCTGGCCGCCTGCGGATCAGGTGAGGAGGACGCGGCAGCAGACTCGGGCCAGTCGACCGACAAGTCGATCACCGTCTACAGCGGCCGCAACGAGCAGCTCGTCAAGCCGCTGCTGGACAAGTTCACCGAGCAGACCGGCATCACCGTCAACGCCCGGTACGCGAACACCGCGCAGCTCGCCGCCCAGCTCGTCGAGGAGGGCGACCGGTCCCCCGCCGACGTGTTCTTCGCGCAGGACGCGGGCGCCCTCGGCACCGTGGCGAAGCAGGGCATGTTCACCACGCTCGCCGAGGAGACCACGGCGAAGGTGCCGGCGTCCTACCGTGCCGGCAACGGCCAGTGGGTCGGCGTGAGCGCCCGGGCCCGGGTGCTGGCGTACAACGCCGACCTGGTGAAGGCCGAGGAGCTGCCCGCCTCGGTGTTCGACCTGACCGGCCCGGCCTGGAAGGGCAAGATCGGCGTCGCCCCGACCAACGCCTCGTTCCAGGCGTTCGTCACCGCCATCCGGGTGCAGCACGACGACGCCAAGGCCGAGCAGTTCCTCAGCGGTCTGAAGGCCAACGACCCGCAGATCCGCGACGGCAACGGCAAGATCCTCGAAGACGTCGGCGCCGGCACCATCCCGGTCGGCCTGGTCAACCACTACTACCTCGGCGAGATCGCCAAGGAGCAGGGCACCACGCCGGACGCGCTCAAGGTCAAGCTGCACTTCTTCTCCGGCGGTGACACCGGAGCCCTGGTGAACGTCGCGGGTGTGGGTGTGCTCAAGCGGGCCGCCGAGAACGCCGACGTGCAGAAGTTCGTCGACTTCCTGCTCGGCACCGAGGCCCAGACGTTCTTCGCCGAGCAGACCTACGAGTACCCGGTGATCGACGGGGTGCCCTCCCCGGCGTACGTGCCGGCCCTGTCCGAGCTGGCGGTGCCGCAGATCGACCTGAACGACCTGGACACGCTCGACGCCACCGTCACCATGATCAAGAACTCGGGCCTGGTGCCCTGACCGCACCTCCCTCCGTCGCAGGGCCGTCCCGATCCGGGTCGGCCCTGTCCGGCGTACCCGGCGGGATGCGGCGGCTGGCCCCACGGCCGGCGTTGCTCGCGGCCTCGACCGCCGCGGTGGCCGTCGCCCTGATCCCGCTGGCCTACCTCGGGGTACGCACCGCCGAGGCGGGCTGGGACGCGGTCGTCGCCGAGTTGTGGACCGACCGCGTCGCGCTGCTCGCCCTGCGCAGTCTCGGACTGGCCGCCGTGGTCACCACGGCCTGCGTCCTGCTCGGCGTGGGTACCGCGTTCCTGGTCACCCGCACCGACCTGCCCGGCCGCCGGGCCTTCGCCGTGCTGGCGGCGCTGCCGCTGGCCGTGCCCACCTACATCGCCGCCTTCGCCTGGGTCTCCGCGCTGCCCCGGTGGGAGGGGTTCTGGCCGGCGGCGCTGGTGCTCACCCTCTGCTCCTACCCGTACGTGCTGCTGCCGGTCGCGGCGGCGTTGCGCGGCGCGGACCCGGCGCAGGAGGAGGTGTCCCGCTCGCTCGGGCGCAGCGGGTGGCAGACCTTCACCGCGGTGACGCTGCGGCAGATCCGCCCGGCCACCGCCGCCGGTGCGCTGCTGGTCGCCCTCTATGTGCTCTCCGACTTCGGCGCGGTCTCCATCCTGCGCGCCGACACCTTCACCCGGGCCATCTTCGTCGCCTTCGACCTCGGCTTCGACCGCACCGGGGCGCTGGTGCTCTCCAGCGTGCTGGTGGTGCTCACGGTGGTGCTGCTCACCGGCGAGACCGCCACCCGCCGTCGCGGTGCCCGGTACGCGCGGCTCGGCGGCACCCGACGTCCCGCACCCCGGCTGGCGCTCGGGGCGGCCCGCTGGCCGGTCATCGCCGTGCTGGCCGGCGTCGCCGCGCTGGCGCTCGGGGTGCCGGCGGTCAGCCTCGGTCGGCGGCTCGCCGCCGGGGTGTCCCGCCCGGGTGCCCTGCCCGAGGTGCTCACCGCCGCCGGGAACTCGCTGACCGTCTCGCTGGCCGGCGCCGCCCTCACCATGCTGCTGGCGCTTCCGCTGGGGCTGCTCGTCGCCCGGGCGCCGGGTCCGCTGACCACCGCACTGGACCGGCTGGCGTACCTGGCCCACGCCCTGCCCGGCGTGGTGATCGGGCTCTCGCTGATCTTCTTCGGGATCAACGTGGCGTACCCGCTCTATCAGACCCGGTGGCTGCTCGCCCTGGCGTACGCGACGCTGTTCCTGCCGTTGGCGGTCGGCGCGGTAGCCGGCGCGGCCGCCCAGTCCCCCGCCGGACTGGAGGAGGTGGCCCGGTCGCTCGGCCGTGGCCCCTGGACCGTGCTGCGCACGGTGACCCTGCCGCTCACCCTGCCGGGCATCGGCGCCGGGGCCGCGCTGGTCTTCCTCACCGGCATGAAGGAACTCCCGGCCACCCTGCTGCTGCGACCCACCGGCACGGACACCCTGGCCACCGAGCTGTGGACGAGTACGGCCGTCGGCGCCTACGCGGCAGCGGCCCCCTACGCCGCGCTGCTGGTGCTGATCTCGGCGGTACCCACCTGGCTGCTGGTCGCCCGCAGCGGCCTGCTCGACCGGGAGCGCAACGCATGAGACACGTAACGGAGTGGAGGGGTGGCATGAGTGAGCACAGCGAACGAATCAGCAGCTCAGCAGGCCATGTCGCCACGCAACGAAGTGGAGGGGCGGCATGAGTGAGCGAAGCGAACGAATCAGCAGCTCAGCAGAGCATGTCGCCACGCAACGGAGTGGAGGGGTGGCATGAGTGAGCGAAGCGAACGAATCAGCAGCTCAGCAGAGCATGTCGCCACGCAACGAAGTGGAGGGGCGGCATGAGTGAGGTCGTGCTCGACGGAGTGGTCAAGCGGTACGGGCGGGTCACCGCGTTGGCCGGCGCCGACCTCAGCGTGCCGTCCGGGCAGTTGACCGCGGTGCTCGGGCCGTCCGGCTGCGGCAAGACCACGTTGCTGCGCTGCCTGGCCGGCTTCGAGCGGCTCGACGGCGGCGAGATCCGCATCGACGGCGCGGTGGTCGCGGGCGGCGGCCGGCACCTGCCGGCGCACCGGCGTCGTATCGCGGTGGTGCCCCAGGAGGGTGCCCTCTTCCCGCATCTGCGGGTGGCCGAGAACATCGGGTACGGGCTGGACCGGGCCACCCGGCGGACCGACCGGGTCGAGGAGGTGCTGGCGCTGGTCGGGCTCGCCGGGTACGGCGACCGGATGCCGCACCAGCTCTCCGGTGGGCAGCAGCAGCGGGTCGCGGTGGCCCGCGCACTCGCGCCCCGACCGTCGGTGGTGCTGCTCGACGAGCCGTTCAGCGCCCTGGACGCGGGGCTGCGCGCCGGGCTGCGGCACGACGTACGCGAGGCGCTGCGCGCCGACGGGGCGACCGGTGTACTGGTGACCCACGATCAGGGGGAGGCGCTGTCGGTGGCCGACAAGGTGGTGGTGCTGCGCGACGGTCGGGTGGTGCAGGCCGCCGCGCCGACCACGGTCTACCGGGAGCCGGCCGACCCGTGGGTGGCCGGTTTCGTCGGTGACGCGGTGCTGCTGCCGGCGGTCGTGGAGAGCGGGACGGCCCGGACCGCGTTGGGGGTGCTGCCGGTCGCCGGTGCGGTGACCGACGGGCCGGTCACCGTGCTGCTGCGGCCGGAGCAGATCCGGCTGGCCGCCGGGCCGGACGGGATCACCGGCACCGTGCTGCGGCACGACTTCCACGGCCACGACGCGCTCGTCGGTCTGCGACTGGGCGACGGTACGGCGATCACCGCCCGGGTGCTCGACGGTGCCACCGTGCCGATGGACGGCGAGGTCACGGTGCGGGTGGACGGTGCGGCGCGGGTCTTCCCGGCGGACGCCGAGCGCAGGTCCCCGGTCGACCTCGCCGCCTGACCTCGACCGGTGGTCCGGCCGACCCGGGTCGGCACCGGTGGCGTCGGCCCGGGTCGGTCTGGTCTTCGGTGGTCACGCGCGGGCCCGGCGGACGCTGGAGCCGTCCGCCGGGCCGGTGTGCGTCAGGGTCAGTTGACCACGAACAGCAGGCGGTTCGGCGAGCCGCTGCCCGGGCTGGTCACCACGCCGGTGGTGGCGTTGCTGGTCAGGTAGCTCTTGACCTGGGCCGGGGTGTAGGACGGGTTGGCCGAGAGCACGAGCGCGGCGGCACCGGCCACGTGCGGGGAGGCCATCGAGGTGCCGTTCAGCGTGTTGGTCGCGGTGTTGCTGGTGTGGTACGCGGACAGCACGCTCGACCCGGGCGCGAAGATGTGCACGCAGGAGCCGTAGTTCGAGAAGGACGACCGGGCGTCGGTGCTGGTCGTCGAGCCGACGGTGATGGCGGTCGAGGTGCGGGCCGGCGAGTAGTTGCAGGCGTTGGCGTTGGAGTTACCGGCCGCCACCGCGTAGCTGATGCCGGAGGCGATCGAGTTGGCCACCGCGTTGTCGATCGTGCTGCTGGCCCCGCCGCCGAGGCTCATGTTCGCCACGGCCGGCTTCACCGCGTTGGCGGTCACCCAGTTCACGCCGTTGACCACGCTGGCGGTGGTGCCGCCACCGGAGCAGTTGAGCACCTTTACCGCGACCAGGCGGACGGACTTGGCAACGCCGTACGTCGCGCCGCCGACGGTCCCGGCGACGTGGGTGCCGTGGCCGTTGCAGTCGGTGTTGTTGGAGTCGACCGTGTTGGTGCCCCAGGTGGCCCGACCGCCGAACTCGTTGTGCGTGGTCCGGATGCCGGTGTCGATGATGTAGGCCCGGACGTTCGAGGCCGTGTTCGGGTAGGTGTAGGTGCCGCTCAGCGGGCGGTTCCGCTGGTCGATGCGGTCCAGGCCCCAGGTGGGGTTGGTCTGGGTGGCCTGGACGGTGAACGCCTGGTCCTGCTCGACGTACGCGACCGCCGAGTTGGCGGCGAGCCGGGCCGCCTGCTTCGCGGACATCTTGGCGGCGAAGCCGGTCAGTGCCGCCGAGAAGGTGTCGGAGACGCTGCCCCCGTACCGCTGGACCAGGGCGGTGGCCCGGTCCGGCACTGCGGTGCGGGCCGCCGACGAACCGGCGGTGCCGACCGCGTCGGAGCGCAGCACGACGAGGTAGCTGCCGCTGACCGCGTTCGCGGCACCGGCGCCGCGGATCTCGCCGGTGGGTGCGGCGACCGCCGCGGTGGTGCTGGCCGCCGAGACGGCCGCCGCGGTGGCGACGACGGCGAGCGCCCGGATGACGTGCCGTCGCGCGGTGAACCCTGAGGACATCGTCTGCCTCCCTAACCGGAACGGCCGACCGGGTCATGGCCGGACGGTGCGTCCCATGGACTCGAATGGATGAGATGCTAGCGTTAGATCGATGAATATGACAGGGACGTTCTTCGATTGACTGAGATTGTCACGGGCACCCGCTCCCCGCCCCGACGTCACCAGGCAGGATGGCGGTGTGGACGGACACGACATGCTGCTCTCCCCCGCCGGCGTCGAGGCGCTGCGGACCGCGTTGACGCGAGCCGCCTTCACCGCCAACGGCATCGCCGCCCGGCTCGGCCCGCAGGCCACCGGCGGGGTGGCCCGTAACGACTTCCGGGCCGCGCTGCGCGCCACCACCGACGGCGAGCCGCTCGACACCCTGATCCGGGTCTTCATCTGCGAGCAGACCGAGCCGGAGGCCGCCGTCGCCGCCGCGCTCGCGCCGCTGTCGATCGACGAGGCGCTCGCCGCCGGGCTTGTCGAACGGTACGGCGACGGGCTGCGGATGGGGCTGGACCTCGAACCGTACGGCGACGACTGGTGGGTGCTGGCCGACGTGCCGGCAAGCGCCCGCCCCGGTCGGCCCCTGCACGCCGAGCACGTGCTGGGCATCGGCGGGGCGACCCAGACGATGATCGGCGCGGCCGTCCGGCAGCCGGTGCAGAGCGCGCTCGACCTGGGCACCGGCTCCGGCGTGCAGGCCCTGCACCTGAGTACGCACGCCCGGCAGGTGACCGCCACCGACGTCTCCCGGCGGGCGCTGCGGTTCGCCGCCACCACGGCCGCGCTCAACGGCCAGCAGTGGGAACTGCTGCGCGGCGACATGGTGCAGCCCGTCGCCGGACGGCGCTTCGACCTGGTGGTCAGCAACCCGCCCTTCGTGGTCGGGCCGGGCACCACCACGCACGTCTACCGCGACTCGGGCCGGGTCGGCGACGCGATCGGCGCCGAACTGGCCGCCGCCGCCGACGGCCTGCTCACCGAGGGCGGCACCATGCAGTACCTCGCGAACTGGGTGCACGTGGCCGGCGAGGACTGGGGCGAGCGGGTGGCCGGCTGGTTCGCCGGGACCGGTCTGGACGCCTGGGTGATCCAGCGCGAGGTCGCCGACCCGATGGCGTACGTCAACCTCTGGCTCACCGACGTCGGCGAGTCGGCCGACCCGCAGCGGATGGCCGACTGGCTGGACTGGTTCGACGCCCACAAGGTCGAGGCGATCGGCTTCGGCATCGTCTCGCTGCGCCGGAGCGGGCACGACGACCCGGTGCTGCAGGTGGAGGACCTGCGGCAGCGGGTGGAGGCCCCGATGGGCGACCGGGTCGCGACCTGGTTCGACCGGCAGGACTGGCTGCGCCGACAGGGCACCGACGGGCTGCTGGACGCCCGCTACCGGGCCGCCGACGGGCTCCAGCTGCGGCAGGAGGCGACCATGGGCACGGAGGGCTGGGGAGTCGACCGACAGGTCCTCACCATGCCGCACGGGCTGCGCTGGACCGAGGAGATCGATCCACTCGTCCTCGCGCTGGTGGGTGGCGCCGACGGACGCCTGCCGCTGCGCGACCAGATCGCGCTGCTCGCCGTCGCGCACGACGTGACGCCGGACGAGCTCGCCGAGGCCGCCGGACCGATCGTGGCGCACCTGGTCGAGCGCGGCTTCATCGAGCCGGTGCGGTCCTGATGCGGGCCGTGGTGCAGACCGTCGGACGGGCCAGCGTCACCGTGGACGGCGAGGTGGTCGGCGCGGTCGACGACGGGCTGCTGGTGCTCGTCGGGGTGACGCACTCGGACACCGCCGAGACCGCCCGGACGCTGGCCCGCAAGGTGTACGAGCTACGCATCCTGGACGAGGAGCGGTCCGCCGCCGACGTCGGGGCGCCGATCCTGGTGGTCAGCCAGTTCACGCTCTACGGCGACGCCCGCAAGGGACGCCGTCCGAGCTGGACCGCAGCGGCCCCCGCCGAGGTGGCCGAACCTCTGGTCGACGCGGTGGTCGAGGCGCTGCGTCAACGCGGCGCGACGGTCGCCACCGGCCGATTCCGGACGCACATGCTGGTCGAGAGCGTCAACGTCGGGCCCCGCACCATCCTCCTCGACCTCTGAAGCGCGACCACGGGGCGGGCGGGCGTCGCACCACGTCGCCCGCCCGCCCGTGGTCACCGGTCAGCCGAAGAGGCCCCGGCGTTGCAGGGACTGACGCAGCCACCCGTCGAGCTGCGCCGCCCAGTCCGTGCGGTCCATCGTGGCGTAGTCGACGGTGAAGCGGCCGAAGACGTCCCGGCCCTCGGTCAACAGGCCGCCACGCTTGTCCAGCTCCAACACCACCTGCATCTGCCGGGGATCGGCGACGAAGGTGACCTCCAGTTGCTTCATCGCACCCGCGTACTGCGGCGCGGGGTAGAACTCGATCTCCTGGTAGAACGGCAGCGTCTGGTGCACGCCGTAGATGTGCCCCCGCTCGACGTCGGCCCGGGCGAACCGGAAACCGAGCCGCAGCAGCGCCTCCAGCAACCGCTCCTGCGCCGGCAGCGGATGCACCGCCACCGGGTCCAGGTCACCCTTGTCCAGTGCGCGGGCCACCTCCAGCTCGGTACGCAGCCCCATCGTCATGCCGTGCAGGCGCTGCCCGTACAGCTCGGTCACCGGGGTCTCCCAGGGCACCGGAAACCGGAACGGTACGTCGTAGCGCTGCCCGGGTTCGAGGCGGAACGGGCCGGTCACCTGCTGCCGGTGGAACTCCTGGTTCGTCGCGTACTCGTTGTCGCCGCTCTCCACCTCGACCCGCGTCATCAGGCCCAGAGCCACGTACGAGACGTCCACCCCGTGCTCGCCACCGGTCACCGCGATGGTGCCCGTCAGCTCACCGCCCGGCCGGCAGTTCGGGTTCGTCAGCACCGTCTCCACGGACGGGCCGCCGACTCCCATCGCCTGCATGAGCCGCTTGAAGACCACCATTGCCTCCGTCGCTTGGTCGCCCGGCCCCGACACCCGGGGTACGGGGTTGCGTCGGCCCGACGGCCGACCGCTGGCACGGTAACCGGCGCCGCCAAGTCGCATCTGCCGAACCCGTACACCGACCCGCAAGGAGGGGGTAACGGAACGGTCACTGTCGGTTCTCCGATCGCCTCACTCCCGTTTTACGCCCCACCCGCCAAGCTGTGTCTCACCGGCGGCTACTGGGCCGGGGCGACACGGCACGGACGTGGAAACGGGGAGAGACAGAGATGGCCCTGCAGATGATGGAGCACCGGATGCGCGCCGGCACCGAGGCGGAGCACGGCGTCGACACCCTTACCGACCTGGACGCCACCGACGAACGTGGCGTCTCCACCGACCTGGTTCGCGCATACCTCAACGGGATCGGCCGGACCAAGCTGCTCACCGCGGCCGAAGAGGTCGACCTGGCGAAGCGGATCGAGGCCGGGTTGTTCGCCGAGGAGAAGCTGTCCACCTGCACCCCGGTCTCGGCCGGCCTGCACGCAGACCTGGAAGTGGTCGCGCAGCAGGGCCGGGCCGCCAAGAACCACCTGCTGGAGGCGAACCTGCGCCTCGTGGTGAGCATCGCCAAGCGGTACACCGGCCGTGGCATGGCCTTCCTCGACCTCATCCAGGAAGGTAACCTCGGCCTCATCCGCGCCGTCGAGAAATTCGACTACACCAAGGGCTACAAGTTCTCCACCTACGCCACCTGGTGGATCCGCCAGGCCATCACCCGCGCCATGGCCGACCAGGCCCGCACCATCCGCATCCCGGTACACATGGTCGAGCAGGTCAACCGGATGGTCCGGGCCCGCCGCGAGCTGTCCGTCTCGTTGGGTCGGGAACCCACGGTCGCCGAGGTGGCCCGCGCGCTGGACGTACCCGAGTTCCAGGTGATCGAGCTGATCTCGTACGACCGGGAGCCGGTCAGCCTGGACCAGGCCGTCGGCGAGGACGGGGAGAGCGCACTCGGTGACTTCGTCGCCTCCGTCGACCCGGCCGGCGGACCGGGCGACACCGCCGCCCAGGGGGAGCTGCGCAACGAGGTGAGCATCGTGTTGGCCACGCTCTCCCAGCGCGAGCAGGCCGTGATCCGGCTGCGCTTCGGGCTCGACGACGGCCGGCAGCGTACCCTGGACGAGGTCGGCCGCGAGTTCGGACTGTCCCGCGAGCGGATCCGGCAGATTGAGAAGGTGACGCTGCTGAAGCTGCGGGCCCCGGAGCGGGCGCAGCGGCTGGAGGCGTACGCCTCCTGACGTGACTGGTGTGCGATCGGCCCCGGCGGTGCGCCGGGGCCGATGTCGTGTGTCCCCGGCCCTCGTTGGGTGCCCAGCGGGCTGCGGCTCGTGTCGCGCGGGCCGAACGGGCTGCCGGTCGTCCAGAGTGGTGCACAGCGTCGGAGCCGCCGACGAGGGCGTCAGGAGGACTGATCGTGAACTGGACGTTGGAAGTGGTCGTCGTACCGGTCTCCGACGTGGACCGGGCCAAGGCATTCTACGCCGACCAGGTCGGCTTCACCGTGGACCACGACACGGTGATGGGTGACGACGCCCGCATCGTGCAACTCACCCCGCCCGGCTCGGGCTGTTCGATCGTGATCGGCGCCGGGCCGCTGCCGTACATGCCGCCCGGCTCGCTCAAGGGTCTCCAACTCGTCGTGCCGGATTTGGAGAAGGCCCGCGCCGAGCTGAGCGAGCGTGGTGTCCAGGTGAGCGAGATCCAGGTGCTCGGGCAGAACCCCAGCCCGACACCGCACCCGTTGGACAACGTCGGCTTCGTCTTCTTCGACGACCCGGACGGCAACTCGTGGGCGGTCCAGCAGATCTCCGCCCGCCCGGCCGGAATGTAAGGAGGGGTCCCCTGCTATACACGAGGCGTTAGTAGGGGGCCCTTCCTTTCACAAACGGCGGGGGCCGGTGTCGGGGCGGGCGGCAGCCGAGCCGGTGCGGACCGAGGCGTGCAGCACGGACAGCCCGTCCGGGCGGGCCAGCACCGGATTCAGCGTCAGTGCGCGTACCCGGGGTTGCTCGTCGGCGAGCCGCCCGATGCGCAGCAGCAGGTCGGCCAGGGCCGCCCGGTCCACCGGTGCGGCGCCCCGGTGGCCCCGCAGCAGAGGGGCCGCCCGTGGGGCGTCCACCAGCTCGGTGGCGTCCCGGTCGGTCAGCGGCACCGCCCGCCAGGCGCGGTCGCCGAGCAGGTCGGTGGCGACCCCGCCGAGACCGAAGCCCACCACCGGCCCGAACGCGGGATCCTCGACCAGCTCCACCACACAGGCCACCCCGGGCGGCACCATCGGCTGCACCAGCGCGTCCGCGCCGAACGCGGCGGCCAGTTCGGCGTACGCGCGACGGACCGTGTCGGCGTCGGGCAGGTCCAGGCGGACGGCACCGAGGTCGAGGCGGTGCCGCAGTCCACCGGCGGCGGCCTTGAGGGCCACCGGGAAGCCGAATCGCGTCGCCGCGTCGACCGCCGCGTCGACCGAGTCGACCCGTGCCGACTCGACCACGTCGATGCCGTACGCGGCGAGCAGCGCCTCCGGGTCGCCTCCGTCAGCCCGCAGCGCCACCTGCGCCGCCACCGGATCGACGTCGGGAAGCTCGGGCAGGACGCCGGCCGGACGACGCCGCCAGTCCGCGTACGCGGTGACCCGGGCCAGCGCGCGAACCGCCTCCTCCACGCTCGGGTAGGCCGGTGTTCCCGCCGGGGCCTGCCCGACCAGGAAGGTGGCCACCATCGGTTTGTCGGCCGCCGGGACGGCGAGCGCGGCGGCGAAGTCGGCCTCGGTGCCGGTGAGCTGCCCCGGCAACGGTGGTGCGAAGAGGACCACCAGCGCGTCGACCGAGTCGTCGGCGGCGGCCCCGGCGAGCGCCGCACCGAACTCGGCGGCACTGGCCCGGGGGCCGACGTCACAAGGGTAGCCCGGCGCGACCCGGAGGCCCTGTGCCGCACAAGCGGTGGCCGCCAGCCCGGCCAACGCCGAGGAGTTACCGACCACGCCGACCCGCTTCCCGGCCGGTAGCGGCTGGTTGGCCAGGAGCGTCCCGACGTCGAGCAGCTCGGCCACGGTGTCCACCCGGATCACCCCGGACTGGGCGAACAGGGCGCTCACCGCCGTCTCGTCCGGGCCGGCGGAGTCGCCCAGTCCGGGCGGGCGGGCCGGGGACGCCAACGCCACCACCGGTTTGTCGCGACCGATCCGCCGGGCCAGCCGGGCGAACTTGCGCGGGTTGCCGAACGTCTCCAGGTACAACATGATCACGTCGGTGGCCGGATCGTCCTGCCAGTACTGCAACAGGTCGTTGCCGGAGACGTCGGCCCGGTTGCCGGCCGAGACGAAGCTGGAGACGCCCAGCCCGCGCCGGTCCGCCTCGGCCAGCAGCGCCACCCCGAACACGCCGGACTGGCTGAAGATGCCGACCCGGCCGGGCTCCGGCAGTCGGGGGGCGAGGGTGGCGTTGAGGCGTACCGCCGGGTCGGTGTTGGCCACCCCCAGGCAGTTGGGGCCGATCACCCGCATGCCCGCCGCGTGCGCCGCGCGCACCAGCGTGCGCTGCGCGGCGGCGCCGGCCATCCCGGCCTCGGCGAAGCCCGCCGAGATGACCACCAGGCCGTGTACGCCGGCCGCGGCGGCGTCGGCGACCACCTCGGGCGCCGACTCCGGCGGCACCGCCACCACGGCCAGGTCCACCGGCAGGTCGGCGTCGACCGCCGACGGGTACGCGGGCAGCCCGGCGACCCGGGCGGCGCTCGGGTGCACCGGCACCACCGACCCGGTGAACCCGCCGTCGCGCAGGTGCCCGAGCACGGCCGCGCCGACGCCCTGGCCGGTGGCGCTGGCGCCATAGACGACCACGCCACGCGGGGCGAGCAGCCGGGCGATGGACCGGGCCTCGGTGCGGTGCTCCCGCCCCCGCTGCACCTCCAGGGTCGCCTCGGTGGGCGCGATCGGGAAGGTCAGGTGCACCACGCCGTCGGCGAACTGGCGCTGGATCTGGTAGCCGAAGTCGGCGAAGACCCGCAGCATCGCGCCGTTGGCCGGCAGCACCTCGGCCACGAAGTTGACGATCCCGCTGCGGCGGGCCGCGTCGGCGAGGTGTTCCAGCAGCACCGAGCCGATGCCCCGGCCCTGGTAGGCGTCCTCGACCACGAACGCGACCTCGGCGTCGGGCGAGGCCGGGCCGAGCCGCTCGTACCGGCCGACGGCGACGATCCGGTCGCCGGCCAGCACCACGAACGCCTCCCGGTCGCGGTGGTCGACGTTGACGAAGCGGTGCAGGTCCCGTTCGGGTATGCGCGGGTACGGCGAGAAGTACCGCAGGTACCGGGTGCGCTCGGAGAACCGGGCGTGCATCTCGACGATCGCCGGCGCGTCGGTGGGACGGATCGGTCGCAACTGGACGGTGCTGCCGTCACTGAGCAGCACGTCGACGACTGGTTCGGTTCTGGTCACCTCGGGCGGCCCTCCCCCGGCCGGCTCAGTCGCGGGGATCGTGTGGGTCGAGGCCGAGCAGCGGGAAGACCGCCTTCCGGGTGGCCGCGATGGCCCGGTCCACCGGGTTCGGCTCGCCGGTGGGCTGCCACGGCTCGTAGCTCGGGTCGACGTCGTCGGTCATCCGCAACGGGATGTCGGTGCCGGGACGCCGGGCCCGGGCCAGATCCCGCCAGCCCGGCGGAGTCGGCGTCGCCGGGTCCAACGGCGCGCCGGTGGCCACCGCGAGCAGATGCGTCCAGGCCCGGGGCACCACCTCGACGAGCGCGTACCCGCCGCCGCCGGTGGCCACCCACCGCCCGTCGCACAGCTCGTCGGCAAGCGCCCGCAACGCCAGGTAGGTGGCGCGCTGCCCGTCCACCGACAGGTGCAGATCGGCAAGCGGGTCGACGCGGTGGGCGTCCGCGCCGCACTGGGTGAACAGCACCTGCGGGCGGAACGCGCGCAGCACCGACGGCACGACCGCGTGGAAGGCGCGTTGCCAGCCGGCGTCCTCCACCCCCGGCGGCAGCGGGACGTTGACCGCCGTACCGGCGGCGTTCGGGCCGCCCGTCTCGTCGGGGAACCCGGTGCCGGGGAAGAGCGCGAGCGGTGTCTCGTGCAGGCTGACGGTCAGCACCCTCGGGTCGTCCCAGAAGATCTGCTGCACCCCGTCGCCGTGGTGCACGTCGACGTCGACGTACGCGATGCGCTCCGCGCCCAGGTCGAGCAGCCGGGCGATGGCCACCGCCGGGTCGTTGTAGACGCAGAACCCGGCCGCCCGGTCGGCCATGGCGTGGTGCAGACCGCCGGCCACGTTGACCGCGCGCCGGGCCTGGCCGCGCCAGACCGCCTCGGCGGCGGCCACCGTCGCCCCGGCGATCAACGCGCTCGACTCGTGCATCCCCTCGAAGACCGGGTTGTCCGAGGTGCCCAGGCCGAAGCCGGTGAAGAACGGCTCGCGCGGCGCCATCCGGACCGCGCCCAGGTAGCGCGGGTCGTGGACCCGACCGAGCAGTTCGTCGTCGGCCGGGTACGGCTTGACCATGCGGACCCCGGGCCGGTGCAGCACGCCGAGTTCCCACGCGAGCGCCAGGGTCAACTCCACCCGGACCGGATCGAGCGGGTGGTCGCCGAGGTCGTAGGCGAGCAGCGACTCGTCCCACATCACCACCGTGTCGTCGGACATCTGCCCATGGTCGCACGCGACCGGGCAACCGGCCTGATCAGGCGGTCGACCCCGGGCCGGTGGCCACCGGTCGCTCCGGGTCGGCCACCCACTCGCTCCACGAGCCGACATAGAGCGCGGCGTCCGGACGTCCGGCCACATGCAACGCGAGGACGGCCTGCGCGGCGGTCACCCCCGAGCCGCAGTACGCCCCGACCAGCACCCCGGCGGTCACCCCGGCTGCGGCGAACCGGTCCCGCAGCGCCTCGGCGGCGGGGAAGCGGCCGTCGGTGACGTACTCGGGCGCGGGCACGTTCACCGCGCCGGGGACGTGCCCGGCGACCGGGTCGACCGGCTCCTGCTCGCCCCGGTAGCGCGGGGCGGCGCGCACGTCGAGCAGCACCCCGTCACCGGCGGCCAGCCGGGCGGCGGCCGAGGCGTCGAGCACCGGCAGCGCACCCGGGCGCACGGTCACGTCACCGGGCTCGGGCGTCGGCACGTCGTCGCTGGTGGGCAGGCCGGCAGCCAGCCAGGCCGGGTAGCCACCGGAGAGCAGGCGTACCGGCCGGTGGCCCGCCCAGCGCAGCGTCCACCAGGCGCGGGCGGCGGCCATGCCGTCGCCGCCGTCGTACACCACCACGGGACGACCGTCGCGGACCCCGGCGGACCGCAGGGCCGCTTCGAGCGCCGCCGGATCGGGCAGGGGATGCCGGCCCGATCGACCGGGCGGACCGCAGAGCGCGGTGTCCAGGTCGACGAAGACCGCGCCCGGAACGTGCCCGGCCGCGTAGTCGTCCCGGCCGGGTGGGCCGACCAGACGCCACCGTACGTCGAGCAGGGTGGGCGGTTCGGACGCGTCGAGTTCGGCGGCGAGCGCCCGCGCCCCGACCAGAAGATCGTCTGTACCGGACATGCAACCAGTCAACACCATCAGTGACGACGGCGGTGGTTCGGTGACCATCGATCGGGGCGCGGCAGGGTACCATCGATGCCGGAGGGCCGCTGACACCATGAAGTCTCACGACTTGGTCGATACGACCGAAATGTACCTGCGCACCATCCTCGAACTCGAAGAGGAGGGAGTGCCGCCGCTACGCGCCCGGATCGCTGAACGGTTGCGCCAGAGCGGCCCCACCGTCAGTCAGACCGTCGCCCGGATGGAACGCGACGGACTGCTCACCGTGGAGGGCGATCGGCACCTCACACTCACCGACCTCGGCCGCGCCACCGCCGTCTCGGTGATGCGCAAGCACCGGCTCGCCGAGTTGCTGCTGGTCAACGTGATCGGGATGCCCTACGAGGAGGCTCACGAAGAGGCCTGCCGGTGGGAGCACGTGATGAGCGACGCGGTCGAGAAGCGGGTCTACGACCTGCTCAACCGGCCCACCCGGTCGCCGTACGGCAACCCGATCCCGGGCCTGGACGAGCTCGGTCCGCCGACGCAGACCGAGCCGGAACTGGCCGAGAGCGAGCGCAACCTCGCCTTCCCCGGCCTGAGCGGCAAGGTGATCGTCCGGCGGATCTGCGAGAGCGTGCAGACCGACGCCGAGGTCCTCCGCCAACTGCACGCCGCCGGGGTCGACCCGGGGGCCACGGTCACCGTGGCGCAGGAACGCGACGGCGTGTCGATCGACCGTTCCGGCGAGAGCGTCCGGTTGCCCCGCGAGGTCGCCTCCCGGGTCTTCGTCGCCGCTGCCTGACCGTTCACTCCACCTACGGCCTGACCGTTTTCACTCCACGTACGGGCAGTGCCGGCAACCCCGCCCGCAGCACGTTCCCCGGCGGGCCAGGAAGCCGGCACTGAGTACGAACAGCCCGGTGTCCGGGTCGAGGTAACCGGCGTCCCCGGCAGCCAGTGCCGCGTCGTGCGCGGCGATGATCTGCTCCCGGCCGGGGTGCCCGGGCGACAGCCGCGACGGGTGCGGCTCGGTCAGGGGCCGCGCCGCCAGAGGTCGTCGCTCTCCACTCATCCCGCGCAGTCTAGGCAGCCACCGCCCTCCACCCGGCCCCGCCCGCCGCCCTGCCGCGCCTCGCCCTATCCGCCGTGTCCCGGGTCGCAGCCCGGCCGGCCGTGAGCTCGCCGATCATGGACTTGTGGCACTCGGAAAGCACCTGAATGCCCAGTTTCGTCACCGCCACGACTCCATGATCGACGGGGCGAGCCGGGTGGGTTGGGACCGGGGGGTGGGGGCGAGGCGGGGTGGGTGGGGTGGGG